>NZ_JAQMYP010000005.1 GCF_028369295.1 Streptomyces sp. HD
GGGGGGGCGGCGGGCGGGGGGGGCGCCCCCCCCCCCCCCCCCCCCCCCCCCCCCCACGGCGCTCTCCTCGCTGCGCAGGGCCCAGGTTCAGTGATCGTTGGTATGCAGGGGCGCTTGGACGAACGGCCTGCTGTCTGGGGCAGGACGTGGCAGTGGGCGGCTGGGGCGGGCCTGAGTTCGAGGGCCGCCGGTGAATGGGCACGCCTGTGGGTTGAGCAACGGCGTGGGGTAGCGGCTCGTTGGCTGGATGCCGGACGGTGTAGGGCCGCTCCGCAGCGTGACCTGTGAGGGCCGCCACCCCTGGCCTGACAGAAGGACGAGCCGAGCAGTACCCGCACCTCGCGCCCGTGACGCCGGACGGCGTTATGGGTCATGACATCCAACTACCAGTAGGTTTCATGTGATCATCAATCCCATCACCGGCATCACCGACGTGATCCCCGTCGTCGAAGTGGTGGTCAAGTTTCTCGTCAACGTGATCGGCATCCGCGTCTAAGAACGGCAGACACGAATGGGGCCTGAACTCATGCTCTGGCCCCCCTTCACGCGCCCCTCTGCTGTCGGACCCATCGTTCAAGGTCGTCGCCCTTGAACTTCAGCTTGCCTCCGAAGCAGAACCTCGGTATGCCATGCCGACGAGACTCGCGGTACATCCACCGTTCGGCCATGTCCAGATATGTCGAGGCGTCGCTGGTCCCCATATACCGCCGTTCCATCAACACACTCCTCGCGCTGAACTGCTGGAGAGTACTGGCGAATTCCCACCGCACCCAGACGGGAGCTCCCCCTTGGGGGGCAGCTCCGAGCGAGCGGAGCACGGCGGCGGGCTGGTGCTGGGGCAGTGCCTCCTCGGCCGAGGGAAGTACGCCAGGTTGCCCGGGGCGGGCGACGGCTGCGCGTATTGACGGTTTGCGGTGGCGGGGGAAGCGTGGGGCCCGGAGCACGCGGGGGCTTGCGCCGAGGGGCGTCTGTGGTTCGTGAACGGGGAGAGCGCGTGGTCTGCGCAGGAGCCCGGCCGTAGCGGATGGCCGGCGCGCCTGGAACGTCGGGGCCGGGTGAGGCAGGGACGTCCTGGTTTTCGGCCGCCGACGTGGAATGGGTGAGGGCAATGGCTGGAATCCTCGATGTCACTGAGCATGCGGTACTGGGCCCGGATGTCGCGCAGGGGAGCGCGGCGCAGTCGTGGCCCGGGGGCGGGTACACGCTGCACCGGTACGGGCGGGTCAGCATCGTGGCCGTTCCCGAGGGGCCCGACGTCGATCTGGGAGGGCCGGAGCCCGGCGAGACGGACGGTCTGACCGGGGCCGAGGCGCTGGGTCTGGCGGCGCTGCGGCTGCGGGAGTCGGACGCGTACCGCGTGGCTAAGGAGAAGCGGCCACGAGCGGGCGAGACCTGGGACATGCCGGGCTGCACCACAGCGGGGGGCCCGCGGTCGGATTCCGGTGAGCTGGGCGCGGATGTCCAGCCGCATTCGACGAACAGTGAGTACCTGGAGGGGAGCGTCGCGGTCGGCATCGTCTTCGTGCAGGGGCCGACGGACGATCTGCAGTTCACCGAGGACGAAGTGGTCAAGGCCGTGGCCGAAGTGCAGGGCGGCCTGGGCTTCTTCGCCACGACCAACCCGCTCGCGGGCATCAGCTTCGTCTACGACATCCAGAACGTGTCACTGACCGTGTCCCCTGACCCGGACGCGGGCACGGAAGTGGACCCGGCCGTGCGTGCCGAGAAGTTGGAGGCCGTTTGGCGCGATCCGACGTTGGCGGAGCTTGGCTACAAGGCCGGCCCGGGTGGGGTCCGCTCCTACATCGAGGACCTTCGCCAACGCTTCAGTACCCGCTGGACGTACTGCGTCTTCTTCGCCAGGTACCCGCTCTACCACTTCGCTTACGCGGCCGTCGATCGCACCCGCGTGGTGATGGACTACGACAACAGCCTCTACGGGCCGGACAACATCGACACCGTCTTCGCCCATGAGACCGGGCACGTCTTCGGCTGTCCCGACGAGTACATGTCGGCAGTTCCTCCCTGCGACTGCGGTGGTTCCCACGGGCGTTATGGCCTCGTCAACGGAAACTGCGAGAGGTGCGCGGGCGGCACGGGCGCCGACTGCCTCATGAAGTCCAACATCCTTACGCTGTGCCAGTACACCCCCGGCCACCTCGGCTGGTCCCCGCGACTGCTGCTGCGCGACTACGGCTACGAGAAAGGGGGTTACCGGACCGACCGGCACGTGCGGACACTGGCGCGCGTGACGGCCAACAGGCGGCCGGGCATCTTCGGCTTCGCCGAGGACGGCGTGTATATGTCACCGGGGCAGCCCGGCGGACGCTTCGGGACGCCGCGACGTGTCGTGGCCGACCTCGGCTACGAATCCGGCTGGCGAGTGGAGAAGCACCCCCGCTTCCTGGCGGATGTGACCAGCAGGAGCGGTGACGACATTGTCGGCTTCGGTGATCAGGGTGTGTGGACCGCGCTGGCCATCGGGGACGGGACGTTCAAGGAGCCGACGTTCGTGATCGCCGACTTCGGTTACGAGTCCGGGTGGCGGGTGGAGAGGCATCCCCGCTTCATGGCGGACATCACCGGCGACGGCACCGCGGACATCGTGGGCTTCGGTGATCAGGGTGTGTGGACCGCGCTGTCGAACGGGGACGGGACGTTCAAGGAGCCGACGTTCGTGATCGCCGACTTCGGTTACGAGTCCGGGTGGCGGGTGGAGAGGCATCCCCGCTTCATGGCGGACATCACCGGCGACGGCACCGCGGACATTGTCGGCTTCGGTGATCAGGGTGTGTGGACCGCGCTGTCGAACGGGGACGGGACGTTCAAGGAGCCGACGTTCGTGATCGCCGACCTCGGTTACGAGTCCGGCTGGCGGGTGGAGAAGCACTCGCGCCTCATGGCGACCATCACCCGCGATCCGAGGGCGGACATCGTCGCCTTCGGTGACCACGGTGTATGGACCGCGGTCTCCAACGGCGACGGGACCTTCCAGGAACCCAAGCTCGTCGTCAACCAGTTCGGCTACGTCGCCGGAGGCTGGCGGGTCGACAAGCACCCCCGTCTCCTGGCGGACACCACCGGAGACAGTGGCCTGGCCGACATCGTTGGGTTCGGCGCCGAAGGCGTATGGATGGCCCGGTCGCTCGGCGACGGTCAGTTCGACACGCCGGGGCTGGTCAGGCCGCATTTCGGGTACAGCGCCGGAGGCTGGCGGGTCGACAAGCACCCCCGTCTCCTGGCGGACACCACCGGAGACGGGAAGGCGGACATCGTCGGCTTCGGCAACGACGGCGTATGGGTCGCCCGCGCGTGACGCGTCACGCGGCACGGAAACTCCCGCTCAGGGCGACGTCTCGGCCTGTACAGGAAGCCGTGAGCCGACGCTTCTGCCTATGGTCAGGAGCCAGATCATGAGGATGAGTTCGCCTACGCCGGTGAACACGGCCGCCTCGGCCGAGTACCCGGGGGAGAGGAAGGCACCGAGGCTGTCCACGAGATAGCCGAGCCCCGCGAGGGCCAGCAGGACGCCCAGCACCCGGGGTACGTAGCCCGACGTGAAGGCGAGGAACCCCAGCAACAGGAGGTGGACGCCGAAGAAGATGAGCCCGGCGTCCCAGATGTCGTGGAAGGCATCGATGCGCATGAGTGCTTCGGCGTCCAGTTGGTCCGCGCTGTACGCCCCCAGGGACTCGGCGTCCTGGGCCGGGGGCAACGCCCCGACGAGTTGGGTGACGGCGACGAGGAGCACGCCCGCGTAGGCGAGCCTGAACCAGGCCGCGAGCGTCGCGATTCCCTTGTGCGCCGGCTGGAAGAAGACCATCAGTGCCCAGGCCACCACCACGTCCAGGACAGCGACCAGGAACAGGGCGACCGTGCCGAAGCGGAAAAGCGCCTCGGAACCGCGGATGTCCTGGGCGGTGCGTGCCGCGTCGTCCTCGGTGACCAGGTTCTCCAGCACGCCGAAATTGGCGAAGATCGCCAACGGGACCATGGCCAGGATTCCCGTTCCCGCGACCAGAGCGGCATCGCGTACCGCCAGCGAGGTCCCGCCGGGCGGGGTCATCCGCGGGCCCCCTTGGGCATCGGCCGCTCATCACGATCGCCCGTGCCGGGCGCCGGCACGACGAGGCGGAATCCCTTGAAGATCAGCATCAGCGGAAGCACTGCTTCGAACAAGCCACCAGGAACGTAGAACGCGGCCCCGGCACCGGAGTTGATGTCCACGAGCCCCAGCAGGTCACTCGCCACTCCCGCCAGCAGAACGGCGTAGCCCACCAGTCCGAGTACCGAAAGCCACCGTGCGACCAGCCCGGAACGCAGCAGGAGGTAGGACAGGACCAGACCACCGGCGCCGGAGAACGCGTAGACCAGCAGATCGTAATCCGTCAATTCGTTCTTGCTCACGAGGAAATAGCACCCGACCGCAATGATGGCAGCGCATTCCGCGCACCTGAGAGTCAGATACCCGGCCGAGAGGAGCATTCCGTGCGGCTTCAGCACGGGGAACAGTGCGACGCCGATCCCGGCGACCGCAAGACCCGTGTAACTCTCCAGCAGCACGCCCGCGAGGAGCCGTCTCGCTCCGGAGTCCGTGCCGGAGAAATAGTCCTCCAGGAGCGAGCTGCCGACGGAGAAGGTCAGCGTCGACGAGAGGAACAGTAACCCCACCAGCACAGCGGTCTTCCTGTACGGCATGCTTTCGCCCCTTCCGCCCCAGCCCACCCCGGGGGGGCCTGGAACGTGAGCCTTGCTGCGCCCGGGCCACGAGTCGGCCGCCGCCGAGCCATCGAGCGACGGCCTGCTACCCGAGGAGTGTGCTTCTGGGCCCCAACTATCCTCCCTTTGCGGGCATACGCGCCGCCCGCGCGCGAGGAATCACCCTGGCCCCGCAGGTGGCACGCCAACGGGGCCGGCCGATGCACGACTCCCGGCCACCTCACCCCGTGGAGTGTGCCGCAGCCAGCGGAAACGACCGGGTGCCTCCCGGATCTCCTCGACGTGCGGCTGCGGCCCTTCCCGGTCCTCGGCGCCCGCGGCGAGTTGGACCGGTCCCGCTGCGCGACCGACTCGGTGAACATGCGGGCCCTGAAACCTTGACCCCTACTCCTGGGGGGAAGGGGGCGCAGGTTCAAATCCTGTCGTCCCGACCTGCGAAGCAGCAGGTCAGGGGGAGTGTCGGAGGTTTCCGGCACTCCCCGTGGCCATTTCTGGTGGTTGGGCGGCACATGAGCGAGGGGCATGTCCTGGGGTCCGATACGATCACGGCATGGTTACGGCTCGGTTGCCCTGGTGCGTCGGCGGGACCCGCTTTGGCGGGCGTCCGCTGCTGCGCGTGCTGGCCATGGCCGCCCTGCTGTTCGGCGTCCTCGTGACACACTGCGGGCACATGGAGAGCGCCGACGGGCACCTCTCCAGCAGCGCGGCGGACTCTGCGGCGCTGCCGGGTGACGGGGTTCTTCATCCGGATCCGGCCGTTGAGCCCGCGCCGCTCATCACTGGCCAAATCGACGATCACCGTGGCGGTCATGCGGCGTCGCATTCCGGCGAGCAGTGCGTGTCCGGGCAACCTCAGCAGGGTTATGCCGTGGCGGCGCCCTGCTTTGCGGCATGGGTTCGCCAAGCGACCGGTGTTGACGGGGCCTCGCCCCTGCGTCCGCCTGCCATCGGTCGGTCCGTCGACGGGGTGTCCCCAGTGGCCCTGAGGGCCGCCTCCGTGGTGCGGCAGGTCTAGGAGGGCGGCGTCATCCGACCGGCCTGCTGACTGTCCTGCTGACTGTCTGTCACCGGTTCGGCCGCTATCGCGCGACGAGTGTCGTATCCCATGCTCGTGAGGGGTCGTCACGTTCGTCGATGCCGTCCTGCCCCCACCCATGCCTGCGTCTCACTCCGCCCATGCCGGAGGCGAGGCAGCAGCGCGGAGGACTTGTGCCGACACACTCCCGAATGCCCGCACACGCGACATGGACCCCCCGCGGGGCGTCCCGGTGGCGTGGATTCGTCTCGGGGACCCGCGCCATCCTGGTGATGGTGCTGATGCTGTGCGCCGTCATTCACGGAGCGACCGAGCAGACGCACGCGTCGGTGTCCATGCCCGCCGTCTCGTCGGCGGTGGCCGCCGGCGGGGGCCATGGGGACCGTCACGGACCCCACGGCCCCCGCGACCCCCATGAGGCCGAGGACTGCGCCGCGGACGCGATTGTTCGCAATGCCTTCCCGTACGCCGAGGATCCTCCCCTCGACGCGATGGACGTGGTCGTACCCGCCGCCGGGGCCCTGGCGGCGGGAAGACCTCCCGTGCGGCGTGAGTCCCGCAGACGTCGAAGCGCACGCACCGGCCGAGTCGCGCTCGTCCGTACGTCTCGCTGGCGGATCTAGACCACTCGCTCGCAGCCGGCCGACCTCGTCGGCTGCCGCGCCCCCGTGGTGACGACGCGGACCGCGTGGTCCGCCTGCTCGCCGTGGACGCGAGATGAACCCGCACCGTGCATTCATCGAGCGAGAGTGAAAACACAGACATGCAGTCATTGACCAAGGCCGCAGTCCCCTCGGGCCGGGCCGCCCTCTCCGGGCTGGTGGGCAACACCCCGCTGCTGCGGGTGTCGCAGCCGCTCGCCCCGGCCGGACGTGGCTTCTGGGCGAAGCTTGAGGGGTTCAACCCCGGTGGTATCAAGGACCGTCCGGGCCTGCACATGGTGGAGCGGGCCCGGGCCCGGGGCGACCTGCGGCCCGGCGGACGCATCATCGAGTCCACGAGCGGAACCCTGGGCCTCGGGCTGGCCCTGGCCGGGATGGTGTACGGCCACCCGGTCACCCTGGTCACCGATCCGGGGCTGGAGTTGTCCATGACCCGGCTGCTCACCGCGTACGGCGCCCAGGTCAACGTCGTCTCCGAACCGCATCCCACGGGCGGCTGGCAGCAGGCCCGCCGTGAACGCGTGCAGCGGCTGCTGGAGCAGCACCCCGACTCATGGTGCCCGGACCAGTACAACAACCCGGACAACGTCGCCGCCTACACCCCGCTGGCCCTTGAACTCGCCTCCGAGACGGGCCACATCGACGTGCTGGTGTGCAGCGTCGGCACCGGCGGCCATTCGGCGGGCGTGTCCCGCGTCCTGCGCCAGCTCTACCCGGAACTGACCGTCGTCGGCGTGGACACGACCGGTTCGACGATCTTCGGCCAGCCCGCACGGCCCCGGCTGATGCGCGGCCTCGGCTCCAGCATCTACCCCCGCAACGTCGCCTACGAGAACTTCTCCGAGGTGCACTGGGTGGCCCCGGCCGAGGCCGTGTGGACGTGCCGTCAACTGGCCGCCTCCCACTACGCCACCGGCGGCTGGAGCGTCGGCGCGGTCGCGCTGGTGGCCGGCTGGCTGGCCCGGACCATGCCCGCCGACGCACGGATCGTCGCGATCTTCCCCGACGGCCCGCAGCGTTACCTGGGGACGGTCTACGACGACGACTACTGCGCCGCACACGGCCTCCTCCACGCCCCGCCCGCGCCCGAACCCGAGCTGATCGGCCGCCTGGACGAGAAGGAGGTCACCAGCTGGACCCGGTGCACCACCGTGATCGACCCCCTCACCCTGGGAGGCGCGGCACGGGACGTCGCAGAGGACGCGCCGGACGGCGGGTCCGACCTCGTGGAGGAGGGCCGGTGAAGGGGATGCTCACCCAAGTTCGGTCGTACGAACGCAGCGTCCAGTTGTTGATGGTGAACCAGTTCACCATCAACCTCGGCTTCTACATGCTGATGCCCTATCTGGCCGCCCACCTCTCCGGCACCCTCGGCCTGGCCGGGTGGATCGTCGGACTCGTCCTCGGCGTACGGAACTTCAGCCAGCAGGGCATGTTCCTGGTCGGCGGCACGCTCGCCGACCGGCTCGGCTACAAGCCGATGATCATCGCCGGATGCGTGCTGCGCACCCTCGGCTTCGCGACGCTCGGCCTGGTCGACTCGCTGCCCGCGCTGCTCGCCGCCTCCGCGGCCGCCGGGCTGGCCGGCGCCCTGTTCAACCCGGCCGTACGGGCCTACCTCGCGGCCGACGCGGGGGAGCGCAGGGTCGAGGCGTTCGCCCTGTTCAACGTGTTCTACCAGGCAGGCATCCTGCTCGGCCCGCTGGTGGGCATGGTGCTGACCGGGGTGGACTTCCGCGTCACCTGCCTGGTGGCGGCCGGGATCTTCGCGCTGCTGAGCGTCGTACAGATCCGCGCGCTGCCGGCCAGGCGGGCCGAGGGCGCCGGACGGCAGGAGACCGAGGGCGGTGCGGGCGTGCTCGCCCAGTGGCGCGGGATCCTCGCCAACCGGCCGTTCCTGCTCTTCTCCCTCGCCATGATCGGTTCGTACGTCCTGTCGTTCCAGGTCTATCTGGCGCTGCCGCTGGAGGTGCGCCGGCTCGGCGGCGACGGGGAGTTCGGGACGGCGGCGGTCGCGGCGCTGTTCGCGGTGTCCGGGCTGAGCACGATCCTCGGTCAGACGCGGGTGACGGCGTGGTGCAAGGCGCGGTACGAGCCCGGTCAGGCGCTGGTGCGCGGGCTGGCGGTCATGGGCTCGGCGTTCATCCCTCTGCTGCTGGCCGTCGCCGTGCCCGTACCGGAGGCAGGGATCGGGCGGTGGCTGCTCGCCTCGGTGCCGCCGACGCTGGCCGCGCTGCTGCTCGCCGTCGGCACGATGATCGCCTACCCGTTCGAGATGGACACCATCGTCCGCCTCTGCGGTGACCGCCTCGTCGCCACGCATTACGGGCTGTACAACACCATCTGCGGTATCGGCATCACCGTCGGGAACCTGGGCACCGGTGCCGCGCTCGACGCGGCCCGGGCGGCCGGGATGCCCGCGCTGCCGTGGATCTCGCTGTTCGCGCTCGGTACGGCATGCGCGGCCGCCCTGTACGGCCTGCACCGCACAGGCCGACTGGCGGCCCCGTCCGCCGCCGAGCCAATGCCCGCCACGGCCTGATCCAGCGGCCCTCCGGTCCGGGGGCGGGGCGCCGATCGGTGTCCCGCCCCTGCCCGGTCGCCGTCGCGGCGACGAGATGGTCCGTCGGATCGTCGTCGAGGTTGTCTCGCCGAGGGGGCCTGTGGCAGCAGGCGGAGGACACGTCCCAGTGCGTCGGACAGCGCGGTCGTGGTTGCCGGAGCGGTCAGTGGTGACAGTCGGGCGCCCGGATATCCGCCCAGGCGGACGAGGACGCGGCAGGCGACTCCCTGCCGTCTACAACTCCGCCGTCAGTGCATCCAGGCCCGGGTGCCGAACGAGGCGCACGCCCGTGACGCCACGAGGGCGGCGGCCCGCAGCGCCTGGACGAAGTCCTGCGAGGTCAGCTGCCCTCGGGCGGCGAGGTGATGGGTGAGGGCTCCGTGCAGGACGTCCCCGGCGCCCAGGGTGTCCGCGACCGGCACACTGGGCACGTCGACGGTCCCGCCGCCCTCGGGGCCGGCCCACACGAGGGGCCGTCCGCCCTGGCTGACCGCCGTCCAGGCCACTCCCTGCTGTCGGAGAAAACGCAGGACGTCGGTGGGGGTGCGGGTGCCGGGGGGACGGAAGTCGGCGGAACAGACGGCCACCTCGATCGACTCCAGCAGTTTCTGTGTGCCCGGCTTCCAACTGCCCGCGTCGAGGACGGTACGGCGGCCGACGGTGCGCGCGGTGCGGGCGGTGGCCGTGGCCAGTTCCATGTGGTGGCCGTCGAGTTGGACGATATCGCAGGCTGCCACCAGCGCGCCGAGATCGTCGGGCGGGGCCAGCCGGTGTCCGGTGGCGTTGGTCGAGGCGACGGCGCGTTGACCGGTGGAGGCGGTGACCATGATCGAGGACACGGCGGGCGGGTCGGTCGCGTCGGGCGCCAGGTCCGACACGGTCACACCCGCCCGGTCCAGGTCGGCGGTGACCGCGAGGGCCAGCGGGTGGGAGCCGATGGCGGTGAGCAGTGCGGCGGAGCCGCCCAGGTGGGCGAAGGTCACGGCCGCGTTCGCCGCCGGGCCGCCCGCGGCCACGGTCTGCTCGCGGGCCGTGAGTTTCTCGTCGGAAGCCGGGACATGATCGACGAGCTGGATGACGTCCAGTGTGCACAGCCCCACGAACAGCCCCTCGGGCCGCCTTCTCGCTCGCCGCTCCATGCGGGTGCCCCTCCTCTCGGCCCCCGTCCGTCGTCACGGTGGCGGGGGCGCCGACGTGTGGCGCGGAGCGGGTGGGTCAGACCGGTCAGGAATCGAGAAGCCCCGGATGCCGGGCCGCCCCTAGCGTGATGGTCATGGCAACCACCGAATCCACCAAGTCCCTCGCATCCGTCACCCTTGAGGTCGCCGACCCCGAGTCCGCCCGCCACTTCTACACCTCCTTCGGCGTGGACGCGCACATAGTCCTGCGGGCGTCCGAGGCGCAGTCCACCGGATTCCGCGGCTTCACCCTGGCACTCACCGTGTCCGGGCCGGCCACCGTCGACGGTTTCCTGGGCGCCGCCGTCAACGCCGGCGCCACGGTGCTGAAGCCCGCCGCGAAGTCACTGTGGGGCTACGGCGGTGTCGTCCAGGCCCCCGACGGGACGATCTGGAAGGTCGCGACCTCGGCGAAGAAGGACACCGGCCCGGACACCCGCGAGATCGACGAGATCGTCCTGCTGCTGGGCGTCGAGGACGTGAAGGCCAGCAGGCAGTTCTACGTCGGCCGGGGCCTGACCGTGGCCCGGAGTTTCGGCGGCAAGTACGCCGAGTTCGCCTCCGGCGACGCCGGCCCCGTCAAGCTGGCGCTGTACAAGCGCCGCGGCCTGGCCAAGGACCTCGGCGTCACCGCCGAGGGCACCGGTTCGCACCGCGTCGTCCTGGGCGGCACCGCCGGAGCCTTCACCGACCCGGACGGATTCGCCTGGGAGCCCGCCCCATCGCGTACTCCCGCTCCCGCACCGTCCGCGTGATGCCGCAGGCGATCGGCTTCAGCTCCCGCCGAGCTGCAGTTCCGCCCACCGACTCGTCCCGCCGGGGTGCACATCGACGCCGCACCGCGCCGCCAGCGCCGTGACGATGGCGAGGCCCCGGCCGTGCTCGTCCGGGTCGACGGCGGAGGCCCGCAGCTCCGTCGGGGTCGCGGGCCCCATGTCGGTGACCTCGACGCGTACCCCTCCGCACCGGTCCGCCCCGCTCAGGGAGAGCCTCAGCGTCGCCGGGGGCAGGGCGTGGACGATCGCGTTGGTGAGAAGCTCCGAGACCACCAGCAGGATCTCTTCGGTGAGTTCCGCGGCCAGGTTCCAGCCGGCGAGGACCGCGCGTATGTGCCGGCGTATGCCCGAGACGGCCCCCGGGGTGTGCGGCAGCGAAAAGACGTGATCGGCTTCTTTGCCGGGCGGGAATCCTCCGCCGGGCGTGGCCGCCCCACCAGGCGTGACCTCTCCGCTGCGCACGGCTTCCCCGCTGGGCGCGGCGTCGAGCTGCGCAGTGATCATGTGTCCTCCTCCTCGGGGAAGCCCGGTCGCCCACAAGCCGGGCGTGAAGCACGCTAAAGAAGGACATGTGAGCGGTCAACGAACTTCGGTCGGCATTACCGAACGAGGGTCCCGAATCGGGAAAAGCCGGACTACCATCGCTTCATGGCCGGCCCCGTCCAGTCGATAGAGCGGGCCGCTGCGATCCTGCGCCTGCTCGCCAGCGGATCCCGTCGGCTGGGGCTGGGGGAGGTGGCGTCGTCCCTGGGCCTCGCCAAGGGCACCGCCCATGGAATCCTGCGCACGCTGCAACACGTGGACTTCGTGGAGCAGGACCCGGCGACCGGGAAGTACCAGCTCGGGGCGGCTCTGCTGCACCTCGGCACCAGCTACCTCGACGTCAACGAACTGCGTTCGCGCTCCATCAACTGGGCCGACGCCCTGGCCGCCCGCAGCGGGGAGGCGGTCCGGCTGGGCACGCCCCTGGAGGGCAAGGTGCTCGTCATCCACCATGTCTTCCGGCCGGACGACACCCTGCAGACCCTGGACGTCGGCGCGCTGCTCCCGCTGCATGCCTCCTCGCTCGGCAAGGTCCTCCTGGCCTTCGGGGTCACGCCCCTGGACCTCGTGCTGTCGGCCGAACCCGAGGCGTACACCCGGCACACCCTGGTCCACCCGCAGGAGCTGAGCCGGGCGCTCGGTGAGATACGGGATCTGGGGTGGGGTGCGGAAGTGCAGGAGATGACCATGGGCGAGGCCGGCGTCGCCGCGCCGATCCGGGGGCAGGGCGGTCTCGTGGTGGGCGCGATCTGTGTGTCCGGCGCCGTCGAGCGGATCTGCGACACCAAAGGCCGGCCGGTGCCGGCTCTGATCACCGTGCTGCGGGAGGCGGCACGTGCGATCTCCAGAGACCTGGGCGCGGTCCGCTGGTAGGTCACCGGCACCGCCGCGACACATCGGAAGGCAGGGTCGATCATGGTTGACCGGTATGTGATGTCCATCGACCAGGGCACCACCTCCACCCGATGCATCCTGTTCGACCACGGCGGGCGGCTGGCCGCGGTCGCCCAGCGCGAGCACCAGCAGTACTTCCCCCGACCCGGCTGGGTCGAGCACGACGCCGTGGAGATCTGGCGCAACCTCCAGCGCGTCGTCCCCGAGGCGCTCTCCAACGCCGGTATCGACGCCGGGCAGATCTCCGCCGTCGGGATCGCCAACCAGCGCGAGACGTCCGTGCTCTGGGACCCGCGCACGGGCGTTCCCCTCGGCCGCGCGATCGTCTGGCAGGACACCCGCACCGCCCCACTCGTCGAGGAGCTGAGGGAGGATCCGGGGGACGAGTTCTTCGTCGAACGCTGCTGTCTGCCGCCGTCGACCTACTTCTCCGCACCCCGGATCCGCTGGCTGTTCGACAATGTCGACGGGCTGGAACAGCGCGCCCGGGCCGGCGAGGTGCTGTTCGGCACCATCGAGAGCTGGCTGATCTGGAACCTCACCGGCGGCACCGACGGCGGCCTGCACATCACCGACGTCACCAACGCCAGCCGCACCATGCTCATGGACATCCGCACGCTGACCTGGGACGAAGCACTCATGGACTTCTTCGGGGTGCCGCGCCCGATGCTGCCGGAGATCCGCTCCTCCGCGGAGGACTACGGCGAGGCCCGCGCACTGCTCCCCGGCGTGCGCATCACCGCGGCCCTCGGCGACCAGCAGGCGGCTCTGTTCGGACAGACCTGTTTCTCGCCGGGCGAGGCGAAGTGCACCTACGGCACCGGAAGCTTCCTGGTGATGAACACCGGCACCGACCTCGTACGGTCCGAGCACGGGCTCCTCACCACGGTCGCGTACAAGATCGCGGACCAGCCCACGGTCTATGCGCTGGAAGGGCCGATCGCCGTCACCGGCTCGCTGGTCCAGTGGTTCCGTGACCGGCTGGGCCTGATCCACAGCGCCCCCGAGATCGAGACGCTGGCGCGCACCGTCGAGGACAACGGCGGCTGCTACATCGTCCCCGCGTTCTCCGGCCTGTTCGCACCGCACTGGCGCAGCGACGCCCGCGGCGTCATCGTCGGCCTCACGTCGTACATCACGAAGGGCCACCTGGCCCGAGCCGTCCTGGAGGCCACCGGCTGGCAGACCCGGGAGGTCGTCGACGCCATGAACGCCGACTCCGCGCTCGCCCTGAAGCAGCTCAAGGTGGACGGCGGCATGACCTCCGACCACCTGCTGATGCAGATCCTGGCCGATGTGCTCGACGTGCCCGTCGTACGCCCGCTCGTCCACGAGACGGTATCGCTGGGCGCCGCCTACGCCGCCGGGCTCGCGGCCGGCTACTGGCCGGACCTGCAGGTCCTGCGCCGCAACTGGCACATGGCCGCCCAGTGGCTACCGGACATGGACCCCGAACGGCGGGAGTGGGAGTACGACTGCTGGAAGCGGGCCGTCGAGCGGTCGCTGGGGTGGATCCAGCCGACACGGCGCTCGTGACGAGTAGCGGGCCTGTGGCATGCCCGCAACTCTCCTTCTCGTCCGCGCCGGGTCAGCCGGCCGTCAGCTCCGGGTGGTGCTTCCTCACCACCTCGGGGTGGGCGCGGACCCAGCCCTTGAGCTCGTTCCAGCCGAACTCCGCGTACAGCGGGTTGCCCGGGTCGTCGGTGACGCCCGTCGCGTCCGACGCGCCGGGGAAGGGGAGGGGGGAGATGTGGGCGTCCAGGCGCGGGTTGTAGAAGAACGGCGCGGAGTAGCGCTCGCGGGCTCCCGGCGGGGAGACGACACGGTGGTTGGTCGCCTTGAGGTAGCCGTTGGTGGCCACTTCCAGCAGCTCGCCCAGATTCACCACGAACGCGCCGGGCAGGTGGGGCACGTCGATGAAGCCGCCCGCCGACTCGACCTGGAGGCCGGGCACCTCGTCCGTCAGGAGCAGGGTCAGGAACCCGTAGTCCTTGTGCACGCCCACGCCCTGGTCGTTGCCCTGCGGGGCGCGGCCCGGGTACCGGATCAGCTTCAGATGGTTGCGCGGGTTGCCGGAGAAGGCGTCGTCGTAGAAGTCCTCCGGGCCGCCGATCGCGCCGAGCAGTTCGTGCAGCAGGCGGTGCGCGACCCGGCTGAGCCGGGCCATCCAGTCCAGCGTGACCTCACGGAGCGCGGGCAGCGCCGGCGGCCACTGGTTCGGTCCCTCCAGCCACCAGTAGGCGGGCTCGTCCGGCTCGGGCACGCGCGGCGGGAGCTCGTTGCTGATGTCGAGCTGGTCGCGCCAGTCACGGCGGCCCTGGGTGTGCTCCTCGCCGATCCGCGTGTAGCCGCGGAAGTGGGGGGAGTTGAGGTTGTCGATCACGTTCCGGTCGAAGTCGGGGAGGGCGAAGAACTCGCGTGCGGTGCCCAGCAGCCGGGCCTGCTCGGCGGGGGTGATGCCATGGCCGACCAGCTGGAAGAAGCCGACGTCGCGGGCGGCTCGGTGGAGCGCCTCGCGGTCGACGGCGGACAGGTCGATCACCGGAAGAGAGGTGAGCTGAGACATGGGTGGCGTCCCTTGTACGTGAAATGTGCGGGAGGAGAGAGCCGGGTCAGCGGTTCTCGGCGTGACGGCGCATGCTGGTGACGCCGTACGGGTTCAGGTGACGGCAGCGGGCGAACTCGGGCCCGCAGGGGTCGTGGCGCGGTGGGGCCGGACAAGGGTGTTCCCTCGGAAGACCCGACGAGACAGTCGGCCGCACGGGACCGGCAGAGATCAGCCGTGCAGGGAAGGACAGACCGCGGACGACGTGCGGCAGTAGTCGACGTGCCGCCGGGTGATCAGCCGCGTACCCATGCACGCACTGTGCGGCGTCGCACCAGGTACCTGCATCGAAGGCCTCCACCCGTCCGGAACTTGCGGGCTCAACGTACGTTGTTCGCCCCAGTGAGTGTCAAGCGCACCCGGTGCGGGTCCGGGTCCGCCGGGACCGGGATGAACTGCGAGGTCGTCGCTGTTGCGAGAGGAGCCGGGGCCGGCCTCCAAGCCCCTTGACAGGGAGTGCACATGACCGTCCGGGAACGTGGTCGGCTGAACAAGAGGCTGCCCTTCTCGGTGACGAGAAGGGCAGCCTCGGTCGCGCCGGTGCCGCCAACGGAGGTGGCCGGCCGCGTCCGTTCAGCGGATGACCAGCAGGCCCCGGCTCCGCAGTACCCGCCGCTCCAGCGGGCTGAAGATCAGCAGGTCGATGGCGATGCCGACCAGCAGGATCAGGAAGATCGCCAGGAACACCTGCGGCATGCTGCTGTTGTTGCGCCCGTTCTCCAGCAACTGGCCCAGACCGACGCCGAGATCGGGCGAGGAGGCGATGATCTCGGCGGCCATCAGGGACCGCCAGGAGAACGCCCAGCCCTGCTTCAGACCCGCCAGATAGCCGGGCAGCGCCCCCGGCATCACGATGTGCCAGGCCTCGCGCAGCCCGGTCGCGCCCAGGGTGCGCCCGGCGCGCAGGAAGAGCGGCGGGATCTGGTCGATGCCCGAGACGAGGCCGTTGGCGATGGACGGGACCGCGCCGAGCAGGATCACGGCGTACATCATCGAGTCGTTGAGGCCCAGCCACAGCACGGCGGGCGGCACCCAGGCCACCGACGGCAGCGACTGCAGGCCGGACAGGATGGGGCCGACGGCCGCCCGGACGAACCTCACCCGGGCGACCAGCAGACCGAGCGGCGTACCGATGGCGAGCGCGATCAGGAAGCCGAGCAGGCCGCGTGAGACGGACGTCCAGATGTAGTCGAGGAGCGTGCCCTGGAGCCAGGCCTCGCGCACCTCGCCCCAGACGTCGGACGGCGAGGCCAGCTTGTAGGCGGGGGCGACCTCGGCCCACACCAGCAACTGCCAGACCACCAGCACCAGCGCGACAGCGGTGACGGGCGGCACCACCTTGCGAACCAGGGTCTCGCGCAGCGGCGTACGGCTGACCTGCACCGAGTCCAGTGCGTCGAGCCCGGCCTCCAGCCCCGCGAGATCGTGCGGGTCCTGCGGCTTCGCGGCCGCCGTGGAGCGGTCCTCGGTGACGTCGGCCTCGGTGTCGACGCCCTTGTCAGTGCTGGCCATGGCGGCGGATCTCCCCACGCAGTTCTTCGGTGATCTCGACGGACAGTTCGGCGACCGCGGTGTCCTCGATGCGGCGCGGCTGCGGGATGTCGATCGTCCACTCCCGGGCGATGCGGCCCGGGCGCGAGGAGAGCAGCACCACGCGCTGGGCCAGGCGCACCGCCTCACGCACGTTGTGCGTCACGAACAGCACCGACTTTCCCGTCTCCTTCCAGATACGGGTCAGCTCGTCGTGCAGCACGTCCCGGGTGATCGCGTCGAGCGCGGCGAACGGCTCGTCCATCAGCAGCAGCCGGCTCTCCTGGGCCAGCGCCCGGGCCAGGGCGACGCGCTGGCGCATACCGCCGGACAGCTCGTGCACCCGCTTGCCGTACGCGCCCTTCAGCCGGACCAGTTCCAGCAGCTCTTCCGCCTCCTGCCGGCGCTCCGCCTTGGCGACCCCGCGCAGCCTGAGCGCGAGCTCGATGTTCTTGCCCGCGGTCAGCCACGGGAACAGCGCGTGCTCCTGGAACATCAGGGCGGGCCGGCCGTCCGTGCCGATCGAGCCGGCGGACGGCAGGTCCAGCCCCGCGACCAGGTTGAGCAACGTTGACTTGCCGCAGCCGGAGGCCCCCAGGAGGGTGACGAACTCGCCGGGTGCGACATCCAGCGTGATGTCGTCCAGCACGAGCTGTTGTCCGCCGGAAGTGCCCGGCGTCGGGAAGGACTTCGAGACGTGCTCGATCCGGGCGGCATACGGCACCGCCGTGGTGTCCTCGGCGACCTTGGCGGTCGTGGCCGTCGTAGTGGCCATGGTCGTCATCTCCTGGGGACTCGTCGGGTGCGGGGGTCGCTACTTGACGCCGAGACCGGCGTCGTCGACCTCGTCCTTGCCCTCGGCCTTGAGGACCTTGTTGAGCGGTGCGAGGTCGTAGATGCCCTTCAGGTCGGGCTCCTCCAGCAGACCGGCCTTCACCGCGTGCTCGGCCTCGGTGCCGAGGGTGGCGGCCAGCGGGTCGTCCAGGAAGGTGATCGACTTCCAGGCCGGGTCGATGACCTCGGCGGGCAGGGCCTTGCCTGACTCCTCCTTGAGCGCCTCGTTGGCCGACGCCTTGGCCTTGTCCGGGTTGGCGTTGATCCACTCGTTGGTCTTCACCGAACCGCGCAGCACGGCCTCGACGACGTCCGGGTGGTCCTTGAGGAAGTCCTGCCGGACGATGATGTTCGTGATCACGAACTTCTTGTCCGGCCACAGGTCGCCCTCGTCGAGGAGCACCTTGCCGCCCTCGGCGACCAGCTTGGACGCGGTCGGCTCGGGAACCCACGCGCCGTCGATCGAGCCGGACTTGTAGGCGTCCGGGGTGATCTTGTTGTCGGTGCGGACGACGGAGACGTCGCCCTTGCCGCTCTCCGCGTCGACCTTCCAGCCCTGCTCGGAGATCCAGTTGAGCAGTGCCACGTCCTGGGTGTTGCCGAGCTGCGGAGTGGCGATCTTCTTGCCCTTGACGTCCTTCAGGGACTTGATCTTGTCCGGGTTGACGACGAGCTTCACGCCGCCCGACGCGGAACCGGAGATGATGCGCAGGTTCTTGCCGGCCGCCTTGGTGTAGCCGTTGATGGCGGGGGAGGGGCCGATCCAGCCGATGTCGATGGAACCCGAGTTCAGCGCTTCGATCTCGGAGGGACCGGCGTTGAAGGTCGACGGCTTGATCTTGGTGCCGCCGAGCTCCTTCTGGAGCAGACCCTCCTGGACGCCCACCAGAGCGGTGGCGTGCGTGAGGTTCGGGAAGTAGCCGACCTTGACCTCGTCGGCGGAGAGCTTCTTGGCGTCCGCCGCGACCTCGGTCTGCTTGTTGTCGTCGGTGGACTCGGCGCCGTAGCCGCAGGCGGTCAGCAGCAGGGGGAGCGCCGCTATGACGGCGACGGTGCGCAGGGTGGTGAGCGGTCTTGCAGCAGACACGGAGGTGTCCTCTCGAAGGTAGGGCGTTCAGGGAGGCACGGCGATGGCGGCGAGGAACCCGCCGAGGCGTACCGGCACACCACTCGCCCGCCGCCCGGACAGGACGGCAGGGGCGCAGCGGTGTGGGGGGTGTGGGGGGTGGGGGTGCGTCGGATTCCGCGGGAGTCTCAGACGAGCCGACAGATGGCGCTGGACGTACGGCCGAAGTCGATGTGGCGACGCGAGGTCAGGAGGAACGGTGACAGGTCCGTGCGGTTACGCGTGCGCATGGCGACCCCACCCCACAGATTCCTAGTTTTCCTACCTGGTTGATGGGGATCGTGGCAGAAGCTTGCTCACATCCCAAGGGGTTGTTCACATTGTGGACGATGTCATCTCTCCCCTTGAGAACGGCGAGCTCAGGGCGCTCAGCAGTGCCCGGGCCACCGCGTCGTTCTGGCGGAAGGCCGGGGCGTTGGTGCGGGGGCGGGCGAAGGCGGCGACGGCCCGGCTGTTCGTGGGGGCGCCCAGGGCGATGCGGCGGGGGTGGGGGCTGCCGAGGGACGGGTCGATGACGTGGGCGTCCGTGGGGGAGACCGCGAGCAGGCCGGAGCGGTGTGTGTGGGTGGGGTCGGCGATGACCTCCTCGGTGAGGGCGCCGGTCCCGTGCAGGTCGCGCAGCAGGGGGTCTTCGGTGCGGTCGAGGGAGGGGACCGGCAGATACGCCTCGATGAGGGCGGTGGCGTGGACGGTGTGACCGGGCACGGTGGGGCTGGTCGCGGTGAAGGTGCCGGTGGCCTCGTCGGTGCCGATCTGGACACCGGCGCCCAGGAAGTGGACGATCCCGGCCCGTGAGAGGGCCAGCAGCTGGCGCAGCCGGAAGCCGGGCGGACCGGAGGCCAGGAAGCTGAAGAAGCCCTGCCACCAGCCGTCGAGGTGCCCGGCGACCGACCGCGCGGTCAATCGTCCCGTGGCCACCAGGCCGGGCAGCTGCCCGTAGACGGACAGCAGGGCGAGGAACGCTCCGAGATCGGCGCTGAACTCCGGGTCCTCGTGGCGGTCCACGTCCCGGGCGATGTGGTCACGCAGGTGCGCCTGGAAGGCGTCGGGCGTCCGGAACGTGAGACCGTCCAGCGGACGGTCCAGGGCCTCGAAGTCCAGGCGGTCCGCCGGGTCGGGTACGGCCTCGGCGACGAGGGCGGCCATCTCGGCGTCGTACCAGCCCAGGCGGTCGTAGCCGGCGACGAAGTCCGGCCAGGGCAGGGCGGTGCGTTCCGGGTGGGCGTGGAAGAGCTCGTGGTAGTGGCCGAAGCCGATCTCCTTGGCCATCAGCGGCCACACATCGCGCCGCAGGTCCAGCGGACGGCCCTCGGCGAGCAGCGCGTCCACCGCCTCGGGACCGAAGTGGCGCGGCAGCGGGGGCCGCGGGCCCTGGAGCCGGTAGCGGGTCTTGGAGTGGTACGGCACCCCGCGCCGCGATCCGACGTGGAGGACGGGCTCGCGGCCGGACGGAAGGTAGGTGAGGGTGCCGTCGGACTCGGTGCGGAAGCTGCCGCCGCGGCCCTCCGTGAGCAGGGCCAGGAGATCGATGAAGGCCAGCCCGAAGCCGCGCAGGAGGACCTGTTCGCCGGGCCGCAGTGCGGACAGGTCGGCGTCGGCGGAGAACTCCGGCGGGAGATGGAAGCGGCCGTGGCGGCGGGCGAACGCGGCGTGGTCGCGGTGCTCGGCGACGGGCGTGGAGCCGATGTGGCCCTGGGCGAGGACCACCAGGTCGGCGGTGAGCGGCTTGGCGCGGCCGGTCAGGTGCACCTGCTGCGGGCCGTCCGGGGGACCGGTGACGGCGGTCGCGGTGGTGCGGTGCCACTCGACGGTGACCGAGGGCGGCAGTTCGGCGAGCGCCCTGCGCAACACCCAGTCCAGGTAGGCGCTCTGGGCGCGACGGCTGGCGAAGTCGGACCCGTCGAGTGCGCGTAGCTCGGCGAGCACCTCCGGGTCGGCGGGTTCGGCGTGCGGGGTGTGCCGCGGGCCCCGGCCGGAGAACTGGGCCGCCCACTCGGCCAGCGAGGGCCCCGGCCGGACCGGGCCGTCGATGGTGGACGACTCGTCGGTGAACATGGTGACGTCCTCGGCCATGGAGTTCATCCGCAGCAGCGCGGACTGCTCATGTCGCCAGACGCGTCCCGGTCCGGGCGGGTGCGGGTCCACCAGATGGACGCGCAACTCCCTTCCCTCGTCCCATAGTTCGGGAGCGTTGGCGGCGATGCGCTCCAGCAGGCCCGTGGCCCGCGGTCCCGCGCCGACGACGACCAGGACGGCCGTGGAGGCGGTGCCGGTCACCGGTCACCGCCGATCGCCGGGCGGGTGCCGGCGGATGTCGCCGCGGTCAGCCGCTGGTGTACGGAGGTCAGGTGGCCGCGCAGTCGCTGCACCGGAGTGGGTGGCAGGGCGCGGGAGTTGCCGCGGGCGTAGTACCGCTCGACGTAGAACTGTCCCGCGCTCAGCACCGTGGTGACCGCGACGTACCACAGGGTGGCGACCATCAGCAGCGGGATGATCTGATAGGTCTGGTTGTAGATCAGCTGCACCGAGTACAGCAGGTCGTGCACGGCCAGCACGCTGACGATGCTGGTGCCCTTGAGCGTGCCGATCAGCATGTTCCCGGCGGTCGGCACGATGGAGCGCATCGCCTGCGGGACGACGATCCGGCGCAGGGTGCGGCGTCTGCCGAGGCCGAGTGCCTGGGCGGCCTCGGTCTGTCCGGAGTCCACGGAGAGGATGCCGCCGCGCACCACCTCGGCGGCGTAGGCCGTCTCGTGCAGGGTCAGGCCGATCACGGCGGTGAGGGTGGGGCCGAGCAGGTTGACCGTCTTGACGGTGAGGAACTGCGGGCCGAACGGGATACCGAGGCCGAGCGTCGGGTACAGGGCGCCGATGTTGAACCAGAACAACAGCTGCACCAGCAGCGGGGTGGACCGGAAGATCCAGACGTAGCCCCAACTCAGCGTGCGCAGCACCGGGTTGGCGGAGAGCCGCATCACCGCGAGCACGGTGCCGAGCAGGAAGCCGAGCACCATCACCACGGCGGTCAGCCACAGGGAGAGCAGCAGTCCGTCGAGCACGGCGGAGGTGGTGAAGTACCGGCCCACCACGTCCCACTGGAAGGCGTCGTTGCGGACCACGGAGTTGACCACCATCGCGAAGAGCAGCAGCGCGACGGCGGCCGTCAGCCACCGGCCGACGTGCCGGCGCGGCACGATCCGCGGCAGGTCCTCGTCCGGGGCGCCGGGCGCCGGAGGGGACTTCGTGGCAGGGATGGACGTGACATCGGACGGCGTGACCATGGGGAGGCTCTCCGGGGGGAGGGGGGGCAGACGTGGGTGGGGCGTCGTCACGTCGCCGCGTCCCTCAACGCGGCCGGAGGGGCCGCCGCCTGGGGCGGTGCCGATCCGTGTCGATCGTATGTGCCCATGGCGCGGATGTGTCAACAGCGCCCGAGAGGTGCTGGTCGAGGTCGTCCGGCATCCGGGCGTCGCTTGACGGGGAGCACGATGTACTGCTCAATTAATCGCATGACTGCCCAGCAGCGCTTGGTCACGCGCGATCACATCGACTTCTGTCGGGTGTGTTCCGCCGCGTGTCGCGGCTGACTCGGCAGCGGGCCCTCTGACCGGCCCTTCCCTCCCTCGGTGACCCCGTCGCGGGCCGAGTTCTCTCTTCGCGCGCTGCCGCAGCACCGCCTTCCGCCTTCACCGACTCCCGGCGTCGTCACACCTGCACCGCATCCGTCGGCTCGCGCCTGACGGCCCATCACTCATACCTGTGCACACGGCAGTTGATTCCTTCCTGCCCATGCGCCGCATTGCCCGAAAGGTCACGTCCATGCCTGTGGAGTTCCTCGGCATCGCCGCCACCAATGACGGTTCCGAAACCACGCCGCGCTCCGGCGCCGCGTTCGACAAGGAGTACACGCTCCGGCTCGCCCGGGCGCACGAGGAACACGGCTGGGACCGGGTGCTGTTCGCCTACGGCTCCGGGTCGCCGGACCCCGCACCGGCCGCCGCGTACATCGCGAGCAAGCTGGACCACCTCCAGATCCTGCTCGCCCACCGGCCCAACGTCTCGTACCCCACCTTCGCCGCCAAGACCTTCGCGACCCTCGACCAGATCAGCGACGGCCGGCTGACCGTGCACTTCATCACCGGCGGCAACGACCGGGAACAGGGCCGTGAGGGCGACACCCTCACCAAGGACGAGCGCTACACCCGCACCCGGGAGTACATCCGGATCGTCAAGAAGATCTGGACCACCCGCGAGTCCTTCGACCACGAGGGCGAGCACTACCGCTTCCACGACTTCGTCAGCGACGTCTTCCCCGTCCAACAGCCCCGCCCCGACGTGTCGTTCGGCGGCTCGTCGCCCGCCGCGTACGCCGCCGGAGGCGCCGAGGCCGACATCTACTGCCTGTGGGGCGAGCCCCTCGCGAAGACCGCCGAGCAGATCGAGAACGTGAAGGCCGCCGCGAAGGCCGCGGGCCGCACCGACGTGCCGCGCATCCAGGTCGCGTTCCGCCCGATCATCGCCCCGACCGAGGAACTGGCCTGGGAGAAGGCCCACCGCACGGTCGGCGCGATCAAGGCCCGCAGGGAGCGGGGCGAGGCGATCACCAAGCGCCACAACGGCCACGCCCGGCCGCAGGCTGCGACACCTCAGAACGTGGGCTCGCAGCGGCTGATCGCCATCGCCGAGGCGGGCGAGCGCTACGACCGCGCCCTGTGGACCCCGACCGCCGCCGCGACCGGTGGCGCGGGCAACTCCAACGCCCTGGTCGGCACCCCGGAGACGGTGGCCCAGGCGCTCCTCGACTACTACGACCTGGGCGTCGACATCCTCTCCGCGCGCGGTTACGACCTGCTGGGCGACGCCATCGACTTCGGCCGGTACGTGATTCCGATCGTCCGCGAGGAGGTCGCCAAGCGCGACGCCGAGCGGGCGGCGCGCGGGACGCAGAGCCTGGCGGCGGTGAACGGATGACTTCCGCACCGGAGTTGACGGTCATCGAGGTGCCCGTTTCCGACGCCAGAGTCGAGCCGTTGCTTCGCGAACTCGGCGACGAGTACTCCAGACGCTACGGCCGCGACGCCCACGCCGAACTCGCCCGCTACCCCGACGAGGAGTTCACCGCGCCGTACGGCGGCGTCCTGCTCCTCCTCGTCGAGAACGGCGAGCCGGTCGCGGGCGGCGCCTTTCGCCGGTACGACGGGAACACCGCCGAACTGAAGCGGATCTGGACCCACTCCGCGCACCGCCGGCGCGGCCTCGCCCGCCGTGTCGTGGCCGAACTGGAGGGTGCGGCGAGCGCCCGCGGCTACCGACGTGTCTACCTGACCACCGGCCCGCGCCAGCCCGAGGCCCGCGGCCTCTACCTGGCCACCGGCTACACACCGCTGTTCGACACCGAGGCCGACCCGGAGACCATCGGGCCGCTGCCCTTCGAGAAGCACCTCGCAGAACCGCAGCGCACGGGAGAGGCCGCCACCCTGTGAACACCCACACCTTCAGAACTCGCCTGCGCGGCGTCGCCGCCCTCGCGCTGCTGCCCCTCCTGGCGCTGACCGCCTGCGGCGCCGGAGACACGGACGGCGCGGCGTCGGTGGGCGCCCAGGCATCTCCCGCGCCGACCGACGATCCGGTCGCCGCCGTACGCCAGGTGGACTCCGCCGCGGCCCTGCTGCCCGCCGGCGTGCGCAAGGCGGGCACGCTGCGCGTCGGCAGCTCGGTCGGATTCCCGCCCGGGGCGTACTACCCGAACGGCACGGACAAGGCGCCCGCGGGCCAGGACATCGACCTCGCGGACGCGGTGGCCAAGGTGCTCGGCGTCAGGCTGGAGCGACAGGACGCCTCCTTCGAGACGATCCTGCCCGCCCTCGGCAGCGGCAAGTACGACTTCGGCACCGGCAACTTCGGGGTGACGAGCGAGCGCCTCAAGACCATCGACTTCGTCACCTACATCAACGACGGCCAGGGCTTCGCGGTGAAGAAGGGCAACACCGAGCTGAAGTCGAGGGTCACCGACCTCACCCAGCTGTGCGGCCTGACCATCGGCACCGGCGCCGGCACCACCTTCGAGGCGACCCTCACCGCACAGAAGGGAGTGTGCGCCAAGGCGGGCAAGAAGCCGTACGACGTGAAGGTCTACTCGGAGAACGCGGCCACGCTCACCGCGCTCCAGCAGGGCCGCATCGACGTGATCATGTCGACCATCAACGGCCTGCGCTACCAGGCGGCCCAGCCCGCCTCCCGGACCGCCTTCCTCGGCGAGTTCCACCGCCTCGACGTCGGCTTCGCCTTCACGAAGGGCTCCCCGCTCACCAAGGCCTTCCGGGCCGCCGTCGACGAACTGATCAAGAGCGGCACCTACGCCCGGATCCTCAAGAAGTGGGGCACCAGCGCCTCCGCGATCAAGACGTCGCGGATCAACCCGCCCGAACACACATGAGCGACGTCATGATCGACGTCCACGGCGTCCACAAGAGCTTCGGCCCGCTGGAAGTGCTGCGCGGCGTCGACCTGAGGGTCCGGGCCGGCGAGGTCACCGTGATCCTCGGGCCGTCCGGCTCGGGGAAGTCCACGCTGCTGCGCACCATCAACCACCTGGAGAAGGTCAACCGCGGCTGGATCAGCATCGACGGCGAGCTCATCGGCTACCGCCGCTCCGGCGGGAAGCTGCACGAACTGAAGGAGAAGGAGGTTCTCAGGCAGCGGACGAACATCGGGTTCGTCTTCCAGAACTTCAACCTCTTCCCGCATCTGACCGTGCTGGAGAACTTGGTCGAGGCCCCCGTCTCCGCGCTGCGCCGCCCCCGCAAGGAGGCGGCGGAGACGGCCCGTCGACTGCTCGACCGGGTCGGTCTCACCGACCGGGCCGACGCCTACCCACGCCAGCTCTCCGGCGGGCAGCAGCAGCGCGTGGCGATCGCCCGCGCGCTGGCCCTGGAACCGAAGGTGCTGCTCTTCGACGAGCCCACCTCCGCCCTGGACCCGGAACTGGTCGGCGAAGTCCTCGACGTCATCAAGGACTTGGCCGGCACGGGCACCACCATGATCGTCGTGACCCATGAGATCGGTTTCGCCCGCGAGGTCGCCGACTCCGTGGTGTTCATGGACGGCGGGGTGGTGGTGGAGCAGGGGCCGCCCGCGGCCGTCCTGGACAACCCACGCCAGGAACGCACCCGCGCCTTCCTGTCCAAGGTTCTCTGATGCGTGGCCGCCCCGTGGACATCCTCCGCATGGCCGCCGATCCCGCCGTGTCCCGCTCCGCCCGTATCCCGCTCCGCCCGTGTCCGGCCTCCACACCGATGACGAGCACACCGACGACGAGGAACCGCCATGTCCGCACCCGCCGTGCCGCCCTCCCGTCCCACGTCCCGCCTCGACGAAACCGCCTACGACCGCCGCAGACTGCGCCAGTGGCTCGCCGGCGAAGCGAGAGCGGACGGGGTCAGCCGCCGCCGTCTGCTCACCCTGCTCGCCGCCACTGCGGCCACGACCGCGCTCCCCGCGCCGGGCCGGGCCCGCGCAGCCGACTCGCCGATCGTCAAACCGCTGCCGCCCGAGTGGTTCATCCAGCGCGGCACCAACGCCGAGACCCGCTGGGAGGCCCTGCGCGGAACCGGCCACCACACCCCCAACGAGCGGTTCTTCGTCCGCAACCACACGACGACGCCCGTCCTGGACGCCGCCGACTGGCGGCTGAGGCTGTGGGGTGACGGGCTGCGCGGTACGCCCGCCGAGGGCAGCCCGGTCGAGTTCGATTACGACGACCTGCGAGCCCTGCCCGCCGTGACCCGGACGGCGTTCGTCGAGTGCGCCGGGAACGGACGCAGCTTCTACGCCACACAGCAGGGCGAGACGGTCACCGGCACCGCCTGGACGCTGGGCGCGGTCGGCGTGGCGCGCTGGCGCGGGGTGCGCCTGGCCGACGTCCTGCGCAGGGCGGGCCTGTCCCCGTACGCCGTGGACGTGCAACCGCGCGGCCTGGACGCCGAGTACGTCAGTGGCGGCGAGAGCCTCGGCCGGGTGCGCCGGCCGCTGCCGCTGGCCAAGGCACTGGACGACGTACTGCTCGCGTACGAGATGAACGGCGAGCCGCTGCCGTACGACCACGGGTACCCCGTGCGCGTGCTGGTGCCCTCATGGGTGGGGATCTCGTCGATCAAGTGGGTCGGCGACATCGAGGTGTCCG
Source organism: Streptomyces sp. HD (assembly GCF_028369295.1). GTDB lineage: Bacteria > Actinomycetota > Actinomycetes > Streptomycetales > Streptomycetaceae > Streptomyces. Next base: position 26,649 of record NZ_JAQMYP010000005.1, read on the forward strand.
CGCAGCCGCTGTTCTCGCCCTGGAACACCACCTTCTACCGGCTGTTCGGCCCCGGACACCCGCAGGAGGGCAGTGCGCCGCTGTCCCGGCAGACCATCAAGAGCGCCTTCGAGCTGGCGAACGGCGCCTCGTTCGCCGTGGGGGAGGGGCACGTGCTGCACGGCCGGTCCTGGTCGGGCGCGGGAGGGATCGCGCGGGTCGACGTCAGCACCGACGGCGGCACGAGCTGGCGCCCGGCCCGACTGCATGACCGCCCCCGCGCCGACACCTGGAGCCGCTGGTCCGTCACCTGGACGCCCGAAACCCGCGGCGCCACCCACCTGCTGGCCCGTGCGACGGACACGGCCGAACGCCGCCAGCCGGACGTCGCCGTACCCAACACCCAGGGGTATCTGTTCGACGCGGTGGTCCGGCATCCGGTGACCGTGTCCTGATCGGGCCGGATCACGAAGAGGCGTCGTACGCACCGGCGTTGCGCACGAACAGCTCGTGCAGATCGCGGACCGCCCGGGGGACGGAACCGGAAGGTCGGCGTTGCAGGACCAGCAGCACCTCGGTCGCGTCGCCCGCGAGTGGCCGTACGGTGATCGCGCCACGCCGCTCCAGTGGGTCGCCGATGACACTGAAGTCGGGCAGCACGGTCGCTCCCAGTCCCTCGGCGACCATCAGCTTGCCCATCTCCGCGCCGTCGGTGGAGTACGAGAAGGACGGCGTACGGCCGTCGAGCAGCCGGTGCAGGAAGCGGTGCATGACATAGCCGGACCGCATCACCACCAGCGGCTCGGCCAGGAGACTGTCCGCGTCCACCGCCTCCAGCGCGGCCAGCGGGCTGTCCGGACGCACGCACACCACCGGCCTGCCGCGCAGCAGTTCGGTGGTCTCGAAGCCGGGCGGCAGGTCGTCGCCCCCGAGGTAGTTCACGAGCCCCAGATCGAACGCGCCCTCCAGCAGCCCGCGATGGATCTCGGACTGCTGCGCGCCGACCAGCTCGACCTGGGTGACCGGGTGCGAGGCCCGGAACTCGCGCACCGTCGGGATGACCAGCGGGACGGTGGCGGTGTTGACCGTGCCGAGGCGGACCATCCGGCTGATGCGGTGCTGGTCGCCGGCCGCGCCCCGCAGCCGGTCGACCGCGTCCAGCACGCTCATGATGTGCGGCAGCAGCTCCCGCCCCTCGTCGCTGATCTTCGCCCCGGACCGCTTGCGCTCCAGCAGGTCCACGCCGAGTTCGCGCTCCAGATTGCGCACGGTCTCGCTGAGTGCCGGCTGGGACAGGTGCAGTTCGTCGGCGGCTCGCCGCAGCGACCCCAATCGTGTGACGGCGGCGATGTATTCGAGCTGTTCGATACGCACGACAGGGAGCGTGCCGTTCGCCGCCGACCGGGTTCAAGGGAATCCCTGTCACAACCTCGTGAATACCTTCTCTCAACATGTGGAATCACCTCCGGGCATTCTTGACCGCCCGGACTCCCCGCTGCTTTGATCGATGACATGAAGCGACCGGACCTCACGCGGCGACGCCACGTCGATCTCGCGCGTGTCTCCAGCTCCTGCTGTCGCTGTCGGATCTGAGCGCACCCGAGGGAAACCCTCGCACTCGCGCCGTCCTCCCTTCGTGAATTCCACTGCCGGCCGTTTTCCACGGTGATTTCGGCTTTCCCGGGAACGTCGTCCCCGCACGTCCGAATCCCGATCACTGAACACGTTTCCCTGTCACGCACGCGCCCTTTTCGTGTGCGCAGTCCCGCAGGAGTTCCCCATGCCCGTACCACCCGGATCCGACCCCGTCCGCTTCGCCTACTGGGTGCCCAACGTCAGCGGCGGCCTGGTCACCAGCACCATCGAACAGCGCACCGACTGGGGCTACGACTACAACCGCGAACTGGCCGTCCTCGCCGAGAACAACGGTTTCGACTACGCCCTCAGTCAGGTCCGCTACATGGCCAGCTACGGCGCGGAGTTCCAGCACGAGTCGACCAGTTTCAGCCTCGCGCTGCTCCTCGCCACCGAGCGGCTCAAGGTCATCGCCGCCGTCCACCCCGGCCTGTGGCACCCCGGCGTCCTCGCCAAGCTCGGCGCCACGGCCGACCACCTGTCGAACGGCCGGTTCGCCGTCAACGTCGTCAGCGGCTGGTTCAAGGGCGAGTTCACCGCGCTGGGCGAGCCCTGGCTGGAGCACGACGAACGCTACCGGCGCTCGGAGGAGTTCATCCGCGCGCTGCGGCAGATCTGGACGGAGGACCACACCGAACTCGCCGGTGACTTCTACCGGTTGCGCGACTTCTCCCTCAAGCCCAAGCCGCTGAACAGCGCCGAGCGCCCGCACCCGGAGATCTTCCAGGGCGGCAACTCCACCGCCGCCCGCGCGATGGCCGGCCGTGTCTCCGACTGGTACTTCAGCAACGGCAAGGACTTCGACGGCGTCACCGAGCAGATCCACGACGTCCGCGCCGCAGCCGCCCAAGTGGGCCGCACCGCGCCGAAGTTCGGTCTCAACGGCTTCCTCATCGCCCGCGACACCGAGGCCGAGGCCCGCGACACGCTCCGCGAGATCGTCGCCAAGGCCGACACCGAGGCCGTCCACGGCTTCCGCGACGCCGTCCGGCAGGCCGGTCCGTCCACCGCCGACGGCAAGGGCATGTGGCAGGACTCCGGGTTCGAGGACCTCGTCCAGTACAACGACGGCTTCCGCACCGGCCTGATCGGCACGCCCGAGCAGATCGCCGAGCGGATCGTCGCCTACAAGCGGCTCGGTGTCGACCTGTTCCTCCTCGGCTTCCTGCACTACCTGGAGGAGGTCGAGTACTTCGGCAAGCGGGTGCTTCCTCTCGTCCGCGAACTGGAGGCCCGGGAAGCCGAGTCCGAGCCCGTCGCAGCCCGCGCCTGACCGCCCGACCCGCCCGCGACCCGCACCCGACAGCGAAAGGGGTTCCCACCATGAGCACCGCCGCACCGGCCGGTTGGAAGACCGCCCCCGCCCCGAAGGACACCGACGGCTGGATCGCCCGCGCAGCCGAGGTCGCCGCCGTCCTCGCCACCGACGCCGCGGCCCGCGACAAGGCCGCCGCCACCCCGTACGACGAGATCCAGCTGCTGAAGGACTCCGGTCTGGTCACCCTCCTCGGCCCCGTCGAGCACGGCGGAGCGGGCCAGGACTGGCCCACCGCGTACCGCGTCGTCCGCGAGGTGGCCAAGGCGGACGGCTCCATCGGCCAGCTGCTCGGCTACCACTACCTGTGGAACTGGGCCGCCCGACTGGTCGGCACCCGTGAACAGTGGGAGCAGGTGGAGGCCGAGGCCGCCCGCAACCGCTGGTTCTTCGGCGGCGCGGTCAACCCGCGCGACGAGGACGTGGTGGTGCAGGACGAGGGCGACACCCTCACCTTCACCGGCCGCAAGTCCTTCTCCACCGGCAGCAGGGTCTCTGACGTCACCGTGCTGGAAGGTGTCCTGGAAGGCACCGACGACCACGTCTTCGCCATCGTCCCGTCCGACAGCGAGGGCCTGACCTTCCGCGACGACTGGGACAACATCGGCCAGCGCCTCACCGAGAGCGGTGGCGTCACCCTCGACGCCGTGCGCGTCCCCTGGTCCGCCGCGGCGGGCTACGTCGACAAGCGGTTCCGGCCGCGCGTCTACAACACCCTCAACGTGCCGACCATCCAGCTCGTCTTCGTCAACTTCTACCTCGGCATCGCCGCCGGCGCCCTGGAGACCGCCGCCACCTACACCCGCACCAAGTCCCGCCCCTGGCTGCACGGCGGCCAGGACCACGCCGTCGACGAGCCCCATGTCATCGACACCTACGGCGACCTCACCGCCAAGCTCTGGGCCGCCGAAGCACTGGCCGACGCCGTGGCCGCCGAGGGACAGAAGCTGCACGACGACCCGGACGCGGTCACCGAACAGGCCCGCGGCGAGTTCGAGGTACGGGTGGCCGCCGTGAAGGCCCGCGCCACCGAAGTGGCCCTGGAGATCACAGGCCGCATCTTCGAGGTGACCGGCGCCCGCGCCACCGCCTCCGCCGAGGGCCTCGACCGCTTCTGGCGCAACGTCCGGACGCACACGCTCCACGACCCCGTCGCCTACAAGCGCCGCGAGATCGGCCGCCACGTCCTCACCGGTGAACTGCCGCAGCCCACCTGGTACTCCTGAAAGGTCCCCGCATGGCCACCATCCTGTCCGTCTCCGGCAGCCCCTCCGCCACCTCCCGCACCGCCCGGCTGCTGCGCCACCTGGACGACCGGCTCACGGCCCAGGGGCACGAGGTGATCCCGCTGGACGTCCGTACCCTCCCCGCCGAGGCGCTGCTGGGGGCCGACTTCAAGCACCCGGCCGTCATCGAGGCCACCGCCCTGTTCGAGCGCGCGGACGGGGTCGTGATCGGCACCCCCGTCTACAAGGCCGCCTACTCCGGCCTGTTGAAATCGCTGCTCGACCTGCTCCCGCAGTACGCGCTGGCGGGCAAGACCGTCCTGCCGCTGGCCACCGGCGGCACCACCGCCCACGTCCTGGCCATCGACTACGCCCTGCGTCCCGTGCTGAGCTCCATGGGTCCCGCGCACATCACGCCGGGCTGGTTCACGCTCGACAAGGACATCGTGGTGGGCGACGACGGCAGGCTGACCGTAGAGCCGGGCACCGCCGAAGCCCTGGCCCAGGTCACCGACCAGTTCTCGATCGCCCTCGGCGGCCGTCCGACCCTGCTGGCGGCCACGGGATGAGCGCCGCTGCCGTGATCTCCGGCGACGCCGAGGCCCTCGGCGTCGCCGCCGAACTGGCGGCGGACTTCCGCAAGGGCGCCGCCGAGCGGGACGCCCGGCGCCGGCTGCCGCACGCGGAACTGGGGCGGTTGTCCGCCTCCGGGCTGCTCGGGGTGACGGTGCCCGCGGAGTTCGGCGGCGCGGACGTCCGTACGGAGACACTCGCCGAGATCCTCCGGCTGCTGGCCGCCGCCGACGCGAGCATCGCGCAGATCCCGCAGAGCCACTTCGTGTACGTCAACGTGTTGCGCCGACAGGGGACGCTGGAGCAGCAGCGGTTCTTCTTCGGCGAGGTGCTCGCCGGGAAGCGGTTCGGCAACGCCCAGTCCGAGGCGGGCACCAGCCATGTCCAGGACATCCGTACGCGGCTCGCGCGGCGCCCGGACGGATCGTTCGTCCTCGATGGCGTCAAGCACTACTCGACCGGCGCCCTGTTCGCCGACTGGATCCCCGTCCTGGCCCAAGCCGACGACGACCACCTGCACGTGGCGTACGTACCGCGCGACGCGCCCGGCCTCACGGTCGTGGACGACTGGGACGGCATGGGGCAGCGCACCACCGCCAGCGGCAGCGTCCGCCTGGAGTCGGTGCCGGTGCCCGCCGACCGGGTGGTGCCGCACCACCTCACCTTCCAGGGGCCCCAGCTCCATGGCGCGGTCGCCCAGTTGCTGCACGCGGCCATCGACGCCGGGATCGCCTCCGGGGCGCTCGCCGAAGCCGTGGAGTTCGTCCGCACCAAGAGCCGTCCCTGGTTCGAGAGCGTCGGCGAAGGGCACGCGACCGCCGCCGATGATCCCCTGCTGATCCAGCGGTTCGGTGAACTGGCGATCCGGGTACGGGCCGCCGACGCGCTGCTCGCCACCGCGGCCGGTGCTGTGGAAGCCGCCCGTGCCGACCTGACCGACGACTCCGCGGCGGAGGCCTCCATCGCGGTGGCGACGGCCAAGGTGACCGCCGCCGAGGCCGCCGTGGACGTCGGCAGTGCCCTCTTCGAGGTGTCCGGCACCCGGTCGGCGCTCGACTCCCTGGGCCTGCACCGCCACTGGCGCGACGCCCGCACCCACACCCTGCACGACCCGACCCGCTGGAAGGTCCAGCACATCGGCCGCTATGTGCTGGGCGGCATCCATCCGCCCCGGCACGGCCTTCTCTGACGCACAACCCTGATCAAGTTCCCGATCGGAGCCCCCACATGTCCCTCACCTTCCACTGGTTCCTGCCCACCAACGGCGACAGCCGCCATGTCGTCGGCGGCGGCCACGGCACCCCCGCCACGGCGTCCGGCCGCGACCGGCCGCCCACGGTCGCCTACCTCAGCCAGATCGCCCGCGCCGCCGAGGACGTGGGCTTCGTCGGGGCGCTCACGCCGACCGGTGCCTGGTGCGAGGACGCCTGGCTCACCACCGCCATGGTCAGCCAGAACACCGAGCGGTTGAAGTTCCTGGTCGCGTTCCGCCCCGGCTTCGTCTCGCCGACGCTCGCCGCGCAGATGGCGTCCACCTTCCAGCGGCAGACCGGGGGACGGCTGCTGCTGAACGTGGTGACGGGCGGGGAGAGCCACGAGCAGCGCGCCTACGGCGACTTCCTCGACAAGGACGACCGGTATCGCCGTACCGGTGAATTCCTGCAGATCGTACGGGAGTTGTGGAAGGGCGAGACCGTCGACCTGGTCGGCGAGCACCTCCAGGTCGAGGACGCGAGACTGGCCCGGGTGCCCGACCCGGTCCCCGAGGTGTACTTCGGCGGCTCCTCACCGATCGCCGGGGAGATCGCCGCCCGGCACGCCGACGTCTACCTGACCTGGGGCGAGCCGCCGGCCGCCGTCGCCGAGAAGATCGCCTGGATCCGGGCGCTGGCGGAGAAGGAGGGCCGGAGTATCCGCTTCGGTATCCGCCTGCACGTCATCAGCCGGGACACGAGCGAGCAGGCGTGGGCGGAGGCCCGGCGGCTGCTGGACGGCTTCGACACGGAGACGGTACGGGCGGTGCAGGCCGGACTCGCCCGCAGTGAGTCCGAGGGGCAGCGGCGCATGCTGGCCCTGCATGGCGGCAGCCGCGACGAGCTGGAGATCCACCCCAACCTGTGGGCCGGCATCGGCCTCGTCCGCGGCGGTGCGGGCACGGCGTTGGTCGGTAGCCACGACGAGGTCGCCGAGCGGATCGCCGAGTACCACCGGCTGGGCATCGACGAGTTCGTGCTGTCCGGTTACCCGCACCTGGAGGAGGCGTACTGGTTCGGTGAGGGCGTGCTGCCGCGGCTGGAGGCGCAGGGGCTGTGGAGCCATCCGTTCCGCAGCGCGCCGGCCGTACCGCCGGTGGCCCAGGTCCCCTTCGCGGACGCAGGCGACCGACGGTGACGTTTCCGCTCCCGCCCGTCATCGCGAACTTGCCAGGCGGGAGCGGGATTCAGCCACAGCGACACTCATTCCCTAGATTTCCTATCGATTTACTAGGGAAGTGTTGACCCTCGTCGGTGGGGCGAGTGAGGATGACGCTGACCCGGTCTGCCGGGCAGCCCGGCTCCGCGTTCCCTTCGGCCATGAAGGAAGTCCGTCATGACAACCGCACCGACGAAGGACGCAGTGGCGCGGGTCGACTGGCTGCACATCGCCCATGAGCTGGCGGACGATCTGGCCACGGACGCGGTCGAGCGCGAGCAGGCCGGCAAGCGCCCGCTCGACGAGGTCGCCCGGCTGCGCGAGTCGGGGCTGCTGACGCTGCTGGTGCCGGCCGTGCGCGGCGGAGGCGGTGCGGACTGGCGTACCGCCTACGCGGTCGTACGGACCGTCGCCGCGGCCGACGGGGCCATCGGTCACCTTCTGGGCAGTCACTACTTCCTGTCGTCCTGCGTCCGGTTCTTCGCCGCCCCCGGCCGTGTCGCCCGTGTCGAGCGGGCGTTCACGGCGGGGCAGTGGTACTGGGGTGGCGGGATCGCCTCGCAGGAACCGCCGCTCATGCTGACCCCGACGGCCGACGGCTATCTGGTCGACGGCCACCAGAGGTACGGCTCCGGAGTCGGGATCGCCGACCGGCTGGTGGTCCGTGCCGCCGTGCCCGGCACCGGCGAGCCCCTCGCCGTCCTCGTCGACACCGCCCACCCGGGTGTCGTGAGCGGCAGCGGCGGCGAAACGTTCGGGCAACGGCTGGCGGCCGGCGGCGGAGTGGGGTTCGACTCCGTGCCGGTCGCGGCCGACGACGTACTCGGCTCCCTCTCCGCCGACGAGGGCGTCCTGTCCCCTTTCGCCGGCCTCGCCGCGCCGACCGCCCGGCTGATCTCCGCCCACTTCTGTCTCGGCGTCGCCGAGGGGTTGCTCGGTGAGGTTCGCGAGCACGGAAGGGCGGCACAGTCCGCCTGGCAGCCGTTCTCACCCCAGCCCTGGCCGGGCAGCCCGCCGCAGGATCCGTATGTACTGACCGCGTACGGCGAGCTCGCCGTCGCCGCACGTGCCGCGTCCGCCCTCGCCGACCAGGCGGTGGAGGCCCTGACGCGCGGCCTTGCCCGGGGCGAGGAACTCGACGACGAGGAGTGCGCGGAGATCGCCGTCCTCGCGAGCGCGGCCGAGGCCGCCGCCGCCCGGGCCGCGCAGGAGATCACCACCGGCGCCCTGGACGCCGTCGGGGTACCGGGCGCCTTCGTACGACACGGCCTGGACCGCTTCTGGCGCGACACGCGGACGCACACCCTGCGCGAGCCGGTCGCCCACCGGCTGCGCGAGGTCGGGGACTACTTCCTCAACGGCACGCACCCTCCGTTCAGCCTTCCCGCCTGACCGTGGGGGCGGCGGGCGCGGGTGGGCCCGGCAGTGATGGATAATCTCGGCATGCGGATCTCGGCGAGAGCGGACTATGCGGTGCGGGCGGCCCTGGAGCTGGCCGCGGCAGGGGACGACACCTCGCTCAAGGCAGAGGCGATCGCCGAGGCGCAGGGCATTCCGCACAAGTTCCTGGAGGGCATCCTCGGCGACCTGCGCCGGGGCGGCCTCGTCGTCAGCCAGCGGGGCGGCAAGGGCGGCTACCGGCTCGCCCGCCCGGCGGACTCGATCCCCATCGCCGACGTGATCCGCGTGGCGGACGGCCCCCTGGTCTCGGTACGCGGCGTCCGCCCGCCCGACCTCTCCTACGTCGGCCCCGCGGAGTCCCTCCTGCCGCTGTGGATCGCCGTACGCGCCAACGTCCGCAAGATCCTCGGCGAGGTCACCCTGGCCCACGTCGCCGCGGCCAAACTGCCCGACGACGTCCTGAGCCTGTCGGACGACCCCGAGGCCTGGACGAATCCCTGACCGACGGCCCTGCGCGAATGGGCAGGATCAGTCGGCCGGCTTCTCCCACACCGAGACATGCTTGCCGCTGTCGCTGGTGAACGGCTCACGGGTCCAGTCCTCCCACCGGTCGCGCAGCCGCAGTCCGGCCAGCCGGGCCATCAGGTCCAGTTCGGCGGGCCAGACATAGCGGAACGGAATGGACCAGTGTTCCGCGCGGCCGTCGGTGATGGTGACGTAGTGGGAACTCATCGCCTGGGTCGCGACGTCGTAGGTGTCGAACGCCCACCCCGTGTCGCTGATGTCGAACGGCACGGCCTTCTGCCCAGGGGGCAGTCGGCGCAGATCCGGTACGCCCACCTCGACCACGAAGCAGCCGCCGGGCCGCAGATGGGCGGCGGCGTTGCGGAAGCAGTCGACCTGGGCGTCCTGCGTCGTCAGATTGCCGATCGTGTTGAAGACCAGGTAGGCGAGCGCGAACTCGCCCGTCACCCGCGTCGTCGCGAAGTCCCCGATCGTCACGTCGACGGCATCGCCGCCAGGCTTGGCGCGCAGCCGGTCCACCATGGCGCGGGACATGTCGATGCCGTGCACCGCAATGCCGCGGGCGGCCAGCGGCAGCGCGATCCGGCCGGTGCCGACGCCGAGTTCGAGGGCCGGGCCACCGTCCGCGAGGCCGGCCAGAACGTCGATCGCCGGGCCCACCACGTCGGGGTGGAACATGTCGGCCGCCGACCGGTCGTAGTCGGCAGCGATCGTCTCTCCGAAGTAACCGTCGTCTTCGATCACTTGGGGACCGTACTGCCGGTCGTCGCTCACCGGCACGCGAATTTCCGCGCACTCGATTCGGGGTGCCGGCACCACCGCGACAGGGGGGCTGGGACGACTGCCCACGGCGCTTTCGCCGCCTAGGTTCGTCGAGGAAGCAGGCAACGGAGTGCCGAGGCAGTACGAGGAGACGTGATGAGCGCATTAAGTCGAAGGAACGTGCTGCGCGGCGGTTTGGTCGCCACGACGGCGGGGGTCGTGGCGCCCGGACCGGGAACGCCGGCCGCGGCTGGGACCGGTGACGGGGTGTCCTGCCCGCCGCCGCCAGGACCCGCCATGGTCGGCCGCGGCGAGCCGCGGTTCCCGTCGCTGGCGTCCCGGGGCTACAACCGCCGGTTCGTGGGCCGGCCGGAGCACGTCTGGGTGGTCGGCACGACCGCGCATGTCGTGCGGGCCGTGCAGCAGGCGGTGGACAGCGGCCGGCGGATCACGGTCCGCAGCGGCGCCCACGGCTTCGAGAACTTCGTCGCCGACCCGGCCGTGGAGGTGGTCGTCGACATGTCCGCCATGAACGCGGTCGCGTACGACCCGGGCCGCCGCGCCTTCGCCGTGGAGGCCGGTGCGTTGCTGGGGGAGGTGTACCGGCGGCTGTATCTGGGCTGGGGAGTGACGGTCCCGGCCGGCTGGTGTGCCGACGTCGGCACCGGCGGCCATGTCCTGGGCGGCGGCTTCGGTCCGCTGTCCCGTCAGATGGGCCTGTCCGTCGACCACCTGTACGCCGTGGAGGTGGTCGTCGTGGACCGGGCGGGCCGGGCGCGCAGTGTGGTCGCCACCCGTGAACCCTCCGACCCCAACCGGGACTTGTGGTGGGCGCACACCGGCGGCGGAGGCGGCAGCTTCGGCATCGTCACCCGCTACTGGTTCCGGACACCCGGCGCCGACGGCGACGACCCGTCCGGCCTGCTGCCCGCGCCGCCCTCCGGTGTGCTGAGCTTCTCGCTCACCTGGGACTGGGAGCGGCTCGACAGGACATCGTTCGCCCGGCTGGTCCGCAACCACAGCGAGTGGGCCGAGCGGCACAGCGCCACCGACTCCCCGTACCTCGCCCTCTACAGCGAACTCGCCCTGACCTGCCGTGTGTCGGGGACGGTCCTCATGATCGGGCAGGTGGCGGCGGACTCCGGCGCCGAGCGGATGCTGGACGAGTACCTCGCCGCGATCAACCGGGGGGTGTCGGTCCAGCCGGTCCGCACGCTGCGGAACCAGCCCTGGCTGGCCGCGGCCCTGGCCGGGTCGCCCGGCGACCCCGGGCCCGTCTACCGGCTCAAGGTCAAGTCGGGCTATCTGCGCCGCGGTTTCACCGACCGCCAGATCGAGGCCCTGCACCACCACCTCACCCGGTCCGACTACGACCACCCGGGCGGCAGCGTCAGCCTCTACACCCACGGCGGCAGGGTCAACACCGTGGCCCCGGACGCAACCGCGACCCCCCACCGCGACGCGAGCATCAAGATGTTCTGCGTCAACGGCTGGGAGGACCCCCGCGACGACGCCCGGCACATCGGCTGGCTGCGCGAGCTCTACGAGGACCTGTACGCCGACACCGGCGGCGCCCCCGTCGCGGCCGACGGCGCCTTCATCAACTACCCGGACACCGACCTCGCCGACCCCGCCCACAACAGCGGCGCCCCCTGGCACGCCCTCTACTTCGGCGACAACTACCGCCGCCTCCAGCGCGTCAAGGCGAAGTGGGACCCCCGTGACGTCTTCCACCACGCCCTCTCGGTCAGGCGAGCGTGACCTCGACCGGCAGCTTCTTGATGCCGTTGACGAAGTTGGAGCGCACGCGCGGCACGTCACCGGCCAGGCGGATGTCCGCGAGGCGCGGGATCAGCTCCTCGAACATGATGCGGATCTCGGTACGGGCGAGCAGGTTGCCCAGGCACAGATGCGGGCTGCCCTTGCCGAAGGTGACGTGGTCGTTGTCGGCGCGGGCGACGTCGAAGTCGTACGGGTTGCCGAAGACCTCCTCGTCGCGGTTGCCGGAGGCGAACCACATGACGACCTTGTCGCCCTCCCTGACCTGCTTGCCGCCCAGCTCGACGTCGCGCGTGGCGGTACGACGGAAGTGGTAGACGGGGGAGGCCCAGCGCAGGAACTCCTCGACCGCCGTCGGGATCAGGGAGGGGTCCTCCTGGAGCCGGGCCAGCTGCTCGGGGTGCTGGAGGAGGGCCAGCATGGAGTGGGAGATGGTGTGCCGGGTGGTCTCGTTCCCGGCCACCACCAGGAGCAGGAAGTAGTTGTCGAAGTCCTGGGCGGAGAGCGGGACGCCGTCCCGCGGGACCGTGTTGACCAGCCGCGAGACCAGGTCCGTGCCGTCGCCGCCGCGCCGCTGCCGGGCCAGCTCACGGCCGTACTCGAAGACCTCGACGGACGCGGGGGAGCGGAACGGCAGATCGCGGTACTTCTCGCTCTCCGCGCTGTGCAGCAGCACGTCCGCGTAGTCGGGGTCGGTGTTGCCGATGATGCGGTTGCCCCAGTCGATGAGCTGCTGGTTGTCCTCCGGCGGCACGTCCAGCAGCCGGGCGAGGACGTTGATGGGGAAGTCCGCGGAGACGTCGGCGACGAAGTCGAAGGTGCCCTTCGCCAGGGCCGCGTCCAGGGTCGTGGCGGTCAGGCCGCGCAGGAAGTCGGCGTAGCTGTTGATGACGCTCGCGCCGAACTGCCGCTGGATCACGCTGCGCAGCGCGCGGTGGCGGACGCCGTCCATCTCCAGGATGGAGGCGCGTTTCCTGATCTGGTCCTCGTCGACCTCTTCCAGGTTCACGAACTTGGTGGAGGTGAAGGTCTCGGCGTCGCGGTCGACGCGGGCGATGTCCGCGTGCCGGGTCACCGCCCAGAAACCGGAGTTGGGGGCCTCCTCCGGCTGCCAGTGCACCGGGTCCTCGTGGCGCAGGGTGTGGAACATCCGCCACGGGGTGACCCCGTCGGTGAAGTTGTCCAGGTCGGCGAGGTCGACGTCCGCCAGCGGCATCGGCTCGTTCACGGCGGTCGTGCCGGCAGCGGTGGCGGGGGACTGGGACTGGATCTGCGTCTCGGTCATCAGTGGCTCCAGGGCGTCACAGGTGGTAGGCGTACTCGGTGAACTCCCAGTCGGTGACATGCCGTTGGAAGCGTTCGACCTCGTTGCGCTTGTAGGTCAGGAAGGATGAGGTGAAGCCCTTGCCGAGCAGGTCGGTCAGGGCGGTGTCCGCCTCCAGCGCGTCCAGAGACGAGGACAGGTCCCTCGGCAGCTGGGCCGACCTGGCGGTGTCGTAGCCGTAGCCCTCCAGCGGGGCGGGCGGCTCCTCACCGGCCTGGATGCCGAGCAGCGCGGCGGCGATCGTGCCGGCGACGAGGAGATAGGGGTTGGCGCTCGCGTCCCCGAGGCGGAGTTCGACACGGGCACCGGAGCCGCGCTCCGGCGGGATGCGGACCATGGCGCTGCGGTTGTCCAGCCCCCAGTCGATCAGCCAGGGCGCGAGGGTGTCGGGGCCGAAGCGCTTGTACGAGTTGACGGTCGGGTTGGCCAGGGCGGCGAGCGCGGGAGCGTGGGCGACGATGCCGGCGACGGCGTGCCGGGCGCTCGCCGAGAGGCCGTAGGCGCCCGCGGGGTCGTCGAAGGCGTTGCGGACACCTTTCTCGTCGGGGGCGTCGCAGGAAAGATGCAGATGGAAGCCCGAGCCGCCGGCGTCCGCGTACGGCTTGGCCATGAAGGTGGCGAGCCGACCCTCCCGGCGGGCCAGCTCCTTCACCGCCGCCTTGAAACGGAAGGAACGGTCGGCCGCGTCCAGCGCGCCGGAGTGGGTCAGGTTGATCTCGTACTGGCCGCCGTCGAACTCGTGGTTCCCGGTGATCACGCCGATGTTCAGGTCGCGCAGATGGCGCAGGGTGCGCAGCAGATGGTTGTCGGGGTCGGCGCGCAGGCCGGCCGTGTAGACGGCGCCGGTGGTCTCCGGGGCGCGGCGCCAGCCGCTGGGGGTGCCGGGGGCCGGTTCCAGCAGGAAGTACTCCAGCTCCGGGCCGACGACCGGACGCAGCCCCTGCTCCGCGCAGCGGGACAGCACGCTGCGCAGCAGATCGCGCGGTGACTCGGCGGCCGGGGCGCCGGTCGCCGGGTCGGTGACCTCGCCGAGACAGGTGGCGACGCCGGGCTCCCAGGGCAGTACGGCCAGCGTCGACAGGTCGGGGCGCACGGTGATGTCGGGCAGACCCGCGTCGAGACCGCCCGCGACCGGGACCACGTCGCCCTGCGGACTGGTGTGGTAGACGGCCCGGCAGAAGGCCAGACCGTGTTCGCAGGCCGACGGCAGATGGTCCACCAGCACATCACGGGCGCGGTCGGTGCCGATGAGGTCGGGATAGATCACCCGGACCACGTCCACACCCTCGGCGGCGAGCCGCTCCATGTGTCGGCCGATGTCTGGGATGTCGTGAGCGCTCACCGATGTCTCCTCGGGCGGATGGGGAAGGTGGCGTGAGGACGACCTGAGCGCAGGGTGCGGGGCGGGGAGGGGCGACTCCGACGGAGCTGCGCCGGGAGACCCGGGGTCGTCGTTTGAACCCGAACGGTATGAAGCGGTTCGCCGGTACGCAAGGGGGTGGCCTCAAAAATTTATCCACCTGGACAGGTATTGACCAGGGTCGAGTTGCTTCCTATGTTGTTTGAAGCCAAACGAGTCAGGGGTGCGGCTCTCGCACCCCTTTGGCCAACGGGGCCCGGTCGCAGTCAGGCCGGGCCCTCCCACCCCCTTCACTCCCGCTCCGACGCCCTCACTCCCAGGAGGACCGGCCATGAAGGTCGTCGTCGACATGAACAAGTGCCAGGACCACGGTCAGTGCGTCTTCGCGGCCCCCGACGTCTTCTCGATGAGCGACGACGGACACCTGGTGTACGTCTCCGAACCCGACGACGCCCTGCGCGACGAGGTCGAGGAAGCCGCCGACGTGTGCCCGCTGCAGGCCATCCGGATCGAGGCCTGAGCGCCGTGTCCGCAACGCAGACCGGACGCATGGTCGTCGCCGGCGCCTCGATGGGCGGCCTGCGTGCCGCGGAGCAGCTGCGCGCCGCCGGCTGGACCGGCGCGATCACGGTCGTGGGCGACGAGCCCCACATGCCCTACAACCGCCCTCCCCTCTCCAAGGAGGTCCTCGCCGGCAAGGCGCCCTTCGAGTCGCTCGCCTTCACACCGAAGGCGGCCGTCGCCGACGTGGAGTGGCGGCTGGGGACGAAGGTCGTCGCGGCTCGGCTGACCGACCGGACCGTCGCACTCGACGACGGTTCGGAGATCCCCTACGACGGACTGGTCGTCGCCACCGGCATGCGGCCCCGGCGCCTGCGCTGCCCCGGACCGCGCACCGGCCGCCACACGGTCCGCACGGCCGCCGACGCCCAGGGCCTGCGCGACCAGCTGACCCGGCCAGGCGCCCGCGTGGTCGTGGTCGGCGCCGGGTTCATCGGCTGCGAGGTCGCAGCCACCGCCGTAGGACTCGGCGTCCGCGAGGTGACCGTCGTCGATCCGCTGCCCCTGCCCATGGTCGGACCACTCGGCGAACTGCTCGGCCGCGCGCTGCTGAAGCGGCACGAGGAACGCGGGGTGCGCTTCGCGCTCGGCACCGGAGTCGCCGGGTTCGAGGGCGCGGACCGGGTCACCGGGGTCGTGCTGGGCGACGGCACCGTCCTGCCCGCCGATGTCGTGGTCGAGTCGGTCGGCTCGGTCGCCAATGCCGAATGGCTGGAGGGCAACGGCCTCGACCTCTCCGACGGCGTGCTCACCTGCGGGCAGCTGCGCGTCGGCGGCCGTCCGGAGGTGGTCGCCGTCGGCGACGTCGCCCGCTTCCCCAACGCCCGCTACGACGGCGTGCCCCGCCGCGTCGAGCACTGGTCCATCCCGGCCGACACGGCCAAGCACGCGGCAAAGGTCCTGGTCGCTCATCTGACCGGTGCCCGGGCCGACTTGGCTCCCTTCGCTCCGCTGCCCACGTTCTGGAGCGACCAGCACGACTTCCGGCTGCAGTCGTTCGGCGCGCCCGGCCTGGGCCTCGCCGACGTACGAGTCCTGGACGGCGACCCGGACGGCGACGTCCTCGTGGGCTACCACAGCGACGACCGGCTGGTCGGCGTCGTCGCGCTCGGCGGCCAGGCCGCCGCCAGGGGAGCCGCCCGCTACCGCGCCCAGCTGCTCAAGCAGCCCGCCCTCACCGCGTAAGGAACGCCGTCATGTCCTCAGTTCGTGGTTACTTCCATCCCAAGACCGGCAGTGGTGCCTCGTCGCTGATTCCGTCGCCGCCGTGGCGCTACTCCGGTGACCTGCTCACCGTCGAGTACCGCACGGATCCGGCGCGGGTGCGGGAACTTCTGCCCGAGCCGCTGGAGCTGGCCGACGAGGATCCCGGGGCGGTCGCCCTGATCTGGGCCGACTGGCAGTCGTGCTCGGAGTCCGGGGCCGAGCTGCTCGATCCCGTGCTGTCCCAGTACAAGGAGGCCTTCGCGGTCGTCCGGTGCAAGTACCGGGGCCAGACGTACTCGCGCTGCGTCTACATCTGGGTCGACAAGGACTTCGCCATCGCGCGCGGGCTGCACCAGGGGTATCCGAAGAAGCTCGGGTCCATTCATCAGACTCGTCCGCATCCGTACGGGCCCGCTCCGCGGATCGAGGCGGGGGCGCGGTTCGGGGCGACGTTGGCTGCGGCGGACCGGCGGTTGGCGCAGACCGTGGTCACGCTGCGCGAGCCGGCCGAGTCGAATGGGTTCGTGAATGCGCATCCGATGGCTCATCACCGGTGGCTTCCCTCGATCGAGAAGGGGAAGGGGCTGGCGCTCGATGAGTTGATCGAGTCGGGGGCGGCTTCCTTCGAGGGGGGTCGACCGTGGGTCGGCGACGCGGAGTTGGACATCTTCGAGGCGCCTACCGAGGAGCTTGCTCGGCTGGAGGTTCAAGAGCCGATTGCCGCGTATTACCGGCAGGTCGGGGTGGTTTGGGATGGGGGGCGGCTGCTGGAGGCCGGTACGTCTGAAGCGGCTGCCGGGTGAGGCCGGTGGGCGGGTGCGGGTCTCGTTGTGGCTGGTCGCGCAGTTCCCCGCGCCCCTAGGTGGGTCAGATCACCCTTCGTTTCGAATGGAGCTCTTCTCATGTCCGACAAGATTGTTGTCGCCGGTGTCTCCGTCGACACCCGGCACTGGATCGGCGGCGAGCGTGTCGCCTCCGGCGACACCTTTACCGACAGCTCTCCGATTGACGGCAGCGTTCTCGGTGAGATCGCCCGAGGCGGTCCCGCCGAAGCCGATGCCGCCGTCGCCGCCGCCCGTGAGGCGTTCCCCGCATGGGCCGCCACCTCCCGCGCCGAACGCGCCCGCATCCTGCACGCCGTCGCCGACGGCGTCGAGAAGCGGCTCGAAGAGCTCGCCATCGTCGAGACCACCGACAACGGCGCCCTCCTGCGCTCGCACCGCCGCGGCGTCATGCCGCGCGTGGCCCACAACTTCCGGTTCTTCGCAGACTGGTTGCTGACGCTCGACCACGAGGACTTCGAGACCCGTGGGCACACCAACCACGTCTCATGGGACCCGGCCGGCCCCTGCGTGCTGATCACCCCCTGGAACGCCCCCCTGATGCTGGCCACGTGGAAGGTCGCCCCCGCCCTCGCCGCCGGCAACACCGTCGTCCTCAAGCCCGCCGAGTGGTCCCCGCTCACCGCATCCCTCCTCGCCGACATCGCGGCCGAGGCGGGACTGCCCGCCGGGGTGCTGAATGTCGTCCAGGGTTACGGATCCGAGATCGGCGACGCCCTCACCTCCCACCCGGACGTGCGCCGGATCAGCTTCACGGGATCGGTGCCCACGGCCCGGCGGATCGCCGCGTCCGCCGCCGCGAACCTGACGCCGCTCAGCCTCGAACTCGGCGGCAAGTCACCCCTGTTGGTGTTCGCCGACGCCGACCTGGACCTGGCCGTCGACCTCGCCGTGGAGCAGTACGACAACGCGGGGCAGGTCTGTCTCGCGGGGACGCGGTTGCTCGTCGAGGAGTCGGTCGCCGAGGAGTTCACGCGTCGGTTCGTGGCGAAGGCCGGGCAGTTGACGCAGGGCGACCCCCGGGACGAGGGCACCGACATCGGGCCGAACATCCATCCGCGGCAGTTGGACAAGATCGACGGGTTCGTGCGGCGGGCGGTCGCGGGCGGGGCGCGTGTCGTCATCGGTGGGCATCGCGGGGAAGAGCAGTACTACGCGCCGACCCTGCTCACCGATGTCGCCCAGGACTCCGAGATCGTGCAGGAGGAGGTCTTCGGGCCCGTGCTGACCCTGCAGACGTTCGCCGACGAGGACGAGGCCGTACGCCTCGCCAACGACACCCGCTTCGGGCTCGCCGCCACCCTCGCCACCGGCGACGCCGAGCGCGCCGAGCGTGTCACCGCGCGGCTGGTCGCCGGCACCGTCTGGGTCAACTGCTTCTTCGTCCGCGACCTCCAGGCCCCCTTCGGCGGCTCCCGCCAGTCCGGCGTCGGGCGCGAGGGCGGCACCTGGAGCTTCGACTTCTACTGCGACCTGAAGAACACCGTGACCGCCCCGAAGGGATGGAGCCAGAGCCATGGGTGAGATCGTCGGGGCCGGGCTGCTCGCCCATGTCCCCACCATCGTGCTGCCGGAGGCCGACCGGCTGGAGCTCAACGAAGGCAAGGAGATCACCCTTGTCACCGGGCTCCGGCAGCTCCGTGAGGACGTCTTCGCGCGGGACGACTACGACACCGTCGTCGTCCTCGACTCCCACTGGGCCACCACCGTCGAGTTCGTCGTCACCGCACAGCAGCGCCGCGCCGGGCTCTTCACCTCCGAGGAACTGCCCCGCGGGATGTGCCGGATGCCGTACGACTTCCCGGGCGACCCCGAACTCGCCCGCAACATCGAGAAGTTCGCGGACAAGCACGGCACCTGGATCACCGCGATCGAGGACGACCAACTACCGATCTACTACGCCACCGTCAACCTCTGGAAGTTCCTGGGGGAGGGGCTGCCGGACAAGCGGTGGGTCACCATCGGCGTCTGCCAGACCGGTGACATGGAGGACCATCTGCGGCTGGGGCGGGCCCTGGCCGACGGCATCGCCGCGACGCCGGGGCGGCGGGTCCTGCTCATCGCCTCCGGGGCGCTGTCCCACACCTTCTGGCCGCTGCGCGAGCTGCGCGACCACGAGGCGAGCGACCCGGTGCACATCTTCACGCCCGAGGCCCGTGCCGCGGACCAGGAGCGCATCGGCTGGTTCAAGGAGGGCCGTCACGACAAGGTCCTCGACGCCATGGACGAGTTCTGGAAGTACAAGCCCGAGGCGAAGTTCTTCCACTACCTGATGATGGCCGGCGCCCTCGGTGAGCAGGGCTGCGTGGCCAGGGCCCGCCAGTACGGCGAGTACGAGAACTCCATCGGCACGGGCCAGGTCCATCTGTGGTTCGACCGGCCCGCCGACGGCTGGACCGGCACCGGTCGGCCCGCACCGTCGTACCAGCGCACCCCGCACAGCCGCCCCCAGGAGGTCTGAGACATGCCCGAGTACCGCCGGATTCTGCTGGACGGCGCCGCCGTCCAGGTCACCGTCGACGGGGACGAACTCGTCGCCGGTGACGGCCGCCGCGTCAAGATCGAGGAGGCCCGGCACCTGCCTCCGGTCGTGCCTTCCAAGGTCATCGCCGTCCACCTCAACCACCGCAGCCGCGTCGACGAGTTCGGGATCGAGCTGCCGGACACGCCCACCTACTTCCACAAGCCGACCTCGTCCCTCAACTCGCACAAGGGGGCCATCGTCCGGCCCGAGGGCTGCAAATGGCTCAACTACGAGGGCGAGGTCGCCATCGTCATCGGGAGGACCGCGCGGAACATATCGGCGGCCGAGGCGGGCGAGTACATCGCCGGTTACACCGTCGCCAACGACTACGGGCTGCACGACTTCCGTGACACCGACGCCGGGTCGATGCTGCGGGTCAAGGGCTCCGACACCCTGTGCCCGCTCGGGCCGGGCCTGGTCACCGACTGGGACTTCCGCGGCAAGCGGCTGCGGACGTACGTCAACGGCGAGGTCGTCCAGGACGGTTCGACCGACGAGATGAAGTGGGACATGCACTACCTCGTCGCCGACATCGCCCGGACGATCACCCTCCACCCGGGAGACGTGCTGCTGTCCGGTACGCCCGCCAACTCCCGGCCCGTCCGGCCCGGCGACGTCGTCGAGGTGGAGGTCGAGGGCCTCGGCCGGCTCACCAACCACATCGTCACCGGCCCCACCCCGATCCGCACCGACGTCGGCGCCCAGCCCACCGAGTCCGAGGAGGTGCTGTCCACCGCGCTCGGCGGCGACTGGGAGTTCCGCGGCATCCGGCCGCCCCGGCGTTGACCGTGCGTACGGCGCCGACCGGACGCACGGCGGTGTCCGACCCGGCGGGTAAGGTCGCGAACATGACCGCATCCGCCGACGGAGCCCAGGGAACCGAGGGAACCGAAAGGGCCAAGGGCTCCAAGGGTTCCCAGGGGCCCGACGACCGCAAGCCGCGCCGGCGCATGAACTACGGCGAGGGCCGCGAGGCCCTGCTCAACGCCGCTGTGCGGGTCGTGGCGCGGGGCGGGCTGCGCAAGCTCACCTACCGGGCGGTCGCACAGGAGGCGGGCACCACGCACGGCCTGGTCGTCCACCACTTCGGCTCGCGCGACGCGCTGATCGAGGAGGCCCTCGCGCACGCGATCCGCACCTCGCTCAGCACCAGCGCCCTCGAACCCGGCACCGGCCGGGTCGCCGACTTCTCGGTCGGCGTCTCCGACATGGTCACGGCCGATCCGGACATCCAGGCCTTCCAGTACGAACTGCTGCTGGAGGCCCGGCGCCGCCCCGAGCTGCTCCCGCAGATCCGTGCCCTGTACGACGACTACTTCGACGCCACCAAGCGCGAGCTGTCCCGCATGCTGCCCGACGACGCCGGCCGCCCGCTGACCCGACTCGTCTTCGCCGCCCTGGACGGCCTCGTCCTGCACCAGCTCGTCTTCGGCGAGCCCGAGACCACCGACGCCGCCATCGAGGAGCTGCGCGGGCTGCTCCGGCTCATCGAGGCGGACGGCGACGACGACCCGGAGAACGACGGCTGACCTGCGTCTTCAAGGACCCCGGGCACCTGTGGGCCCGGGGTCCTTCCGCGTTGTCGTACCAATCCACCAATTCTCGGCGCCACCCCTTGTCAAACGGATAGTTCCAGCCCACCATGAGGCAACTCGTTTGGCCTGAAACGAAATCCCCTTTCCCCTGGCAGGTGATCCGAGTGGACAGTCAGACGGCGGTCCCGAACCAGACCGCGCCCGACGCCTCCACCGCAGGCAAGCTCAAGCCCAACTCCCTCGGCGTGCTGGGCATCCTCTTCTTCGTCCTCTCCGCCCAGGCGCCGCTGACCGGCATCGCGGGCGCCGTCCCCATCGCCGTGGCCATCGGCAACGGCGCCGGGGCCCCGGCCGCCTATCTCGCGGCCGGTCTGATCACCCTGCTGTTCTCGGTCGGCTTCGTCGCCATGGGCCGGCATGTGGTGGACGCCGGAGCCTTCTACCGGTACATCGGCAAAGGGCTCGGCAGGGACCTCGGCAACGGCAGCGCGGGCATCGCCCTCTTCGCGTACTGCGCGGTCCAGGCCGCCATGTACGGCCTGTACGGGGCCACCGTCAGCGGGCTGCTGGCGCACTACACCGGGGCGGACGTGCCGTGGTGGGTCTGTGCCCTGGTGACCATGGCGATCGTGCAGGTTCTCGGTGCCCTGGGCATCGAGATGGGCGCGAAGGTGCTGGCCGTGTTCGTGCTGGCCGAGTTCAGCATCCTGAGCGCCTTCGCCGTCGTCACCCTCGCCAAGGGCGGCGGGCCCGAAGGGCTCGGCATCGCGGACACGTTCTCACCGGGCGCGGCCCTGGACGGGGCGCCCGGCGTGGCGCTGATGTTCGCCGTGGCCTCGATGATCGGTTTCGAGGCCACCGCGATCTACGGCGAGGAGGCGCGCGAGCCCCGCAGGACGGTGCCCCGGGCCACCTATCTAGCCGTCGCCCTGGTCACCGGCTTCTTCGCCTTCGCCTCCTGGATGCTGATCTCCTCCTACGGCGCCTCCAGGGCGGCTGGGGCGGCGGGGCAGGCGCTGGAGGGCGGCGACTCCACGGCGTTCGTGTTCGCGCCGATCGCCGCCCAGTTCGGCACCTGGGTCAACGACGTCCTGCCCGTCCTGCTGGCCACCTCCCTGTTCGCCGGCATCCTCGCCTTCCACAACTCGGCCAACCGCTACCTGTTCTCGCTCAGCCGCGAGGGCCTGCTGCCCCGCGGGCTGTCCGCGGTCAACGGCCGGCACTCGCCCCGCGTCGCGGGCTTCGTGCAGACAGCGATCGCCGTGCTCCTGGTGATCCCGTTCGCGCTGGCCGGCAAGGACCCGGTGCTCACGCTGTTCTCGTGGGGGAGCGGCATCGCCGTACTGGCGATCATGCTGCTCTACTTCCTGACCTCGGCCTCGGTCGTGGCCTTCTTCCGGCGCGAGCGCCTCGACACCCGGCTGTGGAACACACTGATCGCCCCCGTGCTGGGTGCCGTGGGGATCGCCTGTGCCATCTGGCTGATCGTCGAGAACTTCACGACCCTCATCGGCGGCGACCGGACGACGGCCGTATGGCTGCAGGTGATGGTTCCCGCCGTCCTGGTGCTGGGCGTCGTCGCCGGTCGGCTGACCCGCTCGGCCCGTCCGTAGGCCGGGCCGCCGTCCGGCTGGGCCGCCATCCGGCTGGGCCGCCATCCGGCTGGGCCGCCATCCGGCCGGGGAACCGTCGGCCGGATGGCGGCCCTCCACTCCGGGCCCGCCCCTTTCCTCTTTCCTCTGATCACCGACCCTGTCTGGAGGTCCCGCATGCCGGCTGTCACCCACGAGGAGTGGCTGCGTCGAGCCAAGTCCCTCGAACCGTCCGGTGCCCATCACATCGACGGCGCCGACGAGCCGGGCGCGGGAGGGACCTTCGCGGCCGTCTCGCCCCGGGACGGACAGGTGCTGGCGCAGGTCGCCGACGGGGGAACCGCCGAGGTGGACGCGGCCGTCGCAGCCGCCCGCCGTGCCTTCGACGCCGGGCCGTGGCCGCGTCTCGCCCCCGTCGAGCGCGGCCGGATACTGCTGCGCATCGCCGACCTGCTGGAGGAACGGCGCGCGGAACTGGCGCTGACCATCAGCCTGGAGATGGGCAAACCGATCACCGACGCCCACGACATCGAACTGCGCGCCGCCATCACCACCTTCCGCTGGTACGGCCAGCTCGCCGACAAGCTCACCGACGAGTCCCCGCACACCACCCCCGACGCCCTCGCCCTGGTCACCCGCGAACCGGCCGGCGTCGTTGGCGCCGTCGTCCCCTGGAACTTCCCCCTGACGCTGGCGAGTTGGAAGATCGCCCCGGCGCTCGCGGCCGGCTGCACGGTCGTACTGAAACCGTCCGAGAACTCCCCGCTGTCGGCTCTGCTGCTGGGCCGGCTGGCGACCGAGGCCGGGCTGCCCCCGGGTGTGCTCAACGTGGTGAACGGCGACGGCCCCGTCGCCGGACGCGCCCTCGGACTCCACCCCGACGTCGACGTCCTGGCCTTCACCGGCTCCACCGCCGTCGGCCGCCACTTCCTGCACTACGCGGCCGACTCCAACCTCAAGCGCGTCTGGCTCGAACTCGGCGGCAAGTCACCGAACATCGTCCTTCCCGACGCCCCCGACCTGGACCGGGCCGCCGCCACCGCGGCCTGGGGCATCTTCTTCAACCAGGGCGAGATGTGCACGGCACCCTCCCGGCTCCTGGTGCACTCCTCGATCGCCGAACGCGTCACCGAGGCCGTCGTACGCCGGGCGCGCGAGCTGCGCATCGGCGACCCCCTGGACCCGGCCACCGAGATGGGCGCCCTGGCCGGCGAGGCCCACCTGGGGCGGGTGCAGGACCACATCGCCACGGGCCTGGCCGAGGGCGCCCGGCTGCTCACCGGCGGCTCCCGCACCCGCACCGACACCGGCGGCAGCTTCCTGCAGCCGACCGTCTTCGACCACGTGGACCCCGGGATGCGGCTGTCCCGCGAGGAGATCTTCGGGCCCGTCCTGTCGGTCCTCGCCTTCGACGACCTGGACGAGGCGGTACGGCTGGCCAACGCGACCGAGTACGGCCTCGCCGCCGGCCTGTGGACCTCCGACCTCTCCACCGCCCACCGCGTCGCCCGCGCGCTGAAGGCCGGCACGGTCTGGGTCAACTGCTACGAGGAGGGCGACCTGACCGTCCCGTTCGGCGGCATGAAGCAGTCCGGGAACGGCCGCGACAAGTCCGCCCACGCCCTGGACAAGTACACCGAGCTCAAGACCACCTGGATCCAGCTGTGATCCGCCCGCTCATCGCCGTACCCGCGCGCTTCTCCGCCACCACCTCCGCGCTCCGGTACGCCGCCGAGGTGGGCGCCCGCGCCCTGATCGAGGCGGTGTGGCGAGCAGGCGGCGAACCGGTGAGCATCCACCCGGCCGACCCCGCGGACGCCGATGCGGGGGAGCGGCTCGCCCGCTTCGACGGCGTCCTGCTGCCCGGCGGCGGCGACCTGGCCCCCCACCGCTACGGCGCCACCGAAACCCACCCGACCGTCTACGACGTCGACGACCTCCAGGACGCCTTCGACCTGGAAGTCGCCCGGCGGACACTGGACCTGGGCATCCCCCTGCTGGCGATCTGCCGCGGCCTGCAGTCGGTGAACGTCGCCCTCGGCGGCACCCTGGAGCAGGACATGGGCGGCCCCGAGCGCGAACACCGGCACCTCGTGCACCCGGTGACGATCGAGCGCGGCACCCTGCTGGAACAGTCCACCGGCGCCGAGAAGGCGGATGCCTCCTGCTACCACCACCAGCGCGTGGACCGTCTCGGAGTGGGCCTCACGATCACCGCCCGCGCCGCCGACGGCACGGTGGAAGGCCTCGAACTGCCGGGCGGGAAAGGGTGGTTCACAGCCGTGCAGTGGCACCCCGAGGACACCGCCCACCGGGACGAGGCCCAGCAGGGACTGTTCGACGCGCTGGTACGGGCGGCCGCCGCACGCCCGGGCCGCTGAACCGGCGTGCCCCGACTCGGACCATGAAGAACGGGCTCAGGCCTTCGGCCGCCGCCCGCTGCGTCGCGGTGCCGGCTCGGCCCCGTCGAGCAGGGCGAGCCTGCGGTCCTCGCCCTGCTCCTCGACCTGGAGCACCACCCGGCGCAGGCCCTCCGCCACGCTCCGGCACTCCTCGGCGCTGAGCCGCCCGGCGACGAAGGCCTCCTCCTCGTTGAACGCCGGGAACAGCCGCCGCATCAGCGTCTCGCCCTCCTCGGTGAGACTGAGCAGCACCAGCCTGCCGTCGGTCGGATGCCCGGCCCGCTTCAGCAGCCCGCGCCCCTCCAGCGTCCGTGACACGCCGGTGAGCGTCCCCTTGGAGATCCCGGCCTCCTCCGCGACATGCCGGGTCTCGGACTCGCCCCACACCCAGACCACCCAGAGCACCACGAACGCCGTCCAGGTCAGATCGGCCCCGCGCAGCACGGAGTTCTCCAGGTGCTGCCGCACCGTCGAGGCCGCACGGTAGATGTTGGCGACCACGGCCATCTGCTCCCGGTGCAGCGGAATACCGCCGAGCTTGGCCTCGGCCAGCTTCTCGGCTTCGGTGATCGATCGTTGGCCGGGCATGGCACACTCCTTCGACCGCGGGGCGTCGGACGGGGTCCGTCGGACGCAAAAGCAGGTGGTCGTTCGTTCGGGTTCAAATTGTACGGAAGGGTGCCTCGTGGCCCGCACCCTGGACGCCCTCTTGACGTCGGCCGCGGGCGGGCCGACACTCCAATCAAGATTCCTAGTGAATTGGTAGGGAACCATGGGGTGCCTTGAGTCGGTCACCGGACGAGTGAGCCGTACGCCCCTTCTCACATCCCGCCGTCACATCGATCTGCTCCGCGTCTGCAGCGCCATCAGCCCCCTGCGCTGAGCCCCCACGTCGCTTTCGCCACGCGTACGTCCACACGCCTGCCCCCGGGGAGAGTCATGTCCGTCACACCCTTGGCCGCCCACCCGTCCGCGCGGTCCGTCCCCGCCTTCCGGGGCCGGATCGGCCGGGACGCGCGCAGCGGCCACTACGCGGTGCCGCGCCGCTACCGCCTCCATCTGTCGACCGCCTGTCCGGACGGCCTGCGCATCGCCGTCGTCCACAGCCTGCTGGGCCTCGACGACGTATGTCCGGTGACCTTCCTGCCCGCGGTCCCCGACAGCCCCGACAGCGGTCATGCGGTGCTGCGCCCGCTGTACGAGGCCAGTGCCCATCGGTACCAGGGCCCCGCCACCGCCCCGGTCCTGAGCGACGACTGGTCCGGGCGGATCGTGAGCACGCACGCGCCCGACATCACCCGCGACCTGGCCCAGCGCTTCAGCGGCGACCGGCCGGACCTCTACCCGTGCGGCGCGGATTCGGAGATCGAGACCGTGGAGCGCATGTGCGCGCAGGGCATCGAGGAGGCCGCCCAGGGCGCGGGTGCCGTCGGCGCCGAGCGGGCTGAGCGCGAGGAGGCGCTGGAGACACTGGTGGGTTCACTGGCCGCGCTGGACCGGTGGCTGGACGGACGTCAGTACATGATCCGGGATCAGATCACCGGCGCGGACGTCGAGTTGTGGGCCACCCTGGTCCAGCTCGACACCGTCCACCGGCACCACCTGGACGCCGCCGCGGTGGAACGCATCGCTGCCCATCCCGCCCTGTGGGCCTACGCCCGCCGACTCGCCGCGCACCCGGCCTTCGGCGCGCACCTCGACCTCGACGCCATCGCCCGCCGCCACCATGCCCGTTGCCAGGGCCTGGAGGCAGCCGGAGCCGCCGTCCAGATCCTGGACTGGGCGGCCCACGCCGCGGCGGGGAACGGTACCCGCCCGCAGGTCAACCGCCCCTGAGCCGTTCCACACCATGGACCGGCGTTGACATTCGTTCGGGCAACTGTCTTACTTACGGCCCAGAATGGTCATGAGCGTCAGCGACAAGCCCTGGCTGGCTGACCGGCAACCCTCGCGTCGCGGTGGGGTGCCCCAGGTGACGACCGGACCGGATGGGATTCGGTAAGCGCGAGGCCCCCGAGGGGCGGAAGAGTGAGTGACGCCATGTACGCAGTTCCCGGGTCGGCAGTACGCCGCCCGCAGAGCTGCGTACTGCCGTACGCCGACCTCCTCGTCGCCGACCGGGCCGTCGATCTGCTCCGTGTCAACAGCGCACTGTGTACCGCACGTACCGCACCGGGCTGCGCCCGCTGTAGTGGCTGACCTCTCTTCTCGGCCTCGCATCCTCTGACGAACACCGCCTCGGCGGTGTGCCGTTGTCCGCCCAGCCCCCGGTACCCGTGCGTCCTGCTGTGAACCGATGTGCCGCACTGCGGCGTTGGCAGCCACTCCCTGCGCCGGGTCCGGGGAAATCCGACTCCTGCCGGAGCCCTCCATGAGTGAACCCCCAGGCGCCGTCGTCTCCCTCGCCGAGGCACCGCCGCCCACCGACACCCCGCCGAAACAGCTCGCGGCCCAGCGGGTTCTGCCGCTGCGGCGGCCCGGCCGCTGGATCGCCACCGCGGTGGTCCTGGTCCTGGCCAGCCAGTTCGTCCACGGCCTGGTGACCAACCCCTTCTACCAGTGGGACCGCTTCGGCTACTGGTTCCTGCGGCCGACCATCCTCGACGGGCTGCTCATCACCCTCGAAGTCACCGCCTACAGCGCGGTGTTGGGTCTCCTCGGCGGCATCCTGCTGGCGCTGGCCAGGCTCTCGCAGAGCCCGGTGCTGCGTGCGGTCAGCTGGATCTACATCTGGGCGTTCCGCTCCATCCCGCTGATCGTCATCCTGTTGTTCCTGTACAACTTCAGCGCCCTGTACAAGACGCTCAGCCTGGGCATCCCCTTCGGCCCCGCCTTCTTCACCTTCGACGAGTCCAAGCTCGCCACCGACATGGCCGTCGCCGTCGTCGGCCTGAGCCTCAACCAGGCGGCGTACGCGGCCGAGGTCGTCCGCGGCGGCATCCTCTCCGTCGACCAGGGCCAGCACGAGGCGGCCTCCGCGCTCGGACTGCCGAAGGGCTACCAGTTCCGGAAGATCGTCTTTCCGCAGGCGCTGCGCTCCATCACCCCGAACTACGTCAACCAGCTCATCGACCTGATCAAGAGCACCTCGCTGGTCTTCTACGTGTCGCTGCTCGACCTGTTCGGGGTCGCGCAGTCCATGGGCTCCACCTATCCCGGCGACATCGTGCCGCTGCTGCTGGTCGTCACCGTCTGGTACCTGATCCTCACCACCGTCGTCTCCGTCATCCAGTTCTACGTCGAGCGGTACTTCGCCCGGGGCGCCACCCGCTCCCTGCCGCCGACCCCGCTTCAGAAGCTGCGGACCGGTCTCACCGACCTGAGGGCCCGCATCCGCAGGGAGGCCGCCGTATGAGCGCCGAGACCGTCGAGAACGCGGCCGCCACCGTGGAGGTGCACGACGTGCACAAGTGGTACGGCGCCCACCGGGTCCTGGACGGGATCGATCTGACCGTGCGTCCCGGCGAGGTCACCGTGATCCTCGGCCCGTCCGGCTCCGGCAAGTCCACCCTGCTCAGGGTCATCAACCACCTGGAGAAGCCCGAGATCGGCCATGTCAGCCTCAACGGCGAGCTGATCGGTGTCCGCCGCCACGGGGAACGCCTGAAGGAACTGGGCGAACGAGCCATCCTGGCTCAGCGCAGCCGGATCGGGTTCGTCTTCCAGAACTTCAACCTCTTCCCGCACCTCACGGTCCTCGACAACGTGGCAGCCGCTCCGGTGGCGGCCGGGAAGCTCAGCAAGCCCGAGGCTCTGGACCTCGCCCGCGACCTCCTCGACCGCGTCGGCCTGGCCGACAAGGCCGGCGCCTATCCACGGCAGTTGTCCGGCGGCCAGCAGCAGCGCGTGGCCATCGCCCGCGCCCTCGCCCTGCGCCCGGGCGTCATCCTCTTCGACGAGCCGACCTCCGCCCTCGACCCCGAGCTCGTGGGCGAAGTCCTCTCCGTCATCAAGGACCTGGCGACCAGCGGCACCACCCTCGTCATCGTCACCCACGAGATCGGCTTCGCCCGCGAGGTCGCCGACCGGGTCGTCTTCATCGACGGCGGCCGGATCGTCGAGCAGGGCCCGCCCTCCGAGGTCCTCGACAGGCCGCGGCACGAGCGGACCAGGGACTTCCTGAGCAAGGTCCTCTGAGCACACCGCTCCCCATGAACTCCCCCCCCCACAGCACCACCTTCACCACTCTCACCGAACAACAAGGACGGCCATGTCTGCCCACTTCCCCCGACGCAGCCTGATACGCGGCATCACCGCGGCGACCACCGTCGCCACCCTCGCCACCGGGCTCGCCGCCTGCGGTGGTGACAGCGACGCCGCCACCCGGACGGCCGACAGCGCCGGAACGGTGACCGTGGGCCGTGTGTCCAACGGCGCCGCCAAGGAGACCACCCTCAAGGTCTCCGAGGTGAAGTCCGTCAGCGCCCAACTCCCCGACGCGGTCAAGAAGAGCGGCAAGCTCGTCATCGGCTCCGGCACCTTGCCCTCCGGGGCTCCGCCGCTGGGGTTCACGGGCAGTGACCAGAAGACGCTCACCGGTTCCGAGGTCGACCTGGCCCGGCTGGTCGCCGCCGTCTTCGGGCTTGAGCCCGAGGTCAAGCGCTTCACCTGGGAGAACCTCTTCGTCGGTATCGACAGCGGCAAGGTGAACGTCGGCTTCTCGAACATCACCGACACCGAGGAGCGCAAGCAGAAGTACGAGTTCGCCTCCTACCGCAAGGACGACCTCGCCTTCGAGGCACTCAAGGACTCGAAGTTCGGCTTCGACGGCGACTACAAGGTCCTCGCCGGCAAGACCGTCTCGGTCGGCGCGGGCACCAACCAGGAGCGGATCCTGCTGGAGTGGAAGAAGAAGCTGGAGAGCGAGGGCAAGAAGCTCACCGTCAAGTACTTCCAGGACAACAACAGCACCTACCTGGCCCTCAACAGCGGCAAGATCGACGCCTACTTCGGCCCCAGCCCCAACCTCTCCTACCACGTCACCCAGACCGCGAGCACGCCCAACCCGACCAGGATCGCCGGCCAGTTCTCCGGCGCCGGAGCGACCCTCCAGGGCCTGATCGCCGCGACCGTCAAGAAGGACAGCGGCCTCGCCAAGCCCCTCGCCGCCGCGATCAACCACCTGATCGAGAACGGCCAGTACGCGAAGTGGCTCGCCGCCTGGAACCTCTCGGGCGAGGCCGTGGCCGAGTCGGAGGTCAACCCGCCCGGCCTGCCGCTGGACAACTCCTGACGGCTCACCAGGTCACCGGTACGACACGCACGCTGCATGGGGAAAGGACTCCGCCTCCGTGACACACCCGATCGACGTCCGCGGAGGCGGAGCCCCGCCCGCCACTCGACCGCACCCTCTCGACAGCGCCGTCTGGGCCGCCCTGAACGGTCCGCACGCCCTCCCCATGGCCTTGAGGGCATGGGGCGGTACCACCATCGCCGAGCACGTCGGCCTCGCCGCCCGCTACCTGTCCGACGTCTACGCCTTCGCCGCCCTCGCCGATCCGGCCGCCTGGGCCGACCTGTGCACCCTCGTCGGGCCGGGGACCGTCGTGCGTGTCAAGCCCCTCGACCGGATGCCCGACGGCTGGGAGATCGCCGACGGCGGAGAGGGTGTCCGGCTCGTCGACACCTCGTTACGAGCCCAGCCCGCCCCCGATGCGGTCCGCCTCGGACCCGACGACGTGCCCGAGATCCCTGACCTCGTCGCCCGCACGAAACCGGGCCCTTTCCTCCAGCGGACCGTCCACATGGGCACCTACCTGGGCATCCGGCACCGAGGCCGGCTGATCGCCATGGCCGGGGAACGCCTCCGCCTGCCCGGCTGGACCGAGATCAGCGCGGTCTGCGCCGACCCCGACCGCCGCGGCCTGGGCCTCGCGACCCGCCTGGTACGCGCCGTCGCCGCCGGCATCCGCGACCGCGGTGAGACCCTGTTCCTGCCCGCCGCAGCCGACAACGTCCCGGCGATCCGCCTGTACGAGTCAATCGGCTTCACCTTGCGCCGCCGTTCGACCATTGGTCTTGTGCGCACACCGGGAACACCCGCCCAGATCGGCGCGTTGTGACTCACGACGAGATGTGCGAGGCGCCGAAGCGCGCGACGCGATGGACGGAGGTGGCGGACGTGACGCACATATCCCACGCCGTCCATCTCCACTCCCGGCCCCACATCGACCTCCAGCGCGTCGCCGGCGCGCTCTGTTGCTCCTGACCCCGTTGCTCCAACGCCGCGCCCACCCCTGAGCGAGGGCCGGCGACTTCGTCACGGACTTCCAGGAAGGCACTGCCTCGTGTCCTCAACTCCCCCTTCCCCCCTGCACCTCGCCGTCGCCCTCGACGGCACCGGCTGGCATCCCGCCTCCTGGCGCGAGCCGGTGTCCCGCCCCCGGGACCTGTTCACCGCCGCCTACTGGGCCGACCTGGTCACCGAGGCCGAGCGCGGTCTGCTCGACTTCGTGACCATCGAGGACGGCCTCGGTCCGCAGTCCTCCCACTTCCTGGACCCGGACGAGCGCACCGACCAGGTACGCGGCCGCCTCGACGCCCTCCTCATCGCCTCCCGAGTGGCCCCGCTGACCCGGCACATAGGTCTGGTGCCGACGGTGGTCGCCACCCACACGGAGCCCTTCCACATCTCCAAGGCCATCGCCACCCTCGACTACGTCAGCGCCGGGCGCGCCGGCCTGCGCGTGCAGATCACCGCCCGCCCGAACGAGGCCGCGCACTTCGGCCGCCGCACCATCGCGCGCATCGAGGCATACGACAGCCCGGCCTCCCAGGAGGTCGTGACCGATCTCGTCGAAGAGGCGGCCGACTACGTGGAGGCGGTGCGCCGCCTCTGGGACAGCTGGGAGGACGACGCCGAGATCCGGGACGCCGCCACCGGCCGCTTCGTCGACCGCGACAAGCTGCACCACATCGACTTCGAGGGCAGGCACTTCAGCGTCAAGGGCCCCTCCATCACACCCCGCCCGCCGCAGGGCCAGCCGATCGTCAGCGCCCTCGCCCACGACACCGTCCCGTACCGGCTCGTGGCCCGCGCCGCCGACGTCGGCTACGTCACCCCGTACGACGCGGACGAGACCCGGGCAATCGTCGCCCAGATCCGCGCCGAGCAGAAGGCGGCGGGCCGAGCCACCGAGCCACTGCACATCTTCGGCGACCTGGTGGTGTTCCTCGACGACGACCCCGCCGCCGCGACGGCGCGCCGGGAACGACTCGACGCGCTCGCGGGACAGCCGTATCCGAGCGACGCCCTCATCTTCACCGGCGCACCCTCCCAACTCGCAAATGTTCTCCAGGAGTTGCAGAGTGCCGGGCTGTCCGGCTTCCGGCTGCGCCCCGCCGTCGTCGGCCACGACCTCCCGGCGATCACCCGGGGGCTGGTCCCCGAACTCCAGCGCCGGGGTGCCTTCCGCCGCGCCTATGAGGCCGACACCCTGCGCGGCCTGCTGGGTCTGGCCCGCCCCGCCAACCGCTACGCCGCCGCCTGAGCCGGAAGGACCTCGCAGCCATGACCAAGCCGCCCAAGCCGCCCAAGCAGATCCACCTGGCCGCCCACTTCCCCGGCGTCAACAACACCACCGTGTGGAGCGACCCGCGGGCCGGCAGCCACATAGAGTTCAGCTCCTTCGCACACTTCGCGCGGACCGCCGAACGCGCCAAGTTCGACTTCCTGTTCCTCGCCGAGGGGCTCAGGCTCCGTGAACAGGGCGGCGAAATATATGACTTGGACGTCGTGGGCCGACCGGACACCTTCACCGTCCTCGCCGCGCTCGCCGCCGTCACCGAGCGCCTCGGCCTGACCGGCACCATCAACTCCACCTTCAACGAGCCCTACGAGGTGGCCCGCCAGTTCGCCACCCTCGACCACCTCTCCGCCGGCCGCTCCGCCTGGAACGTCGTCACCTCCTGGGACGCCTTCACCGGCGAGAACTTCCGCCGCGGCGGCTTCCTGCCCCAGGAGGAGCGCTACTCCCGCGCCAAGGAGTTCCTGGCCACGGCGCACGAACTCTTCGACTCCTGGCACGGCGACGAGATCCTCGCCGACCAGGAGACCGGCACCTTCCTGCGGGACGCCAAGGCCGGCGCCTTCGTCCACACCGGACAGCACTTCGACATCCACGGGCAGTTCAACGTCCCGCGCTCGCCACAGGGCCGCCCCGTCATCTTCCAGGCAGGCGATTCCGAGGAGGGCCGTGAGTTCGCCGCCGCGGAGGCGGACGCCATCTTCAGCCGGCACGGCACCCTGCAGGCCGGCCAGACCTTCTACACCGACGTGAAGTCCCGCCTGGCCAAGTACGGCCGCCGCCCCGACCAGCTGCTCATCCTGCCCGCCGCGACCTTCGCCCTCGCCGACACGGATGCCGAGGCCGAGGAACTCGCCCGCGAGGTGCGCCGCCGGCAGGTCAGCGGAGCCACCGCCCTCAAGCACCTGGAGTTCGTCTGGAACCGGGACCTGTCGGCCTACGACCCGGAGGGTCCCCTTCCCGACGTCGACCCGGACATCGGCGACAACCACATCTCCAAGGGCCGCGCCCAGGTCCGCATGTACCGGGACCCGCTGGCCACCGCCCGCGAGTGGCGCGAACTGGCCGCCGCCAACAAGTGGTCCATCCGCGACCTCGTCATCAACACCGGCAACCGGCAGAATTTCGTCGGTTCCCCGGCCACCCTCGCCAGGACCATCAACGACTTCGTCCAGGCCGAAGCCTCCGACGGTTTCATTCTCGTCCCGCACATCACCCCGACCGGCCTCGACGAGTTCGCCGACAAGGTGGTCCCGCTGCTCCAGGAACAGGGTGTGTTCCGCACGGAGTACGAGGGCACGACCCTGCGCGACCACCTCGGTCTCGCCCACCCGGACGACGTCCGGGACGCTGTCCGCAGCGATCGGGTCGCGTCGTGAGGTTCATCGCCATCACCTTGATCGTGCACCGGCCGGATCCGGTCACCGGAGTGAGGAAGCCGACGCACGACCGCTTCCGTGAGGTCGTCGACAACGCCCTGCTCGCCGAGGAGTTGGGATTCGACGGATTCGGGGTGGGAGAGCGGCACGAGCGGCCGTTCATCTCGTCGTCCCCGGCCGTCGTACTGAGCCACGTGGCGGCTCGGACGAAGCGGATCCGGCTGTTCACAGCCGTGACGACCCTCAGTCTCCTGGACCCCGTCCGGGCCTACGAGGACTACGCCACCCTCGACCACCTCTCCGCGGGCCGTCTGGACCTGATCATCGGCAAGGGCAATGGCGCCGCCCAGCGCGACCTGTTCGACGTCACGCCCGAGGAGCAGTGGGAGCGCAACGCCGAGAGTTACGAGGTCTTCCGCCGGATCTGGCGGCAGGACAAGGTGACCGCGGCAACCCGTTTCCGCCCGCCGCTGACGGACGCCGAGGTGTGGCCCCGGCCCTACCAGCAACCCGTCCGGGTCTGGCACGGCAGCGCCACCAGCAAGGAGTCGGTCGACCTGGCAGCCCGCTACGGTGACCCGCTGTTCTCCGCCAATGTCAGCAACCCCATGGAGCCGTACGCCGAGTTGATCCGTCACTACCGCGAGCGCTGGGAGCACTACGGCCACGACCCCGACGACATCGCGATCGGCGCCGGCACAGCCGGTATCCACGTGGCGCCGACCTCCCAGCAGGCGCTGACCGCGTACCGGCCGGTCTTCGAGGCCAACCTGGCCTTCTTCAAGAAGGCGGGCCTGCCCGTGGTCTTCGAGACCCTGGAGGACTTCGTCGAGCGCAGCTCCGCCCTGATCGGCAGCCCACAGCAGGTCATCGACAAGGTGCACCGCTACCACGAGCAGTTCGGACACACGGCGGTCCACGTGCAAGCCGACGCGAACGGCCTCACCGACACCCGGCACCGCGACTCGCTGGAGCTCTTCCAGTCGGCGGTGGCGCCGGTGCTGCGCAAGGACATCCCGGACCCGCCGTTCGCATGGGGACCGGTACTTCCGGCATCACCGACCGCAGAGGAGCCGGTCCATGTCTGACATCCCTCTCGGCGTCCTCGACCTCGTCCCGATCGCCTCCGGGTCGACGGCCGCCGATGCCCTGCGCAACTCCATCGACCTGGCCCAGCAGACCGAGAGCTTCGGTTACGCCCGCTACTGGTTCGCCGAGCACCACCTGAACCCGGGCGTCGCGGGTACGTCCCCGGCGGTCGTCCTCGCCCTCACGGCCGCCGCGACCTCCACGATCCGGCTCGGCTCCGGCGCCGTACAGCTCGGCCACCGCACCGCGCTGTCCACGGTGGAGGAGTTCGGCCTGATCGACGCGCTGCACCCCGGCCGCTTCGACCTGGGCCTGGGCCGCTCGGGCGGCCGCCCGCCGGGGGAGAAGGCGACCGCGCCGACAACCCTCCCGGTCATCGACGGCCGTGCCCCGAACGGCCTGCTCATCCCACCCCGCTTCTCCTTCGAACGCCTCCTGGGCTCACCCCGTGTCGCCCTCCAGCGCCGACTCCTCCTCCTGCCGAACGCCGAATCGCAGGACTACGCCGAACAGATCGACGACATCCTCGCCCTGCTGGCCGGCACCTACCGCTCCCCGGAGGGCGCCGAGGCACACGTCGTACCGGGGGAAGGCGCAGACGTGGAGCTGTGGATCCTGGGCAGCAGCGGCGGCCAGAGCGCAGAGGTCGCGGGCGCCCGGGGACTGCGCTTCGCCGCGAACTACCACGTCAGTCCCGCCACGGTCCTGGAAGCGGTGGAGGGTTACCGCTCCTTCTTCCGGCCCTCCGAGGTCCTCGACAAGCCGTACGTCAGCGTCTCCGCCGACGTCGTCGTCGCCGAGGACGACACCACCGCCCGCGAACTCGCCACCGGCTACGGCCTGTGGGTCCGCAGCATCCGCACGGCCGAGGGTGCCATCGAGTTCCCGACACCGGAGGAGGCGCGCGCCCGCGCATGGAGCGACGAAGACCGAGAACTGGTGCAGGACCGCGTCGACACACAGTTCGTGGGATCGCCGAGCCGAGTCGCGGATCAGCTGGAACAGCTCCAGGAGGCCACGGGTGCCGACGAGTTGCTGATCACCACCATCACCCACGACCACGCGGACCGGGTGCGGTCGTACGAGCTCCTGGCGGAGGAGTGGCAACGCAGGTGACGGGCCCGGCTCTTCATGGACGACGGCGTGGCCGGAGAACGTCACCCTCCCCCGAAGGTGGCGTTCCCCGGCCACATCCCCCGGCGCCGGACTGTGGACTGTCGTGCCCGTGCGCTGCACTGGGGCCGTGCCGTCACCAACACATGACGGCTGTCTCCCCCGAGCCCCAGTTGGCATAGAGCCGTACCCGGACGAAATAGCGGCGGCCCTTGACCAGGCGGGCCTTGACGGTGGCGTTGTGCGGAGTGCCGCCGTCGTCCTGTGCGGTGAGGTAGCGGGGCTCGCCGTCCCGCTCCTCGAAGACCACGACGACCGTGTCGCTGTCGCCGAAGGTGCCCAGCGTGTACTCGCGGGTCTCCGGCGGCTCGATGACGAAGTCGGCCTGTTCGGCCGGGCCGAGCCGCAGCGGCACCGAACGGAAGGGCACCAGGTCGCGCGGCCCCGGCGTCTCGGCCGGCGGGTACCAGCGGCAGACGAACTCCTTGTCGGCCTTGGAGAGCACACCCGGCGGGTTCAGGCCACCGCGGCACTGCTCCGGCTCCAGGATCAGCCCGGCCGAGAAGGGGTACTCCATGATCGAGTGCGGGTCCCAGACGGAGCCGTTGACCTCGTTGGGGTCGAGCTTGCGCAGGATGTTGAAGAACGTCGTGTCCCGGCTCCAGTAGTTCGGCGGGCCCCCCAGATCCGTGTACACGGCCTCGTCGTCCCAGTGGATGCCGGCGAACGGACTCTGGTGCTCGTGCAGCATGCCGAGCGCATGCCCGACCTCGTGCAGGGCCGTCCCGCGCTCCCCGGGCACCGTCAGGTCCCAGCCGAAGTTCATGGTCCGTTCGTTGAGGCCGACCTGGAGCGCGTCCTTGCCCACCGTCGACCAGGAGCCGTCACCGAGCTGGAACCCGATGCGCAGTTCGGCCTCCGACCGGTCGCCCACCTCCACGAACGACAGCCCGATACCGAGGTCCTGCCACTCCTGGAAGCACTCCCGCACGACGTCCCGCTGCTCCTTGCTGCCGACCCACGACACCTGCCGGTTCTGCCCGGTCTCCGGGTCGGGGATCGCCGATCCGTCGGAGTCCCGGTCGAAGAAGTGGTAATGCAGCACCGTGCCGTTGACCCACATACGGTGTCCGCTGATGAGCGCACTGAGCCGCTCGGCGGCCAGCCCCGGTGCGAAGGCGGGGGCCGACGCCTGCGCGAGGGAGCAGTAGCGTGCGGTCATGCGAACAGGGTGCCGTCGCCCCGCCACGGGCGCCTGAGTCGAGGGCTACTCAAGTACCTGTGTATCAAGTGTGAGTCACCGTGCTCCTACTGGCGTGACGAATTGGGAACGGGACGCGAAGACACTGGAACTGCCCTGGCCCTTCACCGGCCGGGAGGACGAACTCGACCTGGTGCGGGGCGCGCTGGCCGCCGGACGGCACGGCATCGTGATCACCGGCCCGGCGGGCTGCGGCAAGACCCGACTCGTCACCGAGGCCGTCCGCGGCACCGACTGCGCCAGAGTGGCCGGCACCCCCGAGACCCGCCGGATCCGCTTCGCCGCCTTCGCCCACCTCGTGCCCGAGACCGCCTCCCTGCACGGCGCGTTCCAGCACCTGTCCGGCGTACGGCTGCTGCTGGTCGACGACGCCCATCTGCTCGACGACGCCTCCGCCGCCCTGGTCCATCAACTGGCCGTGCAGGGACGCGCCCGTCTCCTGGTCGTCACCACCGAGGGCGCCCCGGTCCCGGGCGCGGTCGCCCGCCTGTGGACCGGCGAACTCCTGCCCCGCCTCACCCTGGAGCCGCTGCCCCGCGAGGAGACCGCCCGGCTGCTGGCGGGCGGAACCGGGGCCGCGGCCCTCGATCCGCTCACCGTCAACCGGCTGCACCGCCTGTGCCAGGGCGACCTGCGGCTGCTGCGCGATCTGGTGGACGCGGTACGCGAGCGCGGGCTGCTGACCCGTGTCCCGGACTCGGGCGAGTGGGCGTGGCGCGGCCCCGTGCCTCTCACCCCGACCGTCCGGGAACGCACCGCACCGGTCCTCGACCGCACAGGCCTTGAGGAGCGCGCGACCCTCGACCGGCTCGCCTTCGCCGAGCCGCTGCCCCTGGACCTCGACGAACTCGATCTGCGTGCCCTGGAGCACCTGGAGGCCGACGCCCTGGTCCGCGTCGACGACCAGGGCGCCGTCCGCCTCGCCCACCCCCTGCACGGCCCGGTGCTGCGGGCCGCGGCCGGCCGGCTGCGGGCGAGGCGGCTGTCGCGTACGCCGGACCAGTGCGGCCCCGCCCTCGACGCCGAGCGCGCCGCGCTGACCCGGCGCATCGAGCGGGCGGACGTACGGGCGACGCCGACACCCGTGGGGGAGTGGCTGGTCGCCGAGGATGTACCGGTGCCGGCCGGATACGCCGCCGTACGGGCCCGGTTCGCGCGGCTGCGCGGCGAGCTGCGCGAGGCGGCGGCATGGGCGCGCGAGGGGCTGCGGGACGGCACCGGCGACCCGTCCTGCCGCCTCGAACTCGCCCTCGCCGCGGCCCAGTCGGGAGATACGACGGCCGCGCACAAGATCCTGGGTGGCCGCCCCCACGGGGGTGGGGCGGTCACCCGGCTGACAACGGCCCGCGACACTGCAGACCGGGCGGCGGGGTCGGGCACGCGCGACGTGGGCACGGGTGTCGAGGCGGCCGTAACTGACGACGCGGACATGGGTGTCGCGGTCACCGATGGCTCGGGCACAGGTGTTGAGGCGGTCGCAGGTGGCTCGGGCACGGGTGATGCGGCGGTCGTCGATGGCTCGGGTACGGCCGTCGAAGCGGTCCGGCAGGACGTGGGCGTCGCCGTCGAGGCGATCACCGGCGACGCGTACGACGCCGTCCGGCGTGGCAGCCCCGAGCTCGCCCAGGGGCGTCTCACGGGCGTCTTCGCCGCGCACGCCGCCGCGCTCGCCCAGGGCGACGGTCCCGCGCTCGACCGGGTGGCCGAACAGCTGGAGGAGCGCGGCTTCCTGCTCTTCGCGGCCGAGGCGCACGCCCAGGCCGTACGGGCCCACCGCGACCCGCGCGCCGCGCGCACCGCACGCACGCGTGCCGTCGCCCTGGCCCGTCGCTGTCAGGGCGCCCGAACCCCGGCACTGTCCGGGCTGGTCCTGGGCGAACTGACCGCCCGGCAACGGCAGATCGTCACGCTGGCGGCCGCCGGCCTGAGCAACCGGCAGATCGCCGAGAAGCTCACCCTGTCCGTCCGCACGGTCGGCAACCACCTCTACAGCGCCTACGCCCGCCTCGGCGCCAGCGACCGCGGCGCCCTGCCGTGGCTGGTGGAGCTGCCGGACGCGCAGCCGGCGTGAGGGAGGCGACGAGGCCGTGCCGACCAGCCCGCACCGGCCGAGCTGGACCGACCAAGGCATGCCGAATGGGCTGTACCGACCAAGCCGTGCCGAGCAAGCCCTACTGCTCAGGGCCGCGTCGTCAGGCCGCCCCGAACGCCGAGAACGCCCACCCCGTCGCCTGGTGCAGCGCGTCGCCCGGCAGGGCCGCTCGTGCGTCGCGCAGGGCCTCCGCCAGGGAGAGGCCGTCGCTGAGCCCCTTGTGCAGTGCGAGCATCAGCGGCACCACCGCGGCGTCGTTGACCGGTGCCGTGCACGCCACCACTCCCGCCGTGCCGAGCGGCAGCAGGGCGGTGACCAGGCCGAGCAGTTCGTCGGCGCCGACGGAGGCGAAGCGGGCGGTGTCGCAGCAGGACAGGATGATCCGGTACGGGCTGCGGTCCAGGCGCTCGAAGTCATGGACCACGATCGGCCCGTCGGCCATCCGCAGCGACGAGAACAGCGGGCTGTCCGCGCGGAACGTGCCGTGGGCCGCGATATGGGCCAGCTCGGCGCCGTCGAGTTCCTCCAGCACGCGCGGCACGCGCGCGTCGGCGTGTTCCAGGACCACCGCACCGTCGTACCGGCAGGCCAGATGCGGCACCTCCGCACCGCCGGTCGACAGCCCCGGCCCGCGCACCAGCACATGGCGCCCGCCCGGCGGCGGCTCGGTCTCCCGGGCGCGCAGCCAGCCGCTCGCCGACGGCGACACGCTGAGCACCCGCTCCCGCAGCGACGGCAGCAGCGCCCACGGCACCCGGTGCAGCCGGGCCGGCGGTACGACCACGACAG
The DNA here is from genome assembly GCF_028369295.1 of Streptomyces sp. HD. Classification (GTDB taxonomy): domain Bacteria; phylum Actinomycetota; class Actinomycetes; order Streptomycetales; family Streptomycetaceae; genus Streptomyces. The sequence goes on from NZ_JAQMYP010000005.1 coordinate 66,851, forward strand.
GGCCGTCACCGAGATGCGCGGCGGCAGGACCGAGCAGCAGCTCCTCCAGGCGCCGCCCCGCGGCCTCCACGACGGGCAGCCGGGCATCCGCACCCGGATGGGCCAGGCGCCGCAGCCCGGCCTGGACATGCTCCGCCTCGGTCTCCGCCTCGGCCAGCAGCCCCGCCTCGTACCGGCGTACCCGGCCCTGCCCGCACAGCAGCACCTGAACCCGCCCGTCCAGCACGGCGAGTTCGGCCAGCCGTATGTCGTCGCCGAGCCGCCGCAGCAGCCGGATCGGGTCGAATCGGTCGCCGTCGCCGGGCGTGTCGCCGCGCATGTGCAGCGTCCGGGAGCGGATCTCCCGTTCCAGGCGCCGCTGCTCACGCTCCAGCATTGGAACGGGCCGGGCGTCCATGCGGGCGGCCTCCGCGCGGGCCGCGATCTCCCGGAACGCGGTCAGTCCGCTCTGCAGCTCGGGGTCGGCCGGCGGCCGGGTCGGCGGCGTCGACAGCGCGGTGGCCCGCCAGCGCTCGCTCCACACCAGCAGCCGCCGCGGACTGCCGGAGTCGAGACTGGCCTGCTGGGCCAGCGCCGCGAGTTCCGCGCCCTGCGCGGTGGCACGCGCGCGCAGCTCCGAGGCGCCCAGCGTCATCCGGTGGTCGTCGAGCACGTCCAGGCCACGCCGGCAGGCCTCCAGGACACCGCGCCCCGACCCGGCAGCCCGGGCCCGCAGCGCCTGCGCCGCCCAGCCCGTCATCCGCGCCAGTGGCGGCCCGCTGCGCCGGCTGCGGGCGGCGACGGCCAGATGCTGCTCGGCGTCGGCCCGCCAGCCCAGGGTGAGCGCGATCCGGCCGGCGAGCAGGGAGGCCTCCGGCGCGGCCGGCGCGCCGAAGAAGGCCAGCCGTTCCGCCACCGCGGCGGCGTCGGCGACCAGCCGCCCCGAACTGCGCCCGGCGGCGACCCGCGCCTCGATCAGCACCAGCCGGGCATGGGTCTCCCACCAGGTACGCCGCTGCCCGGTGAACAGCCGCACGGCCATGTCGGCGCGGGCGATCGCGGTGTGCGCCTCGCCCGCCAGCCGGGCCGCGGTCGCGGCGGCCAGCAGCAGTTCGGCCTTGCGGGTGGACTGGCCGCCGATGCTGTCGAGCACGGCGATCGCGGCGTCGGCCTCGGCCAGTGCCTCCGGGGCCAGCCCGGCGGCCATCAGCACCTCGCAGCGCCGGATGTTGAGCATGAAGGTCGGCGTGCCGAGCTGGGCGTACCGCTCCTCGGCCTCGTCGAGCAGCCGCAGCGCCGCCGGGATGTCGCCCGACCGGAACGCCGCGAGCCCCCGGCTCTCCACCGCGTCGGCCTTGTCGTGCTCCTGGCCCGTGGTGTCCCACAGCGCCTCCGCCGCCGTGAAGTCGGCATCCGCCCGGTCCACCGCGCCGAGCGCCAGATGCACGGTCGCACGCAGGGTCAGCGCCCGCGCCGTCCAGATGACGTCATCCGCCTGCCGCAGCACGGGTATCGCCTTGCGTACGTCCTCCAGCGCCTCCCGGTGGTGGCCCAGGACCCAGCGTGCGTACGCGCGGCGGAACAGCACCCGGGCGCGGGTGTGCCCGCTGCCGCGCACGATCCCGCGCTCCAGCGCGGCCAGCCCCTGCTGAGTGCGCCCCGAATGCACCAATGCGACCCCGAGCGCCGCCAGGGCGTCCGCCTCCCGGTCGGCCGAATCCGCGCGTGCCGCGAGATCCCGGGCACGCCGCAGGTGATACAGGGCGATACGCATGTCGCCCCAGTCCCGCTGCCAGATCCCGATCACCTGGTGGGCGACGGAGGCATGCCACGGCGACGGATCGGCGTCGAGCACCCCTTCCGCCCTCGCCAGCGCGTCGTTCGGGGCGGCGAACACCATCGGCAGCAGTTCGAGAACCGAGTCGCTTCCCGCTGTCACTCAACGGATGGTAGTTGCCACGGAACCGTGCCACACCGGTTTGGCGCTGTATCAATCAGCGACCGCACGGCTCTGACTGACGAACGTCGCCTCAGGGGGAGGACCCGCCATGGCACCACAGCGATTCCACGAGCAGTTCGAGCAGATCCAACGCTCCATGCCCGACGTCCCCCTCGCGATGGGACCGGACGACTCCGCGGAGTTCATCTACGAGAAGGGCTACGTACTGGTCCGTGACGGTGAGGACGCCAACCTCGTCGAGGACACCGTACGAGCCCATTTCACCGCCGAACCCGACCTGGTTCAGGACAACGTGCGCCGCGCGAGCCCGCAGAGCAACCGCTCGGGCATCACCCGCATCCAGGTCGGCGACCCCGGCGAGGGAGACCGGCGCGGCGACCGTCCCGTCGCACACGCCCTGCGCGCCCTGCGTGAGACCGAGGGCCGGGCCGGACGCCGGCTGGTCAGCCGCAACCATCTGGTGTCGATCGCGGTGAACTCCTGTCCCGGCGACGAGCCCGTGCCCGTCGCGCAGGCCGAGGGCCTCAACCCCGAGCCTGCCGAGGGCACTTACGACGCGGGCAGCGCGGTCGGCGTCCTCGTCGTCGACACCGGGCTCATGCACGACTTCCGGTCCGCCGCGCTGCTCGCCCACACCGACGGCGACGGCCAGATCAAGGAGTGCGACGACGACGGCGTCCTCCAGCAGTACGTCGGTCACGGCACGTTCATCGCCGGACTCGTCGCCTCGGTCGCGCCCAACACGACCATCACGGTCCGCAACTCCCTCAACGACGCCGGCGCCATCCTGGAGTCCGAGTTCGGCGAGAAGCTCTTCGAGGCCGTCGACGCGGGCGGCTGGCCCGACATCCTGAGCCTGTCCGCAGGCACCTCCAACGGCCGCACCGACGGTCTCATCGGCGTGGAGGCCTTCATGCGGGAGCTGCGCGACCAGCGCACCCTGCTCGTCGCCGCCGCCGGCAACAACGGCAGCGCCACACCCTTCTGGCCCGCCGCCTACGCCGACCTGCCCGACTACCAGGACACCGTCCTGTCGGTCGGCGCGCTGCGCAGTGACGGCGAGTTCGGCGCCTGCTTCAGCAACCACGGCGGCTGGGTCAAGGTGTACGCGCCCGGCGAGCGCCTCACCAGCGTCCTCACCGGCTTCGACGCGCCCGTGCCGTACATCTACCAGCACTCCACCTACGACGCGTGCCGGTACGGCTTCGGCTACGCCTGCACCTGCCAGTCCCCGCGCCACACCGGCCTGTTGAGCGAGGAGGGCGGCGCCACCAAGCCCGACCAGGTGATGTTCGAGGGGTTCGCGCACTGGAGCGGCACCTCGTTCGCCACGCCGCTCGTCGCCGGCATGATCGCCGCCCACATGACCGCGCAGCAGGAGAGCGACCCGCGGGTCGCCCGGTACAAGATGCTCGCGGCGAACTCCGGGTTCGCGGAGGTGCGGGGGGCGCACGTTCCAGCACTTCACCCCCCGACCTGGCGCCCTGTCTCGGTCCAGCCGCCGGCTCCTCGGTCATGAGGGTCGGAACCGTCCCCTCCGCGGCGTACGATGACTTGCCGTACACGAGGGGTGGGGCTGTGGACCGAGCAGATGTCGGTGCGCTGGTCCAGTCCGCCGTCGACGGCGACGCAGCGGCCTGGAAGGCGCTCGTGGAGGGGCTGAGCCCACTGGTGTGGTCCGTGGTGCGCGCGCACCGGCTCAGTGACGCCGATGCCCATGAGGTCTACCAGACCGTCTGGTTCCGCTTCGCCCAGCACCTCGGGCGCATCCGGGAACCCGAGAAGACCGGTTCATGGCTCGCGAGCACCGCGCGGCACGAGTGCCTGAAGGTGCTCAAGAGCTTAAGGCGGCTGACCGTGACGAACGATCCTCAGCTGCTCGACCGGGTCAGCGAGGACCGTACGCCCGAACAGTCGCTCCTGGACTCGGAGGAGGCGGCCGCCGAGACCGAGCGCATTCGCTGGATGTGGCAGGAGTTCGAGGAACTCGGCGACCGCTGCCGCCAGTTGCTGCGGGTGCTGATGGCCTCGCCGCCGCCCAGCTATCAGGAGGTGTCCGCCGCACTGGGTATCGCCGTGGGCAGCATCGGGCCATTGCGCCAGCGCTGTCTGCGCCGGCTTCGGGCCCGACTCGACGCACGGGGGGCGCTGTGAACGACGACATGCACGACGACGCGACGGGTGAGGAGTCCTTCGGCGAGCAGTCCTTGGACCAACAGTCCCTGGGTGAACAGCCCTTGGGTGAACAGTCCTTGGGCGACGACGAGTTCGACGTCGGCCTGCTGGAGGAGGAACTGCGCCAGGCCGCCGCGATCCTGGACCCCGTGCCGGCCCAGTTGCGGCAGATCGCCGTCGAGGCGTTCGCACTGCACGATCTCGACGCCCGTATCGCCGAGTTGACCTTCGACTCGGTGGTGGACGCCATTCCGGTCAGGGGGGCCACGGACGTGCCGCGGATGCTGACCTTCCGCGCGGGGGAGGTGACCGTCGACGTGGAGGTGACCGCGCAGGGGCTGATGGGGCAGGTACTGCCTCCGCAGCAGGCCCGCATCGAGGTGCTCGGCGGCCCGCAGACGGTCACGCCGGTCCTGGCCGACGACATGGGCCGCTTCACCAGCGACGCCCCGCCGAGCGGCCCGTTCGCCCTGCGGCTGCGGACCGGCGGGGAAGTCGTGGTCACGGAGTGGCTGCGAGCCTGACCCTGCTGCCCATCCCGGTCAGCGGGAGGCGGCGGTGTCCACCAGCGCCGCCAACGCCTGTGCGAGCCGGGTGAGTCCGGGACCGACCGGACCACCCGGCTCCGCCATGTACGTGTCCCGACGGATCTCGATCATCAGGGCGGCGACGCGGGGCTCCTTGCCGTAGAACTCCAGCGGGACGTACGTACCGCTGAACGGGCTGTCCAACCCCGTCTCCCCGCACGGCGCGAACGCCTCCCGTGCCGCGGCGAGCAGCTCGGGCGGCGTGTGGAAGGGATCGGTGCCCAGGCAGACCGGCGGCCGCGGGCCCGCACCGTGCAGCTCGTAGGGGAGCCGGGCGGTCGGATAGGAGTGGACGTCGATGATCACGGCCCGGCCGGTGGCGGCGAGCCGGTCGGCGACGGCCTCCGTCATGGCCTTCGCATACGGCCGGAAGTACCGTTCGACGAGGGGCCCCGGGTCGGTGTCGGCGGGCCTCAGTTCCGCGAGATGCGTGGTCCGCGTGTAGACGGCCCCCATCCCCACGGCCAGCATCTCCTCCCGCTGGTCCGGGAACCGCTCCGGATCGACGACCAGCCGGGACAGCCGGTTCACAAACCGCCACGGCGTGACCGCCGACGCCCCGGCCGCCTCCTCCGCGAGCTCCGCGGTGTGCGCGTCGACGATGTGGTCCAGCTCCCGCTCCAGCGCCCCGTCGTCCAGCACGATCCCCGCACGCACCTCGGGCGGCATCTCCCGCGCCGAGTGCGGCACATGCAGGATCACCGGCGATTCCCCGGCCCCAGGGAGCAGCTCGAACGACGGCGCGGCAGAGGTCATGAGGGCTGCTCCCGGGGCGTTGTCAGTGGCAGGGTGCACCATCACAGCATGGACGAGGAGGGGGAGCTCAGCGGAATGGACCGAGGCCATGCTGGAAATCCTGCCGAGTGTGTTCACCGGCCATGACTACACAGGCCTGCGGGCCCGACACGAGTTCGTGAAATGTTCGAAGAAGTGAGGTCGGTGTCCGAGGTGATCGTAGAAAGGGGTGAATTTGGCAGCGAGCAAGAGCGCCCGTTCACGGAAGATGACGCGAAACTGATGTCTATCTCTCCTGGCGCACCGCCGATTACCGCATATACGGAGAGTTCGCTCTGAAGGATCTCAGGACTTGCCTGTCGGGACTGCATGCCCTACACGGACGAGCGGCTTTCATCATGGATGAGATCAAGACGCCTGAGGAAGCACCGGGTTCCGGTCGGCTGACGGCGCTGCGGGTACCCATGAACATGTCGCACTGGCAGTATCTCTACTCCGACGTGCAATTGGCCGACGAAGAGTTCCGTCGGCTCGCTCGGCAGTCGGAGTCTTCCCTGGACGCCCTTGAGGAATTCTTCCCCGCCTGGGACTGCGCGGATCTGCGGGCTCGACTGGAGGCCAGGGAGGGGCGCAGGCGCCGTGCATGAGCTTTCCCGGGCCGATGCCCGTCGTATCGCGGTGCGTGCGCAGCTGCTGGACGGCTCTTCGCCGGACGGGCTGTTGGAGGTCGTACGGCGACCGGCTGGTCGGCAAGCTCGACGCCGCCGCCGACCGCAAGGCGGGGGTGCTGAGGGTGAACGCGCTCCACGAGGACGTGCCGTTCACGAAGACCATGAGCGCGGAGATCGGCGGGGAGATCGAGGACCTGGCCCGCTGGCTGGAGCTGGAGCTCGTACTGCCCGGCTGAGTGCCTGTGCAGCGGGCGGACATGACGCCGCCCCGGCAGACGTGGTGTCGGCCGGGGCGGCGCCTGGGAGCGGGGCGCGTCAGCTCAGGGACGCGAGGGCCTCGTTCCACGTGGCCGACGGGCGCATGACCGCGGCGGCCTTGGCCGGGTCGGGCTGGTAGTAGCCGCCGATCTCGGCCGGCTTGCCCTGGACGGCGATCAGCTCGTCGACGATCTTCTGCTCGTTCGCCGTGAGCGTCTCGGCGAGCGGGGCGAAGGCCTTGGCCAGCTCGGCGTCGTCGGTCTGCTTGGCCAGCTCCTGCGCCCAGTACAGGGACAGGAAGAAGTGGCTGCCGCGGTTGTCGATGCCACCGACGCGACGGGTCGGGGACTTGTCCTCGTTGAGGAAGGTCGCCGTGGCGCGGTCCAGGGTGTCGGCGAGGACCTGCGCGCGGGTGTTGCCCGTGGCCGTCGCGTACTGCTCCAGGGACGGCACCAGCGCGAAGAACTCACCGAGGGAGTCCCAGCGCAGGTAGTCCTCCTTGACCAGCTGCTGGACGTGCTTCGGCGCGGAACCGCCGGCGCCCGTCTCGAACAGACCGCCGCCCGCCATCAGCGGGACGACCGACAGCATCTTGGCGCTGGTGCCCAGCTCCAGGATCGGGAAGAGGTCGGTGAGGTAGTCGCGCAGGACGTTGCCCGTGACCGAGATCGTGTTCTCGCCGCGGCGGATGCGCTCCACCGACAGCTTGGTGGCGTCGACCGGGGCGAGGATCCGGATGTCCAGGCCCTCGGTGTCGTGCTCCGGCAGGTAGGCGTTGACCTTGGCGATCAGGTTGGCGTCGTGCGCACGGGTCTCGTCCAGCCAGAAAACGGCCGGGTCGCCGGTGGCGCGGGCGCGGGTGACGGCCAGCTTCACCCAGTCCTTGATCGGCGCGTCCTTGGTCTGGCAGGCACGGAAGATGTCGCCCTCGGCGACCGGCTGCTCGATGACCACGTTGCCGGCCTGGTCGACCAGGCGGACCGTGCCGGCGGCCTTGATCTCGAAGGTCTTGTCGTGGGAGCCGTACTCCTCGGCCTTCTGCGCCATGAGGCCGACGTTCGGGACCGAGCCCATGGTCGACGGGTCGTAGGCGCCGTTCGCGCGGCAGTCGTCGAGCACGGCCTGGTAGACACCGGCGTAGGAGGAGTCCGGCAGCACCGCGAGGGTGTCGGCCTCCTGGCCGTCCGGGCCCCACATGTGGCCGGAGGTGCGGATCATGGCCGGCATCGAGGCGTCGACGATCACGTCGGACGGCACGTGCAGGTTGGTGATGCCCTTGTCGGAGTCGACCATGGCCAGCTCCGGGCCCTCGGCGATCTCCGCCTCGAAGGACGCCTTGATGTCGGCACCGTTCGGCAGCGCGTCCAGGCCCTTGAGGATGCCGCCCAGGCCGTCGTTCGGGGACAGGCCGGCGGCGGCGAGCGCGGCGCCGTACTGCTCGAAGGTCTTCGGGAAGAAGGCTCGCACCACGTGGCCGAAGACGATCGGGTCGGAGACCTTCATCATCGTGGCCTTGAGGTGCACGGAGAACAGCACGCCCTCGGCCTTGGCCCGGGCGACCTGCGCGGTCAGGAACTCGCGCAGCGCGGCGACGCGCATCACGGAGGCGTCGACGACCTCGCCGGCGAGGACCGGTACGGACTCGCGCAGCACGGTGGTCGAGCCGTCCGCGGCGACGTGCTCGATCTTCAGCGCGCCGGCCTCGGAGATCACGACGGACTTCTCGGTGGAGCGGAAGTCGTTCTGGCCCATGGTCGCCACGTTGGTCTTGGACTCGGCGGTCCAGGCGCCCATGCGGTGCGGGTGGGTCTTGGCGTAGTTCTTGACCGAGGCGGGGGCGCGGCGGTCGGAGTTGCCCTCACGCAGGACCGGGTTCACGGCGGAACCCTTGATCTTGTCGTAGCGGGCCTGGATGTCCCGCTCCTCGTCGGTCTTCGGGTCGTCCGGGTAGTTCGGCAGCGCGTAGCCCTGGCCCTGGAGCTCGGCGATGGCCGCCTTGAGCTGCGGGATCGACGCCGAGATGTTCGGCAGCTTGATGATGTTCGCCGCGGGCGTCTTGGCGAGCTCACCGAGCTCGGTGAGGGCGTCCGGGATGCGCTGGTCCTCGGTCAGGTACTCCGGGAACACCGCGATGATGCGGCCGGCCAGCGAGATGTCCCGCGTCTCCACGGCGACACCCGCCTGCGAGGCGTACGCCTGGACCACCGGCAGGAAGGAATACGTCGCCAGGGCCGGGGCCTCGTCAGTGTGCGTATAGATGATGGTCGAGTCAGTCACCGGGTGCTCCGCTCCACGTCTGCAACATTGCTCGACATCAAGATATCTCGTGATCGACCCGTACTCGACAGGGGTCCGCACACAGGCGCGGGATGTGTGCCGGGATCTCGAATCCACGCAAGAGGAAGAACCCCCTCCGTGCAACCTGATCGTCGGCTCCGACAGTCATGTAGGGAGATCACCGATACGGCGGCCGGTCCTGACCTCCCGGCCGCCCCAGCGAAAGCGGACCATGAGATATCGCACCCGAGTGACGGCCCCCGCGGCCGCCCTGATCGGCACCGCGGCGGCCCTGACCGCCGCTCCCTCCGCCCACGCAGCGTCGACGACGGGGACGTCGGCCGCCAAGACCTCCGCCAAGACCTCCGGCACCCCGGGTTCCGAGACCCTCGGTGACAGCGTCTACCCGGCCCTCGGCAACGACGGCTACCGTGTCGCGGCCTACCACCTCGACTTCTCCTACGACGCCACGACCCGCCTGGTCGACGCCACCGCCGCCTTGAAGATCCGCACCACCCAGGCCCTGAGCCGCTTCTCCCTCGACGCGCTCGGCCTCGACGTCCGCTCCGTGCGCGTCGGCGGCCGCACGGCGACGTTCGAACAGGTGGGCGAGAAGCTGCGCATAACGCCCGCGCAGACCCTGCCCGCCAAGTGCTCGGTCACCGTCTGCGTCGAGTACTCGGCGGACCCGCGCCGTATTCCGCAGCCGCACACCGGCTGGGTAGACACGCTGGACGGGTTCGCAGTCTGCTGCCAGCCGAACTTGGCCCACACCGTCTTCCCGTGCAACGACCACCCCTCCGACAAGGCCGACTTCACGTTCCGCGTGACCGTCCCCGGCGGCCTGCGCGGCGTGGCCACCGGCCTGCTCGAACGCACCGAGAGCCTCTCCGGCGGCCGTACGGCGTACACGTACCGCTCCCGCGAGCCCATGGCCACCGAGCTGGTGCAGATCACGGTCGGCGACTACGTGATCAAGGACCGGCAGGGCCCGCACGGCCTCCCGCTGCGCGATGTCGTCCCGGTCGCGCGCGCCGAGGCACTGGAACCGGCGCTCGCGCTGACGCCGAACCTGGTCGAGTGGCTGGAGGCGCGGCTCGGGGCCTACCCCTTCGAGACGTACGGCCTACTGCCCTGCAACTCCGACGCCCCGAACGCTTTCGACTTCACCGGCCTGGAGAGCCAGACCCTGACCATCTACAAGCCGAACTACCTGCTCCAGGCGGAGCCGAAGATCGGCTCGCACATGATGCACGAGCTGGTCCACTCCTACTTCGGCAACAGTGTCAGCCCCGCCACCTGGGCCGACCTGTGGATCAACGAGGGCCACGCCGACTTCTACGGGCTGCTGTACCGCTACGAGCGCGGCTGGCCGGACTCCCTGGGGCTGACCACCATGGAAGCCCGGATGAAGCACACCTACGCGCAGGGTGACCAGTGGCGCCGCGACTCGGGGCCGGTCGCGGCGCCGAACGCGGTGAACCTGTTCGACAGCCAGCGCTACCTGGGCGGTGTCCTGGTCCTGTACGCGCTGCGCAACCTCGTCGGCGAGAGCGCCTTCAACGCCCTTGAGCGCGCGTTCCTCGACCGCTACCGCAATTCCGCGGCGTCGACGGCCGACTACATCGCCGTAGCCTCGGAGGTCTCGGGTCAGGATCTGTCCGGATTCCTTCGGGACTGGCTGTACGGCACGAAGACGCCGCGGATGCCGGGGCACCCGGACTGGACGGTCACCCCGGTGAACCCGTCGCTCGCCGCGCCGCACAGCCGCAAGAGCGGCCACCACGACAACTCGGCCACCCTCTAGGGACGTTCGGGCAGGTCAGTCGAGGTGGACGGGGGTCACCCCGTCCACCTCCTCGCGGACGCGCTGCTGCGGTATCGCCACCGTCCCGTGCTGGATGGCCACCGTGCGCGTGGGCGCCGGGATGTTGATGCCCTCCTTGCGGTAGCGCTTGTGCAGACGCTTGATGAACTCGTGCTTGATCCGGTACTGGTCGCTGAACTCGCCGACGCCCAGGATGACGGTGAAGCCGATCCGGGAGTCGCCGAAGGTGTGGAAGCGGATGATCGGCTCGTGGTCCGGCAGGGCACCCTCGACCTCGGCCATGACCTCGCCGATGACCTCGTTCGTGACCCGCTCGACGTGGTCGAGGTCGCTGTCGTAGGCGACGCCGACCTGGACCAGGATCGTCAGCTGCTGCTCGGGACGCATGAAGTTGGTCATGTTCGTCTTCGCGAGCTCCCCGTTGGGGATGACGATGAGGTTGTTGGAGAGCGCCCGCACCGTCGTCTGGCGCCAGTTGATGTCCTCGACGTAGCCCTCCTCACCGCTGGCCAGTCGGATGTAGTCGCCGGGCTGGACGGTCTTGGAGGCGAGGATGTGGATGCCCGCGAAGAGGTTGGCGAGCGTGTCCTGAAGCGCGAGCGCGACCGCCAGACCGCCGACGCCCAGGGCCGTGAGCAGGGGCGCTATGGAGATGCCCAGAGTCTGGAGCACCACCAGGAAGCCGATGGCCAGGACCAGGATCCGGGTGATGTTGACGAAGATCGTGGCGGAGCCGGCGACCCCGGGGCGGGACTGGGTGACCGACCGCATCACACCGGCGATCCCGCGGGCCGCGGCCAGCGTCACGACGAAGATGAGCAGCACGGTAAGGGTCTGATTGACGTTGTGCTGGACCGTCCGGGTCAGCGGCAGCGCCGCGCCCGCGGAGGCCGCGCCGCCGAGGAACGCCGCCCACGGCACCACGGACCGCAGCACGTCCACGATGAGGTCGTCGCCGCTCCAGCGGGTGCGGTCGGCGTGCTTGCCCAGCCAGCGCAGCAGCATCCGCAGCAGGAAGGCCGCGAGCAGCCCGGCCGCCACGGCAATCCCGGCGATGACCAGGTCGTCCACGGTGAGAGCTCGGTTCACCGGTCACCTCCGGGGAGAAAAGCTGCGGCGAATCCCTCCGCCGACGGCCGGATGTGAAGTCTCGTCACGTTGTCACCTGCTCGATTCCGCGATGTGCCGTCGTGCCGGCCACCCCATCCCCCGAGGCCGGCACGAGGGCTCATCCTGCCGTATCGGGTACACGTGTTCGTGCCGGGATCGTCGGCCGGACGTCCTCATCGGTTGCTTTCGGGCATTCTCCCGCGGACTCCGGCCGTCTCCGAGGGCCGAACGACCGCACCCCGGGGCTCGCTTGATGCATGAGCGCCGTGCGAGGGCCGCTCACCACCGTGCGCGCCCCGGCGTCCGGCGAGGGCGTGCGGCCTGCGAGGTGAGGATGCCGTACGGCGACGCCGTCACAGGTCCGTGAACGACCCGTGCCGCCCCGCACCCGAGGCGAAGCGGGCCGCGCCCTCCAGGCTCTGCCTCAACACGCCCATGCCGTGACGGAGTTCACCTCGCATCGCCGCCGGCTCGTCCAGCCCGTCCTGGTCGAGCACCGAGGCACGGTCGGCGCGCAGACACGCCTGCGGGAACCGGGCGATCGTGGCGGCCAGCTCCTCCGCCTCGGCGCGGGCACGTCCGGTCGGCACCACCCGGTTGGCGAGCCCGATGGCGTGGGCCTCGCTCGCCGGCACCGGCCGTCCGGTCAGGATCAGGTCCAGTGCGCGGCTCGTGCCGATCAGCCGGGGCAGCCGTACGGTGCCGCCGTCGATCAGCGGTACGCCCCAGCGGCGGCAGAACACCCCGAAGACGGCGTCCTCCTCGGCCACCCGCAGATCGCACCACAACGCCAGCTCAAGCCCGCCCGCCACGGCGTGCCCCGCGACCGCCGCGATGACGGGCTTCGACAGCCGCAGCCGCGTCGGCCCCATCGGACCGTCGCCCTCCTCGGCGACCCGGTTGCCCCGCTCGGTGCCCAGCCCCTTGAGGTCGGCGCCCGCGCAGAACGTGCCCCCCTCACCCCACAGCACCGCCACCCTCGCCTCGTCGTCCGCCTCGAACTCCCGGAAGGCGGCGGTGAGCTCGGCCGCGGTCGGGCCGTCGACCGCGTTGCGGACCTCGGGACGGGACAGGACGACGGTGGTGACGTGTCCCTGGCGCTCGACGCGGACCGGCATGGTGGGGTCCCTTCAGTGGGTGGACCCCGTACGTTACTGATCGGTCACATGACCTTCCAGCGGACCTGCCCGGTCCGTTGACGTTCCGGCGGACTCGACCGCTCTCTCGGCCTTCCAGCGGACCCGACCGTCAGCTGACCTTCCAGCGACCCGACCCGGCCCGACCGGTCAGATGACCTTCCACCGCACCAGCGCGCCCAGCGTCAACGCCCCCGGCAGCAGCGGCAGCCACACCGTGATGATCCGGTACGCCAGCACCACCGCCGTCGCCAGCGCGACCGGCCCGCCCGCCGCCACCAGGGCCACGATCAGCGCCGCCTCGACCGAGCCGAGCCCACCGGGCGTCGGCACGAGGGCGACGGCGACGGTCGCCGCCAGATACGCGAGTGCCATGTGCGCCGGCGGTACGTCCAGCCCCAGGGCGAGCCCGACCAGGACCAGGCCGGCCGCCTGAAGCGTCGGGAAGGCCAGCGAACCGCCCCACAACGCCAGAGCCCGGGACGGACGGGTGTGCACCGACCGCGCCTCGCCGAGCGCGGTGCGCAGGAACGACAGCACGGCGGTCCGCAGCCGTCGTACGAGAGCGAGGACGGCCACGGCCACGCACGCCGTCGCGCCGATGATCAGCAGCAGCGGTCCCCACGACCCCTCCGGAAGGAGCGGCCCCAGCTGGAGGGCGTGCGGGAAGGCGATCAGGAGCGCGGCCAGCAGACCGACCCGGGCGATGCTCTCCGCGAGCAGATACAGCGCCAGCGCCGCCGAGGAGCGGGCCAGCGGCAGCCCGCACACCGTCATGAAGCGCAGGTTGACCGCGCTCGCGCCGAGCCCCGTGGGCAGCAGGTGGTTGGCCGAGCCCGCCGCGAACTGGGTGATGAGCAGCCGCAGTTTCGGCAGCCGGTCGATCACCGCGCCCTGCCGGGTGACCGCCGCCGCGACCCAGGTCATGCAGGTGGCGCCGGCCGCGGCGAGCAGCCACGGCCACTTGGCCGTCGCCAGATGTCCGATGCCCTCGGCGAGCACGGCCCGGTGCTGCACCGCGACCACGACGACGAGGACGAGCGGAAGCAGGACCAGTACCTGGCGGAGCGGGACGCGCTTGAGCAGGCGTCCCAGGGGGAGTCGTACCGCTGTCACATTCGGAGAGGGTCTCCGCGCCGCGCCAACGGCGGGTTGCGGCAGCGCAGACGGCGCCTTACGGACCGGCTGCGGACGGCTGTCGATCTTCACGAAGCCGTCGACACCGCCTTCTGCCTCGGTACCGCCTCCTGACTTGGTGCCGCCTCCTGCCTCGGCGATGTTGACCTCAACATTGCTTGAGGTTCTACGTTCCTCCTCATGAGCATGGAGACCACAGCCTGGACCCAGTTGCAGAGCGTCATGCACGCCGAGCACGAGCGCCACCCGTTCGCCCGCGCCACGCTGCGCCGCATCGGCGCGTTCGCCCGCCCGCACCGCCGCCGGATCGCGCTCTTCGTCGGGCTCGGGGTGATGACCGCCCTGCTCGCCGTCGCGACCCCCGTACTCGCCGGACGCGTCGTCGACGCGATCGTGACGCGGGGCGACGAGGGCACCGTCGTCCGCCTCGCCCTGCTGATCGCCCTGATCGCGGTCGCCGAGGCGGGCCTCGGGATCCTCGCCAGGCGGCTCTCGGCCACCCTCGGCGAAGGGCTCATCCTCGATCTGCGGACGGCTGTGTTCGATCATGTGCAGCGCATGCCGGTCGCGTTCTTCACACGTACTCGTACGGGGGCGCTCGTCTCCCGTCTCAACAACGACGTGATCGGCGCCCAGCGCGCCTTCAGCAACACGCTGTCCGGAGTGGTCAGCAACCTCGTCACCCTGCTGCTCACCCTTGCCGTCATGCTCACCCTGTCCTGGCAGATCACCCTGCTCGCCCTCGTCCTGCTCCCGGTGTTCGTGATCCCGGCCCGGCGCATGGGGCACCGCATGGCCCGGATGCAGCGGGAGGCGGCCGCGCTCAACGCGGCGATGGGCACCCGCATGACCGAGCGCTTCTCGGCACCCGGCGCCACGCTGGTCAAGCTGTTCGGCCGTCCGGAGGAGGAGTCGGAGGAGTTCGCGTCCCGGGCCCGCCGAGTCGCGGAGATCGGCGTACGGACGGCCACCGCCCAGTCCGTGTTCATCACCGCGCTCACCCTGGTGTCCGCCCTGGCCCTCGCCCTGGTCTACGGCCTCGGCGGCTGGTTCGCCCTGCGCGGCACTCTGGAGCCGGGCGCCGTCGTCGCGCTGGCGCTGCTCCTGACCCGTATGTACGCCCCGCTCACCGCTCTCGCCGGCGCCCGCGTCGAGGTCATGAGCGCCCTCGTGAGCTTCGAACGCGTCTTCGAGGTGCTCGACCTCAGGCCGCTGATCGAGGAGAAGCCGGACGCCAAGAAGGTCCCCGAGGGCCCGGTGGCGGTGGAGTTCGACAACGTCCGCTTCGGCTACCCGTCCGCCGACAAGGTCTCCCTCGCCTCACTTGAGGAGGTGGCGAGCCTCGACACGCGCGGCGGCGCCGAGGTGCTGCACGGCATCTCCTTCCGTGCCGAACCCGGGCAGACGGTCGCCCTGGTCGGCTCGTCCGGCGCCGGCAAGTCGACCGTCGCCCAACTCCTGCCGCGGCTGTACGACATCGACGAGGGCGCCGTACGCGTCGGCGGCGTCGACGTCCGCGACCTGAGCGCCGATTCCCTGCGCGGCACGCTCGGGATGGTCACCCAGGACGGTCACCTCTTCCACGACACCGTCCGCGCCAACCTGCTGCTCGCCCGCCCCACCGCCACCGACGCCGAACTCTGGGACGCCCTGCGCCGCTCCCGCCTCGACGCTCTCGTACGGTCCCTGCCCGACGGCCTCGACACGGTGGTGGGCGAGCGCGGCTACCGGCTCTCCGGCGGCGAACGCCAGCGGATGACCATCGCCCGGCTGCTGCTGGCCCGTCAGCGCGTCGTCATCCTCGACGAGGCCACCGCCCATCTCGACAACACCTCCGAGGCGGCGGTCCAGGAGGCGCTCACCGAGGCGCTGGAGGGCAGGACGGCGGTCGTCATCGCCCACCGGCTGTCCACCGTGCGGGCGGCGGACCTGATCCTGGTGGTCGAGGCCGGCCGGATCGTCGAACGCGGCACGCACGAGGAGCTGCTGGCGGCCCGGGGACGCTACGCCGAGCTGTACCGGACGCAGTTCGAGCATCTGGATTCGGCCAAGGTCGACGGCCGTACCCATCAGGAACACACAAACATCGACAGCATCATTGCTTCACAGGTGTTCACAACCTAGTGTGCGTTCGGTTTCCCAACAGCACCGCACATGATCTGACGCTCCCTCAAGCCACGCAGCGCCGTACTGCCGTCCCGAGGAAGGCCATCGTCAATGCCGCTCTCGCCCGAGCCTCCCGCCGTTCCGCCCCGCTCGCCGGGCGTACCGGTCAGCCGTCGCCGTCTCCTGGAGGGAGGAGCCGCCCTGCTCGGCGCGCTCGCCGTCTCCGGATCGTCCGCCACGGCGCACGCGGCCGACGGTCCCGGGGCGGCGGCCGGCACCCCGGAGTGGAACGGCCACATCGACGTCTTCCGGATCGGCACCCAGCCGCCGCACACCACCCTGATGCCGTACGCCGACGTCAGACAGGCCCTGGACGGCGACCGCACCGGCTCGCCGTACCGGCTCAGCCTCGACGGCAAGTGGAAGTTCGCCCACGTGGACCGCCCCGACGACCGGGACACCGACTTCTACCGCACCGAGGTCGACGACAGCGGCTGGGACACCATCCCCGTCCCGTCCGTCTGGCAGATGCACGGCTACGACCGCCCGATCTTCGTCAACATCACCTACCCGTGGTGGGGCCCCAACGGCCTCGGCGAGGACGCCCAGCCCCCGGCCGCGCCCACCCGCTTCAACCCGGTGGGGCAGTACCGGCGGACCTTCACCGTGCCGCGCGGCTGGTCGGGGCGGCGGACCTTCCTGCACTTCGAGGGCGTCAAGTCCGCGCACTACGTGTGGATCAACGGCGAGTTGGTCGGGTACGCCGAGGACTCGTTCACACCCGCCGAGTACGACATCACCGAGCACCTCAAGCCCGGCACCAACCAGATCGCCGTCGAGGTGTACCGCTTCTCCGACGGGGACTGGCTGGAGGACCAGGACATGATCCGGCTGAGCGGCATCTTCCGCTCGGTCTACCTCTACTCCACGCCGGCCGTCCATCTGCGCGACTTCAAACTGGACACCCCGCTCGGCGACGACTACACATCAGCCGAGCTGTCCGTCACCGCGAGCGTGCGCTCCTACGGGGGCACGGGCGAGGGCGGTTACTCCGTCGAGACACAGCTGTACGACGCCCGGGGCCACGCCGTCTGGCCCAGGCCGCTCCAGCAGGCCGTCGACCTCGCGTCCGCCCCCGCCGGCGAGGACGTGACCGTGCGGGCGAGCCGCGCCGTGCCCGCGCCCAAGCTGTGGTCCGCCGAGCACCCGAACCTCTACACCGCCGTACTGCGGTTGCGCGACCCGGCCGGAAAGGTCGTCGAGACCCTCTCGCACCGCGTCGGCCTGCGCGAGTTCGCGCTCAAGGACGGCCTGATGCGGATCAACGGCAAGCCCGTCTCCTTCCGCGGTACGAACCGGCACGAGATGCACCCCGACAGCGGCATGGCGCTCACCCGCGAGCACATGGTCAAGGACATCGAGATCATCAAGCGGATGAACATGAACTCCGTCCGCACCTCGCACTACCCCAACAACCCGCTCTGGTACGAACTCGCGGACGAGTACGGCCTCTACCTCGTGGACGAGACCAACCTCGAAACCCACGGCATCCGCGGCGAGTACCCCGGCAACCACGCCGACTGGACCAAGGCATGCGTGGCCCGCGCGCAGAGCATGGTCCACCGGGACAAGAACCACGCCTCGGTCGTCGTCTGGTCGCTCGGCAACGAGGCGGGTGGCGGCAGCACGTTCGTCGCCATGCACGACTGGATCAAGTCCTACGACCGGACCCGTGTCATCCAGTACGAGGGTGACGACCGGCCGACGATCAGCGACATCCGCTCGGAGATGTACGACAGCCCGTCCCGCGTCGAGCAGCGCGCCAAGGACACCGCCGACACCCGGCCGTACGTCATGATCGAGTACGCGCACGCGATGGGGAACTCGAACGGCAACCTGAAGAAGTACTGGGACCTCGTCCGCCACTACGACGTCCTCCAGGGCGGCTGGATCTGGGACTTCGTCGACCAGTCGCTGAACTGGCCCGTGCCCACCCGCAAGTTCCTCACCGAGGCCGGGCCCGGCAAGCTGCGCGGCGAGGTCCTCACCGCCAGCGGCACCTTCGACCCCGCCAAGGGCATCTCCGGCGCCACCGTCTTCCCCCGCGACGAACGCCTCGACCTCACGGGCTCGCTCACCCTGGAGGCCTGGGTCACCCCGCACTACACCGGCTACCACCAGCCGATCATCGCCAAGGGCGACACCCACTACGCCCTCAAGCAGTCGGACCGGACCCTTGAGTTCTTCATCTACGGCGGCGGCCAGTGGATCACCGCGAACTGGGGCCTCCCGGACGACTGGACCGGCCGCGAGCACCACATCGCCGGAGTCTTCGACGCGGACGCGGGCACACTGACCCTCTACGTGGACGGCGCGGCGAAGGCCACCCGAACCACGACTCACAAGCCCGCCGCCAACACAGCACCCCTCGCGCTGGCCACCGATGTCGACAACGCCACCCGGGAGTTCAGCGGCACGATCCGCCGGGCACGCGTGTACGCCCGTGCGCTGAGCGCCGCCGAACTCGACTCCGACGGCCGCGGCCCCGGTGACGAGGGCGTACGGTTCTGGTTCGACGCGGCCACCGTCGGCCTCACCGAGCAGCGGCCCCGCGAGAAGACCTTCTTCCCCTACGGCGGCGACTGGGGCGACAACCCCAACGACGGCACCTCCAACGCCGACGGCATCGTCACCGCCGACCGCCGTCACACCGGCAAGGCGGCCGAGATCAAGCAGATCTACCAGGCCGTCAACGCGGCACCCGCCTCTGGCGACACACTGGCCCCCGGATCGGCCGTCACCCTCACCAACGAGTACCTGTTCACCAACCTCCGTGAGTTCGACGGCCGTTGGTCCCTCGTCGCCGACGGGAAGGTCGTACAGCGCGGCAGGCTGACACGCACCCAGCTGGACGTCGCGCCGCTGAGCAGCAAGGACGTCACCGTGCCGTTCCGGCTGCCGGACGACCCGGCCCCGGGCACCGAGTACTTCCTCCAGTTCTCCTTCACCACCAAGGACTCCACCCCCTGGGCGAAAGCCGGCTTCGAGGTGGCCAAGCAGCAGCTGCCCCTCGACGCCGACGTCCCGGCCGTGACGCCCGCACCCCTGTCGAGCGTGCCGGCGCTGACGTACGAGGACGGCGACAAGGCCGTCACCGTGAAGGGCAAGGGCTTCTCCGTCACCGTCGACAAGGGCAGCGGTGTCATCACGTCGTACGAGGCAGCCGGCACCCCCCTCCTCACCTCCGGGCCGGTGCCGAACTTCTGGCGGGCGCCCACCGAGAACGACCGCGGCAACGGCCAGCACACCCGCAACCAGACGTGGCGCGACGCCGGTCAGCAGCGCAAGCCGAAGAACGTGACGATGCGTGCCCTGGCCGACAAGGCGGTGGAGATCAAGGTCGGCGGCACCCTCCCGACGACCACCGAGTCGACGTACACCACCACCTACACGGTCTTCGGCAACGGCGAGATCAAGGTCGACAACACCCTGCACCCGGGCGCCGCGTCCCTGCCGTACATCCCGGAGGTCGGCACCCTGTTCCTCCTGCCGGGACGCTTCGAGCACCTGCGCTACTACGGCCGCGGCCCCGAGGACAACTACATCGACCGCAAGGACGCCACCGACGTCGGCGTGTACTCCGGAACCGTCTCCGAACAGTGGACCCCCTACATCCGCCCCCAGGAGAACGGCAACAAGACCGACGTCCGCTGGATCGCCCTGACCGACGCCAAGGGCGCCGGACTCCTCGTCTCCGGCGAGCCCCTGCTGGAGGTCAACGCCTCGCACTTCACCCCGGAGGACCTCTCGTCCGGCGTGCGCCACGACTACCAGCTCACCCCGCGCGACGAGGTCGTCCTGCGCGTCAACCACCGGCAGATGGGCCTGGGCGGCGACAACAGCTGGGGCGCCCACACCCACGACGAGTTCAAGCTGTTCGCGAACCGCGACTACGCCTACACCTACCGGCTGCGCCCGCTGCCCGACGTGGACGACGCGATGGCGGCGTCCCGGAGGCCGACCGCGGTGGAGTGAGCCGACGTGACCGGGGTCTCGGTGCGCGCCGGGGCCCCGCTGCGTACCCTGGACGCGCCCGTGCACACAGAGCCCTTGACCTGGAGACCAGGCAGGGAGCCGACCACTCGGAGCGCCCCATGCTGCGCACTATGTTCAAGTCCAAGATCCACCGCGCCACGGTCACCCAGGCCGACCTGCACTATGTGGGATCGGTGACGATCGACGCGGATCTGCTCGACGACGCCGATCTGCTGCCCGGCGAGCTCGTCCACATCGTGGACATCACCAACGGTGCCCGGCTGGAGACCTACGTCATCGAGGGTGAGCGCGGGTCCGGGGTCATCGGGATCAACGGGGCCGCCGCCCATCTCGTTCACCCCGGCGACCTGGTGATCATCATCAGCTACGCTCAGATGGACGACGCCGAGGCACGGGCGTTCGAGCCGCGGGTCGTGCACGTGGACGGCACCAACCGGATCGTGGCCCTGGGCGCCGACCCGTCCGAGCCGGTACCGGGTTCGGACCAGGAGCGCAGCCCGCAGGCCGTGCCCGTGGCCTGAGCGCACTCCACTTCGAGCGGACGACGCACGACGGACGAGGAGCCTGCCATGAGCGAGATCGAGATCCGCGACGACCGGGCGGCCGGCCGTCTGGAGGCCCTCCGGGGCGACGAAGTCACCGGCCACATCGAGTACTTCGTCCTTGAATCCCCGGCACGCGCCCTCGTCCCCGTCCACACCGTCGTCGAACCGGCCCACGAGGGGAAGGGCATCGCCGGCTCCCTGGCCCGTGAGCTGTACGGCATGGCCGCACGCGAGGGAATCGTCGTCGCGCCGCTGTGCCCGTACGTCGTGAAGTGGGCCGAGCGCCATCCCGAGGAGGCCCCGGCTGCCGACCCGGAACTTCTGGAGGCCGCGAAGGACTGGCTGCGGGCGCACCCCGATCGCTTCTGACCGGACGGCGTCGCGCCCGCGCCGACGGTGCCGCGCCCGCGCCGACGGTGCCGCCCGGCAGGCCCACTTGGCCGCCCCGGATTGACGCGGGTGAGTGACTGGTGGCGCGGCCATCGGGTACGTGGGGGAGTAGTCCAGAGCCGACGCCACGGACCGGCAGGAGGACACCATGACGAACCCGTACCCGGAACCCACCTCTCCGGGGCCGACCCCGGACCCGGAGCCCCAGCACCCCGAGCCACACCCGGTCCCACCCCCGGAACCCTCACCGGCCCCCCAGCCACCTCCTGCACCGGGCCCACCCCCGGGACCTTCACCCACGCCCGGGCCTCCGCCCACGCCGGGACCTCCCCCCACCCCCGGACCGACACCACCCCCACCCTCGCCCCCGGTCCCGCCACCGCCCGCACCCCCGGAGCCGTCCCCGTCGCCGATCCCCCCTGGCCCGGAGCCGGTGCCGAATCCTGAGCCGGGGCCGCCGCTGACCTGAGCTCCCCGGGCACGGGGGCCGACTCGGTGCCCGAGGCCACCGTTGCCGTCGAGCCGGCCGCGTCCTCGTCGTCATGCCGTTCGTCTCGCGAGCTGCCCGGCGGCCCCATAGGGTCGCGGTGCCGCTACGGCAGGACGGGCGGCGCGGCCCTTCGCATGAGGAGTGCTCATGTCAGGACAGTTCGAAGCGACGGTCGAGATCGATCGGCCCGTGGAAGCGGTGTTCGAGTACCTCGCCGACGGACGCAACGATCCGCAGTTCAGCCCCCGTGTGCTGAGGATCGAGCGGGTCCCGGACGCCCCGACCGCCGTGGGCACGGTCTTCCGCAGCTCGGTCAAGGACGCCGGGATGAAGACCGCCAGGGAGTTCCGCATCACCGGCCTCGAAGCCCCGTCGAGGATCCGGTGGGCAGAGGTGTCGAAGAACATCGTGACGGCCGCTGAAGGCGGCTACGACCTGGAGCCGCTGGCCGACGGCAGGACTCGCGTCCGTATCTTCAACGTTCTCGAAGGCCACGGCCTCGGCAAACTCCTCGTCGGCCTGGCGCTCACCGCCGCCCGCAAGGACGCCCCCGCCTTCGGCGCCCGGATCAAGAAGGCGGCCGAAGCGGCGATCGCCACACGCTGACGTTCCTCCAGCGTCGTTTCCGGCAACGCGCGTACAACCCTGAAGCCGGGTGAGTGGTCTCTACCACCGTACGAACCAATCCGACCCTTCGGCACAACTCGGTTCAACGGGGGAACACATGAGCATGACCGGCAAGCGTCGTCGCAACCGCACCACCCGCGCCGCCATCGCGTCCACGACGCTCCTGATGGCGGGCGTTCTCGGAGCCGCCGGCGCCGGAACGTCCAACGCCTCCGCCGCGGCACCGCAGACCCGGCAGATCGCCTCGTCCGTCCTCGGGAGCGACTACAAGATCACACTGACCGCACTGCGCTCGACGCAGGACGAGTACGCCGCCTCCGTCCGGCTGCAGGTCTACACGCAGAGCGGCGGCGCCTGGAAGGAGTCCGACCGGGTCACGGTGGGCGACGTCGACGGCTGGTTCTGGTACCCGCTCACGGGCCGGGGCGCCGTCTGCGAGTTCAACACGGCGAGCACGGAGCCCGCGCCCCTCACGGTGAGCCTGCTGATCACACCGTCCATCGGCTGCTCCGAGCCCACGCACTACGTGGTGAAGGGCGGCAGGGTGTTCGCAGGCTGACCAAGGAGGTCACGGCACGGCATGGGGCCGTCACCCTCCGCGGGTGACGGCCCCTTTTCCGGCAGTCCTCAGCCGGAGACCTCCGACCGGTCCCCGCCCCACAGCGTGTGGAACGACCCGTCACGGTCGGTCCGCCGGTAGGTGTGGGCGCCGAAGAAGTCCCGCTGACCCTGGGTGAGCGCGGCCGGCAGGCGCTCGGCGCGCAGCGCGTCGTAGTACGCGAGGGCAGCCGCGAAGCCCGGCGTGGGCACGCCCTGCCGCGTGGCCGCGATCAGCACCTCACGCCAGTCGTCCTGCGCGGCCGCGATCTCCTGCGCGAACGTCTCGTCCGACAGCAGGCTCGGCAGGTCGGCCCGCGCGTCGTACGCGGCCCGGATGCGGTCCAGGAACGCCGCGCGGATGATGCAGCCGCCGCGCCAGATGGCCGAGACGGCGCCCAGGTCGATGTCCCAGTCGTACTCGGCGCGCGCCGCGTCGATCTCGTGGAAGCCCTGCGTGTACGACACGATCTTCGACGCGTACAGCGCCTGCTCGACCCGGTCGGCGAACGCGGCGGCCTCGGACTCGCCGAGCGGCGTCGCCTTCGGACCGGCCAGCCCGCGGGACGCCTCCCGCAGCGCCGCGTGCCCGGACAGGGAACGGGCGAACACCGCCTCCGCGATACCGGACACCGGCACGCCCAGGTCAAGGGCGATCTGCACCGTCCAGCGCCCCGTGCCCTTCTGCTCGGCCTGGTCGACCACCACGTCCACGAACGGCTTGCCCGTCGCCGTGTCCACGTGCGACAGCACCTCGGCGGTGATCTCGATCAGGTAGGAGTCCAGCCGGCCCCGGTTCCAGGTCCGGAAGATCTCCGCGATCTGCGCCGGCTCGTACCCGGCGACATCGCGCAGCAGCTGGTACGCCTCGCCGATGAGCTGCATGTCGGCGTACTCGATGCCGTTGTGCACCATCTTCACGAAGTGCCCGGCACCGTCCGGACCGACGTGCGTCACACAGGGCGCCCCGTCCGCCGCCTTCGCCGAGATCTTCTCCAGCATGGGACCGAGAGAGTCGTACGACTCCTTCGGGCCGCCCGGCATGATGCTCGGCCCGTGCAGCGCGCCCTCCTCGCCGCCGGAGACGCCCATGCCGACGAAGTGGATGCCCTGCTCACGCAGGTCCCGCTCTCGCCGCCGGGTGTCGGCGAAGTGCGCGTTGCCGCCGTCGATGATCATGTCGCCGGGCTCAAGCAGCGGCGCGAACTCCTGGATCACCGCGTCGGTCGGCTCACCGGCCTTCACCATGATCACCAGGCGCCGCGGCCGCTCCAGCGCCGCCACGAACTCCTTGGCGGTCTCGGCCGCGATGAACTCGCCCTCGTTCCCGAACTCCTCCACCAGCGCCCGCGTACGCGCCGGTGTCCGGTTGTGCACCGCGACGGTGTACCCGTTGCGGGCGAAGTTGCGGGCGAGATTGCGGCCCATGACCGCGAGACCCGTGACGCCGATCTGCGCCGAAGTGCTCATGCGTTGGCTCCTAGTGACCTCGATATATCAGCGGTGCCGGTCATGCCCGCCAGTATTGCCCCACCGTCCATCCTGACGTGCCGGTTCTCCGAGTGCACATCCGGGTGGCGCGATGTCGCAGGCAGATACGGACGCAGGCCCCCGCCGCACTCAGCCGCCCCGCCCCGCCGCACTCCGCCGCCCCGCCCCCGCCGCACTCCGCCGGGCCGGACGCCGGGCAACGTACGCCGATTCCTCGCCACTTGGTGTGACCGGGCGGCTGAATTACTGTCTTGTCATGGCCTGTTCGCCGCGCTTACTTTTGCCCCTCCTGACGCATGTCTGACGCATGTCTATGGGGGGCTCCTTCATGGCCGCACGCGGCCGGCACCGCCGGTACCAGCCGAACAGGATCAACCGCGCCTCGCTCACCGTCACCGCGGGCGGCGCCGGGATGGCGCTCCCCCTCATCGGCACCGGCGCCGCGCAGGCGGCCGACGTGGACACCTGGAACAAGGTCGCGGCGTGCGAGTCGACCAGCAGGTGGCACGTCAACACCGGCAACGGCTACTACGGCGGGCTGCAGTTCGCCCAGTCGACATGGGAGGCGTACGGCGGTGCGCGGTACGCGGCCCGGGCGGATCTGGCCACCAAGGACCAGCAGATAGCCGTTGCGGAGAAGGTGCTGGACGGACAGGGGCCGGGCGCCTGGCCGGTGTGCTCGGCGCGGGCCGGGCTGACCCGGGGCGGCGACACCCCCGACATCCGTCCCGCCGGCACCACCACGAAGGCCGCGAAGACCTCCGTCCAGGACGTCCAGCCGCAGACCACGCCCCAGTCACGGGCGGGCAAGGCCGAGATGTACACCGTCGTCCACGGCGACACCCTGTCCGGGATCGCCGAGGAACAGAAGGTCAGGGGCGGCTGGCGGGGCCTGTACGCCGCGAACCGGAAGGCCATCGGGCCGGACCCCGACCTGATCCTGCCGGGGCAGCGGCTCGCGCTGCGCGGCAAGGCCCCCACGACGTCCCCGGGGACCGGTCAGGCGGCGACCACCCCCAAGACCTCACCCGGGAAGACCTCTTCGGCGCGGGAGAGCACCGACCGGGACGAGCAGGCCACGACCGGCCGCTCGCTCGTGTCCCCGGTGAGCTCGCCCACGGGCACCCCCTACCGCAAGGCCGGTTCGTCCTGGTCGAAGGGCTACCACACCGGCGTCGACTTCCCGGTTCCAACCGGTACGTCCGTCAAGTCCGTCGGAGCGGGGCAGGTGGTCAGCGCGGGATGGGGCGGCTCCTTCGGCTACCAGGTGGTGATCCGGCATTCCGACGGCCGCTACACCCAGTACGCCCATCTTTCGGCCATCTCCGTGAAGGCCGGCCAGTCGGTGGGCGCCGGGCAGCGCATCGGCCGCTCCGGATCCACCGGCAACAGCACGGGCCCGCATCTGCACTTCGAGGTGCGGACGGGGCCCGGTTTCGGCGCGGACATCGACCCGGTCGCCTATCTCCGGGCCGGCGGCGTCAGGATTTGACCCGCATCCGATGCCGGTCGATGACGGGCAGAGGGACGTACGGGCCGCCGTAGAAGGGGCCGTAGAGATTCGGGGACCCGCCCCCGTCGGGGCGCGACGGCTCCCCGTCGTCGTACGCGCTCTCCACGATCTGGGCCGGTATGCGGATGCCGTCGATCCGGTCCGGCACCAGGAGCTCCTCGCGCGGCATCGCAGCCGTCTGCCCGGGAAGGCCGGGGAGCAGTTCCTCGGCGCCCACCGGAGCCATGTCCGCCTCGGGCAGGGCCGCCACCGGCTCGGTCCGGGCCGCCCCGGTCTCCGCCTCGGTGCGGGCGATGCGCTCCGTCGTCAGCAGGATCAGGCCGCCCGCCGCCACGACACCGCAGCCCAGCGCGAGCACGGTGCCGGTCGTGCCGTAGCGGAAGGTTTCGCCGAACATCGTTATGCCGACCGCCGCCGCCACGACCGGGTTCACGACCGTCAGCGTGGCCAGCGGTGCGGCGAGGCCCGCGCCCCGGTAGGCGGCCTGGGACAGCAGCAGACCGGCCGTGGCGAAGACGCCGATGGTGGTCAGGGACGGCAGGTCGGCGACCGACACCCCGCCGTTCCAGTCGACGGCGACGATCTTCGTGAACACCGACGACATGCCGAAGGCTATGCCGGAGCCCGTCGCGAGCAGCATGCTGCGCACCGCGGGGTGCCGGTGGGCCGCCCGGCCCGCGATCATCAGCGTCACGACCATGCCGCCGGTCACCAGCGCCACGCCCGCCCGCTCCGCCGTGCCCAGTGACTGCGACTCGGAGGTGCCGACCAGGGACAGCAGCCCGGCGAGACCCACGGTCGCCATGATCGCGCCCCGCCAGGCCGTCGACCCTGCCCTGCGGCCCACGAACAGCGCCGCCATCGGCAGCGCGAACACGATCGTCAGGGCGCCGAGCGGCTGCACCAGGCTCAGCGGGCCGAAGGCCAGCGCCACGACGTGCAGCAGACCGCCCAGTCCGTTCAGCGCGACCGCCGCCCACCAGCCCGGCCGGCGCATCGGCGCGAACTGCTGACCCGGGGAGGACACCGCGACACGCTCCTGCACGATCGCCCCGCCCGCGTACGCGACGGCGGAGATGAGCGACAGGAGCACGGACAACGCGAGGGCACTCATGAGCTGCTCCTCTGCGTGAGGCGGGGGCGGTGCGCCCGGCGCGGCGAACGGTCGGCTCTCATAATCAACACGATGCCTCGAAAAGCTCTTCCCGTCGTCGTACCAGAGCATCGACCGTGTCGTACTGCCGATGGAGTACGAGGGGGGCCGCCTCATCCTCTGGAGGGGGGACCCTGGGTGGAGCCCCCCAGGTGAGAACCCCGACAAGCCTTGGTACTACTGCTCTTCGTGGACCTCGACCCCGATCTCGCCGCCCTCCGGCCGCTCGGCGGCTTCTTCGTACTACGCACACCAGGGACAACACTCCGGCCCCTGCCGACCCTGGCGGAGACGTACGGACGACAGCCGTCGGACGCGCACGGAAATTCTCTGACCTTCCGTGTCCAGAAGGTCGCGAACGCCCTGCGCGCCCCCGAGCCGCGGATCGCCGCCTCGGTGGCCCAGCTGGGGCTCGCGGCCCGCCTGTGGTCGGTGGCCCTCGGCTGTGCCGCCCTCTATGGCAGCATCCCCGACCTGGACCCCGGGGTGCTGCGCTGGGACCCCGACGGCAGCGCCCCCGACGACCTGTGGCTCACCCAGGTCCGCCCGCTGCCCGCGGACCCGGCGACCATCGCGGACGTGGTCCTGCACGGCCACCTCGAACCGCTGACCGCAGCCCTGAACACCCGCTACCGTGTCGCCGCCGGCCTGCTGTGGGGCAACGCCGGATCCGCCCTCGCGGGCGCGGCCCGCCAGCTCGACCAGTGGGCGCTCGCGGACGGCCGTACGGAAACCGCCGCACGCGCCCGCGCCCTCACCGCGGAGCTCTTCACCCACCCGCTGCTCGCCGGCACCGGCACGTTCACCGGAACCGCCTTCCGGCGCCGCAGTTGCTGCCTCTACTACCGGGTACCGGGCGGCGGAGTATGCGGTGACTGTTGCTTCACACGAGCGCCGCGCTCTTCCCCACGCGCTCCATCTGGGTGACCATGAAAGGGCAACCAGCCGCTGAGGACAGGGGGTTCCGGGTGCGAGTGGGACTGCTGACCCGGGAGTACCCGCCGGACGTGTACGGCGGCGCCGGCGTCCATGTCGAGTTCCTCGCCCGGGAGTTGAGGGATCTCGTCGACCTGGAGGTGCACTGCTGGGGCGAGGGCCGCGCGGTGGGCGTCGTACGCCACCGCCCCTGGCCCGCGCTCGACACCGGCAACGACGCGCTGCGCACCTTCTCCGTGGACCTCGCCATGGCCGCCGGGCTCGAAGGCACCGAACTCGTCCACTCCCACACCTGGTACGCCAACCTCGCCGGCCACCTCGGCAAGCTGCTGTACGGCATCCCGCACGTGATGACGGCCCACTCCCTGGAGCCGCTGCGCCCCTGGAAGGCCGAGCAACTCGGCGGCGGATACGCCCTGTCCAGCTGGGCCGAGCGCACCGCGATCGAGGCCGCCGACGCGGTGATCGCCGTGTCCGGCGCGATGCGCGAGGACATCCTCGGCTGCTACCCGGCGCTCGACCCGGCCCGGGTCCACATCGTGCACAACGGCATCGACACCGCCCTCTACCGGCCCGATCGCCGTACCGAGGTCCTCACCCGGTTCGGCCTCGACACCGGCCGCCCGTACGTGCTCTTCGTCGGCCGCATCACCCGCCAGAAGGGCGTGCCCCATCTGCTGCGGGCGATACGGCACATCGACCCGGCCGCGCAGGTCGTGCTCTGCGCGGGTGCGCCCGACACCCCCGAGATCGACCAGGAGTTCCGCGACCTCTACCAGGAGCTGAGCCGGGTCCGCGAGGGCGTGCACTGGATCCCGCAGATGCTGCCGCGCCCCGAGGTGATCCAACTCCTCACGCACGCCGCCGTGTTCGTCTGCCCTTCGGTGTACGAGCCCCTCGGCATCGTCAACCTGGAGGCGATGGCCTGCGGAACTCCCGTGGTGGCCTCGCAGGTCGGCGGTATCCCCGAGGTCGTCGAGGACGGCAAGACGGGCCTGCTCGTCCCGCTGGACGACGACGCGGAGGCCTTCGAGGCGGGCCTCGCGCAGGCGCTGGACTCGGTGATCGGCGACCCGGAGACGGCCCGGCGGATGGGCGAGGCCGGACGGGAACGTGCGGTGGGGGAGTTCGGCTGGGACGCGGTGGCCCGGCGGACGGTCCGGCTCTACGGGGAGATCCTCAAACAGGCTTAGCGCGCGCTGCACAGGGGCAGGCTGGGACCAACCAGGGTGAGGGGAGCGGCCATGCGTCGTGGCGGACCTTCGGTGCTCGGAATCGTACTGGCGGGCGGAGAAGGCAAACGCCTGATGCCCCTGACCGCGGACCGCGCGAAACCGGCGGTCACCTTCGGAGGAACGTATCGCCTGGTCGACTTCGTCCTCTCCAACCTCGTCAACGCCGACATCCTGCGCATCTGCGTCCTCACGCAGTACAAGTCG
The DNA here is from genome assembly GCF_028369295.1 of Streptomyces sp. HD. Classification (GTDB taxonomy): domain Bacteria; phylum Actinomycetota; class Actinomycetes; order Streptomycetales; family Streptomycetaceae; genus Streptomyces. The sequence continues at coordinate 96,047 of NZ_JAQMYP010000005.1, forward strand.
CACTCCCTGGACCGGCACATCACCACGACCTGGCGGATGTCCAGCCTGCTCGGCAACTACGTCACCCCGGTCCCGGCCCAGCAGCGGCTCGGCCCGCGCTGGTACCTGGGCAGCGCGGACGCGATCCTGCAGTCCCTGAACCTGGTCTACGACGAACGCCCCGAGTACGTCGCGGTGTTCGGCGCCGACCACGTGTACCGCATGGACCCGCGCCAGATGCTCGCCCAGCACCTCGAGGGCGGCGCGGGCGTCACGGTGGCCGGCATCCGCGTACCGCGGGGCGAGTCGTCGTCGTTCGGCGTGATCAGCCCCGGCTCGGACGGGCAGACGGTGGACCGCTTCCTGGAGAAGCCCGCCGACCCGCCCGGACTCCCGGACGACCCGGAGACCGTCTTCGCCTCGATGGGCAACTACATCTTCACCACCAAGGCACTCATCGAGGCGCTCCAGCGCGACGCCGAGGAAGACAACTCCGTGCACGACATGGGCGGTTCGATCCTGCCCCAGCTCACCGACCGCGGCGAGGCCCAGCTCTACGACTTCAGCGCCAACCACGTCCCCGGCGAGACCAACCGCGACCGCGGCTACTGGCGGGACGTCGGCACCCTGGACGCGTACTACGACGCCCACATGGACCTGATCGCCGAGCGCCCCGCCTTCAACCTCTACAACCGCAGCTGGCCCATCTACACCCACTCCAACCAGCTGTCCCCGGCCCGCTTCAACTCGGGCGGCATCGCCGGCGAGTCCATCATCAGCGCCGGCTGTCTGATCCGCGGCCAGGTCACCCGCTCCGTGCTCTCGCCGGGCGTGGTGGTCGACCCGGGGGCCGTGGTGCAGGGGTCGGTGCTGCACGACAACGTGCACATCGGGCGGGGCGCGGTGGTCCGCGGAGCCGTGCTCGACAAGAACGTGGACGTGCCCCCGGGTGCGACGATCGGCGTCAACCCGGAGCGGGACTCTGACCTGTACACCGTGTCCAAGGGTGGCGTGATCGCGCTGGGGAAGGGGCAGCGGGTGTCGTAGGCCGCCCGGCCCCCCTGTCGGCAGGCCGCCCGGTCAGCTGCTGCGGGTGAAGACCTCGCCCCGGGTGGCGCCGGTGGTGCAGAGCTTCTTCTCGTCGGCCGTCATCTTGCGGGACTTGACCACGACCGCGCTGTGCTTGCCGTCCGTGCCGTTCGGGGCGGGGCCGGTGATCACGTCGGGCACGAACCAGTAGTAGTGGCCCCACTTGGGGTCGTCGTAGTGGGTCTGCCAGGTGCCGGATATCCGCTGCATCACCTGGGCGCGGGAGATCCAGCCCACCTCGCCCGGCTGGACGTTCACGGTGAAGGAGCTCGTCTCCGTGTGGGAGCTCTGCCATGTGTAGTTGTACGTCGCGGTCACACTGGCGGTGATGATCCCTTCGATCCCGCCACCGACGGTCACCGATCCGCCCACCGAGTGGGAGGAGCCCACGGTGTCGGCCCATGACATGGACTGGGAGGCGGGCGAGGCGGTGCAGTTGAAGAGCAGCTCCGAGACCTGACGGGGCTCACCGAGGTAAGCCTTGCCGAGCTCGGGGGAGTTGAAGCTGCACTTGCCTTCGCCGGAAGCGCAGTCGGCCACGATCTGCTCTGCGGTGGGCTGGTCGTCGGCCACGGCGGGCACGGCCACCGCGACCATCCCGAACGCCGTCGCCGCCAGAACCAGGGTGCGGCCGCCGTACCGCAGTGCGCGGTTCCTTGTCATGGGTGTTGCCTCTCGTGGTGGGGGGTGCTCATGAGGCTCACGTATGGGACGGCCGAGCTACACCAAGAAATCGCAAAGTTGCACTTGATTCCTGAATTGATGAACCGTCAAATGTCATTCCAGCGGCGCCAGTTGGCCCTGGACGGGCGAAGGAATCCGTGCTGTTATGCCAACTACTGTCCATGACAACGTTGTTATGGAGGCTCTGTGCGCACAAAACGCCTCAGAAACAGACTCGTGCTCCTCCTTGCCGGTGTCCTCGGCCTCGCGGGCCTGACCGCGACCCCCGCCCCGGCCGCAGCGGACGACCCCGTTCAGATCCACGGATTGAAGGGCGAGTACTACACCCAGTCAGCCCCCGGCGCCTTCGACTTCCACGAGCTCAAGGCGACCGCCTTCGACCCCCGCCTCGACTTCGACGACCTGGAGCCGCGTCTGGCCTTCGCCGCGGGCCGTTCGGACGACGTCAGTGTCCGCTGGACCGGAAGGATCGTGCCGGAGAAGACCGGCCCGCACACCTTCTCGGTCATCGGCGACAACGGCTTCCGCCTCTGGATCGATGGAAGGCTCGCCATCGACCACTGGGTCGACGACTGGGACCGCGAGCAGACCGCCGCGCCCGTCGAGTTGACCGCCGGCACCGCCCATGACATCAAGGTCGAGTACTTCGAGCACTACGGCGGCTCCAACCTCCACCTGCGCTGGACCGAGCCCGGCGGCACCAAGGAGCCCGTCCCGCAGTCCGCGTTCCGCCTCCCGGACGGCTTCGACTACGACGGCGCCATCGCGGCCACGGTCCTCGCGGACGGCCGTACGCTCAAGCTCGACTTCGCCCGTGACCTCGCCGCGCCCCCGGCCGATGTCACCGATCACCTGGACGCGGTGGTCGGCGGCGCCAAGTGGCCGCTCGGGTCGGCCGAGCCGGACCCGGCCGACCCCAAGGCCCTCCTCGTCGCGCTCAAGGAGCCCGTGGTCGGCAACAGGACCGGGACGGCACGCGGCACGGCCGACATCCGCTACGACGGTGCGGGCGGCCTGACCACCACCGATGGCAACGTTGTCAAGGCCTTCTGGAGCAGCGGCCCCAACCGGTCGACCCACGAGCTGCGCACCAGGTGGGCCGACGAGGTGGGCCCGGGCAACGCCCACCCCGAGTACCCGCGCCCGCAGCTGACCCGGGACACCTGGCGCAACCTCAACGGGCGCTGGCAGTTCGCGGCCGCCGAGGTGGGGGAGCGGCCCCCGGTCGGCAAGACCCTGCCCGAGCGGATCCTCGTCCCGTACCCGGTCGAGTCCCAGCTCTCCGGCCTCCAGCGCCATGAGGACCGGATGTGGTACCGCCGCACCTTCACGGTCCCGGCAGAGTGGCGCATCGGCTCCGGCAAGCGCCTCGGGCTCAACTTCGGCGCCGTCGACTGGCGGACCGAGGTGTACGTCAACGGCACCAAGGTCACCGAGCACACGGGCGGTTACGACAGGTTCGGCGCCGACATCACCGACGCGCTGAAGCCCGGCCACACCCAGGAGCTGATCGTCGGCGTGTACGACCCGACCGACGCGGCGAACGGCGAGAACCCGCCCCTCGGCAAGCAGCGCCTGGACCCGAGCGGCATCTGGTACACCCCGTCCTCCGGCATCTGGCAGACGGTGTGGATGGAGCCGGTCGCCCCCGACCACGTGGACGGGCTCAAGCTCACCCCCGACGTCGACGCGGGCACGCTCACCGTCGAGCCGCAGGGCGTGCGCGACGGCGTACCCGTCACGGCGACGGCGTACGACGGACGGCGCAAGGTCGCCACCGTGACCGGCCGCACCGGCCGGCCACTGGCCCTGACCATCCGTGATCCGCACCTGTGGTCGCCCGACGATCCCTTCCTGTACGACCTGAGGGTCACCGTCGGCGCCGACCGCGTCGGCAGCTACTTCGGCATGCGCTCCATCGCCGTCGAGAAGATCGACGGGGTGCCGCGCACCGTCCTCAACGGTGCGCCGATCTTCATGATGGCCACCCTCGACCAGGGCTTCTGGCCCGACGGCCTGCACACCGCACCGACCGACGAGGCCCTCGCGTACGACCTGCGGGCGCACAAGGAACTCGGCTTCAACGCCGTGCGCAAGCACATCAAGGTCGAGCCGGACCGCTGGTTCTACTGGGCGGACCGGCTGGGCCTGCTGGTGTGGCAGGACATGCCCGCGATGACCGCCGGGGTGAATCCGGGCGCCCAGGCCCGCGCCCAGTACGAGCACGAGATGAAGCAGATGATCGACGAGCACATCAGCAGTCCGTCGGTGATCATGTGGGTTACGTTCAACGAGGGCTGGGGGCAGTACGACATCGGTCGTATCGCCGATCAGGCGAAGGCATGGGATCCGAGTCGGCTGGTCAACAACCAGTCCGGGCTGAACCTCGGCGCCGACGGCGGCGCCGGCGACATCATGGACGAGCACGGCTATCCGAGCCCCGCCCTGCCACCCCGCCCCGACGGCGAACGGGCACTGGTCAGCGGCGAGTACGGCGGCCTCGGCCTCGCGGTGCCCGGCCACGCCTGGTCGGTGCAGCAGTCGTACGTCGACGTCGACCCGGCGACCTACACCGACGGCTATCTGGCCAGGCTCGACGAGGTGCGTGCCCTGGTCTGCCGGGGCAGCAACGGCGCCGTGTACACGCAGATCGCGGACGTCGAGGGGGAGCTGAACGGCTTCCTGACCTACGACCGGGCCGTACTGAAACCGGACACGGCACGGCTCCAAGCCGCGCACGAGGCGTTGATCCGTGACGCCTCCCGGGTGACTCCCACGGGATGCCCGGCGCCGCAACCTGTGGTGAAGTGACCTCATATGCACCATGAGTCCCGTCCCTCTCGCGAGGGGCGGGACTTAATCTGCTGTTAACTGTGCGTAGCTTGATCGTACTTGACCGTAATCGAACAAGGGCGATTGACTGCTGCTCCACCCGTCGTCGACGCGAGGCAAGCCATTGACGTCTGACCTGCTCGCACCACTCGACCTGGCGTTCTGGAACATCGAGTCCGCCGAACACCCCATGCACCTGGGCGCGCTCGGGGTGTTCACGGCGCACTCGCCCACCGCGGGCGCCCACGCCGCCGACCTGCTCGCCGCGCGAGCCGCAGCCGTTCCGGGACTGCGGATGCGCATCCGCGACGCGTGGCAGCCGAGCGCCCTGCTGCAGCCGTTCTCGTTCGGCGGAGCGGCCCGCGAGCCCGCCCCCGACTTCGATCCCCTCGACCACGTCCGGCTGCACGCCCCCACCGCCGACTTCCAGGCGTTGGCGGGCCGGCTCATGGAGCGCCCGCTGGAGCGCGGCCGGCCCCCGTGGGAGGCGCATGTGCTGCCGGGCGAGGACGGGGTGTCGTTCGCGGTGCTGTTCAAGTTCCACCACGCCCTGGCCGACGGACTGCGCGCGCTTACGCTCGCCGCCGCCGTCCTGGACCCCATGGACATGCCCGCCCGCAAACCCCGCCCCGAGGCGCCCGCGCGCAGCCTGCTGCCCGATGTGCGCAGGCTGCCGGGACTGGTGCGCGGCGCCCTGTCCGACGTGGGCCGGGCCCTGGACATCGGCGCCTCCGTCGCCGTGTCGACCCTCGGGGTGCGCTCGTCGTCCGCGCTGACCGCCGAGCCGAGCGGCACCCGCCGTACCGCCGGAGTCGTCGTCGACATCGACGATGTGCACGTGATCCGCAAGGCCGTCGGCGGCACCGTCAACGACGTCCTCATCGCGGTCGTCGCCGGCGCCCTGCGCCGCTGGCTGGACGAGCGCGGCGACGGCAGCGAGGGCGTCGCGCCGCGCGCCCTGATCCCCGTCTCCAAGCGCCGTCCGCGCACCGCGCACCCACAGGGCAACCGGCTCTCCGGCTACTTGATACGGCTCCCGGTGGACGACCCCGACCCGCTGCGCCGCCTCGGCACGGTCCGTGCCGCCATGGACCGGAACAAGGACGCCGGCCCCAACCGGGGCGCGGGCGCCGTCGCCCTGCTCGCCGACCACGTCCCGGCGCTCGGGCACCGGCTCGGCGGACCGCTGGTCTGCGGGGCCGCCCGGCTCTGGTTCGACATCCTCGTGACCAGCGTCCCGCTGCCCGGCATCGCCCTGAAGCTCGGCGGCCACCCCGTCACCGAGGTCTACCCCTTCGCCCCGCTGGCCCGCGGCCAGTCCCTGGCGATCGCGATCTCGACGTACCGGGGGCGCGTCCACTACGGGCTCGTCGCCGACGCCGAGGCCGTACCGGACCTCGATGTGCTCGCCAAGGCCGTGTCCGAGGAGGTGTCGGAGCTGATCACCGCCTGCGCCCCCTGATCGCCGCCCCGGGGCCCGCTTCGCCGGTTTTTGGAGGAGTGGCCCGGCGCTCCGTACAATTCCCCGTTCGAAAGCGAGCGCGACCGGAGCGCCGCGGGTGATCAGGGAACGGCAGCGGCGATGACGGTGACAGAGGACGGCGCGACGGCGACCACGGCGGACGCCGTGCACGAGCCCGGTGACGAGATCGTGTACGGCCCCGGCATCGACCCCGAGCGGCTCGCGGTGTGCCTGAGCGTCCTGGACGAGCTCGACAAGCTGGAGGTCGACCACCCCGACGCCATCGCCGTGCGCCGGGCCACCGCCGGCATCTACCGCACCGTCAAGCAGCGCCGCCGCCAGGAGCGCCGGGCCGCCAAGACCGCCCACGACAAGGCGGTCACGGAGGCCACCGCGACCGGCTCCGCCCAGCGCATCGACGACGAGACCGAGGGCATCCTCCCGTCGTCGGCCACGGAGGAAGGCAGGATCGCGGGGATACTCCAGCGCCCCCGCTCCTGCTACACCTGCAAGACCCGGTTCGTCGAGGTCGACTACTTCTACCACCAGCTGTGTCCCGACTGCGCCCGCCTGAACCGCGGCAAGCGCGACGCCCGCGCCGACCTCACCGGCAAGCGCGCCCTGCTCACCGGCGGCCGCGCCAAGATCGGCATGTACATCGCGCTGAGGCTGCTGCGCGACGGCGCGCACACGACGATCACCACGCGCTTCCCCAAGGACGCCATCCGCCGCTTCAAGGCCATGGACGACTCCGCGGACTGGATGCACCGCCTGGAGGTCGTCGGCATCGACCTGCGCGACCCGGCCCAGGCCGTGGCCCTCGCCGAGCAGGTCGCCGAGGCGGGCCCGCTCGACATCCTCATCAACAACGCGACGCAGACCGTACGCCGCCTGCCGTCCGCCTACGCCGCCCTGGTCGAGGGCGAGAGCGCCCCGTTGCCCGCCGGTGAGCTCCCCGCCCACCACGTCATCGGCGCCTTCAACTCCGGCGCGGTCGACGGCCTCGCCGCGCTGCCGCTGGGCACCAGCGGCCTCGACGCCCAGAAGGTCGCCGACCTCGCCCTGGTCGCGGGCAACGCCAGCGTCGCCCGGCACCTCGACGGCACCGCCATCGACGCGGGCGGGCTCGTGCCGGACGTCGTCGAGTCCAACACCTGGGTGCAGACCATCGACCAGATCTCCCCGGTGGAGCTCCTGGAGACCCAGCTCTGCAACTACACCTCGCCGTTCATCCTGATCAGCGCGCTGCGCCCGGCCATGGCCGACGCCGCGAAGAAGGCGGCGAGCGGGCGGGCGTACGTCGTGAACGTCTCCGCGATGGAGGGCGTCTTCGGCCGCGGCTACAAGGGCGCGGGCCATCCGAACACCAACGCCGCCAAGGCCGCAATGAACATGGTCACGCGCACCAGCGCGCAGGAGATGTTCCAGACCGACGGCATCCTGATGACGTCGGTCGACACCGGCTGGATCACGGACGAGCGTCCGCACTTCGACAAGCTCCGCCTCGCCGAGGAGGGGTTCCATGCGCCGCTTGATCTGGTGGACGGGGCGGCGCGGGTGTACGACCCGGTCGTGCGAGGTGAGGCCGGGGAGGACGTGTACGGGGTCTTTCTGAAGGACTACGCGCCGGGTAAGTGGTAGGCGGGTCGGTGGTGCGTCCGCGGGTTCGTCGTGGCTGGTCGCGCAGTTCCCCGCGCCCCTAGGGCGTTGCGGTACCGCGCGATCGTAGACGCTCGTGGATTGCGTATCCCGTGGCCGTCCCTGCCGCCCGCACCCGCGTCCCCCCGTCCACCAGCAGATCCGCCCCCGTCACCCACTCCGCCGCGTCCGACGCCAGCCACACCACGGCCCGGGCCACGTCCTCCGGCTCCCCGATCCGCCCGAGCGGCATCCCCGCGGCCAGCTCGTCCTCGCCCGGCTCCCACACGAACCGTGCCATCTCGGTGCGGACCAGACCGGGGGAGACCGAGTTGACCCGGACCCTCGGGGCCAGTTCGCCCGCGAGCTGCTGGGTCAGATGGAGGAGGGCCGCCTTGCTGGTGCCGTAGGCCCCGACGTGGGGGCCCACGTGCGCGGCGCCCTCCGTGCAGACGTTGACGACCGTGCCGCCGTGCTCGCGCATCCAGGCCCGCCAGGCGCACTGCACAAGCCGTAGCGGGGCCTCGACATTCGTGGTGAAGGCATCGCGCCAGGCCGTCGGATCGACGTCCATGAGGGGGCCGTACGGCTGGTTGGTCGCCGCGTTGTTCACGATCACGTCGACCCGGCCGAACTCGCGCAAGGTGAGGTCCACCACCGCCCGCAGATGATCAGGGTCGGCCACGCTCCCGGCCACCCCCACGCCACCCAGCTCGGCGGCCGTCCGCCGCACCTCCTCCGCGTCCCGCGCGGTCACGCACACCCGTACCCCGGCCGCGGCCAGTTGCCGGGCGACGGCGTGGCCGATGCCGCGGGTGGCGCCGGTGACGACGGCGCACCTGCCCTTGAGTCCGGCGTCCCTGCCCTGAAGACCGTACGGCGACGTCATCGCCGTACGGTCTCATGACGGGTCGTCAGTTGACAGCCCCGAGGGGCGAGTTCCTGGACGCCACCAGCTCCAGTACCGCCCGCCAGTCCTCCAGGACCCCCGCGTCGAACTCGGCGCTGCGGCCCTCCTCGTCGGCCTGGTGCAGGCGGAGCAGGTCGTCGTCGGCGGATTCCGGGGCCCGGTGGTGGTGCCGGACGAGGCGGGAGACCCGTTCGCCGAGGAGGGGGCGCACCGCGTCCGCCGCGCGGTCGGGGTGGCGGCTCGCCTCGCCGGGGTGCAGCAGCGGGCCGATGGCATGAACGAGCCCCGCGACCTGGAGTTCCTTGTCGGCGGGGCGGGCTCGGCGCAGCAGTGCGGCTGTCTGCAGCGCGTGTTGGTGCAGATCGACTCGGGTGCTCGCGAGACCCGGGGCGTCCCGGGTGCCGCGGCAGGCGTACAGCAGATCCATCAGCTCTTCGACACTGCGCAGCTCCATGCGTCAGTCCTCCCGCCGGACAAGCCGTTGCGGTCCGCCAGCAGATCATGGCCTCCTTGCGAATCGGCCAACGGGACTTGAACTGCGCGGCGTACGCAGGCCGCGTGTCGGACAGGGAGATGATGTTGAGCCGAACGAGTGACTGGCAAACCTCGCATTCCGTTACAAACGCGTGAACAACGGGTTGGTCGAGTGCCGTTTGATTCCGGATAGTTACAGGTTGTTTCCAGCCCCATCGAGCGGGGGGCTGCTCATTTGGTTAATCTGTAGCGGACGGACAGCAAAACCGGGTCCCAACCCACACCCATGGTCCGTCCCGGGACAAGCCGGTGCACAACGGCCTGCTTGCACACCAGTTACCGGCGCCACCGCGTCCGAGCCGACTTTGAGTAAGACCCGAGCGGGCGTCAGGTACCGGACCGCAGACTGGGCCGGCCCCGCCCCGAGGGTGATCCGACACAGAAGGAGTGCGCGGTGACACCTGAGAAGACGAATCGCGAACAGCGCCCCAAGGAAGGCACGGAGCGCTCGGGGCGCCGGTCCAAGGAGATCGGCAGTCTCGATGTGTGGGCCAGGTCCGCCCCCATCCGCCTGGCGGGCTACGAGGACGACCTCGCCGAGCCCCACATCCTGCCCAGCGTCGACTGACGGGGCGGAACCCTTCGCGATCGCCGACCGCATGGGCGTGCGAGACTCACGCCCATGCTGATCAGAGAAGCCGCGGCCGGTGACTGGCCGCGGATTTGGTCTTTCTGGCACCGGATCGTCGCCGCCGGCGAGACCTATGCATGGGACCCGGACACCTCCGAGAGTGACGCCCGGGCGCTGTGGATGAACCCGGCCAAGTGCGTCTACGTCGTCGAGGGCGACGCCGGCGCCCTGGTCGCCTCCGCCTACCTCACCCCCAACTACGGCGGCCCCGCCGCCGGTATCGCCAACGCCGGCTTCATGGTCGACCCCGACTGCGGCGGTCGTGGCGTCGGGCGCGCCCTCGCCGACCACGTTCTGGCCGAGGCCAAGGCCCACGGATACCGGGGCATGGTCTTCAACGCCGTCGTGGAGACCAATCCGGCCGTACGGCTGTGGACCTCCCTCGGCTTCACCGTCCTCGGCACGGTCCCGGAGGCGTTCGACCACCCCCGGCACGGGCGGGTGGGGCTGCACATCATGTATCGGGCACTTTAGCCTGCTGGCTGAAACTCAATATCGTTTGCCTAAAGCCTTTAGGCGTGTGCATACTCGCTTCTGGCAAGCGAGAGGACAGTTATGGCACGCGTAGGGCTGACCACCGAGCGCCTGGTCCGGGCCGGTGCGGAACTGGCCGACGAGATCGGCTTCGAGCAGGTGACCGCCTCGGAGCTGGCCCGGCGGTTCGACGTCAAGGTCGCGAGTCTGTACTCGCACGTGAAGAACTCCCAGGACCTCAAGACCCGGATCGCCCTGTTCGCGCTGGAGGAACTGGCCGACCGGGCCGCCGACGCGGTGGCCGGGCGGGCCGGCAGAGACGCCCTGGTCGCCTTCGCGAACGTATACCGCGACTACGGCCACGAACACCCCGGTCGGGCCACCGCGGCGCGCATGCCGCTCGACCCCGAGACGGCGGCCGCCAGCGCGGGCGTCCGGCACTCCCAGATGACCCGGGCGATCCTGCGCGGCTACGACCTCACGGAGCCGGACACCACCCACGCGGTACGGCTCCTGGGCAGCGTCTTCCACGGCTACGCCAGCCTGGAGACCGCGGGCGGCTTCAGCCACAGCGCCCCCGACTCCCAGGAAACCTGGACCCGGATCCTGGACGCCCTCGACGCCCTGCTGAGCAACTGGCCCACCGAGCCCACCCCTTGAGAGCGACCGGCAGAGGGCAGACATGGACACCGAGCACGACTGGATCACCACGGCCGTCACCGCGGAACTCCTGCGCGGCGCCCTCGACGTCGAGCACACCGAGCGCGGCGTCCTGCCGCACCGGCTGCCCGCCCGGGCCCGCGCCCAGAACACCGACGGCCAGCTGGCCATGGCCGAGTCACAGCCCTCCGGCGTACGACTGGCCTTCCGCACCCGGGCCACCGCCGTCGAACTGGACACGCTGCCCACCAAGCGCGACTACGTGGGCGCCCCGCCGCGCCCGGACGGCGTCTACGACCTGATCGTCGACGGCCGTCCGGCCGGGCAGGGCAGCGTGACCGGCGGCAACGTCGTAGTCATCGACATGACCGCCGGAACCGCCGAGCACCGGCCAGGACCGGCCGGCACCGTCCGCTTCACCGGGCTGCCCGACACCGACAAGGACGTCGAGATCTGGCTGCCGCACAACGAGACCACCGAACTGATCGCCCTGCGCACCGACGCCCCCGTCGAGCCCGCGCGGGACCCGGGCCGCAGGGTGTGGCTGCATCACGGCAGCTCGATCAGCCAGGGCTCCGACGCCGGGAGCCCCACCGGCACCTGGCCCGCGCTCGCCGCCGCCCTCGGCGGCGTGGAACTGATCAACCTGGGCCTGGGCGGGAGCGCCCTGCTCGACCCGTTCACCGCCCGCACCCTGCGCGACACGCCCGCCGACCTGATCAGCCTCAAGATCGGCATCAACGTGGTCAACGCGGACCTGATGCGACTGCGCGCCTTCGGCCCGGCGGTGCACGGCTTCCTCGACACGGTCCGGGACGGACATCCCACGACACCGCTGCTGGTCGTGTCGCCCCTGCTGTGCCCGATCCACGAGGACACACCCGGCCCCTGCTTCCCGGACTTCAGCGACATCCACAACGGACGGCTGCGGTTCGTCGCCATGGGCGACCCGGCGGACCGCGCGAGCGGCAAGCTGACGTTGCGCGTCATCCGGGACGAGCTGTCCCGCATCGTCAAGCAGCGGGCGGCCGACGACCCGAACCTGCACTACCTCGACGGCCGTGACCTGTACGGCGAGGCCGACTCCGCCGAACTGCCGCTGCCCGACGACCTCCACCCCGACGCCACCACCCACCGCCGCATCGGCGAACGCTTCGCACGACTGGCGTTCACCGCGGACGGGCCCTTCACGGAGCTGGCCCCGGGCGTGTCGCCTGTCACCAACGTTCCGGGACAGCACACCTAGGGCGCGTATCGAGTCGTGATCATCGGGTGGTCCTGGTGAGGTCTTTGATCCAGATCATCGAGGCGTGCAGGTGGAGACTGGCAAGGCAACTGTCGGGAGTCTTGTCGTATCGGGTGTCTCACCGCCCCAGTTCCGGCCTCCTGGTACGTCACGCTCTGCGGCGGGTGAGGCACGTGGAGCCGACGTGAGCCGACCGGTGCACTGATGTCCGGGCGGGCACTGATGGGACATGGCCCGGCACCCGGCTCAGGTTCCGGGGAGGATACGGCGCGTTTCGTAGGCCCACATCGCGATCTCGACCCGGTTGCGGGCGCCGAGTTTGGCCATCAGGCTGGCCAGATGCGTCTTCACCGTGCTGAGGCTGATGTGCAGTGCATCGGCGATCTCGGTGTTGGTCAGCCCGCGAGCGACGGTGAGGAGCACCTGTTCCTCGCGGGCGGTGACGGGTGAGACCGGCTGGGCCGCGGGCCGGCCGGCGGGCAGGTCCGCGAATGCCTGGAGCAGACGGACGGTGACGCTGGGCGCGATGAGCGCCTGACCGTCGGACGCCGACCGTACGGCCTGCGCCAGAAGGTCTGGTCCCGTGTCCTTGAGGAGGAATCCGCGGGCGCCGGCACGCAGCGCGCCGTAGACGTACTCGTCGAGGTCGAACGTGGTGATGACGACCACGACCAGCGGGTCGGCGACGGCCGGGCCGGCGACCAGCCGGGTGGCCTCAAGCCCGTCGATCACGGGCATGCGGATGTCGAACAGGCAGACGTCGGGGCGCAGTTCGCGGGCCAGACGTACCGCTTCCCGCCCGTCGGCGGCCTCGCCGACCACCTCGATGCCGGGCTGGGCGTTCAGTATGATCCGCAACCCGGTGCGGATGATCGTCTGGTCGTCAGCGACGAGGACGCGAATGGACACCGCTCTCGCTCCTCGCTCTCGGCAGTTCGGCTTCGACACGCCAGCCCCGGTCGGTACCCGGGCCGGCTCGTAGTGTGCCGCCGAGCAGGGTCGCGCGCTCGCGCAGTCCGGTAAGTCCGTATCCGTCGCGACCCCGGCCGGTGCGCCGGCCGTTGTCGTGCACGCTCACCCGTACCGTGTGCCGTTCCGCGGCGACCCGAACGACGAGCTCGGTCGCGTCGACCGCATGACGCAGCGCGTTGGTCACCGACTCCTGCACGATCCGGTAGACGGCCGCGTCAACGGCCGGGGGCAGCGCGTCCAGTTCGCCGTCGAGCCCCAGGTCGACCCTGAGGCGACCACCCGGGGTGCGCACCAGGCGCTCCAGATCCGCGACTCCGGCAGGGGGCGCCAGCTCGGCGCCGACCCCGCGGTCGCGCAGCGCGGCGACCATGGCACGCATTTCCTCCAGCGTGCGCGCCCCTTCCTCCTCGACCCCTTCCAGTGCCTTGACGGCGGCAGACGGGTCGGCGCCCGCGAGCACCCCGCCCGCCTGGGCGATGATCACCATGGCCGACACGTGGTGGGCCACCGTGTCGTGCAGTTCCCGGGCGAGCTGCTCGCGCTCGCGGGAGCGCACCTGCTCCAACTGCCGCTCGCGAGCGGTCACCCAGAACCGCACGGCAGCCCCGAACACGCCGGGCAGCAGCAGGAAGACGAAGCCCACGACGTTCTCGACGACCGGCGTCTCGTCCGTGACGGAACACACCGCGCCGGCCGTGAGGATCACCGCACCGCCCAGCACGATCTCGCGTCCCGATCCCCACCGGGGCAGCGCGTACACGAGCACGAGCATGACCGCGCCGGTGTACAGGCCGACGGGCTCGCGCGGAGCGGCGACCAGCGAGGCCACCTGAAGCAGGATCACCGAGCCGAACGCCAGCGTGACCATCGCCAGCGGGCGGGTCCGGCGCCACAGGGGCAGCAGGCACAGCCATACGGCGAACACCACCGCCACCGGCCGCCACACGACGTTCGCGCGCAGGGTGGCCTCCAGCGCCACACCGGCAAGGCCCGCGGCGAGCAGCGCCCAGTCCCGCCGCACCCGGGCGGGCGCGTCGGGCGGCCGGGGTTCGGTCCACAGGGTTCGCAGGTCGTCTCGGAGCACGGTTCTCAGCCTAGGGACCGCGGCGTGCCGCGCATCGGCCGAAAGGACGGTTCGTCACTCCGCCCCGGGGCCGAGGGATCCGCGGCCCGCGGGCCGATGCCGCGGAGCGCCGTGGCGACGAGCCTCGGCATCGGCGGCCGTACAAGGACGGCCGACGAGGTGGTTGGAGGACCCGATGCTCTCGAAAGCCCTGTTGCGCCTGGGCGCAAGCGCCGCCCGCCATCCCTGGCGGGTGATCGCGGCATGGCTGATCGCCGCCACGCTCGCCGTCCTCGCCGCCGTCGCCTTCGGCGGGCGGACCGCGGACTCGATGACCGCTCCGGGGCTGGACTCCCAACGGGCCGCGGAACTGATCGCGCGGGCCGGCACCGGCCAGGAGGGGATGACCGCCCAAGTGGTCGTCACCCCCCTCGACGACGGTGCGACGTTCTTCGACGACGACGGCGCGCGCACCGCTCTCACGCGGCTGCGGGCCGAGGTGAAGCGGCTGCCGCACGTGCTCGGCACGAGCGACCCGGCGGGGGCGCTCGACACGGGCGGGGACACCGCCGTGCGCGGCGGCCTCGTTTCGGCCGACGGGCGGATCGCGGTCGTCCGGGTGCAGTATCCCGACCAGAGCCGGCTGTCGGCCGAAGACCTCGACGCCCTCGTCGATCTCGGCGACCGGCTGCGCGCCGAGCTGCCGCTGCGCATCGAGATGGGCGGGAACCTCTTCTACGCCTTCTCCGACCCCGACGGCGGCGCAAGCGAGCTGATCGGCCTCCTCGCCGCGGCCGCGATCCTGTTCCTGGCGTTCGGTTCGCTCGTCGCCGCCGCGCTGCCGATCGGCATGGCGGTCTTCGGGCTGACCATCGGAGTTGCCACGATGACGGTACTGGCGGGGGTCACGGACGTCCCCACCTTCGCCCCTGTCCTGGGCAGCATGGTCGGGCTCGGAGTGGGCATCGACTACGCGCTGTTCGTGCTCGCCAGGCACCGGGAGTACCTCGCGTGCGGGCTCGATCCGCAGGCGGCGGCCGGACGAGCGGTGGCAACGGCGGGGCGGCCGGTGGTCTTCGCCGGCGGCACCGTCGTCGTGTCGATCCTCGGCCTGGCGGTCGCGAACGTGCCGTTCATGACGGTGGGCGGGGTTGCCGTCTCGATCGTCGTCCTGACGATGGTGCTCGCGTCGGTGACGCTGCTGCCGGCCTTCCTCGGCGCGGCGGGCCCCCGCCTGGCCCGGGCCGGCCGGATCGGCCGGGCTCTGCAGACCAGGAAGCTGGGCCGACTCGCACGGCGGCGGGACCCGGCGGCAGGCGCCGCCCACGCCGCCGGGTGGCGTCGCTGGATCGGGCACGTCAGCCGGCACCCGGTGCCGTACGCGGTCGGCGCGGCGGGGCTGCTGCTGACCGCGACGCTGCCCGTGCTCGGCCTGCGCGTCGGCCTGCCCGACGACGGCTCACTGCCGCAGAGCCGTACTGAACGCCGCGCCTACGACCTCGTCGCCGAGGGGTTCGGCCCGGGCACCAACGGTCCCCTCGTCATCGCCGCGGACCCCACCGGTGATCCGGGAGTGCTGGACCGACTCGTCGGGGCGGTCGCGGCGGATCCGGGCATCGCATCCGTCGTGCCGACACACATCGATCGGGCCACCGGCATCGCGACCCTCGTGGTGTTCCCGACCACCAGCCCTCAGGACAAGGCCACGGCCGACACCATCGCCCGGCTGCGCACCGACGTGCTGCCCGCGGCGATCGGGCACGGCCCGGCCAGGGCCCACGTCGGCGGCGCCGCCGCGAGCCTGTCCGATGTGGGCCAACGCACCAGCCAACGCCTGCCGGTGTTCGTCGCCGCCGTGCTGGCGATGTCGTTCCTGCTGCTGATGCTGGTCTTCCGCTCGATACTCGTACCGCTCAAGGCGGTACTGCTGAATCTGCTGAGCATCGGCGCGGCCTACGGCATCATGGTCGCGGTCTTCCAGTGGGGCTGGGGAGGCGCACTCATCGGGCTGGAAGCGACGGTTCCGATCGTGTCGTTCATCCCGATGTTCCTCTTCGCCATCCTGTTCGGCCTGTCGATGGACTACGAGGTGTTCCTCCTCTCCCGCGTACGCGAGGAGTACCTGCGCACCGGCGACAACGGCACGGCGATCGTCGAGGGCGTCTCGCGCACCGCCCGGATCATCACCTCGGCAGCCCTCATCATGGTGGCGGTCTTCCTTTCCTTCGCCGTCGCCGACGACCCCTCCACCAAAATGTTCGGGCTCGGCCTGGCCACCGCGATCTTCATCGACGCCACGGTCGTACGCATGGTGCTGGTACCGGCGACCATGACACTCCTCGGCCGGACCAACTGGTGGCTGCCGAAGTGGCTGGACCGGACGCTTCCCCGCGGCCCGGTCGGCACCGACGACACCGACGCGGAATCCACGGGTGAGGCCCCGCGTCCACGACTGGTTGACCGTTGACTCAACTCCTGCCCGCCCTTGGCGTCCGGCACCTCAGCGCGTCACCTAGGGGCATATCGAGTCGTGATCATCGGGTGGTCCTGGTGAGGTCCTTGATCCAGATCATCGAGGCGCGCAGGTGGAGACCGGCGAGGTAGCTGTCGGGAGTCCTGTCGTATCGGGTGGCGATGCCTCGCCATGCTTTGAGCTTGTTGATCAGGCGTTCGACGGTGTTCCGCTCCTTGTAGAGATCGGCGTCGTGGCTGACGGGCCGGCCACCTCTGGAGCCCTTCTTCTTCTGCCTGGCCTGTGGTCAGGATGAACGCCAGCGGGCGGCACTTGCGGTCGGCGGCGAGGTGGACCCTGCTGGTCTGCCCGCCTCTGAACGTCCGAGGAGGGCGGCCTTCAGCCGGAGTTTCCGCCGACGCCGGATGCGTCGTCGTTCTTCCAGCGCGGGATCACTTTCGGTCTCTTGCCTGTTTCGCTCTTCGAGGCCGCCCCCTTTGACCTGGCCTTCTCCTCCTCGGCCGCGGCTTTCTCCAGGGCGGTGACGACGTCCTCGTCGAGGTGCATCCCGGCCGCGTCGTGGTGGGCTCGGGCGGTGGTGGAGTCGATGCCGACCAGGGACAGGTCCACCTCACCCCGCTTCGCGGCTTCCGTGATCAGGCCCTCCAGCAGGGCCTCGAAGACGCCGGCGTCACGCCACTGCCGGAAGCGGTTGTGGACGGTCGACCAGGCGCCGAACTCCGTCGGCATCTCCCGCCACTGCCCGCCCGTCTTGAACCGCCAGATCACGCCCTTTGGAACTGCTGCCGCAGTCGCTCGGGGTACGGGCCGTACTCGCCGATCGGCAGGTACGGCTCGATGAACTCCCAATCCGGATCGGTCAGTTGCACTCGCGTCACGTAAGACCGGCTATCGGACCGGACCGTGCCACGAAGGCACATCCCGCAAATTGATCACGACTCGATACGCGCCCTAGTCCAGCGGCGCCGTACGCTGCCAAGGGCGCAACTGCTCGATCCGCTCCGCCAGTTCCAGCAGCACCGCCTCCGAGCCGGGGCGCCCGACCAGCTGTACGGCCGTGGGGGCGCCGGACGGCAGCGTGCCGAGCGGGACCGCCATCGCCGGCCAGCCGGTGAGGTTCCACGGCGGGGTCAGCGGCGAGTAGTTGGTGTTGGCCATGACGTTGCGCAGCCAGCCCCGCTCGTGCCAGGGCTCGGACTTGGGGGAGCGGCGGGCGAGAGCCGGGGTGAGCAGCACGTCGTACTCGGCGAAGAACGGCTCCAGACGACGGCGCAGCTGCTCCCGGCTCGCGCCGCCCCGCACCCGGCCGACGAAGCGCTTGCCGACGGTGGCGTGTACCCGGGTCCGGCGGGTGAGCAGCCGTGGATCGAGGCTCTGCGCGTCCACCGCCGTACCCGCGGTCCAGTGGGTCAGCGAGGTGACACCCAGCGACATCGGGTACGGCGGGTCGGCGCGCCGCACCTGGTGACCGGCCTTCATCAGCAGTCCCGCGGCCTCGCGGGCGGCGGCCGCGTACGGCTTGCTGATGGTCACCCCGGCGAGCGGGCTGCGCAGGGACACCGCGATCCGGAGCGTGCCGGGCGGGTCCGGGAGGGCGACCTCGGTGTCGGCGAGGACCGACAGCATCAGTCGGGTGTCCTCGACGGTCGTGGCCAGCGGGCCGTTCTCCGACATGCCGAACCAGTCGCCGTCACTGATGCCGGCCGGGACCACGCCCGTGCCGGGCTTGATCGTGACCAGGCCGCAGTTGGCCGCCGGGATGCGCAGCGAGCCCATGCCGTCGTTGCCGAGGGCGATCGGCACCATGCCCGCGGCGACCGCGGCAGCGCTGCCGCCGGACGAGCCGCCCGCCGTGCGCGAGGTGTCCCACGGGTTGCGGGCGGTGCCGTGCACGCCCTCGGTGGTGCCGAAGACACACAGCTCCGGCACGTTCGTCAGCCCCACCACCACCGCACCGGCGGCCCGCAGCCGGGCCACGGTGACATGGTCGGCCTCGGCCGGCGTGTCCGGCGTGGCCGTGGAGCCGATGAGGTTGGACTCGCCGCGCACCGCGAGGTTGTCCTTGACCGCCACCGGCACACCGGCCAGCGGCAGTTCGGCGAGATCGCCGCGCGAGGCCACCTCGTCGGCCTCGGCGAGCGCCGCCTCGGCCCGGACCACCCGGAACGCGCCGACACGGCCGTCGAGCCGCTCGATCCGGGCCAGGTGCTCGGCCACCACCTCCCGAGGCGTGGCCCGCTTCTCGCGTACGGCGGCGGCGATCTCGGCGGCGGTCCGACCGACCCAGCTGGTCACGGGCGCTCCTCAGGCTTACTCGCGAGTATGTAGGAGCACTCTGCCGGGCGGCGGGCCCGGAGTCGAGAGGGCGCTCGGCTTGGATATTCAGGAAGGTCTTCTTGGACTTTTCACGGCGGCTCTCCGCGACTCGTCCCTGCTGACCTGCGCATCATCCGATCAATGGGTCAACTGCTTTCACTTCGCGGTCCATTGACAGCCCCTGGGGCCAGCCCAATCATCAGACATCCGATGAATGGGGGTGCCTCATGAGGAGACGCTTGAGAGCGTGCGGTGTCCTCGCGGCGCTGGCGCTGCTCTTCGCGGCGCCGCTGCCGGCGAGCGCGGAGGCGCGGCAGGAGGCGGCGCCGGTCACGGTGCCCGCCCTGACCGACTGGACACCCGCATCCGGCAGTTACACCTACCAGCGCTCCGCCCGCCTCGTGGCCGACAGCGCGACCGAACGGCGGGTCGCCGACACCCTCGCCGACGACCTCCGTGAGGCGGGGCACGGCACGGTCCCCGTGGTCCGAGGCGGCGCCCGCCCCGGTGACATCGTTATCGACGTCCAGCCCTCCCGGACCTCCCTCGGCGCGGAGGGCTACGAACTCCGCGCCGGCAGTCGGCTGTCGGTGACCGGGGCGACCGGGACCGGCGCCTTCTACGGCACCCGCACCCTCCTTCAGCTCCTCGCCCAGGGCGACCGCATCCCGGCCGGACGCTCGGTCGACGTCCCGCGCTTCAAGGAGCGGGGCGTCGGCGTCTGCGCCTGCTACATCCACGTCTCGATGCCCTGGCTGGAGAACCTGGTCCGCGAGATGGCGTACCAGAAGCTCAACCAGCTGCTCCTCGAACTGAAGGTGAGGAGCGACGCCCATCCCGAGGCCAACACCTGGGGCTACTACACCAAGGACGAGATCCGTCGCCTGGTCGCCCTCGGCGAGCGGTACCACGTCGAGATCATCCCCGAGATCAACTCCCCGGGCCACATGGACCCGTGGATCGAGAACCGCCCCGACCTCCAGCTGACCGACTCCGACGGCAACAGGCAGCCCTCGCGTCTCGACATCACCCGGCCGGAGGCCTTCGCCTACTACACGAGCCTGATCGACGAGTACGCACAGGTGTTCACCTCGGCGTCCTGGCACATGGGAGCCGACGAGTACATGCTCGGCTCCGACTTCGCCAAGTACCCGCAGATCCTGAAGTACGCCCAGGACAAGTACGGCCCCGGCGCCACACCCCAGGACGCCTTCATCGACTTCGTCAACCGCGTCCACGCCCACGCGGCCGGCAAGGGCAAGAAGCTGCGCATCTGGAACGACGGACTCACCGGCGCCAACACCGTCCCGGTCGCCGCCGGCACGACCGTCGAGCACTGGCTGAACGTGGCGACGAAACCGAGCCGACTGCGCGCCCAGGGCCACCCGTTGATGAACGCCGCCTACGCGCTCTACCTGGTCCGCGGCGGCTTCCACAGCGACACCAAGGGCCTGTACGACCAGCGCTGGGACCCGCGCAGCTTCGAGGGGGAGACGCTGGCCTCCGCCGACGGCATCACCGGCGCGAAGATCAGCCTCTGGCCCGACAACGGCCGGGGCGAGACCGAGAACGAGGTCGCCGTCGCCCTGTGGCCCGCGCTGCGCCACATCGCCCAGGCCACCTGGGGTGATCCGCACCCCGACGCCATCTACGCCGGGTTCACCGCCCGGGGCGCGGCCGTCGGGCACGCGCCGGGGTGGCGGGACCTGGCCCGGGTGCCGGTGCCGGACGGGTCGTACACCTTGTCCGCGGGCACTCGGTCCTTCGACGCCGAGGTCGGGCGCACGGCCGACGGTTATGTGACCGTGCGGACGGCTGAGGGCTGCATGGAGATCCGCGGCGGGAAGCTCACGCTCAACGTGCCGCTCCAGCCCGGCGTGGAGGCGGCCCCGCAGGCGTGCGACCCCGGCAGCACCCTCCAGCGCTGGCAGTTGGAGCCGGCCGCAGGTGGCTACCAGCTCGTCAACGCCATCACCCGTATGCCGCTGGGCGTCACGGACGACGGGCGGCTCGCACAGTACCCGCCGGACCAGCGCACCGCCGCCGTATGGCACCTGAGCAGCCGACCCTAGGAGCCTTCCCATGGCCGTTTCCCGACGCGTGTTCGTCGCGACAGCCGCCGCCCTCGCCGTGACCGGCGCGGCGAGACCCGCCCTGGCCGCACCCGCCGTCGAAGCGGAGGACCCCGGTTACCGCATCCCCGTCGGCCCCGACGACACCGAGGCCGACCTGGTCCGCAAGGCCTCCCAAGTCCGTCCGACCGCACGGCAGATCGCCTGGCAGCGACTGGAGCGGACCGCGTTCCTGCACTTCGGCGTGAACACCTTCACGGGCCTGGAGTGGGGCACCGGCGACGAGGACCCGGACGTGTTCCGGCCGACCGGGCTCGACACCGACCAGTGGGCCCGTGCCCTGCGTGACGGCGGCTTCAGGCTGGCCATCCTCACGGTCAAGCACCACGACGGCTTCGTGCTCCACCAGACCCGCTACACCGCCCACTCGGTGGCATCGAGCAGCTGGCGCGACGGCCGGGGCGACGTCCTGCGGTCCTTCGCCGACTCCATGCGCCGGTACGGCATCAAGGTCGGCGTCTACATCTCACCCGCCGACGAGAATCAGTACCTCCACGGCGTCTACGCCAACGGCAGCGCCCGCACCGACCGCACCATCCCCACACTCGTCGAGGGCGACGACCGCACACCGCCCCGGTGCTACACCCTCCCGGCCACCGACTACGGCGCCCATATGCTCAACCAGCTCTACGAGGTCCTCACCGAGTACGGGCCGGTCGACGAGGTGTGGTTCGACGGCGCCCAGGGACGTATCCCGCCGGACAAGGTGGAGAAGTACGACTGGGACAGCTGGTACACCCTGGTCCGGTCGCTCGCCCCCGACGCCGTGATCGCCGTGTCCGGACCCGATGTGCGCTGGGTCGGCAACGAGGGCGGGCTGGCGCGGGAGGACGAGTGGAGCGTCATACCGGTCCAGGAGAAGGACTACGGCCGCACCGACTACGCCCTCGCCTACGACGCGCCCGACATGGGCAGCCGTGCCGCACTGGTGAAGGCCCGGCCGGTGGCGGACCACCTCCAGTGGTGGCCGGCCGAGTGCGACGTGTCGATCCGGGACGGCTGGTTCTATCACGCCGACCAACAGCCCAAGGGCGTCGAGCAGTTGACGGACATCTACTTCCGGTCCGTGGGCCGCAACTCGGTGCTGCTGCTCAACATCCCGCCCGACACGGACGGGCTGCTTCCGGCCGCCGACGTGGCGCGGCTGCGGGAGTTCCGTGAGCGTGTGGACCGCGAGCTCCCGCAGGACCTTGCGCGCGGCGCCCGGACGACGACCTCGCCAGGCCGGGTCACCGTCGACCTCGGCGGGGAGCGGGAGGTGGACCGCATCCGGCTGGCGGAGGACATCCGGTACGGGCAGCAGGTGGAGAGCTTCGTCGTGGAGGCTCGGCGCGGCGGTGCGTGGACCGAGGTGGCCCGGGCCGCAACGGTCGGCGCGAGCCGGATCCTGTTGCTGGCGGCTCCGGTGCGGGCACGGCGGTGGCGGGTGCGGGTGACCGCTTCGCGTGCCGAGGCGCGGATTGTGGAGTTCGGGTTGTACCGGTCGCGGGTCTGACGGTCCCCGCGTCCGACGAGGCGCGGGTCCGACGGCGTGCGGAGGGGGCGGTCACCGGGGCTTCGACGGCCTGATGGCCGCCCTCCCGCGCCTTACTGCTGCCCGGCGACCGCCCCCTCGCTTCGGCGGGCCGCGTCAGTGCTGCCCGGTGCCGTGATAGCGCTGGGCGAGCCGGGCCATGGCGATCGCGCCGAGGAGCAGGCCGAAGTCGCGCAGCGCGATGTCGTAGTAGTCGGGAATCGTCAGCAGATTGACGATGATCCCGGCGAGCCAGCCGGCCACCAGCCAGCCGCCGAAGCGCGGTGCCACCGCGACGACCAGTCCGGCCACGATCTCGATGACGCCGACGACGTACATGGCGTCCTGCGCGCTGCCGGGGACGACGTCGTTGATCCACGGGGCGAGATAGCCCGGCCAGTCGACGAGCAGGTTGGCGAACTTGTCCAGCCCGAACAGGACCGGAGCGACGGCGAACCCCACACGCAGGATCCAGAAGGCCTGGTAGCCGGGGTCGGTGGCAATGGCCTGCCGTGCGGTGACGGGGGTGGAGGTTGCGGGTGCGGACGACATGACGCCCTCCTTCTATAAACAACTTCTCTTGTCGATAGAAGCGCATCCCATCTCTTTAGTCAATGGCGATTGGTTTTACACTGGTGTTCGTGGATCACTCGCAGCATTCGAAGGAAGCGCCCCGCGACGACCTCTCCGCCGTCGCCGCGCTGGACGAGCCGACGCGCCGCCGGCTGTACGAGCACGTGGCGCGCAGTACCGACCCCGTGGGCCGGGACGACGCCGCCCAGGCCCTGGGCCTGACGCGGCAGACCGCGGCGTTCCATCTGGACCGCCTGGCCGACGAGGGGCTGCTGGACGTCGTCTACGAGCGGCGCAGCGGGCGCACCGGACCGGGCGCCGGACGGCCCGCCAAGCTCTATCGGCGCTCGGAGCGTGAGGTCGGCGTCAGCGTGCCCGCGCGGCAGTACGAGATGGCCGGGCAGCTGCTCGCCGAGGCGGTGGAGGAGTCCGACAGCTCGGGCGAGCCGGTCCGCGCGGTGCTGTACCGCAAGGCGGCAGCGCTGGGTGAACGGCTGGGTGGTGAGGCCATGACCGGAGTGGTGGACATGCTGGAGCGGTACGGCTTCGAGCCGCGCCGCGAGGGGGAGACCGTCGTCCTCGGGAACTGTCCCTTCCACGTACTGGCACGCAAGCACGCCGAAACGGTGTGCGGAATGAACCTCCATCTGTTGCGCGGCGCGCTCGCCACCTCGGGCGACACCGCGTTCCGGGCACTCCTGGCGCCGGGGCCCGGCCGGTGCTGTGTGGTGCTGGAACCGGCCTCCTCCTGAGCCCGGGCAAGACGTCTACGGCGTGCGTGCGGCTCCCGTGCTCTCCCTGGGGATCAACCGCGGCACCGGCACCCGCACCGCCCGCGCCGACCCCCCGTCCAGCAGGGCCGTCAGTTCGCGTGCCGCCGTACGCCCGAACTCCACGCTGTCCCGGGACAGCGCCGACAGCCACGGCTTGACCATGCGGCACAGCGCCGAGTCCTCCCAGGACACCACCGAGACGTCCGCCGGAACCGAGAAGCCGAGTCCGGCCGCGGCGGCGGCCCCGGCGACGGCCATCACGTCGTTGTCGTAGATCAGGGCCGTCGGGGGAGTGGGGCCCTCCAACACCCGGCGGGTCACCGCCGCGCCCTCGGCGTCGGAGTAGTCCGTGGTCACCGACGTCACCTCGGTCAGACCGCGCCGCCCCGCCTCGGCCCGCAGCGTGCGGACACGGCGCTCGGTGTGGGCGAGCCCCGGCAGACCGGCTATGTGCACGATCCGCCGGTGTCCGAGGGCGTACAGGCCGTCCACGACCGAGGCCATCGCGCCCGCGTCGTCGGCCCAGACGGTCGACAGGCCGGGGTGCCGTTCGTCGGGCGCGCCGCCGATCACCACGGCGGGCAGGCCGAGTTCGTCCAGGAGGTCGGGGCGGGGATCGTCGGTGCGCGGGTCGACCACCAGGACGCCGTCCACACGGTGCTCGGCCCACCAGCGCCGGTACACCGCGCACTCGTCGGCGATGTCCTCCACCACCTGGAACAGCAGACCGAGATGGCGCTCCGCCAGCACCTCCTGGATGCCCGAGACGAGCTGCAGGAAGAACGAGTCCACGCCCAGCGTGTCGGCCGGACGCGCCAGCACGAAACCGACCGTCGCCGCGCCCTCCCCGGACAGCGCCCGGGCCGCCGTACTGGGCCGCCAGCCCAGCTCATCGGCGACCCGCCGCACCCGCTCGCGGGTGTCCTCCGACACCCCGGGCCGGCCGTTCAGCGCGAAGGAGACCGCGCTCTGGGAGACCCCGGCGTGCCGCGCTATGTCCTTCATCGTCGGCCGACGGGCCGGTGACCGCTTGCCTGGCATCGAGCCCCCCATTCCACCGGCACATTCCCTGAGCAGTATGCACTAATGCGGTTCAGCTCGGTGATCCTAATGCGCATTAGTCACTAAAGAAATTAGCTGCGCAAGAGCCATTGACGGGCCCCTGAAACGGCGTGCAGGGTCTGCCACGTCGACCAACCCGCCCGAAAAGGAGGCCGGTTCACGGTGCCCATATCCCGTAGAGCCCTCGCTGCCGTATTCGCTGTCTGTGTCGCGCTGCCGCTCAGCGCCTGCGGTTCGTCGGGGGGCGACAGCGGCACGGCCGACGCCTCCGGCAAGGTCGAGGGCGACATCACTTTCCAGACCTGGAATCTCCGCGCCAACTTCAAGGACTACTTCGAGGGCCTGATCGCCGACTTCGAGAAGAAGTACCCCGGCACCAAGGTGAAGTGGATCGACCAGCCCGCCGAGGGCTACGCCGACAAGATCAGCGCGGACGCGGCCGGCGGCACCCTGCCCGACGTCGTCAACGTCTCCCCGGACCTGGTCGCCCCGCTCGCCAAGGCGGGCCTCGCGCTCGACCTCGACAAGGCGGCCGGGAAGTACCGGAAGGAGTATCTGGAGGGCGCCTGGGCCAGCCACCGGATACCGGGCATGGAGGGCACGTACGCCTTCCCCTGGTACCTCAACACCGGCCCGCTCTTCTACAACAAGACCCTCTTCAAGGAGGCCGGCCTCGACTCCGAGCAGCCGCCGAAGACGTACGACGAGGTCTTCGACGCCGCCCTGACCATGGCGGAGAAGACCGACGGCAAGGTCGCCACCCTCGCCAACGTCCCCACCATCGAGGACTTCGGCCGCTACGGCGTCGAGCTGATGAACAAGGAGGGCACCGCCTTCTCCTTCAACGACGCCAAAGGAGTCGAACTCCTCACCAGGTACAAGGAGTTGTACGACGCCAAGGCCCTCGACCCACAGGCGCTGACCGCCACCCCCGAGTCGTCCGGCAAGAAGTTCCTCACCGGCGCCGTCGCCATGAATCCCGGCAGCGCGCTGGACCTCGGCAACTTCAAGAAGCAGGCGCCCGGCCTGTACAAGAACATCGGCATCACCGACCAGATCACCAGCACCGGCCACGTCAACATGTACGTGATGGGCGTGATGGTCAACGCGCAGACCAAGCGGACGCCCGCCGCGGTCGCCTTCGCGCACTACGTCACCGACGCCGAGCACCAGATGTCGTTCGCCAAGCAGGTCGCCATCTTCCCCAGCACCGCCGGATCGCTCGACGACCCGTACTTCACCAAGGAGGACGGCAGCGACGAGACCCGGGTGCGGATCGCCGCCGCCAAGTCGCTGAAGAACGCCGTCAACTACACGCCCGTGCTGTTCAGCGAGCAGATGAAGACCGAGCTGCGCAACGAGGTCGCCAAGGCGTTGCAGGGCAAGGAGAGTCCGAAGGAGGCTCTTGACAACGCTGTCGAGGCCTGCAACCGGCTTCTCCAGCAGCAGGGATAGCCCGCGATGGCCGGCTCCACCGTCTCCCGGGTGCGGCGCCAACTGCCCACCAGCCCCTGGCTGTTCGCCGCCCCGGGCCTGCTGATCATCGGCGCCTTCATCCTGTACCCGTTCCTCTCCACGCTGGTCAACGCCTTCACCGACCGGCGCACCCTGATCCCGGGCGAGTTCGTGGGCCTGGCCAACTTCCGTGAGCTGCTCGGCGACGACATGTTCTGGATCGGGCTGCGCAACAGCACGCTGTACGTCGTCGGTGTCGTGCCCGCGCTGGTGATCCTGCCGCTGCTGCTCGCGCTGCTCGTGCAGAAGAACATCCCCGGCATCACCTTCTTCCGCTCCGCCTTCTACACCCCGGTCGTCGCCTCGATCGTGGTGGTCGGGCTGATCTGGGTGTGGCTGCTCGACGAGCGCGGCCTGGTGAACTCCCTGCTGGAGACGGTCGGCGTCGGCCGGGTCGGCTTCCTCAGCGACCAGTGGCTGCTTCTGCTGAGCGCCATGGCGGTGACGGTCTGGAAGGGCCTCGGCTACTACATGATCATTTATCTCGCCGCGCTCGCCAACGTGCCCCGCGAACTGCACGAGGCGGCGGCCGTGGACGGAGCGGGAGCGGTCCGCCGCTTCCTGACGGTCACCGTGCCCGCCGTCCGCTCCACCATGGTCCTGGTCGGGGCGCTGTCGTCGGTCGCCGCCTTCAAGGTGTTCTCCGAGGTGTACCTGATGGCCGGCCCGAGCGGCGGCCCGGCGGGCGAGGACACCACCCTCGTCATGCTCGTCCAGCGCACCGGCACCGGCCTGACCGGCCGCGTCGGCTATGCCTCGGCCATCTCGGTCGTCGTCTTCGTCGTCACCGTCGCCCTGATGCTGCTCGTGCTGCGCGCCGACCGGAGGGACGAGACATGAGCGTCATGGAGAAGGCACGGCCCGCGGCCAAGGCGCCCGTCGCCGCGCGGGAGCCCCGCGTCACCGACGAGCACGGCCGACGCATCCGAGTGTGGGAGCTCATCCTGCGCTACCTGCTGCTGCTCGCCGTCCTCGCCCTCACCGTCGGCCCCTTCATCTGGCAACTGTCGACCTCGCTCAAGGGCCCCACCGAGGACATCTTCGGCTCCCCGCCGAAGTTCCTGCCCAGCGATCCGACGCTGCACAACTACGAGCGGGTCGCCGACACCATCCCCGTCTGGGACTACGCCCTCAACTCGCTGAAGGTCGCCACCGCCAACGTCGTCACCAACTGCGTAGGCTCGGCACTCGCGGGCTACGCCCTCGCCCGGCTCCGCTACCGGGGCCGCCGGGCGGCCACCCTCGCCTTCATCCTGGCGATGCTCGTGCCCGTGGAGGGCATCATCATCGCCCAGTTCACGACCATGCGGGAGCTCGGGCTCAACAACACGCTCGTCGGCGTCGTGCTGCCCGGCTGCATCGGCGCCATGAACGTCCTGCTGATGCGCAACGCCTTCCTGAACCTGCCGTACGAGATCGAGGAGGCGGCCTATGTCGACGGCGCCAACGTCTGGCAGCGGTTCCTGCGCATCGCGCTGCCGTCCGTGAAGGGGACCCTCGCCGTCGTCGCGATCTTCGCCTTCATGGGGGCCTGGGACGACTTCCTGTGGCCGCTGATCGTGCTGAGCGACCCGTCCAAGTTCACGCTGACCATCGGCCTCAACTATCTGCACGGCACCTTCGCCAATGACGAACGCCTGGTCGCTGCCGGCACGATCATCGCCGTGGCGCCGCTGATCGCCCTCTTCGCCTGTCTCCAGCGGTACTTCTTCCGCGGCGTCGGCGAGGGCGCCGTCAAGGGCTGACCGCTCGTCAAGGGCCGGACCCCGTACCTCCGTCACAAGGACACGCATGCCTTCTGCCGTGCGCTTCGGCGTCAACTACACCCCGAGTGAAGGGTGGTTCCACCACTGGCTCGACTTCGACCTCGACTCCGTGCGTGCCGACCTCGACTCCATCGCGACGCTGGGCCTCGACCACGTACGGGTCTTCCCGCTGTGGCCGTACTTCCAGCCCAACCGCACCCTGATCCGGGAGCGAGCAGTCGAACAGCTGGTCCTGCTCGTGGACGCCGCCGCGGAACGCGGCCTCGACGTCAACGTGGACGGTCTGCAGGGCCACTTGAGCAGCTTCGACTTCCTGCCGGCCTGGACACGGACCTGGCACCGCCGGAACCTCTTCACCGACCCGGACGTCCTCGACGGCCAGGCCGCCTATCTGCGCACCCTCGCCGCCGCCCTGGCCGACCGGCCGGGCTTCCTCGGCATGACCCTCGGCAACGAGGTCAACCAGTTCTCGGCCGACCCGCACCCCGACCCCGACCGCGCGACCGGGCAGGAGATCGACCGCTGGCTGTCGCGGATGCTCGCCGCCTGCGAGGAGGGCGCCCCGGGACGACTGCATCTGCATGCCGAGTACGACGCGACCTGGTACCAGGACGACCAGCCGTTCACCCCCGCTCAGGCCGCCCGGCACGGCGCCCTCACAGCCGTGCACTCCTGGGTCTTCAACGGCACCGCCCAGCGCCACGGCCGTACCTCCGTCCCGAGCGAGCACCACGCCGCGTACCTCGTCGAGCTGAGCAAGGCCTGGGCCGGTGATCCGCATCGCCCCGTCTGGCTCCAGGAGGTCGGCGCGCCCGCGCCGCTGGTGCCGCCGGAGCACGCCGCCGCCTTCACCGAGGCGACCGTCGCGAACGCGGTGGACTGTCCCGACCTGTGGGGGATCACCTGGTGGTGCTCCCACGACGTGTCGCGTGAGCTGGCCGACTTCCCCCCACTCGAATACGGGCTCGGCCTGTTGACCAACGACCGGAAGCCGAAGGACACGGCTCGCGTGCTGGCGCGGGCGGCCCAGGAGCCGTGGCAGGCACCCGCGCCGCGCACGACGGCGCTGGTCGTCCCGGCCGATCCGGCCACCCGCTCGCGCTGCGCGCCGGGCGGCGCCGTCTTCGACGCCTTCTTCCGGCTGGTCGCCGACGGCGTCCGCCCCACCACCGTCCTCGACGTGCGCGCCGCCGACCAAGAACACCTCACCGCACGCGGCATCACCGAGGTCGTAGCTCCCGATCAGGTACTCCCCACCCCACCAGGAGGCACCCGCTCGTGAACCCCACCAGACGCACCGTCCTCATCGCCGGCGCCACGGCCGCGCTCCTGCCCTCGCCGCCGGCCTTCGGCGCTGCCAACAAGGCCAAGCCCAAGGCCGCCCTCCAGCCGTACGCCGCCTACTGGTACCCGGACACCCTGCCCTCCGGTACCCCCGGCACCGGTATCACCTGGCGCAGCCTGAAGTCCTGGCGCCCGGCCGACGACCCGGACCTCGCCTTCAACGCCTCGACCGTGCCGCTCGCCCCGCGCTTCACCCCGGCCGCGGTCAACGCCACCGCCCGCGCGGGCCAGGCCCGTATCCAGTCCCTGGTGTCCTTCGGGCCCACCGCGAGCAACCCCTCCCAGGGCTCGGCCACCGCCGACTACTACGCCCTCACCCACTGGGCCTACATCGATGAGCTGGTGTTCTGGGGCGGCTCCTCCGGCGAGGGGCTGATCCTCGCGCCGAACGCGCCGATCGTGGACGCCGCCCACCGCCACGGCGTGCCGGTCCTCGGCAACATCTTCCTGCCGCCCGTCGCCTACGGCGGGCAGTTGCGGTGGACGCGTGACCTGGTGCAGAAGGACACCGCCGGAAGGTATCCACTGGCGGAGCGGCTGGTCGCGGTGGCGGAGGCGTACGGGTTCGACGGGTGGTTCGTCAACGCTGAGACCGGCGGCGGGGACACCGCGCTGGGTGCGGACATGCTCGGGTTCATGCGGGAGTTGAAGACGCGGGCCCGGGGCAAGGGGCAGCGGGTCACCTGGTACGACTCGATGACCGTGAACGGGGCCGTGAGCTGGCAGGGGGCCCTCAACGCCCAGAACGAGGCGTTCTTCCAGGCCGCCGACGACATGTTCGTCGACTTCCGGTGGACGGCGGCGACGCTGGCGTCCTCGGCGCAGCGGGCCGGTCAACTGGGCCGCAACCGCTACGAGTTGTGGGCGGGTGTCGATGTCGAGGCCAACGGGTGGAACTCGTCCGTGAACTGGGACGCCATCGTGCCGCGGGACCGGGCGCATGTGGTGTCGCTCGGCTTCTACCGGCCCGAGTGGACGCGGAACCACCTGCCGGCGGACGGGCGCGGCCCGGGGGACTTCCATGCCGCCGACGACCGGTTCTGGACCGGGCGTTCACTGGATCCCGCGCGCCCGGACGGCACGGACAGCTGGCGCGCCCCGGCGGTGTCCGTCGCCGATCGGTCGACGGTCACCTCCGTGCCGTTCGCGAGTGTGTTCAACACCGGGCACGGGCTGCGGTGGTACGAGGACGGGGAGGTGACGTCGGACGCGCCGTGGAACCACCTGGGGTTGCAGGACCGGCTGCCGTCCCGGCGCTGGGTCGTGCACACCGACGGGCAGCGGCCCACCGTGACCTTCGACTTCGAGGACGCTTGGTGCGGCGGCAGCAGCGTGCTCGTCGCCGGTGGGCTGCACCGGCCCGCGGTCCTGGACGTCTATGCGACGCGGTTGCCGATCACCGCCGACTCGGTCGTCGAGCTGACCCATCGGACCGACGCGGGCAGTGTGAACGTCGAGCTGGCGGTCGCCACCGCCGAGCCCACCACTCCGGGGGCGACACCGCCGTACACCTATCTGCCGGTGAACCCGGGCGACGGCTGGCAGACCGTGGCTGTTCCGCTCAGCGGCCTGACCGGCACCGTGCGCGCCATCGGTGTCCGACTGACCGCCCCGGACGGCGGCCCCGTGCGGTGGCGGCTCGGCGGACTCGCGGTCCGCACCGCCCGGCACACGCCCGCCGCCCCCTCCGGCCTCCGCATCACCGGCGCCTCCGGCGGCGACCTCCGCTTCGCCTGGGCCCCCGCCCCCGGCGACGTACGCCACCACACCCTGCACCGCCTCCTCCCCGACGGCACCCGGCGCTTCCTCGGCGGTACCTGCCAGCCGGCCTACTTCGTCGCCGGTCTGCGGCCCGAACAGGGTGAACGGACGGCACGGTTCGAACTGCGCGCCGTAGGGGAGCTCTACACCACGTCGGCCCCCGCGACCGTCACCCACACCTGGTAACCACCCGCACCCGGACGACCTACGGAGTACCTCGCATGCATGACGACCGCAGCCTGGTCGAAGCCCGTCTCAAGCGCGTCCTGGACGAGCGCGTCCGCCCCGCCGTGTACCCGGAGTCCGTGCCGCTGGAGGTGGCGGTGTGGCATGCGCCCGGCGAGCCGGTGCCGGTCGGCGAGGGGCTCGCCGCCGAGCCCGAGCCGATCGAGGTGGGCGCCCGCTGGGGTGCTCCCTGGGGCACCAGCTGGTTCCGGGTCACCGGGACCGTGCCCGAGGCGTGGGCCGGGCGGACGGTGGAGGCGCTGCTCGACCTCGGGTTCGACGAGAACATGCCCGGCTTCCAGTGCGAGGGCCTGGTGTACCGGCCGGACGGCACGCCGGTGAAGGGCCTCAACCCGCGCAACCAGTGGGTCCGGGTCGGGGCTCCCGTCGAGGGCGGCGAGGAGGTGCGGCTGCACATCGAGGCCGCCTCCAACCCCGTCATCCTCGACTACCACCCCTTCCTGCCGACCCGGCTCGGCGACCAAGCGACCGCGGGCAGCGCACCGCAGTACACGCTCACCCGCATGGACCTCGCCGTCTTCGACGAGACGGTGTGGCAGCTCGTCCTCGACCTGGAGGTGCTCGGCGAGCTGATGGCCGAGCTGCCGGTGGAGTCGGCGCGCCGCTGGGACATCCTGCGGGCGGTCGAGAAGGCACTGGACGCCATCGACCTCCAGGACGTGAACGGGACGGCGGCGCAGGCACGGGTGCGACTGGAGACGGTCCTGTCCGAGCCGGCCGTGCCCTCCGCCCATCGCATCAGCGCCGTCGGCCACGCCCATATCGACTCGGCGTGGCTGTGGCCGCTGCGTGAGACGGTGCGCAAGGTGGCCCGTACGACGTCCAACATGACCGCGCTGCTGGACGACGAGCCGGAATTCGTGTTCGCGATGTCCCAGGCCCAGCAGTGGGCCTGGGTGAAGGAGCACCGGCCCGAGGTGTGGGCGCGGGTGAAGAAGGCGGTCGCCGACGGGCGGTTCGTGCCGGCCGGCGGGATGTGGGTGGAGTCGGACACCAACATGCCCGGTTCGGAGGCGATGGCCCGGCAGTTCGTGCACGGCAAGCGGTTCTTCCTCGACGAGTTCGGCATCGAGAACGACGAGGCCTGGCTGCCCGACACCTTCGGCTTCGCCGCCGGACTGCCCCAGATCATCAAGGCGGCCGGCTCCAAGTGGCTGCTGACGCAGAAGATCTCCTGGTCGCAGACCAACAAGTTCCCGCACCACACCTTCCGCTGGGAGGGGATCGACGGCACCCGGATCTTCACCCACTTTCCGCCCGTCGACACCTACAACTGCTCCATGAAGGGCAGCGAGATCGCCCACGCGGCCCGCAACTTCAAGGACAAGGGAGTCGCCCGGCACTCCCTCGCCCCCACCGGCTGGGGCGACGGAGGCGGCGGCACGACCCGCGAGATGGTCGGCAAGGCGGCACGGCTGCGCGACCTCGAAGGCTCCGCGACCGTCGTCTGGGAGAGCCCGGAGGAGTTCTTCAGGAAGGCCGAGGCCGAGTACCCCGACGCGCCCGTCTGGGTCGGCGAGCTCTACCTTGAACTCCATCGCGCCACCCTCACCAGCCAGGCGAAGACCAAGCAGGGCAACCGCCGCAGCGAACACCTCCTGCGCGAGGCGGAGCTGTGGGCCGCCACGGCCGCCGTGCGCACCGGATTCCCTTACCCGTACGAGGAGTTGGACCGCATCTGGAAGACGGTGCTGCTGCACCAGTTCCATGACATCCTGCCCGGCTCGTCCATCGCATGGGTACACCGGGAGGCCCGCGCGACCTACGAGCGCCTCGCCGGGGAACTCACCGCGATCATCGAGTCGGCCCAGCGGGCCCTGGCGGGCGAGGGCGGGACCGAGCTCGTCTTCAACGCCGCCCCGCACCCGCGCGAGGGCGTACCGGCGGGTGGTGCGCACACCCCGGTGACCGAAGGCCGGACGGCACGCACGGAACGTCCGGGCGGCGGCTTCGTCCTCGACAACGGCCTGCTGCGGATCGAGATCGACGCTCAGGGCCTGGTCGTCTCGGCCTACGACATCGATGCGGACCGCGAGACGATCGCCCCGGACCGGCGCGCGGGCCTCCTTCAGCTCCACCCCGACTTCCCGAACATGTGGGACGCCTGGGACGTGGACGAGTTCTACCGGCACACGGTCACCGACCTCACCGACGTGGACGAGATCGCCCCTGGCGACGACGAGGCGGCGGTGCGGATCGTGCGGTCCTTCGGCGCCTCGCGCGTCACCCAGCACCTCTCCCTCGCGGCGGGGGAGCGGCGGCTGCTGATCGACACGGAGGTCGACTGGCACGAGACGGAGAAGTTCCTGAAGCTGGCCTTCCCGCTCGACGTGCACGCGGAGCGGTACGCGTCCGAGACCCAGTTCGGGCACTTCTTCCGCCCCACGCACACCAACACCAGCTGGGAGGCGGCCAAGTTCGAGGCCTGCAACCACCGCTTCGTCCAGCTGGAGGAGCCGGGCTGGGGCGTCGCCGTCGTCAACGACTCGACGTACGGCCACGACGTGACCCGCACGGTCCGCACCGACGGCGACCACGGGACGACCACCACGGTCCGGGTCTCCCTCCTGCGCGCCCCGCGCTTCCCCGACCCCGAGACCGACCAGGGCGTCCACCGCTTCCGGCACGCCCTGGTGCCGGGCGCGGGCATCGCGGACGCGGTGCGCGAGGGCTGGCGGATCAATCTGCCGGAGCGCAGGGTCGCGGGCGCCCGTGAGGTGGCGCCGCTGGTGACCGTGGACCAGGACGCGGTCGTCGTCACCGCCGTCAAGCTGGCCGACGACGGCAGCGGGGACGTGGTGGTACGCCTCCACGAGGCATACGGCGGCCGGGCGCGCGCCACGCTGACCGCCGGCTTCGAGGTCGCGGACGTCACGGCGACGGATCTGCTGGAACGCCCGCTGCCCGAGACCCCGTCGTACGAAGGCGGTCGAGTCGCCCTGCGGCTGCGGCCGTTCGAACTGATGACCTTGCGGCTGCGGCGGGCCGAGGCCCACTGAGGGTGAATTACGGAGCGTTTGTCGCGTAGTGGCGGGCAACTGGTCTCACACTCAAAGGGGTTGGCGTTCTACCAGCGCCTTGGAGGCAACCTTGAAGCTCGTCACGCGCGACCAGCTCGGCTGGCCCGCATCAGCCGCACCGACACAGACCTCGACCCAGGGCGTGAAGGTGCACTACGAAGGCACGACGGTCAGCGTCGAACTCCTCGACGACCATGACCTCTGCATCGCCGAATGGAAGGCGATCCGGGTAACCCATCTCGCCGACAAGAAGCAGAACTACTCCGACATCGCCTACAACTACGGCGCCTGCCCGCACGGTTACCTCCTGGAGGGCCGCGGCCTCGGCAAGCGCACCGGCGCGAACGGCAACCAGCCCCTCAACCGCGGGCACTACGCGATCCTCGGCCTGGTCGGCGACGAGGGGCTGACCCAGCCGACGGACGCCATGCTGGACGCGATCCGCGACGGCATCGAGCTGCTGCGCCGCCACGGTGCCGGCGAAGAGATCAAGGGGCACCGGGACGGCCTGGCCACGGAGTGCCCGGGGGAGCACCTGTACGCCTGGGTGAAGAAGGGCGCCCCGCGGCCCGGTGGCTCGACCCCCGTTCCCGGCCCGCGGACGGTGGTCGATGTGTCGAAGCTGGTCGCCGCGGCCCTGCATGATCCGGCCAAGGCGGGCACGCCGGTGTCGTACCCGGGCGTGAAGACCGTGGAGAAGGCGCTCGTCGCCGAGGGCCTCCTCGAATCGAGGTTCGCGGACGGCCACTTCGGAACGACGACCGTCAAGGCGTATGCCGCCTGGCAGCGCCACTGCGGTTTCAGCGGCGACGACGCCAACGGCATCCCCGGCCAGAGGTCACTGGAGAAGCTCGGACGGGAACACGGCTTCGACGTGAAGGCCTAGTCCGGTCATGAGGCCGTTCCCCTCGCACGGGAGGTGAGGGGGAACGGCCCTCGGCGTTGGCGGTCAGCCGCCGCCGAGCTGTGCCCGCAGCCACTCCTCCACCTCGCCCACGTGCGCCGCCGCTGCGGCTCGGGCCGCCTCCGGGTCGCGGGCGACCAGGGCGCGGTGGATCGCGGCGTGTTCGCGTCGGGTGCGGGCGAAGGCGCCCTCCTCCTGGTAGCCGCGCCAGACGCGCGCGCGAAAGGTGCGGGAGGACAGGCCCTCCAGGATCGCGGCCATGGTGTCGTTGCCGGCGGCGCTCGCGATCACGCGGTGGAAGGCCAGGTCGTGGGCGAGGATCTCCTCGGGGTCGTCCGTGGCGTTCATCGCCGTGAGGTGTTTCTCGACCTCCGCGAGCTGGTCCGCAGTGATCCGCGCCGCCGCCAGGGCCGTCGCCGTCGACTCCAGGATGCGCCGCACCTCCAGCAGCTCCACCAGCCGCGGGCCCCGTGACAGATCGGCCACCACGCCGAACGTCTCCAGCAGGTCGCCCGCCTCCAGCTGGGTGACGTAGATGCCCGAACCGTGCCTGGCCTCCAGTACCCCCAGCACCGTCAGCGCGCGGATCGCCTCCCGCATCGAGCTGCGGGAGATGCCCAGCTGCGCCGCCAGATCCCGCTCGGTCGGCAGCCGCTGCCCCGGCTCAAGGCGGCCCTCCGCGATCATCGCCTTGATCTGCTCGATGGCGCGCTGCGTCACGGTGCCCTTCTGCGGGGCTGTCTCGTCCACGTTCACGCCATTCCTCCTGTCACCGGTGCGCGCAGTCTAACCAGCGAGGTGGTCCGACCAATACAGTCGCGATGCCGGAAAATCTGCCGCTGGAGGGTGTTCTTCCTCGGAAGTGGTCTGATAAATATGCGGGCATCTGCTCGAACCAAGTGCTCGAACACGCTCAACGAGGAGCCGCCAGATGCACGGCACTACAGCGCGGAAGCAGAACAGGTCACGGATGGTCGGGGCGGTGTGCGCGGTCGCCGGCGCATCGCTCGTCCTCGCCGCGTGCGGCAGCACCAAGGACACCGGCGCGTCGAGCGCCGAGGGCGGCGGCAGCGGCAAGGTCGGGGTGATCCTGCCCCTGCTGACCTCGCCGTTCTGGCAGTCGTACAACGACTACGTGCCGAAGATGGCCGATTCCGAGGGCGTCGACACGCTCAAGACGGTCAACTCCAACAGCGACCCTTCCCAGCAGATCACCGACATCAACAACCAGCTCACCCAGGGCGTCAAGGGCCTGGTCGTCGCCCCGCTGGACAGCGCCGCCATCGAGGCCGGCCTCGACCAGGCGGAGCGCAAGGGCGTACCGGTCGTCGCCGTCGACGTGGCGCCCGACAAGGGCAAGGTCGCGATGGTGGTGCGGGCCGACAACGTGGCCTACGGCGAGAAGGCCTGCCAGTACCTCGGGAAGCAGATCCCCTCCGGCAAGGTCGTGCAGATCATGGGCGACCTCGCCTCGGTCAACGGCCGCGACCGCTCCGAGGCCTTCCGGGCCTGTGTGAAGAAGAACTTCCCGGGGCTCAAGGTCCTGGAGATACCGGCCAAGTGGGAGTCCGACGCCGCGGCCTCCAAACTGGACACCCTCCTGAACGCCAACCCCGACATCAAGGGCATCTACCTGCAGGCCGGCGGCGTCTACCTCGCCCCGACCCTCCAGACCCTCAAGTCCAAGGGAATGCTGAAGAAGGCCGGACAGGACGGGCACATCGCGATCGTCTCCAACGACGGCATCCCGCAGGAGTACGACGCCATCCGCAAGGGCGAGATCGACGCGACCGTCTCCCAGCCCGCCGACCTGTACGCCAAGTACGGCATGTACTACATCAAGGCGGCGATGGAGGGGAAGAAGTTCGAGCCCGGTCCCACCGACCACGACTCGACCATCGTCAAGCTGCCCAGCGGCATCCTGGAGGACCAGCTGCCCGCCCCGCTGGTCACCAAGGACAACGTCGACGACCCCAAGCTCTGGGGCAACACGGTCAAATGAGTACGCCCGTGATCACCCCCCTCGTCGAGGCACGCGACATCGTCAAGCGCTACGGCCCCACCACCGCTCTCGCCGACGGACGGCTCACCGTGCTGCCCGGGGAGTCGCACGCCCTCGTCGGCCGCAACGGCGCCGGCAAGTCGACCCTGGTCCAGATCCTCACCGGACTCCAGGCCGCCGACGAGGGTGAGGTCCGCTTCGACGGCGAGCCCGCGCCCTCGCCGGCCGACCGTGACGCATGGCGCCGCAAGGTGGCCTGCGTCTACCAGAAGCCCACCGTCGTCCCCGAGCTGACGGTCGCCGAGAACCTGTACGTCAACCGGCAGCCGCTCAACCGCGGCTTCATCAGCTGGCGCAGGCTGCGCGCGGAGGCCGCCGAACTCCTCGCCACCTGGGACGTGCACGTCGACCCCGAGGCCCGCACCGCCGACCTCAAGGTCGAGGACCGCCAAATGGTGGAGATCGCAAGGGCGTTGAGCTTCGGCGCCCGCTTCATCATCCTCGACGAGCCCACCGCACAGCTCGACAAGCGTGAGATCGAGCGGCTGTTCACCCGCATGCGGGCGCTCCAGGACTCCGGCGTCACCTTCCTGTTCATCTCGCACCACCTCCAGGAGGTGTACGAGGTCTGCCAGACCGTCACGGTCCTGCGTGACGCCCGCTGGATCACCACCGCCCCGGTCGCCGAACTCCCGCGCCGGGCCCTGGTGGAGGCCATGGCGGGGGAGTCCCTGGAGGTCATCGCCGAACAGGCCGTTGACCCGAGGGACGTCGACCACGACGCCCCCGTCCTCCTCGAAGCGCGCGGACTCACCTCACCGGCGTACCAGGGCATC
The DNA here is from genome assembly GCF_028369295.1 of Streptomyces sp. HD. GTDB lineage: Bacteria > Actinomycetota > Actinomycetes > Streptomycetales > Streptomycetaceae > Streptomyces. Next base: position 134,457 of record NZ_JAQMYP010000005.1, read on the forward strand.
GACCTCACCGTCCGGCGCGGCGAGGTCGTCGGGCTCGCCGGGATCAGCGGCAGCGGGAAGGTCGAGCTCGCCGAGTCCTTCGCCGGGCTGCACACCCCGACCGGTGGGACGGTCCAACTGGGCGGCGAGCGGCTGCCGTTCGGCGATGTGCAGGTCGCCCTCAGGGCCGGCGTCGCCTGTGTGCCGCGCGACCGGCACGACCAGGGCCTGGTCGCCGGCATGACCATCGGCGACAACGCCACCATGAGCGTCCTGGAGCGGCTCGGCCGCTTCGGTTTCGTCGGCACTGAACGCAAGCGCGGCCTGGCCACTGCCCTCATCGAACGCCTCGACATTCACACCGAGGGCCCCGACCAGCCCGTCTCCGACCTGTCCGGCGGCAACGCGCAGAAGGTCGTCATGGCCCGCGCGCTGGCCTCCGAACCCCGGCTGCTCGTGCTGATCAACCCCACCGCGGGCGTCGACGTGAAGTCCAAGGAATCCCTGCTGGCCCGGGTGGACAGCGCCCGTGAGGACGGCATCGCCGTGCTCGTCGTCTCCGACGAACTCGACGACCTGCGCCGCTGCGACCGCGTCCTCGTCCTGTTCCACGGCCGTGTCGTCGCCGAGCACCCGGCGGGCTGGCGCGACCACGAGCTGATCGCCTCCATCGAAGGAGTGGACCACCATGGCTGACACCAAGGCCCCACCGGCCCTGCCCGTGAAGGTGCCGGACGCCCGTGCCGCCAGGACGGTCCTGCTCCGCCGCGCACGCGAACTCGCCCTGGTTCCCGCCCTGTTGCTCCTCATGGCGCTCGGCGCGGTGGTCAACGACTCGTTCCTCACCGAGCGGAACCTGATCTCGATCCTCGGCGCGTCCGCCGCGCTGGCGATGGTCGTGCTGGCCGAGTCGCTCGTCCTGATCACCGGCAAGTTCGACCTGTCGCTGGAATCGGTCGTCGGCATCGCGCCCGCCGTCGGCGCGCTCCTCGTGCTGCCCGCCGCCCAGTCCGGCTGGGGCACCGAACTCCCCGCCGCCCTCTCCCTGCTGGCGATCCTGCTGGTGGGCGCGGCCGTGGGTGCCTTCAACGGCGTCCTGGTCGTGAAGTTCAAGCTCAACGCGTTCATCGTGACGCTGGCGATGCTGATCGTCCTGCGCGGGCTGCTGGTCGGCGCGACCAAGGGCAAGACGCTGTTCGGGATGCCCGAGAGCTTCTACTCCCTGGCCACCACGACCTTCATCGGCATCCCGATGTCGGTGTGGCTCGCGGCGGCCGCCTTCGCGATCGCCGGGTTCGTGCTCAAGTACCACCGCATCGGACGCGCCCTGTACGCCATCGGCGGCAACGCGGACGCCGCCCGCGCGGCCGGCATCCGGGTCGAGCGCGTGATGCTCGGCGTGTTCGTCGTGGCAGGCACCCTCGCGGCCGTCGGCGGCATCATCCAGACGGGCTACGTCGGCGCGATCAGCGCCAACCAGGGCAACAACATGATCTTCACCGTGTTCGCGGCCGCGGTGATCGGAGGCATCAGCCTCGACGGCGGCAAGGGCACCATGTTCGGCGCCCTGACCGGCGTACTCCTGCTGGGTGTCGTCCAGAACCTGCTCACCCTCGCCCAGGTCCCGTCGTTCTGGATCCAGGCCATCTACGGCGGAATCATCCTGATCGCCCTCATGATCGCCCGTGTCACGACGGGCCGGGCCCAGGACTGACCCCGGCTGCCCACTGCCCCCTGACGGAAAGGACTTCAGTGTCCCAGGCCCCCGGCACCTCCACCCGCGTCACCGCGGTCGACACCTATGACATCCGCTTCCCCACCTCGCGCGAGCTCGACGGCTCCGACGCGATGAACCCCGACCCCGACTACTCGGCGGCGTACGTCGTGCTGCGCACCGACGCGGCCGACGGGCACGAGGGGCACGGGTTCAGCTTCACCATCGGGCGGGGCAACGAGGTCCAGGTCGCCGCGATCGAGGCGCTGCGCGCCCATGTCGTGGGCCGGTCCGTCGATGAGCTGTGCGCCGACCCGGGGACCCTCAACCGCGACCTGATCGGCGACAGCCAGCTGCGCTGGCTCGGCCCCGAGAAGGGCGTGATGCACATGGCGATCGGCGCGGTCATGAACGCCGTGTGGGACCTGGCCGCCAAGCGGGCCGAGAAGCCCCTGTGGCGGCTCCTCGCCGACGCCGACCCGGAGTGGATCGTCCGGCAGATCGACTTCCGGTACATCACCGACGCGCTCACGCCCGAAGAGGCGCTGGCCATCCTGCGCCGGGGGCGCGAGGGCGCGCAGGAGCGCGTGGCCCAGCTCATGGAGCACGGCTACCCCGCGTACACCACCTCCGCCGGGTGGCTCGGCTACGACGACGAGAAGCTCACCCGCCTCGCCGCCGAGGCCGTCGCCGACGGCTTCCGCCAGATCAAGCTGAAGGTCGGCGCCGACCTGGAGGACGACGTACGGCGCTGCCGTGTCGCCCGCGAGGTCGTCGGGCCCGGCATCCGCATGGCGATCGACGCCAACCAGCGCTGGGACGTGGCCGAGGCGATCCGCTGGACCAAGGCCCTCGCTCAGTTCGACCCGTACTGGATCGAGGAGCCCACCAGCCCGGACGACGTCCTCGGGCACGCCGCCGTCCGTGAGGCCGTCGCCCCGGTCAAGGTCGCCACCGGCGAGCACGTGCAGAACCGGGTCGTCTTCAAGCAACTCCTCCAGGCCGGCGCCCTCGACGTCCTCCAGATCGACGCGGCCCGCGTCGGCGGCGTCAACGAGAACCTCGCCATCCTGCTGCTCGCCGCCAAGTTCGGCGTGCCCGTGTGCCCGCACGCGGGCGGCGTCGGACTCTGCGAACTCGTCCAGCACCTGTCGATGTTCGACTACGTGGCCGTCACCGGCACCACCGAGGACCGTGTCATCGAGTACGTCGACCATCTGCACGACCACTTCCTCGACCCGGTGCTGATCAGGGAAGGTCACTACACGGCACCCACCGCGCCCGGCTTCTCGGCGGCCATGCGGCCCGAGTCGATCGCGCGGTACACGTTCCCGGACGGCGCCTTCTGGGCCGCCGACCTCAAGACCGCCCAAGAGAAGGGGCACGCGGCATGAGCGACTTCGAGGGTCTCAAGGCGCTGGTGACGGGAGGCGCCTCCGGCATCGGCCGGGCCACCGCCGAACTCCTCGCCGCACGCGGCGCCCAGGTCGCCGTACTCGACCTGGACCCGTCCTCCGTCGACAAGCCGTTGCTCGCCTTCCGCGCCGACGTGACCGACGACGCCTCGGTGCGCGAGGCCGTGGCCGCCGCTGTCGCCGAGCTCGGCGGGCTGGACGTGGTGGTGAACAATGCCGGGATCGGCGCTCAGGGCACCGTCGAGGACAATGACGACGCCGAGTGGCACCGGGTCATGGACGTCAATGTCATCGGCATGGTGCGGGTCGCACGCGCCGCCCTCCCGCATCTGCGCGACTCCACGCACGCGGCGATCGTCAACACCTGCTCCATCGCGGCCACGGCGGGGCTCCCGCAGCGGGCGCTGTACAGCGCGACCAAGGGCGCCGTGTACTCCCTCACCCTCGCCATGGCCGCCGACCACGTCCGCGAGGGCATCCGCGTCAACTGCGTCAACCCCGGCACGGTGGACACCCCCTGGGTCGGACGGCTGCTGTCCCGAGCTCCCGACCCGGCCGCCGAACGCGCCGCCCTGGAGGCCCGCCAGCCCACCGGCCGCCTCGTCTCGGCCGCCGAGGTCGCGGGCGCCGTCGCCTACCTCGCGAGCCCGCTCTCCGGCGCCACCACCGGTACCGCCCTCGCTGTCGACGGCGGCATGCAGGGCCTGCGCCTCAGGCCGGTCGGCCGGTGAACCGCCTCGGCCGCACCGACGTCGAGGTCAGCCCGCTGGCCTTCGGCGGGGCCGCCATCGGCAACCTCTACAGCGAGGTCGGCGAGCAGCAGGCGCACGAGGCGGTGGACGCGGCATGGCAGCGCGGCATCCGCTACTTCGACACGGCCCCGCACTACGGCCTCGGCCTGTCCGAACGGCGCCTCGGCGCGGCGCTGCGGGAGCACCCGCGCGACGCGTACACGATCTCCACCAAGGTCGGCCGCCGCCTGGAACCGGTGCCCGACCCGACGGGCGACGACCTGGCCAACGGTTTCGCAGTCCCCGCCGACCAGCGCCGCGTCTGGGACTTCAGCGCGGACGGCGTACGACGCAGCCTGGAGGGGAGCCTGGAGCGGCTCGGCCTCGACCGCGTCGACGTCGTCTACCTCCACGACCCCGACGACCATGCCGAACAGGCCTTCCGCGAGGGCTATCCGGCGCTGGAGCAGTTGCGCTCCGAGGGCGTGGTGGGCGCGATCGGCGCCGGGATGAACCAGGCCGAGATGCTCACCCGCTTCGTCACCGACACCGACGTCGACGTGGTGCTGTGCGCCGGCCGCTACACGCTGCTGGACCAGAGCGCGCTCGACGACCTGCTGCCCGTGGCGGTCGAGTGCCACACCTCCGTCGTCGTCGGCGGTGCCTTCAACTCCGGCCTCCTGGCCGATCCGAGGCCCGACGCGACGTACAACTACGCGCAAGTCCAGCAGGAGTTGCTGGACCGCGCACTGCGCCTGAAGTCCCTCGCCGACCGCCACGGCATCACCCTGCGGGCCGCCGCCCTCGCCTTCTGCGCCGCGCACCCGGCCGTCGCGAGCGTCCTCGTGGGTGTCAGGTCGGCCGACGAAGTCCGGGACTGTGCCGAGCAGTTCGCGACGGAGGTGCCGATGGCGTTCTGGCAGGAACTGCTGGAGTCCGGCCTGCTGTCCGACAAGGAAGCTTCATGAGAATCGCCCTGCACACCAAGGTCCGCGCGGACCGGATCGCCGAGTACGAGGCCGCCCGCCAGGAGGTGCCGGTCGAGCTGACCGATGCCATCCGCGCCGCCGGGGCGATCTCCTGGACGATCGGGCGGTGGGGGTCCCCCCGCGCGAGCGCATTCGAGCGTGGAGGCACTGACCTCTTCCATGTCCTGGACTGCGAGGACTACGGCCGCCTCCTCGCCGAGCTGGAGAAGCTCCCGGTCAACGTGGCCTGGCCGGCCCGCATGGCCGAACTGCTCGACGTGGTGCACGACTACTCCGACGAGGGCGCGGACGCCGGCCTCCCCGTCGTAGGGGAGCTGCCGTGACCGTCGTCGACGCACACCACCACGTCTGGGACCTGTCGGTGCGGGACCAGGACTGGATCACGGGCCCCGAACTCCGGCCGCTGAGGCGGAACTTCACCGTCGCCGACCTGGCCCCCGAGGCCCGGGCAGCGGGCGTCGAGCGCACCGTCCTCGTCCAGACGGTCACGGTCGCCGAGGAGACCCCGGAGTTCCTCGCCCTCGCCTCCGCACATGAACTGATCGCCGGAGTCGTCGGCTGGACCGACCTCACCCGCCCGGACGTCGCCGACGAACTCGCCCGGCTGCGGGAACTGCCCGGCGGGCCGTACCTCAAGGGGATCCGCCACCAGGTGCAGGGCGAGCCCGACCCGGAGTGGCTGCTGCGTGCGGACGTACGGCGCGGGCTGACGGCCGTGGCGGACGCGGGGCTGGTCCACGACCTGGTCGTGCTGCCGCACCAGCTGCCGGCCTGCGTCAAGGCCGCCGCGGACCACCCGGACCTCACCTTCGTCCTGGACCACCTCGGCAAACCGCCCATCGCCTCCGGCGAGCGGGAGCCCTGGGAAACCGCCGTACGCTCATTCGCCGCCCTCTCCAACACCGTCTGCAAGCTCTCCGGCATGGTCACCGAGGCCGACCTCGCCTCCTGGACGGTCGACGACCTGCGCCCGTACGCCGATGTGGTCCTGGACGCGTTCGGCCCGGGCCGGTTGATGTTCGGATCGGACTGGCCGGTGTGCACGCTCGCGGCGACGTACGGTCAAGTGCTGGATGCCGCAGGGGAGTTGACCGGTGCGCTCTCCGACGCCGAACGCACACGGCTTTTCGCGGGCACCGCCGCCCAGGTCTACGGTCTTTGACGGCGGCCCGCTCGGCAGCGCCTGCCCGTCTCAGCTCCGTTCCGGCCCGTCGACGTTGAAGGTCGACTCTCCTCCGGCGCCGGCTCGGACGACGATGATGTCGGCGGCCTCGGCCGAAGGGTTGCTCTCTCGGTGAACGGCGCCCTTGGGGACATGGATGAAGTCGCCGGGGCCCGCCTCCACCGTGTTCGCGCCGTCCGGGCCGAACTCCATGCGCAGCGCGCCGGTGAGGACGTAGATCACTGATTCCCAGTCGCCGTGGTGGTGCCAGCCGGAGACCATGCCGGCCTCGGTGCGGACGTAACCCGACCATGTCGCCTCGGTGGCGAACGCCTCCTGCCGGTCCATCCCCGGAGTCGGGGGCCCCGGCCTACGGTCGCGGGGCGTGACGACCCTTACCTGATCCTGCTGACCGTCCATGACAACTCCTCACGATCTTTGAGCCACCCCCGCCAGCCGCGTGGGCGGCAGATACTCCCGCACATACACCCGTTCCCAGCACGCCCCCGTCTCCCGCAGCTCACGCCAGGTCGTGTAGCGGTAGCGGAAGAGACGGGCGCGGATGTGACGGGGCGGCTCGTCGGGCGGGAACGGCGAGCGGCGCAGCAGCTTCAGGGTGTCGCGGTCGTTCTCCAGGAGCCGCTCCACCAGGGCACCGAACCACGCCCCGGCGTACGCGGGCGACAGGGCGGCGAACCACATCAGCCAGTCCAGCCGGAGGTGGTACGGCGCGAACTGGCGCGGCCAGCGCCGGGGATCGCCGGGCTTGCCCTTGAACTCGTACTCCCGCCAGTCCGAGTCCTCACGCGGCACGTCGTCGGCGGTGCCCTCGATCACCACCTCGTACCGGATCCTGCTGACGCTGCCGAAGGCGCCGTAGGTGTTGACCAGATGGAGCGGGTCGAAGGAGCGGTTCATGACCTGGCGGCGGGAGATCATGTTGGCGACCGGGTGATAGCTCAGGAGGACGAGGAGCGCCGCGACCGCGAGCACCACGACCTCGTACCACAGCGGCGCGCCCGGCACGGAGGGCGCACCACTCGGGAACCGCAGCGCCGACAGGGCCAGCACGATGGTGATCCAGTTCAGCCAGGAGAAGTTGCCGGACAGGACCAGCCACAGCTGGGTGAGGATCATCAGCGAGGCGGCTGCCGTCGCGATCGGCTGCGGAGTGAAGAGGAGGACGGGCACGACGAGTTGGGTGAAGTGGTTGGCGGCCACCTCGACGCGGTGCAGCGGCTTCGGCAGATGGTGGAAGAACCAGCTCAGCGGGCCCGGCATCGGCTGGGTCTCGTGATGGTGGTCGAGGCAGGTCAGCTTCCGCCAGCAGGCGTCGCCGCGCATCTTGATCAGGCCCGCACCGAACTCGACCCGGAACAGGATCCAGCGCAGCAGGAACAGCACCACGATCGGCGGCGCCACCTCGTCGTTGCCGAGGAGGACGGCGAGGAAGCCGACCTCCAGCAACAGGGACTCCCAGCCGAACGAATACCAGGTCTGGCCGACGTTGACGATGGAGAGGTACAGCGCCCAGGGGATCAGCCACAGCAGCATCGCGGCCCACAGGGGCACCAGGGAGTCCAGCCCGGCCAGCAACGCCGCCGACACCGCGCAGCCGGCCCAGGCGCAGGCCGCGAAGAACCGGTCCGAGTAGTGGAGGTGGAACACGCTCGGGGCGGCCTTGAAGGGCACCCGGGCGACGAAGCGCGGCACGGGCAGCATGCCGCGCTCGCCCATGAGCGCCCGGAACTGCAGGGCCGCCGTCAGGAACGCGACGAGGTACACGCCGGCCAGAGCCCGCTGGAAGACCAGCCGACTCGTCCAGTAGTCCGGTGCGACGAACCAGTCCACGGCCCTACCCCTCCTTCTGTCATTGTCGCGCCAACCGACCCAGGTGACTCTCCGTATATCACCTCTCCGCTTGCGTAACCCAAGTGAGTGAAGCAGACAATGAGGGGCGAAATGCCCGTCAGTCGACAGTCGGTGGGAGGTCGTGGTGCGGACACCTACCCGATCCATCGTCACGGCCTGCACACTTTCGGCGGCCCTTTTCGCCGGCGGGTGCGCCGTCGACAGCGGCGAGAGCGCGACAACGGGCGGGGAGATCTTCCTCCAGCCCGCGGCGGCCCGGGGCCCGGACCCCTTCACGGACTCCACGGCGACCTCCACGGCCACCCCGTCGCCGGTCACCCGAACGCCGCGGCCGGCCCACTCGGGGCGGGCGGAACCGCAGTCCCTGTCCGGTGAGACGCCCGGTCTGTACGGCGGCACCCGAGGGACCGGGAGCTGCGATGTGCGGCGGCAGATCGAGCGGCTCACCGCCGACCGGGACAGGGCCCGCGGCTTCGCCCAGGCCGCGGGCGTCTCCCAGGCGTCGATCCCCGGCTATCTGCGCGGGCTGACCTCGGTCGTGCTGCGCGCCGACACCCGGGTCACCAACCACGGTTACCGCGACGGCCGTACGACCGGCTACCAGTCGGTCCTCCAGGCGGGCACCGCCGTCCTGGTCGACGACCACGGTGTGCCCCGGGTGCGCTGCGCCTGCGGCAATCCGCTCGCCCCGCCCGTCGGGACGCGCGGTGAGTCCGGCACCAGCGGGCGGGCCTGGTCCGGGTACCGGCCGAGCCAGGTGATCGTGGTGACCCCGGCGACCCGGGTGATCAACGACATCACGATCATCGACGTCGACGTCAACACCTGGATCGAGCGGCCGATCGGCCACCGGGGCCACGACCACGACCATGTCGTACCGCCGTCGAGCCCCCTGCCCCCGACGCCGCGGCCCGTGCCCCCGACCCGTGTCCCGCACCCGCATGACAGCGCCTCCGGCACCTGGCCCGGCGAGGACGGCACGCACGAGAGCGCGTCCCCGTCCGGCGAGTCCGCCTCGCCGGAGCAGTCGCCGAGCGGGTGCGTGCCCCCCACGGTCACCGTCACTCCCAGTGCCACCTCCGGCGCTGCTTCCGGTGCGGCCTCCGGTGCCGCGGACGACGCCAAGACCTCGTCGGCCCGCCGTGCCACCGACTGTCCGACGGCCACCGTCACGGCGTCGCCCGGGGTGTCCGAACCCGGGACCGAGCCCAGCACGCCCGGTACGCCCAGCGCGCCCGCCTCACCCGGGCTGGTCCCCGACGCGCCGCGCACCGTCGACAGCGTCTTCGGCAGCCCCACCGACGTCTTCGGCAGCTGACCGGTTCCGTCGCCCCAGTCGAAGAATCCGGCAAACCCTGGCAAGGTGGGCCCATGGTTGATCGGGGAGCGAGCGCCCCGTCACTCCCGGAGGACTGGCCCGCCCACCCGGACCCGATCCTGGCGCTCAACCACATGGGCACCTTCGACTGGGACCTGGACACCGGTGTGTTCCACATGGACGCCCAGGCCCACGAGGTCTTCGATCTGCGCCCGGACGAATACGACGGGAACCCCGCGACCCTGGCGATCCGGGTGCCGCCGCCGGAGGCCTACCGGCTGGACGGCATGGTCTCCAAGGCCCTGAAGGACGGCAGCGAGAACTACGGCGCCTACTTCCGTATCCGCTGCCGCGACGGCAGCCTGCGCTGGACCCACACCCAGGGCTACATCCGGCGCGACGAGACGGGCCGCCCGCGCCGCATCGTCGGCATCGTCCGTGACGCCACCGACGAACTCGCCGAGAGCGAGGAGCGGCGCGAGCAGGCCGCCGAGGACGAGGCCCGGCGTCGGCAGACCAACGTCGTCCAGCTCACCACGGCCGCCCTCGCGCACGCCCGCACCGTGCAGGACGTGATCGACGTCCTCAAGGACACCCACGGTCTGACCCACCTCGGTGCCACCAGCCTGGTGATGGGCCTGGTCGAGGCCGGACGTATCCGGCTGGTCGCCGAGGGGCCCGCGGGCAGCTTCGTGCCGGGGACGCTGGTCACCCGAATAGACGAGCAGTACCCGATGAGCGAGGTGGTCAGGACCCTCACCCCGCGGTTCATCGAGTCGCCGGAGGAGTTCGCGGAGAGCTACCCCATCCTCTGGCCGCACATCACCGACCTGAACATCACGGCCGCCGCCTATCTCCCGCTGATCGCCCAGGCCCGGCCGATCGGCGCCATCGGACTGCTCTACAGCGACCGCGACGGCTTCTCCACCGAGGACCGCAACGTGCTCGTCGCCCTCGGCAGCAGCATCGCGCAGAGCCTGCAGCGGGCCATGTTCTACGAGCAGGAGAAGGACCTCGCCACCGACCTCCAGCAGGCCATGCTGCCGCGCACCATCCCCAGCGTCCCCGGCGCCGACATCGCCGTCCGCTACCGCGCCGCCGGTGCCGCAGGCTCCCTCGGCCGGGACATCGGCGGCGACTGGTACGACCTGATCCCGCTGCCGGGCGGACGGGTCGGCGCCGTCATCGGCGACGTCCAGGGCCACGACACGCACGCCGCCGCCGTCATGGGGCAACTGCGCATCGTGCTGCGTGCCTACGCCGCCGAGGGGCACACCCCGGCCACCGTGATGGCCCGCGCCTCGGTGTTCCTGCACGAGCTGGACACCGACCGCTTCGCGACCTGCCTGTACGCGGAGGCCGACCTGGCCACCGGAGTCGTGCAGGTGGTCCGGGCCGGCCATATCGACCCGCTGATCCGGGAGCCCGGCGGGAGCTGCCGCCGGGTCCCCATCGAGGGCGGGCTGCCGCTGGGCCTGTCCGCGGAGTTCGGGCGGCTCGAATACCCGGTCGGCACCATCGAGCTGGACTCCGACCGCACTCTGCTGCTGTGCACCGACGGTCTGGTCGAACAGCCCGGCGCCGACCTGGACGACGGCATGCAGACCCTCACCGCACTCATCGCCACCGGCCCGGACGACGTACGGGACCTCGCCGACCGCCTCATCGACGTGGCCGAGGAACGCGGCGGCGACGACGACGTGGCCCTGCTCCTGCTGCGCCGCCGCGTCCTGGACGCCCCTCAGCCCGGCGGCCGTCTCCAGCAGCACGTCGCGCCCGGAGACCCCGAGGCCCTCACCGGCGCCCGGCACATGATCCGCGCCGCCGTGCGCGCCTGGAACGCCGGGGACCGGGCTGACGAGATCGAGTTGGTCGCCGACGAACTGATCACCAACGCCCTGATGCACACCGAGGGATCCGCGATAGTGACCCTGCGCGTCCTGACCGGCTCCGAACGCCGTCTGCGTGTCGAGGTCGAGGACTCCTCCAGTGCCCTGCCACGCCGCCGTGAGGCGGGCGAGTCCGGTGTCTCCGGCCGCGGGCTGCTCCTGGTCGACCTGCTCACCGACGTGTGGGGCGTGGAGGCGCGGGGCGGCGGCAAGTGCGTGTGGTGCGAGTTCGTGGTGCCGGAGCGGGGCTAGGGGGCTTCTGATGGATCTCCGCGGCGTCGCGACGCCCGGCACGCCCTCTCGCCGCACCGGACGAAAGGCCTAGTAGCTCCGCTACGAGGACTTCCGCCCGGCACGCCGAGAGCACGCACCGAACGCCGCTCCTTCTCCCACGGCGATCCATCAGAAGCCCCCCAGCGGCGGCGTCCGGGCGGAGGGGCCCGTGCGGACCCGCCTGGCACTGTCGGTGCCGGATGGCACTCTGGACGTATGCCGGAACTCCCCGAGGTCGAAGCGCTCAAGGACTTCCTGACCGAGCACCTGGTCGGCCACGAGATCGTCCGTGTGCTGCCCGTCGCGATCAGCGTCCTCAAGACGTACGACCCGCCGGTCACCGCCGTCGAGGGCCATCAGGTCGTCGCCGTGCACCGGTACGGCAAGTTCCTCGACCTCGCCACGGCGGACGGCCCGCATCTGGTGACCCACCTGGCCCGTGCGGGCTGGCTGCACTGGAAGGACCGGCTGCCGAGCGGCATGCCCCGTCCCGGAAAGGGCCCGCTCGCGCTGCGCGTGGCCCTGGAGACCGGCGCGGGCTTCGACCTCACCGAGGCCGGCACACAAAAGCGCCTCGCGGTCTACGTCGTCCAGGACCCACAGCAGGTCCCGGGCGTGGCCCGGCTGGGCCCGGACCCGCTCGCCGAGGACTTCGACGAGACGCGCTTCGCGGCCCTGCTGAAGGACGAGCGGCGTCAACTCAAGGGCGCCCTGCGCGACCAGAGCCTGATCGCCGGGGTCGGCAACGCCTACAGCGACGAGATCCTGCACGCGGCGAAGATGTCCCCCTTCAAGCTGGCCTCCTCGCTGACCGCGGAGGAGACGGCCAGGCTCTACGCGGCGCTGCGTACCACCCTCACCGAGGCCGTCGACCGCTCCCGGGGGCTTGCCGCCGGACGTCTCAAGGCGGCGAAGAAGAGCGGCCTGCGCGTCCACGGCCGCGCCGGAGAGCCGTGCCCGGTGTGCGGCGACACCGTCCGCGAGGTCTCCTTCAGCGACTCCTCGCTCCAGTACTGCCCCACCTGCCAGACGGGCGGGAAGCCGCTGGCGGACCGCAGAATGTCGCGGCTGCTGAAGTAGGTTTCACCGGGACGGAGGTCTCACCGGGACGGAAGCGTCACCAGGTGGTCGCCGTCCGCCGTCCGCACCTCGTACCGCAGGATCTCGTCGCTGTGCATCGCCGAGGCCCCCATCATGGTGTTCTCCCGGGCGTCGTGGTGGGCGGCCGACCAACTGGTCACCGTCTCCTCCGAGCCGTCCCGGCCGATGGCGATGAGATGACAGGCGCGCGGACCGGCGCCGTCCTTCACCTTCAGCTCCACCTGGCTGCCGTAGGCCTCGTTCTCGCTCGTCACCTGCGCCCACACACCCGACCGCGCGTCGGTCGCCTCGACGATCTGTACGGTCTTGTCCTCGCCGCCCGCCATGATCGCGACGGCGGGCCCGGCGAGGGCGATCACGACCGAGGCGGCCACGGCGTACAGGGTGCGGCGGCGCAGCGCGCGATGGCGGTTCGCCACCGCTTCGAGCAGCCGGTTCAGCAGCTGCGGGCCGGGCTTGGTCATCGGGTGCACGAACTGGGGCGTGGACCGCCGGTACAACATCAACTGGCGGGTGACCGGCCCGAACTCGGTCACGTGTGCGGCGCAGCGCGCGCACTCCATGAGGTGGTCCTCGAAGCGGAATGCCTCCGCCTCGTTCAGCACGCCGAGCGCGTACGCGGCGACGTCGCGATGCCTCTCCAGGGACCTCATGCCGAATCCTCGTGCCGTTGGGTGTGGGGTGTGTTACTCCTTGCGCCCACTGGTACGCACCAGGCAGTCGAATCACTCAAGGCCTACACAGAATCGCAACCAAGGGATTCGGAGCGGTCGGCGTCGAGGATTGGTCCGGGGAGGAAAGAACTTAAAAAAGGTGGATGGCGAGATGCCCGAGCGGCAGCCCCAGCTGCCACGCCGGAGTCCACACCTTCGGCCCCTCGTCCTCGCCGACCAGCGCACCGCCGCCCGGCACCGCGTTCAGATCGGGCGCGAGCAGCTCGGTCTCCTGCAGCCAGCGCCAGGCCGCCTCGGCGAGCTCAAGGTCGGGTGCGGGCCCGCCGGACTCGGCGGCCTCGGCCGCGAGGCCCGCCATGCGTTCGCGTACCCAGTGCTGCCACGGCTGGTCGTACGCGGTCAGCGACAGCCAGGTCTCCAGCTGGGAGACCACCCGGATGCCGGAGAGTTCGCCGTCGGTGTCGGAGAGGAAGATGGTCAGCGCCAGGGCGTCGCGCCCGGCGCGGAACTCGAAGGACGTCGGCGGCATGAGATCGCCGGTCCGCAGCAGCTCGTCGGCGATGTACTCGGCGTACAACCAAGCCATGGGGACGGTCAGTTCACCGCCGCCGGTGCCGTCCGTGCTCTCTTGACCTCTGTGCAGCATCCCTTCCTGCCTTCCTCCGGTGAGTGCGTCGCCCGACCCGCGGGACCCGTGGGTCCCGGCCCAATCCGGAACACGGATGAGGACAGCCGATTACTCAACCGGGGTCCTCAGCAAGGCGCTTTACGGAGGTTTGACTCAGCCGTTGGTTTCACCGCAGGTCGGCCGCGTATCCCGGAAGCACCCTGCGCAGGGCGCGCAGCGCATAGTAAGCGCGGGACTTCACGGTACCGGGCGGAATACCCAGGGTTTCCGCGGCCTCTGCAACACTCGCCCCTTGGAAGTACACGAGCACCAGGACTTCACGGTGCTCCGGAGTGAGTGTCTTCACAGCCTCGCGCACATCGAGCACTTCCGCGGCCCGTTCGGCGTGATCGGACATCACCCGGGCGTTCTCCAGGATCGCATCCCCCACCTCAGGCGGCCGCGCCTGCCGGGCCCGCCGTGCGTCGATGGCGAGCCGCCGTCCGACGGTCATCAGCCACGGCCGTACGGAGTCGAAGTCGTCCGCGCGCAGCGCCTCGGGATGCTGCCAGGCGCGCACCAGCGTCTCCTGCACGAGATCCTCGGCGCGCTGCCGGTCGCCGTCGCAGAGTCGGAGCAGCAGTGCGAAGAGGGGCCGGCCGTGCTCGCGCTGCAGCGCGGCGAGCTCGTGCTCGGCGGTCGTCGTCCCGTTGGTGAGGGTGGTTCCGGCCGTCATGGCCGTATGCCATCGCAGGCGGCTGTTTTGTGACAGGGCGCACGCACGGGTCTGCGACGGACGGTCGATCGCGTCGGCGAACGGTACGACGAACGGTTCCTTCCGCCTATTCGGGACGGGCCGGACGGGCTAACAGCAGCGGCCGAATTGTTTACGGATCGCCCGGCTTTCATACGTATTGGTGGGTAATACGACCATACGGGGTGAGCTGATGATTGCACGCAGTCGACTTGTGGCCCTCGCTCTGACGGCCGCCCTCGCTGCAGGCGCCGCCTGCCAGGCCAACAACCGCAAGATTTCGGGGCAGTCAGGCCCCTCCGCCAACCCCCGCGGCTTCACGCTCGTCGCCTCCGGCGACATCCTCCCGCACACCTCCATCATCGACCGTGCCCGCTTCGACGCCGGTGGCTCCGGCTACGACTTCCGCCCGATGCTCGCCGGCGTCAAACCCGTCGTCTCCCGCGCCGACCTGGCGCTGTGTCACATGGAGACCGTCTACGGCGCCGACGGCCAGTACACCGGATACCCGACCTTCAAGTCCCCGCCGGAGGTGGCCCGCGGTGCCGCCGACACCGGATACGACAGTTGCTCCACCGCCTCCAACCACAGCCTCGACGACGGTGCCGCCGGCATCCTGCGCACCTTGAACGCCCTGGACGAGGCGCGCGTACGGCACGCGGGGACGGCGCGCACCGAGGGGGAGGCGCGGTCCGTGACGGTGCTGCGCGCGGGTGCCGCCAAGGTCGCGCACCTCGCGTACACATACGGCGTGAACGGCTTTCCGCTGCCGCCGGGACAGCCCTGGGCGGTCAACCTCATCGACCAGGCCAAGATCGTGGCGGACGCCCGTGCCGCCCGGAAAGGGGGCGCCGACGTCATCGTCGTGTCGATGCACTGGGGCACCGAATGGCAGGACGCCCCCGACGACACGCAGGTCACCCTCGCGCGCGAACTCACCGCCTCGAAGACCGGCGGCCGCCCCGACATCGACCTGATCCTCGGCACCCACGCGCATGTCCCCCAGGCGTACGAGAAGGTCAACGGCACCTGGGTGGTCTACGGCATGGGCGACCAGGTCGCAGGCGCGATGTACAACGAGCAGGGCGTGCAGGACCCGCGTGGCAACCAGTCCACCCTCGGCCGCTTCACCTTCGACCCGCCGAAGGAGAACGGCGATCGCTGGGAGGTCAAGAAGGCCGAGTTCATTCCCCAGCTGTTCGACATCGACGCGGGGCGCGTGATCAACCTCAACCGGGCCATCGCCCGGGGCGCTGAACTGCGCGGTGTGCGCGACCGGATCCGGGACGTCGTGCTGAGCCGGGGCGCGGGCGACGACGGGCTCAGTATGGGGGAGTAGGCCGGTCCGTGTCGACGGTCAGTCCGCGTCCATGTCTGCGTGGTCGAAGGTCTTCATCATCTCCTTCAGCACGCGCACGCACGCCCGGAGCTCGGCCTCGGTCAGCTCGCCCCCGCCGACCTGCCGGTTCAGGGCGTGCTCGCGCGCGAGGATCGCGGTGATGACGGCCTCGCCCGCATCCGTGAGCCGGATCAGCGAGGACCGCTGGTGCGCGGGATTGGGCGTGGCCTCGACCCAGTCCCTGGCCATCGCGTCGTTGGTCATGCGCTGCACGAACTGCCGGGTCAGTGACATGACCCGGGCCATCTGAGGCACCGTCATGGGCCCGTACCTGTGCAGCAGTACCAGGACGGAGCGCACGCCGACGGAGGCCCCCTCGACCTCCTCGCCCTGCTCCAGCTTGCGCAGGCCGCGTCGGTAGAGCGCGCCGATCAGGTCGAACACCTCGCTGACGCGGTGGCCGAGTTCGTCGGGGGAGAGGGGCGTGTGGTCGTCGTTCACCGGGCCATCATGACACCTGGGTTGCCAAACCTCCCCGAAGATGACACCTTAGTTGTCATGACGACAGCGACAACAGCTTCGGATCTGTCCTTCTTCGCCTCCTCCGACGGCGAGCTCGCCTACCGCGACGCCGGGGCCGGTGACCTCGTGGTCCTGGTGCACCCCGGGTGGGTCGACCACCGCTTCTTCGACGACCAGATACCGGCCCTGGTCTCCGCCGGTCACCGCGTCGTCGCGGCCGACGTGCGCGGCTTCGGCTTCTCCGCCAACCCGAGCAAGCCGTTCCGCTGGGCCGACGACCTCGGCGACCTGCTGCGCCACCTGGACGCCGGGCCCGCGGTCCTGGTCGGTTCGTGCATGGGCGCGGCGGTCGTCACCGACACCGTGCTGGAATACCCCGAGCTGGTCCGCGCGGTGGTCGTCAGCGGTGCTGGGACCAGCGCGTTCGAGTACTCCGACCCGTGGACCGTGGAGCGGGCCGCCGAGTCGGCGCGCATGCTGGGGGAGGGAGACGTCGCCGGCTGGGGCGAGGCCTTCGCCAAGAACGTGGTCGGGCCGCACCGCACCTTGGACGACGTGGACCCCGACGCCGTGCGCAGGATGCGGGAGATGGCGCTGCACACCGTCTCCAAGCACACCCTCGGCGAGACGAACTGGCTCGTCCCCCTCGACGACCCGTGGAGCCGCGTCCCGCAGATCGAGGTGCCCGTCCTCGCCGTCCACGGCGAGCTCGACGCGGCCGACGGCATCGACATGGCCGAACGGCTCGTCGGCGGCGTGCGCAACGGCCGCTCGGTGACCATCGACGACACCGGGCACTTCCCGAGCCTGGAGAAGCCCGAGGAATTCAACCGCATTCTGCTCGACTTCCTCCGGACCCTCTGACCCGTGTCGCCTCGGCGTGCGGGACCACGTAACTCAGGTCCCGCACGCCGAGCGACCCGGCCCCAGCCGATCCGCGCCCCTACGGCACCACCGTCACCGGCCAACGCCCGGCCTTCACCAGCCGCACCGCGACGGACCCCACGATCCGGTGACCGGCCTGCTCCGAGGCGCCCACCACCACGGCGTCCGCCTTCAGGTCGTCCGCCGCCTTCACCAGGCCGTTGTACGGGTCACCGCGGAAGGTGTGGAACTCCCAGCGGACGTCGAATATCCCCTTGACCCGCTCGGTGGCGTCCCGGATCTGGGCGATCAGATCCTCCGCGATCTCGTCGGTCGTCTCCGCGACCGGCGCACCGAGGGCCGCGCCCGCCGCCATCACCGGCTGCACGTACACGACGGCGAGCAGGGCGTTCTGCCGTCGGGCGAGGCCACCGGCGTAGGCCGCCGCGCGGAGCGAGGAGTCGGAGCCGTCCACCCCGACCACGATGACCTTGGGCCCGTCCGTGCCCCGCTCGAACTGGTGCGAGTGCTGTTCCGTCACGGCAGGGAGGCTATCGGAACCCGCAGGTCCCACCGTCGGGCAGGGCGCTCGACGGGCGAGGAGGCCGCGGGCTTCCTACAGTCGGAACATGACTGCCACCGTGCAGGCGGCCCCGGCGAAGGACAGCACGGGCCGGACACGGCCGCCCGGGAACGGCTTTCTCAGCAGGGTGCCGGAGGGTTTCGCGACCTTCCTCGGCGCCCTCGGACTGCTCTGCGCCCTGCTGGCCGTCATCCCCCCACTGCGCGTCGCGCTCCGCCCCGTCGTGCGCGTCCTGGACCAGATCATCGTCCCGGTCAGCGCCAACCTGGCCTACGCCGTCTTCCTCTTCCTGCTCGCCGCCGCGACGGCCGCCCGCAAGAAGATCGCCTGGTGGCTGGTCGTCGTCTATCTGGGCCTGCTCGTCCTGACCGACATCCTCGGCACGATCGTCGGCGACTACTCGGACTCCGTACCGTCCCTCATCGTGTGCGGCCTCGCGCTCGCCCTGCTGATCATCGCCCGCAAGGAGTTCTACGCGGCGTCCCGCCGTGCCGCCGTACGAAGAGCCCTCGGCGTCCTGGCCGTCGGGCTCGCCGTGGGCATCCTCGTCGGCTGGGGGCTGGTCGAGCTGTTCCCCGGCACACTGCCGCCCGGCCAACGGCTGGCCTGGGCCGCCGACCGGGTCTGCGGCGGTCTGGTCTCCGGCGCCTCCTACGACGGACGGCCACCCCGCCCCCTGTACTTCCTGCTCGGCCTGTTCGGCGCGCTCGCCCTCCTGAACGCCGCGGCGACACTGTTCCGTTCGCAGCGTATGGAGGCCGCCCTGCACGACGACGAGGAGGCCCGCATCCGCGCCCTCCTCAAGGTCTACGGCGACCAGGACTCCCTCGGCTACTTCGCCACCCGGCGCGACAAGGCCGTCGTCTTCTCACCCAGCGGCAAGGCCGCCGTCACCTACCGCGTCGAGGCCGGCGTGTGCCTCGCCAGCGGGGACCCGGTCGGCGACCGGGAGGCCTGGCCGCACGCCATCGCCGGCTGGCTGGATCTGGCCCGCCGCTACGCCTGGGTGCCCGCCGCGATGGGCGCCTCCGAGGACGGTGCCCGGGCCTACGCACGCGCCGGACTGGGCGCCCTCCAACTCGGCGACGAGGCGATCCTGCACGTGCCGGACTTCGACCTCGACGGCCGCGACATGCGGGTGACCCGGCAGGCCGTGCACCGCGTCCGCCGCACCGGCGCCCACTGCCGTATCCGCCGCCACTCGGCCCTCAGCGAGCCGGAGATGGAGGAGGTGCTCGGCAAGGCCGACGCCTGGCGCGACACCGAGACCGAACGCGGCTTCTCCATGGCCCTGGACCGCCTCGGCGACTCGGACGACGGCGACTGTCTCCTGGTGGAGGCCCTCGGCGAGGACGGCGAACTGCTGGCCCTGCTCTCCTTCGTGCCGTGGGGCAGGGAGGGCATCTCCCTGGACCTGATGCGCCGTGACCGCGCCGCACCCAACGGCGTCATGGAGTTCATGGTCGCCGACCTGTGCGCGGCGGCGCCGAAGATGGGCATCCGCAGGATCTCGCTGAACTTCGCCGTGTTCCGCTCGGTCTTCGAGGAGGGCGCCCGCATCGGCGCCGGACCCGTGCTGCGGCTGTGGCGCCGCCTGCTGCTGTTCTTCTCCAAGTGGTGGCAGCTGGAGGCCCTCTACCGCTCCAACGCCAAGTACCGGCCCCAGTGGTTCCCGCGCTTCATCTGCTACGGCGAGGCCGCCTCCCTGGCCCGTATCGGCCTGGCCTCCGGCATCGCCGAGGGATTCGTCTCCGTACCGTCGCTGCGCAAACTCCGCAGAAAGGGGCACCCGAGGAACGGACCGCGTCCGGCGACCACCGAAGGACTGCCCTCGCTGGCGGCGCTCGGCCTCGAAGGAGGGGACGAGGCCGGGGCGGTCGGGCCGGATGCGGGCCTGCCCGAGCAGGTCCGCATCCGGCATCACACCCTCGACCGGCTGCGCGCCGACGGCCTCGATCCCTACCCGGTGGGCATCCCGCCCCGCACCCACGCCCTGGCGGACGTCCGCCAGGGCGATCAGGTCACCGTGGCCGGCCGGATCATGCTTGTGCGCGACTTCGGCGGCATCGTCTTCGCCGTCCTGCGCGACTGGTCCGGCGACCACCAACTCGCCCTCACCCGGAGCGACTCCGGCGCCGCCCTCGACCGCTTCACCCACGACACCGACATCGGCGACCTCATCAGCGCCACCGGCCTGGCCGGCGTCAGCGACAAGGGCGAGCCCACCGTCTTCGTCACCTCCTGGCAGCTCATCGGCAAGTGCCTGCGCCCCCTGCCCGACAAACGCCGCGGCCTCGCCGACCCCGAGACCAAGGTCCGGATGCGCTACCTCGACCTGGTCTCCAGCCCCACCGCCCGCGACGTGGTCCGCGCCCGCTCCACCGCCGTCCAGGCCCTGCGGCAAGGCCTGCTGGAGCGCGGCTACCTGGAGGTCGAGACGCCGGTCCTCCAGCAGATCCACGGCGGCGCCAACGCCCGCCCCTTCACCACCCACATCAACGCCTACGACCTCGACCTCTATCTGCGCATCGCCCCCGAGCTGTATCTGAAACGGCTCTGCGTCGGCGGCCTGGAGAAGGTCTTCGAGCTGGGCCGCACCTTCCGCAACGAGGGCGTCGACTACAAGCACAACCCCGAGTTCACGATGCTGGAGGCCTACCAGGCGTACGCCGACTACGACGCGATGCTCGACCTCGTCCGCGAACTCATTCAGGGCTCCGCGACCGCCGCCTTCGGATCGCCGATCGCCCGCCAGGACGGCAAGGAGTACGACATCTCCGGGAAGTGGCCGGTCAAGACGGTGTACGGCGCGATCTCCGAGGTGCTGGGGGAGGAGATCGACCCCGACACCGAGCTGCTTCGGCTGCACCGGCACTGCGACCGCGTGGGCGTGCCGTACACCGCCGACGACGGCCATGGCGACGTCGTGCTGGAGATGTACGAACGGCTCGTCGAGGAGAAGACCGAGCTGCCCACCTTCTACAAGGACTTCCCGACCGACGTCTCCCCGCTCACCCGCCAGCACCGACTGGACCCCCGGCTCGCCGAGCGCTGGGACCTCGTCGCCTTCGGCACCGAACTGGGCACCGCCTACTCGGAACTCACCGACCCCGTCGAACAGCGCCGCCGCCTCACCGCCCAGTCCCTGCTCGCGGCCGGCGGCGACCCCGAGGCGATGGAACTCGACGAGGAGTTCCTCGACGCCCTCGAATACGCCATGCCGCCCACCGGAGGCCTCGGAATCGGCGTCGACCGGCTGGTCATGTTCCTCACCGGCCTGACGATCCGGGAGACCCTGCCCTTCCCGCTGGTGCGGCGCCGCTGACACACCGTCACAGCAGGTGCGGGCGCCGGGGCTGGGCCGGTCGGGCGTTCTCATGCGGCCGTACCGGTGTCGTCGTGGTGCCCCGGTCCTTCGCCGGGCGACTGATCATTCATGACGAAGGATCAGTCGGTCACGCGGCGCCGTGCGCTGCTCGCCGGAGCCGTCGCCTGCGGAGCCGCCGGCACCGCCGGACTGTACGCGACGCTCGCGGGCGAGATGCCGATCCGGCCCGCTGTCCCTGCCACCCCTGCCACACCCGAGGCCCCTGCCGCGCCGGGCCCGCAGGCGAACCGCCCGCTCAAGCCCTCCGCCTACCGGCTCCAGCCCCTCGCGGGTTACGGCCCGCCCCGCGCGGCGCCGCGTCGCGCCCTCGTCCGCCGTGAGCCGTTCCTGCGCATGTCGGGGCGCGGCCGCACCATGGTGCTGACCTTCGACGACGGACCCGACCCCCGGTACACCCCGCACATCCTGGACACCCTGCGCGAGTACGACGTCCGCGCCATGTTCTTCGTGTGCGGCGAGATGGTCGCCGACAACAAGGACCTCGTGGCACGCATGGCCGACGAGGGTCATGTCGTCGGCAACCACACCTGGTCCCACCCGCTGCTCACCCGCCTGAGCCGGGCCCGGATCCACGCCGAGATGGAACGCACCTGCGACGTGATCGAGGAGACGTACGGCGAACGCCCCGCCTGGTTCCGCGCGCCCTACGGCGCCTGGAACCGCGCCACCTTCCAACTCGGCGCCGAGCTGGGCATGGAACCGCTGGGCTGGACCGTCGACACCCTCGACTGGATGGCCCCCGGGACCCGCACGATCATCCGCCGGGTCCAGCACGGCGCCGCCCCCGGGGTCGTACTGCTCTCGCACGACGCCGGTGGCGACCGCTCCCAGAGCGTCCGGGCCCTGCGCGCCTATCTGCCACGGCTGCTGGACGCCGGGTATTTCGTCAGCGTCCCCGAACCGAAATACACCTGACCGGCTTTCGCCGGCCCGGCGAGGACGTTCAGCGCACCTCGACCAGGCTGGCGAAAGCGACGACATTCCCGTCGTAGCCGTTCTGCTTGGAGAAACCGCCGCCACAGGTGATGACCCGCAATTCGGCGCCCCCCTTCGACGCGTACACCCGGTCGCCGGGGAAGTTGTTCTTCTCGAACACCTCGACGCCGTACACCTGGAAAACGGCCGTCTTTCCGTCCTGCCGGGCGATCTCGACCCGGCTTCCCTGCTTGAGGGCGCCGAGACCGTAGAACACGGCAGGGCCCTGAGTGTTGTCGACATGGCCGACGACCACCGCCGTGCCCTTCTGGCCGGGAGACACCGACCCGGTGAACCAGCCCGCCAGATTCGGGTCCTCCGGCGGCGGCGCACCGACCCAGCCGTCCCCGTCCAGACCCACCGGAATCATCGGCGCGTCGACCTGGATCGAGGGGATGCTGACCCGGTCCGGCATGGCGTACGGCAGCGGCCGTACGGTGTCCGCCAGGATCCCGCCGGACACCCGGCGGTCCGGGGCGGCCGCCGACGCGGGCTGCGGCGGCCCCTCGTCGAACTCGCCGGAGCCATTGCGGACGAGCGCGAGACCGGTCAGCAGAACAAGCGCTATCACGCCCCAAGGAGCGCGCTGCTTCCGCCGCTCCTGCTCTTCGGCCAGCTCGGACCCGTGCATACGACTTCCCCTCTCGACGAGGCCGTCGCCACGCCATTCGCGCATACGAAGACGCTAAGTCCGGTGCGCCCGACCTGCGACGGGGCGGATGCGAACGGGTGGCCCGGACAATCGGGGTGCGCCATCCGAGTTGCCGCCGACCGGAAAATTCTGACGGTGTGTGACCTGCGGCAATTCCCATTGTGGGCACATCGGTCGGCGTGTCCTCTCACCAGGACGGACCAGTGCCGAAATGCGGCCTCGGGCACGGCAACTGAGGGTCTTTCTGGGAGGCGCTTTCTCGCCGATCGACCGGGGACGGTTCCCGGGGCGTCTTCCGCGGAGGATCACATGCGTACTACTCGTGCCCTGGCGGCCGCTGCCACCGCGGTTGCCGCGCTCGGCATCGCCGCCCCGGTGGCCGCGGCCCGGGACGGCATGCCACCCGTCGGACCGAGCAACATCGTCGCCCTGCCCAGCGTCATCGCGCGCGGCGGGCAACTGACCATCACCGTCGACGGCTGCCCGCAGGGCGGCACCGCGACCTCGGACGCGTTCCCCGCCACCACGCTGAGCCCGGTCCCGGGCGGCAGCACGGCCAAGGGCACCGCGACGATCGACAGGAACGCGCGGTCGGGTGCGCACAGCATCACGGTCCACTGCACGGGCGCCGGGCGGCCGCTGACCCACCCGAACGCCTTCACCGTCATCGGCGGTGTCCGCGGCGGCCTCGGCGGCAGCAGCACCACGGGTGCGACGCCTACCGACATGGCCATCGGAGGCGGGCTCATCGCCGTTGCCCTCATCGGTGGCGGGGTGTTCTGGATGCGGCGGCGGGCGGAGAAGCAGATCTGATCCCGCTGCCCGACAGGAGACCGGCCGCACGTTCACAGGACTTCGCCCCGGCCCCCTCTGCGGGGGAACCCGGGGCGAAGTCCTGCGTGCGTGCGGCCGGTGTGCGTGCGGCCTGTGTGCGCGGGGGCGGCGTCAGGCGCCGTCCCCCTCCTCGCCGCGGCGGCGCCGGGAGAGGTGGTGCGCCGTGGCGAGGGTGGCCGCGATCAGCGCGCCGCCCAGGCCGACCTGCTTGAGGTTCAGGTCGGCGAACGTGCCGCCCTCACCGGCCTGCACGCCCTTCTCCCAGTGCGGGGGCGCGCCGTCCCGGCCACCGGCGATGGTGAGGTCGACGTCCTGCCAGAAGGTGCCGCAGCGGAACGACACCTCGTACACGGCACCCGGCTTGGCCTCCCAGTCGACCACGGCCCGGCCGGATGTGTACCCCCGGGGAATGATGATCGTGTCGAAGACCCCCGACGACACGCTGACGCTCTGCTCGCAGCCGGTCGCGTGCAGCGTGACCCGTCCACCGGGGGCGACGGTGGAGGGCAGCACACCGACCCGGAACCCCCCCTCGGTGTCCCCACGGGCCTGGGCGGTGGGTGCGGTCAGGGCGAGGGCGCTGACGCCCAGCAGTGCGGCCGAAGCGACACGTATCGCGCGCATGGTGTTCCCTCCGGGTCCCCGAGGAGCAGTCGCGGACCTTTGCCCGCTTGTGCCGTAAATGCACCTCGATGCTGGGAACGCTAGAAAGGCGCGCACACCTGCGCGATCGCTGTCGTACGAATGGGGCAACCGTGTGGGCCGCTCAGGGGAAAGCGTTGGCGCGACCGGGGGACGGCAGCGGCGTGGCGTCCTCGCGTGGAGTGCCGACGTCGACTCACGCGGCGTCCCCCGGCGGCCCGTCGGGCGACGGCCTGTCAGCCCTTGATGTGCGGGAAGAGCTCCAGGAACGGCTCCGCCGACGCCGTCACGCCACGGCTGTACGGCGCGTCGAAGTCCCAGATGAGGAAGAGCAGGAAGGCGATCAGTGCGGAGAACAGCCCGGCGAGGATCAGCTCCCGTGGGGTGCGCCGGATCTGCAGGGCGAAGATCATCCCGATCGTGACGATGCCGCCTGCGATCAGTCCGAACCACACCACGCCCGGCATGGTCTCCCCGGTCGAGTTCGCGCGGGCGCTGCGCGCCTGGTCGGCCGCCGTCACCTGGTCCAGGAGCGGCTGGTAGGCCTGCGCCTCGAAGTCCGTCCTCGGCTCGTAGTCGGTGACGTCCTCGCGGAGGCGCTGGAGGAGCTCGGTGCCCCGCTCGGTGACCCGGCCGTCGTCGGACATCGTCTTCCACTCGGTGGTGACCACGTGTCCGACATAGGTGTTGACATCATCCCGAATACGGTCACGGATGTCGGCCGGATACACCCGGACGCGCTCCGAGACCTCGTGCAGCGCCACGGCCTCCGCCTGGACGTGGTCCTCGGCGGCGCTGCGGCCCTCCCACACACCGGCGATGGCCAGGCCCAGGACGATGGCGTACACCACACCGATCCACATCGTCATGTACTCGATGACGTCCGGCGTCTCGGAGGGATCCTCGTCCTCGGGGGCGGTGCGGTGCCGGACGAGGGTGACGATGACCACCACGGAGCAGGCGGCCAGCATCGCGAGGGTGAGAACAAGCCATTCCGGCAAGAGAAGCCTCCAAGGGTCAGCGTGGACGCAGCGCGGCGACGGCGGCGATCGCGGGCGCCGCGATGAGCAGGACGAAGGTGAGGGGCGACGGGGCGTCATGTGTCGCCCGTCGGTGATGGGTGGCGCGGTAGGCCGGGTAGTGCACCGGGGCCGCGGGCCGGCTTGGGGTGAGCTTGGCCGACGGCTTCGGGGTTGGGGTCGGGGTGGGCGGGGGGATCGGCCGCGGGCGAGGCGGTGCGGGCCGGGGAGCCGGCGGGGCCGGCGGTGGCGGTGGCGGGGGAGGCGGGGGTTCGGGTTCCGGGGTGGGCGTGGGTTTCGGCGCTGGGGTGGGCGTGGGGTCGGGCGTGGGCTTCGGAGAGGGTGAGGGCGTCGGGGTGGGGGTGGGCGTCGGCGTCGGTACGGGGCACTGCGTGGGCGTCGGCCAGGTGAGGTCCCCGACGACCGCCACCGCCGTTGCGCCGTCCGGCCCTGTGTCGGCGTACGCGCAGACGGTGGCCGAGGCCCCGCCGGCCGGTGCCGCGACCAGGAGCCAGGTCAGCGTGACCAGCGTCAACACCCTTGTCATCAGGGTGGATTGGGTCGGTTCGAGTCCATACACGACGAAGATCTTCAGCTCCGTGCACGCTCTCACGTGCCGTAGCGCGGGCGGATTGCCTCGAAAGGGCGACGTATGGCCCTCGAAAGGTTTGCCGAGCGGGCGCGGATGTGACGGCCCGGACGTACGCATGTGCGACGCGAGAGGTGACGGATGCCGCGCGTGAGCCGGGTGTGGGCGCAGGTGGCGCGGTCGTTGTCACGGCCGTGATGCGGGCCGCGTCACAGCTTTCGGAAAGAAATTTGTGCGCCGGTTGAACACGAGAGTGGCTTTCGTGCGTACCCCTTGTCGTGCGGCGGCGCAGCAGGGCGCTGCAACACCCTTGTGATTATGGGGAGTTGACGATGAAGACCTCGTGGCGGAGCGCCTCGCTCGTGGTGAGCGCCGTGGCGGTGGCGGCGCTGACGACGGCATGCGGCTCGGAAACCGCGCCGCCGGCGAGCAGCCAGAATGTGGGCGCAACGGCCGCGGCCGGTGATTACGGCAGCGCGGGCACCGGCCTTGGCAACGGATCCGGTTACGACCCCGGCGCGGCCGGTCAGGAGAGCGCCGCCACGGGGGCCGCCTCCGCCGGTGAGCTGTCCGTCTCCACCAACCAGGAACTCGGCAAGGTGCTGACCGACAGCGCCGGCCTGACGCTCTACCGCTTCGACAAGGACGTCGCGGAGCCGCCCAAGTCGAACTGCGACGGCGACTGCGCGAAGAAGTGGCCCCCGGTCCCCGCGGACGACGCCACCGCCGGCGCCGGTATCGACAAGGCGCTGCTCGGCTCGGTGACCCGCTCCGACGGCACCAAGCAGCTGACCGTCGACGGCTGGCCGGCGTACCGCTTCGCCAAGGACGCCAACGCCGGTGATGTCAACGGCCAGGGCGTGGGCGGCACTTGGTACGCGCTCGCCCCCGACGGCAAGAAGGCGGAGGGTGGCGCCGGTGCCGAGGCGGGCGATCTGCCCGGGCTGTCCACCCGCAAGGATCCAAAGCTCGGCGAGATCGTCATCGACAAGAACGGCCACACGGTCTACCGGTTCATGAAGGACTCGCCCTGGCCGATGAAGACGGCGTGCACCGGCGAGTGCCTGGAGAAGTGGCCGGTCATCGCGCCGGTCGACGCCGAGGACACCGAGGGCATCGATCTGAAGGGGTCCGGTCCCAGGGGCCAGGGCTACGTGGTCTTCGACCGGCCCGACGGCATCAAGCAGCAGACCATCGACTGCGTGCCCATCTACACCTTCGCCGGTGACAAGAAGCCCGGCGACACCAACGGTCAGGGCGTCGGCGGCACCTGGTTCGCCATCCGCCCCGACGGCAAGCCGGTCGGCGCGTCGGAGAAGTAGAGATCACACCTCCCCAGGGTTGATCGCCTCACCCAGCCGAGTACGCACCACGGAAGGGAGGGACGAGAACAGCGAGAGTGCCGGACGAACGGACGGCGCGCCCGACCCACCGGTCCGCCCCCTGAGCTCCACGCGCAGGGGGCGGACCGGTTTGCCGTCATTCACCGGTATTCTTCGCCCCTTTCACCATGGTTCGGAACTCTGGGGAAAGGTTCGGAAGCTTCGGATGCTTTTCACGGCGGGTGCACGGGGCATCAATTCGGCACGTGCCGCTGGCAGTGACCGGGAACGGATGGTCAATTTCCGTTTCCGCTCGCTCCTTTGGCGGGCGATCAGTAGCCTCTGCTCGAACACCGGATCGCCTAAGCCTTGGAGAGATAGATGGAGCGTCCCGCCTGGGCCCCACGGGGCATCGACATCTCGGTGCCCAGTGTCTCGCGGATCTACGACTACTACCTGGGCGGTTCGCACAACTTCGAGGTCGACCGGGAAGCGGCCCGCAAGGCCATGGAGTTCATGCCGGGACTCCCCAAGATCATGCAGGCCAACCGGGCGTTCATGCGCCGCGCGGTGCGCTTCGCGGCCGACGAGGGCATCACCCAGTTCCTGGACATCGGCTCCGGCATCCCGACCTTCGGCAACGTCCACGAGGTGGCCCAGAAGGCCACTCCCGACGCACGCGTGGTGTACGTCGACCACGACCCGGTCGCCGTCGCACACAGCCAGGCCGTCCTGGAGGGCACCGACGGCACGGACGTCGTCGCCGCGGATCTGCGCAAGCCCAAGGAGATCCTGGCCAGTTCGCAGGTCGAGGGCCTCATCGACCTGAACCGGCCAGTGGCGCTGCTTCTCGTTGCCATACTGCACTTCGTGGAGGACGAGGACGAACCCTACGAGGCGGTCGCCCAGCTGCGCGACGCGCTCGCGCCCGGCAGCATGCTGGTGCTCACCCATGCCTCGTACGAGGGAATCCCGCTGCCCGAGGAGCGGGCCAAGGGCACGGTCGACGTTTACAAGGACATTCGCAACCCGCTGATCATGCGCTCGCGCGAGCAGATCGCGCGGTTCTTCGAGGGGTACGACATGGTGGAACCCGGACTGGTGCCGATGCCGCGCTGGCGGCCGGACACCGCACCGGAGGACGAGGATCCGTATGCCTTCTCCGGTTTCGCCGGCGTGGGGCGTACGGCGTGAGCGCGGGGCCGGACGGGCCGGAGGACAGACTGCGCCGGTTCGCGACGATCTGGAGCCGGGCGGTCTTTCCGGTGACCTCGACCTCGTCGACCCGGCCGGAGTTCGAGGAGCAACTCCTGCCGCTCGCCCGGCGGTTGAGCGAGGCGCTCAGGGCCAGGACCTTCGACGCGAACCAGGGCAAGGCGGTCGGCACCGCGCTCGTCACCGCGCACTGCACCGACCCGGAGGCGCTGAGCCGTTCGCTGGACTGCGTGGACGCCTACCTGGTGCTCTACTGCGGTGACGGCGGCGACCCGGAGGACCTGCGGGCCCGTTCCTCGCGGCTGCAGCACGCCATGGCCGCCGGGTTCGCGCAGGCGCTGCGCGAGCGGACGCTGGCCGAGCAGGAGGCGATCTCCGCGGCCGCCCTCAAGGCACAGGGCGTCGTGGCACAGGCCCTGCACGCGACCGAGGCCCGCTTCCGCGCGGTCTTCGAGGGCGCGGCCATAGGAATCGGCATCGCCGACCTGGCGGGCAACGTCCTCCAGGTCAACGGTGCGCTGCTGCGCATGTTCGGCGTCTCCGAGCAGACCATGCACGGCCGCAACGTCATGCAGTGGACCCACCCCGAGGACGCCCCGCAGACCTGGAAGCTCTACGACGAACTCGTCCGCGGCGAGCGCGAGCACTACCACCTGGAGAAGGCCTTCTACCGGCCTGACGGAACGGTCCTGTGGACCAACCTCACGGTCTCCCTGCTGCGCGACGCCGACGGCGACCCGCAGTACCAGCTGGCCCTGATGGAGGACACCACCGAGCGGCGCCTGCTCAATCTGCGGCTGCGCTACGAGGCCACGCACGACGCCCTCACGGGGCTGCCCAACCGCACGTTCTTCTTCGAACGCCTGGAGAAGGCACTGGGTGCCGGCGAAGGACAGCGGTTCGGACTGTGCTACCTCGACCTGGACGGCTTCAAGACCGTCAACGACAGCCTCGGCCACGCGGCCGGCGACCGGCTGCTCGTCGAGGTCGCCGACCGGCTGCAGTCCTGTGCCACCGCGCCCGGCGAGATGGTCGCGCGGCTCGGCGGCGACGAGTTCGTGGCGCTGACCACCGGCCCGGACACCGAGCGCGAGGTCGACGAACTCGCCGCCCGCATCATGAACGTGCTGATCGCCCCCATCAGCATCGACGGCCGCGAGCTGACCGTGCGCGGCAGCATCGGCATCGTCGAGGGCCCGGCGGGGGAGCGCAGCCCGGCGGAGGTGCTGCGCAGCGCCGACATCACGATGTACCGGGCCAAGTCGGCGGGCGGCAACCGCTTCGAGCTGGCCGACCCGGAGGCCGACGCCCGCGCCATCACCCGGCACGGGCTGACCACGGCGCTGCCGGCGGCCCTGGAGCGGGGCGAGTTCTTCATCGAGTACCAGCCGCTGGTCCACCTCGGCGACGGCAGCGTGCGCGGCGCGGAGGCGCTGGTGCGCTGGCTGCATCCGCAGCACGGCGTTCTCGGCCCGGACCGGTTCATCCCGCTCGCCGAGCACACCGGGCTCATCGTGCCGCTCGGCCGCTGGGTGCTGGAACAGTCGGTGCGCCAGGCACGCGAGTGGCGAGAACGGCGCGACGACGCGGGCCCCCTCCGCATCAACGTCAACCTCTCGCCCTGCCAGCTCACCCATCCCGGGCTGGTCCAGGACACCGTGGATATCCTGGAACGCGCGGGCGTGCAGCCGGACTCGCTGTGCCTGGAAGTCACCGAGTCGGCCCTCATCGGTGCCGACGACGACCTGCTCAAACCCCTGCGCCGGCTGGCCGAGATGGGCGTCGACATCGCCCTGGACGACTTCGGCACCGGTTACTCCAACCTGGCCAACCTGCGCCGCCTGCCGGTGAGCATCCTCAAGCTGGACCGCTCCTTCACCCAGAGCATGCAGCAGTTCCCGGCCGACCCCGTCGATCTCAAGATCGTCGAGGGGATCGTCTCCCTGGCGCACAGCCTGAGCCTCGCGGTGACGGTGGAGGGCGTGGAGACCGGCGCCCAGGCGGAGCAACTGCGGATTCTGGGCTGCGACACGGCCCAGGGCTGGTACTACGCCCGCCCGGGCCCACCGGACCGACTGCACGAGCTGGCACTGGTGGACGCGACGGGCTGAACGGCGGGGCCGAACGGGACAGGACGGGGCTGCATTCGGGCCCCGTACCGGCCAGCCCCTGGGGCCTGGCCGGTACGGGGGGTGCTTCCCGGCCCGGCCCCGGTGCGGGAAGAGCGCGGGCCGCTGCCTGCCCCGGTGCGGGACGAAGGCGGGCCGCCGCCCGGCCCCGTGTGGGAGAACGCGGGCCGCTGCCCGCCCCGGTGCGGGTCGGAGATGGGCTGCTGCCCGCCCCCGTGCGGCGCCTTCACGGTCATATAGCGTGAAGTCATGCCCGACCGGCCGATCGATCTGGATCTGCGCAAGCTGCGCTACTTCGTGGCCGTGGCCGAGCGCAGGCACTTCGGGCAGGCGGCCCTCGCCCTGCATGTCACGCAGCCGGCGCTGTCCCGACAGGTGCGGCAGCTGGAGCACGAGCTGCGGGTGGAGCTGTTCACCCGCAGCACGCGCGAGGTCGCGCTCACCCCGGCCGGTGAACAGTTCCTGCGCGACGCCAAGGCGCTGCTCGCCGCCGCCGAGGCCGCCCAGGAGCGGGCCCGCCGGATCAGCGCCGGGGACGACGCGCTGGTCGTGGGCTTCATGCTCGGCACGGACGTCAGCCTCGCGCTGAACGCCTTTTCCGGGCAGCATCCCGATGTGTCCATCGAGCTGGTCCGGCTGCGCTGGTGGAGTCAGGCGCGGGTCCTGCTGGACGGCAGCGTCGACGTCGGGTTCGTACGGCCGCCCGTCGAGGCCGACGGGGTGGATCTGCTGCCCCTGTACCCCGAACACCTCACCGCCGTACTGCCCGTCGATCACGCGCGGGCAGGCGACGCGAAGGTCGCCCTCACGGCTCTGGCAGACGACCCGGTCCTGGAGTACGCCGAGGCAGCGGAGGCCTGGTCGGCCGTATGGAACGCCGATCCGCGCCCCGACGGCAGCCGCCCCGGCCACGGCCCCGCCTTCCACGACATGGAGGAGCTGCTGGGCTACGTCAGGGGCGGGCGCGGCATCGCCTTCGTGCCGAACTCCGTCGCGGCCGCGTTCCCCCGGTCCGACATCGCCTACGTCCCGGTCGCCGACGTACCGCCCGGGCAGGTGGCCCTGGCCTGGAACGCCGCGCGCCCCTCGCCGCTCGTCGCGAGCTTCGTCGAGGCGGTGCGTGCGGCCGTGCGGGTGAGAGGGACGGCGTAGACCTGCGCCTATGCCGTCTCGGCATCAATCGCGCGGGAAGAGGCATTGGACGGGACCGGACAGGCCCCCAAGACTCGAAAGCACGGAAGTACCAGAACTTCCCGGCGTACCCCCTGGCCCCCCTAGTCCTCTGGAGCCCGCGATGCGTGCTGCCGTCGCCATCGGCGCGAATCTCCCCCTCACCCTCGACACCCTCGACGTCCCCCGGCCCGCCCCCGGTGAGGTCCTGGTCAAGGTCACCGCCTGCGGCGTGTGTTTCTCCGACCTGAACCTGCTGCGCGGCCACTACCCCTTCGCCCGGTATCCCGTCGTCCCCGGCCACGAGATCACCGGAGTCGTGACCGCCGTCGGCGAGGGCGTGACCTTCCCCGAGGTCGGCACGGCGGTCGGCGCCCAGTTCCTGTACGACTCCTGCGGCCACTGCGACCACTGCGTGCGCGGCGACCAGATCCTGTGCCCCCGCAAGCGGATCACCGGCATCGTGGCCGACGGTGGCTACGCCGAGTACGCCCTGCTCAAGGCCGACTTCGTCACCCCGCTGCCGGACGGCCTCGACCCCGTCGCCGCGGCGCCGCTGATGTGCGCCGGCCTCACCGCCTTCAACGGTCTGCGGCAGGGCGGCGCGAAGGCCGGTTCCCGGGTCGCCGTCGTCGGTCTGGGCGGAGTGGGTGCGCTGGCCGTGCGCTACGCCGTCGCCATGGGTGCCCGCGTCGCCGTGGTGAGCCGCTCCCGACGCGGCGAGGACCAGGCCAAGACCCTGGGCGCCGAACTGTTCGTCGCCACCGACGAGTCCGACCCGGCCGGGGCACTCAAGGCATGGGACGGCGGCGCCGACCTGGTCCTCAACGCCGCCCCCTCCACCGCCGCGGCCACCGCCACCCTGGGCGGCATCGCCCCCGACGGCACCCTCCTGCTCCTCGGCTACGGCTCCGAGCCGCTCACGCTGCCCACCCAGCCCATGATCCTCAACCGCCTGCACGTGGCGGCGTCCCCCTCCGGCTCGCCCCACGACCTGCGCGACACCCTCGCCTTCTCTGCGGCCCACGGCATCCTGCCCGAGATCACCCCGATCACCCTGGACCAGGCACCGGCCGTCCTCGACGCGATGGCCGACGGCTCGGCGCACGGGCGCAGCGTCATCACCTTCGCCTGAAGTCTGAAGCCCGAACCGCCTGAACCGTCCGGCCCGCCCTCAGACTTCGCTTCGCGCAAGGAGATCACCATGCCCTACGTCGCCCTCGTCACGGGTGCCTCCAGCGGCTTCGGCGCCCTGACGGCCCGCGCCCTCGCCGACGCCGGACACACCGTCTACGCCGGCATACGGCAGACGACCGGCCGCAACGCCCCGGCCGTCGCCGACGCCCTGTCCTACACCGACCAGCACGGTGTCGCGCTGCGCACCGTCGAACTCGACGTCTCCCGCCAGGAGTCCGTGGACGCCGGGGTCGCGCGGGTCGTCGCCGAGGCGGGCCGGATCGATGTCGTCGTGCACAACGCCGGGCACATGGTGCTCGGCCCGACGGAATCGTTCACCCCCGAGCAGATCGCCGAGATCTACGACACCAACGTGCTGTCCACACAGCGCGTCAACCGTGCCGTGCTGCCGGGGATGCGGGCCCGGCGCGACGGCCTGCTGCTGTGGGTGGGGTCGTCCAGCACCTACGGCGGCACCCCGCCCTACCTCGGCCCGTACTTCGGCGCCAAGGCCGCCATGGATCACCTCGCCAAGAGCTACGCGGTCGAGCTCAGCCGCTTCGGCATCGACACGGCCATCGTCGTCCCCGGCGCCTTCACCTCGGGCACCAACCACTTCGCCCACGCGATGCACCCTGCCGATACGACCACGGCAGAGGCGTACGACGCCTGCTACGCCGGTCTGATGGACGACGTCGGCAAGGCACTGGCCGCACTGTCACCGGCCGACGCCGACGTCCGGGAGGTCGCCGACGCCATCGTCCGCATCGTCGACACCCCGAAGGGCGAGCGCCCCTTCCGCACCACCATCGACCCGGCGAACGACGGCTCGGAGCGGGTCAGCGACCTCGCCGACGCCGTCCGCGCCGACTTCTACGAGCGCATCGGCATGCCGGATCTCCTGACACCGCGCCGGGCGCCGCGCAGCTGACGCTCACCGCTGCAGCAGCATCCGCTGCAACTCCCGCGCCGCCCGGGGCGGAGCCACGTCACTGCGGTGGGCCAGCGCGATCGTCCGGTGCAGTCCGGGCCGGGCCAGTGGGGTCACCCGCAGTCCCCGGCCCGACCGTGCTGCCACCATGCGCGGTACGACGGCCACACCCAGCCCGGCCCGTACGAATCCCAGCACCGCGTCCATCTCCCCGCCCTCGACCGCGAAGTCCGGCTCGAAGCCCTCGGCACGGCACGCGGCAACGGTCAGTTCCCGCAGGTCATAGCCGTGCCGGAACATCACCAGACGTTCGCCCTCCAGATCGGCGATGCGCACGGTGCGCCGGCCGCCGCCGGGGCGGGGAGCCTCGGGGGAGGAGACGACCACCAGATCCTCACGGAGCAGCTCCACGGTGGTCAGCGCCGGGGACGGGGTCGGCAGGGGCAGCACGACCAGGGCCAGATCGAGGGCGCCGCGCGCCAGCTCCCGTACCAGGTCGTGCGAGCCACCCTCCTCGATGAGCAGCCGGATGCCGGGATAGCGGTCGTGGAAGGCGCGCAGCACGTCCGGGAGCAGACCCGTGCACAGGCTCGGGGTCGCTCCGAGGCGGACCCGGCCCCGGCGCAGCTGCGCCAGTTCCTGCACCTCGTGCCGCGCGGTGTCCGCGTCGGCCAGGATGCGCCGGGCCAGCGGCAGCAGCGCCTCCCCGGCGTCCGTCAGCGTGATGTTGCCGCGGGCCCGCAGGAACAGGTCCGCGCCCAACTCCCGCTCCAGCGCCTTGATCTGCTGCGACAGCGAGGGCTGCGCGACATGCACCAGGTCGGCGGCCCGGGTGAAGTGCCGGGTCTCGGCGACCGCCACGAAGTACTGGAGCTGCTGGAACTGCATCCAGCCATCATAGGCATCAGCTATCGAAACGAGCCGGACCATGTCTTGGACCGATGGGGCCGTTCGGCCCTAGCGTCCTGGTCATGGCTCTGGCAACGCGGACGGACCGACGGCCGTCCATGGCACGCACCGTGTGGGACTCCACCGTCGGCAAGAAGACCGTGATGGCGGTCAGCGGACTGATCATGCTGGCGTACCTGGTCGCCCACATGATCGGCAATCTGAAGATCTACTTCGGCGCGGGCGAGTTCAACGCCTACGGCCACTGGCTCCGCACGGTCGGCGAGCCGTTCATGCACTACGAGTGGACGCTCTGGCTGATCCGCGTCGTCCTGGTCGCCGCCGTCGTCGCCCACGCGGTCTCGGCGTACCAGCTCAGCCGCCGCGACATCCGGGCGCGTCCCAGCAAGTACGTGCACAAGAAGCCGCGGGCCACCTACGCCACGCGCACCATGCGCTGGGGCGGCATCATCCTCGGCCTGTTCATCGTCTGGCACGTCCTCGACCTGACGACCGGCACCGTGCACTCCGGCGGCTTCCAGGAGGGCCACCCCTACCAGAACGTCGTGGACACCTTCTCCACCTGGTACGGCAACGTCGTCTACATCGTCGCGATGCTCGCCCTCGGCCTGCACATCCGGCACGGCTTCTGGAGCGCTGCCCAGACCCTCGGCGCCGGCAGCCGCACCCGCGACCGCGCCCTGAAATCCGTCGCCAACGTCCTCGCGCTGCTGCTCACGGCCGGGTTCATCGCCGTACCCGTGGGCGTCATGACCGGAGTGGTGAGCTGACCATGAACACGTACACCGACTACCCGACCGGCGAACCCCTCGTCGACGGCAAAGCCCCCTCAGGGCCCGTCAACGAGCGCTGGGACAAACGCCGCTTCGAGGCCAAGCTCGTCAACCCCGCCAACCGGCGCAAACACACGGTGATCGTGGTCGGGACGGGCCTGGCCGGCGGCTCCGCCGGAGCCACACTCGCCGAACAGGGCTACCACGTCGTCCAGTTCTGCTACCAGGACTCCCCGCGCCGCGCCCACTCCATCGCCGCACAGGGCGGCATCAACGCGGCGAAGAACTACCGCAACGACGGGGATTCGGTCCACCGGCTGTTCTACGACACGGTCAAGGGCGGTGACTTCCGGGCGCGGGAGTCCAATGTGCACCGGCTCGCGCAGATCTCCGTGGAGATCATCGACCAGTGCGTGGCACAGGGCGTGCCGTTCGCCCGCGAGTACGGCGGGCTGCTCGACACCCGGTCCTTCGGCGGAGTCCAGGTGTCCCGGACGTTCTACGCCCGTGGCCAGACGGGACAGCAGTTGCTGCTCGGCGCCTACCAGGCCCTCAGCCGGCAGATCGCCGCGGGCAACATCGAGATGCACCCGCGTAGCGAGATGCTCGACCTGATCGTCATCGACGGGAAGGCGCGCGGCATCGTGGCGCGCGACCTGATCACCGGCCGCATCGACACGTACTTCGCGGACGCCGTCGTACTGGCGACCGGTGGTTACGGCAACGTCTTCTACCTGTCGACGAACGCCATGAACTCCAACGCCACGGCCGTCTGGCGGGCCCACCGGCGCGGCGCCTACTTCGCCAACCCCTGCTTCACGCAGATCCACCCGACGTGCATCCCGCGCACCGGCGACCACCAGTCCAAGCTGACGCTGATGAGCGAGTCGCTGCGCAACGACGGCCGGATCTGGGTGCCCAAGGCCAAGGGCGACGACCGGCCGCCGAACAAGATCCCCGAGGACGAGCGGGACTACTACCTGGAGCGCATCTACCCCTCCTTCGGCAACCTGGTCCCGCGCGACATCGCCTCCCGCGCCGCGAAGAACGTCTGCGACGAGGGCAGGGGAGTGGGCCCCGGCGGCCAGGGCGTGTACCTGGACTTCGCGGACGCCATCAAGCGCATGGGCCGGGGGGCCGTCGAGGCGAAGTACGGCAACCTCTTCGACATGTACCAGCGGATCACCGACGAGGATCCGTACGAGGTGCCGATGCGGATCTACCCCGCCGTGCACTACACGATGGGCGGCCTGTGGGTCGACTACGACCTCCAGACCACCGTCCCCGGCCTGTTCGCCATCGGCGAGGCCAACTTCTCCGACCACGGCGCGAACCGCCTGGGCGCATCGGCCCTGATGCAGGGCCTGGCCGACGGCTACTTCGTCCTTCCGGCCACCATCAACGACTACCTGGCCCGCAACCCGCACCACGAGAAGGTCACCGACGACCACCCGGTCGTCCAGGAGGTGCTGGCCGAGACCCAGGACCGGCTCAACCTGATGCTGGCCGTGGACGGCGACCGTACGCCGGACTCCTTCCACCGTGAACTCGGCGAGCTGATGTGGGAGTTCTGCGGGATGGCCCGCACGGACTCCGGGCTGCGCAAGGCGCTGGAGCGCATTCCGCAGATCCGCGAGGAGTTCTGGCGCCGCATCAAGGTCCCGGGCAGCGGCGAGGAGTTCAACCAGTCGCTGGAGAAGGCCAATCGCATCGTCGACTACCTGGAGCTCGCCGAGCTCATGTGCCTCGACGCGCTGCACCGCAGTGAGTCCTGCGGCGGCCACTTCCGCGAGGAGTCGCAGACGCCGGACGGCGAGGCGGCCCGCAAGGACGACGAGTTCACCTACGCGGCGGCCTGGGAGTTCACCGACACCGGCGCCGCTCCCGTCCTGCACAAGGAAGACCTGGTCTTCGAGTACGTCCACCCCACCCAGCGGAGCTACGCATGAAGCTCACCCTGCGCGTCTGGCGGCAGAAGAACGCCGACGCCGACGGCGCCATGTCCACGTACGAGGTGGACGGGATCTCCTCCGACATGTCCTTCCTGGAGATGCTCGACACCCTCAACGAGAAGCTCATCCTCAGGGGCGAGGACCCGGTCGCCTTCGACCACGACTGCCGTGAGGGCATCTGCGGTGCGTGTTCCCTGGTGATCAACGGGGATGCGCACGGGCCCGAGCGGACGACGACCTGCCAGTTGCACATGCGGTCGTTCAAGGACGGCGACACGATCGACATCGAGCCGTGGCGGGCGTCCGCCTTCCCGGTCATCAAGGACCTGGTCGTGGACCGGTCCGCGTTCGACCGGATCATCCAGGCCGGCGGCTACATCACGGCGCCGACCGGCGCGGCCCCCGAGGCGCACGCCACGCCGGTGCCGAAGCCGGACGCCGACCTCGCCTTCGAGCACGCCGAGTGCATCGGGTGCGGGGCGTGCGTGGCGGCCTGTCCCAACGGGGCGGCGATGCTGTTCACCTCCGCCAAGATCAACCACCTGAACGTGCTGCCGCAGGGTGCTCCCGAGCGGGAGACCCGCGTCCTGGACATGGTGGCGCAGATGGACGACGAGGGCTTCGGCGGGTGCACGCTCACCGGGGAATGCGCCACCGCCTGCCCGAAGGGCATCCCGCTGATGTCCATCACGAGCATGAACAAGGAGTGGCTGCGGGCCACGCGGAAGGTGAAGCGGTAGCGCCGTGGCGAGTGGGATGTGTGGCGGCTGCGGGTGCGTCGTGGCTTGTCGCGCAGTTCCCCGCGCCCCTGGGGCGTTGAAGTGAACGTTCGCCGAAAAGGTGCGGACGGGCGGGGTCGGGAGTGGTGCTCCCCGGCCCCGTCTCGCGTTTTTGAGCCTGTCGAGCGAAGCGTTCAACCTCCGCACATCCGCTCTCCTGGCACCGGTCACGCGCACGCCAACCGGCATAGGAAGAACAGGGGCGGCACCACGCACCGCTCGCAACTGTCCTTCGCTCGCCGTCCCCGGCCCGTGACCAGGAGTAAGCCATGACCGGCGTACTGACCGTCGACCGTCCCCCGCAGCCCACGGCCCCCACCCGGTACACCGTCGGCCTCGCCCGCGACGAGGAGGACGTGCGCGCCGCCCAGCGGCTGCGGCACGACGTCTTCGCCGGGGAAATGGGTGCCCTGCTGACCACCCCGCAGCCGGGCCACGACATCGACGCCTTCGACGCGTACTGCGACCACCTGCTCGTCCGCGAGGAGGTGTCCGGACAGGTCGTCGGCACCTACCGGCTGCTGCCCCCGGAGCGGGCCGCGGTCGCGGGCCGACTGTACTCGGAGGGCGAGTTCGACCTCAGCCGGATCGACTCCCTGCGCCCGAATCTGGTCGAGGTCGGCCGCTCCTGCGTCCACCCCGACCACCGCGACGGCGCCGTGATCAGCCTGATCTGGGCCGGCATCGCCCGCTACATGGTCGACCACGGCCATGAGTGGCTGGCCGGCTGCTGCTCGATCCCGCTCGCCGACGGCGGCACGCTCGCGGCGGGGACCTGGGACCGGGTGCAGGCCAAGCACCTGGCCCCGGAGGAGTACCGGGTACGACCGCTGCGCCCCTGGCAGCCGACGGCGCCGGTGCCCGCCCAGCGCGTCGAACTGCCCGCCCTGCTGCGCGGCTACGTCCGCCTCGGCGCCTGGGTCTGCGGCGAGCCCGCGCACGACCCGGAGTTCGGGGTCGCCGACCTGTACGTGCTGCTGTCGATGCGCCGGATCAACGCGCGCTATCTGCGGCACTTCCTCTCCCTCGTCCCGGCGTGACGGACGGGGCGGCCATGAGCATCTCCTCCCTCGGTGCCGTGGGTGTCCCCGCGGCGACCGCACCCTCGGCCGGGACGACCGGCGTACCGGCCGCGCGTGCCCATGCCGTCGAGGTGGCGACCCTCTGGCGCCCCAGCGCGCCCTGCACCCCGCGGACGTGCGTGGACGCGACGGGACCGGCCAGAGCCGCGCCCCTGGCCGCCCTGCGGCTCGTGGCGGTCCTGTGCCTGCTGATCGTCGGATGCCTGGCCCTACCGCTGGGCGGACGGATACCCGCGGGGCTGGTCCGGAGCTGGTGCCGCTGGGTCGTCCGGGCCTCGGGTGTCCGGGTACGGATCGCCGGCGGCGCCGCGCCCGACGGCGGGCTGCTGCTCGTCGCCAACCACGTCTCCTGGCTGGACATCCCGCTGCTCGCCGCCGTGCGCCCGGCCCGGATGCTCGCCAAGTCGGAGATCCGGGACTGGCCCGTGGCAGGGTGGCTGACCGCCCGCAGCGGCGCCCTGTTCATCGACCGCGACCGCATCCGCGCACTGCCCGAGACGGTGGCACGGATCGCCCAGGCGCTGCGCGCGGGTCAGGCGGTCACCGTCTTCCCCGAGGGCAGCACCTGGTGCGGCCGCGCCCAGGGCCACTTCCGACGCGCCGCCTTCCAGGCCGCCCTGGACGCGGGCGTCCCCGTACAGCCGGTGCGTCTGCACTACCGGGCGGCCGGAGGCACCCCCGGCACGGCGGCGGCCTTCGTCGGCGACGACTCGCTGCTCACCTCGGTGTGGCGGGTGACGCGCTCCCGTGACCTGGTCGCCGAGGCCGAGGTGCGGGAGCCGATAGCGGCCGGCAGTCATACCGACCGTCGCCGCCTCGCCCAGGCCGCCGAGCGGTCCGCGCTAGCGCGGACGCATCAGCCGGAGATCATCGCCCCAGGCGTCCAGCACCGCCCCGTGCCCCTCCCGGCGGGCCAGGGCCTCCACCCGGGCGAACAGCCGCCGCTGGACCGCCACATCGGCGCTCGCGGAGATACGGTCCACGTCCCGCAGCAGGGCCTTGCCGTCCCAGTCCGGCAGCGGATGGCGGACAAGTTCCCAGCGTAGGTACTTGTTGTACGGGCGAGGGCGCCGGTCCAGGGCGAAGAGCAGCTCCAGGAGGTGGCCCACACTGTCGGTGGCGTCGAGCCGGGCGGCGAGCGGCTCGCCGTCACGGTCGTTCTTGACCGATCGGTACAGCGAGTTGGCGTACGCGTCGAGCCATCCGCCGGCGGCCCGGAACGCCTCGTCGGCGCCGAGCCGCGCCTTGGCGGCGAGGAGGTCGCCGATCCCTCCGTCCAGCCGGTCGAGCACGATCCGCGCCCGGGCGAGGGCATAGCGCTCGGGGCCCGGCATTCCGGCGGCCCGGAACTCGCTGAGGGAGACGATCACCAGATCCAGCCATGGTGTGCGGTGGCCGGCGAGCCGACGGAGTCCGGTCGGCGCGCCGTCCGCGAGCACGACGTACAAGTCGTGGTCGGAGTGCTCGGTGGCCATGCCGTCGTGGGCCCGCGAGCCCTTCAGGACGAGGCCGACCACGGCCGGATCGGCGGTGGCAAGTTCTAGGAACGCGTCGTAGGTGAGGGATTGCTGCGCGGTCATGCGTGATCTCCGATGGGACGGCGACGGGAATGCCTACCGGGGCGGCCACGGAACGTCCGGGCGCCCACACGGTCCGCGACGGCAGGCGCCGTCGCACGGAGGATCAACGCACCGGGCGATTCTACGAGGCACAAGTGCCGCTTCCCCAAGGGCTTTTCAGGGCATCACACGGGCCAGATACGGCGCCGTGGCGCTCCCCTCCGTACCCGCCACCTCCGTCGGCCGGCCCGCCGCCACGATCCGCCCGCCCGCGTCACCGCCGCCCGGCCCCAGGTCGATCACCCAGTCCGCGCCCGCGACGACCGACATGTCGTGCTCCACGACGATGACGGTGTGCCCCGCGTCCACCAGCCCGTGCAGCTGGCGCATCAGCACCTCGACGTCGGCCGGGTGGAGTCCGGTCGTCGGCTCGTCGAGGAGGTAGAGGGTGTGACCACCACGGCCGCGCTGCAGCTCGCTCGCCAGCTTGATGCGCTGCGCCTCGCCGCCGGACAGCTCGGTGGCGGGCTGCCCGAGCCGGAGGTAGCCGAGGCCGACGTCGAGCAGGGTGCCGAGGCTGCGGGCCACGGTCGGCGTGTCCGCGAAGAACTCCGTCGCCGCCTCGACCGTGAGGTCCAGCACCTGCGCGATGTTCCGCCCCCGGTACGCCACTTGGAGCGTCTCCGGGTTGTAGCGCGCCCCACCGCAGTCCGGGCACGCTGCGTACGTGCTCGGCAGGAACAGCAGCTCCACACTGACGAACCCCTCGCCCTGACAGGTCTCGCAGCGCCCTCCCGCGACGTTGAAGGAGAACCGCCCGACGCCGTACCCACGATCCCGCGCCTCGTCGGTGGCCGCGAACACCTTGCGTACGACGTCGAAGAGGCCGGTGTAGGTGGCGAGGTTGGAGCGCGGGGTGCGGCCGATCGGCTTCTGGTCGACCGAGACCAGGCGCCCCACGCCCGCCGACTCCTGCGTGATCTCTCCGATGAGCGTGGACTTGCCCGACCCCGAGACCCCGGTGACGGCCGTGAACACGCCGAGTGGGAACTCGGCGGTCACCCCGCGCAGGTTGTGCCGGGTGACCGGGCCGACCTTCAACTGGCCGTGCGGGGCGCGCACTTGGCGTACGGCGGCGGGGGAGTCGTCGAACAGGAAGCGCGCCGTCGCCGAGTCGGCGACCGTCGCCAGCTCGGCGACCGGCCCGCTGTGCAGCACCTGCCCGCCGTGCTCGCCCGCCCGCGGCCCCACGTCGACCAGCCAGTCGGCACCGCGCATGACGTCGAGGTGGTGCTCGACCACGAACACCGTGTTGCCGGCCGCCTTCAGCCGCGCCAGCACCGTCAGCAGCGCCTCCGTGTCCGCAGGGTGCAGTCCGGCGGACGGCTCGTCGAGGACGTACACGACACCGAACAGCCCGGACCGCAGCTGGGTGGCGAGGCGCAGGCGCTGCAGTTCGCCCGCGGAGAGGGTGGGCGTGGCCCGGTCGAGGCCGAGATAGCCGAGGCCGAGCTCGACGACCGGGGCGAT
Source organism: Streptomyces sp. HD (assembly GCF_028369295.1). Lineage (GTDB taxonomy): Bacteria > Actinomycetota > Actinomycetes > Streptomycetales > Streptomycetaceae > Streptomyces. The sequence continues at coordinate 176,869 of NZ_JAQMYP010000005.1, forward strand.
ACGGGACTTGAGGTCCTCGGTGAGGACCCTGGCCGTCTCCGACGAAGGCTCGCCGTCCAGCAGGCCCGCCAGCTCAGTGAGCGGCAGCGCGGCCAGCTCGGCGATCGTGCGCCCCCCGAAGGTCACCGCCAGCGCCTCCGGCCGCAGCCTGCTGCCGCCGCACGCCGGGCAGGCCGCGGAGACGAGGAACCGCTCCGCCCTGGCCCTGAGGGTCGGGCTCTTGGAGTCGGAGAAGGTCTTCATCACATACCGGCGGGCGCTCATGTAGGTGCCCTGGTACGGCCGTTGGATACGGTCGGCGTCGCGCACCGGGTGAACGGTGACGACCGGCTGCTCGTCGGTGAACAGGATCCACTGCCGCTGCTCGGCGGGCAGCTCACGCCAGGGCCGGTCCACGTCGTACCCGAGCGCGTCGAGGATGTCCCGCAGGTTCTTGCCCTGCCAGGCACCCGGCCACGCCGCGATCGCGCCCTCCCGGATCGACAACGACGGGTCGGGGACCAGCGACTCCTCGGTCGTACGGTGCACTTGGCCGAGCCCATGGCACTCCGGGCAGGCCCCGGCCGCCGTGTTCGCGGAGAAGGCGTCCGAGTCGAGCCGCTCGGCGCCGGGCGGGTAGTCGCCGGCGCGGGAGTACAGCATCCGCAGGGAGTTGGAGAGGTTGGTGACCGTGCCGACCGAGGAGCGGGACGTCGGCGCCGAGCGGCGCTGCTGGAGGGACACGGCGGGCGGAAGCCCGCTGATCTCGCCGACCTTCGGCGCGCCGACCTGGTGGATCAGTCTGCGCGCGTACGGCGCGACCGACTCGAAGTAGCGGCGCTGCGCCTCGGCGTAGATCGTGCCGAACGCCAGCGACGACTTCCCCGACCCCGACACACCCGTGAACACGGTCAGCATGTCCCGCGGAATGTCGACGTCCACTCCCTTGAGGTTGTGCTCACGGGCACCGCGGACGCGTACGTATGGGTCGTGCGGGGAGTACATAAGGCCCAGATTGTAGGCGAACCAGGCGCACACCTGTCCGAGCCACCTGATGTTCACGGAGCCGTCGGCTCACCCACACCGGCCGCCCATACCGTCTCGCCAGTCTCTCTTCCTACCGAGGAGTATCGTGAGCGCTTCCGCTCTGAGCACTCTCACCGCCGCGCTGCTGATGGTCACGGGCGCCTCCGCCCCGCAGCCGGTCTCCGTGTCCGCCCGCGTCGAGACGCCCGCCGTGTACGACGACGAGGCGGGCGGCAACGCCGACGCCGACGACCCGGCCGTCTGGGTCGACCCCCGCGACCCCGGCCGCAGCCTCGTCATCGGCACCCTCAAGGAGGCCGGCCTCGACGTCTACGGCCTCGACGGCAGGCGGCTCCAGCACATCGCCGCGCCCGCAGCGCCGGGCGAGGACAGCGCGCCGGGCCGCTTCAACAACGTCGACGTCGTCTACGGCTTCGAACTGGGCGGCAAGAAGACCGACCTGGCCCTGGTCAGCGACCGCGGCCGGGACCGGGTCCGGGCCTACGCGATCGACCCGGCGGCCGTGGCGGCGGGCCGGCCCCCGCTGAAGGACGTGACGGCGGCCGACGCCGCGCCGGTCTTCTCCGCGAGCGAGTCCGAGGTCGACGACCAGCGCACCGCCTACGGCCTGGCCGCCTTCAGCGATGACGACAACACCTACGCCGTGGTGTCACGCCGCTCGGAGACCCGGGTCCGGCTGCTTCGGCTGGAGGACCGCGACGGCCGCGTCGGCTACCGGACCGAGGACACCCTCGACCTGCCCGCCTCCTTCACCCTGCCGAACGGCGAGGGCTGGACGCCGTGCGCCGACCCCGGTGACCACGCGCAGGTGGAGGGCATGGTCGTCGACCAGGAGAAGCACGTCCTGTACGCGGCCCAGGAGGACGTCGGGCTGTGGCGGGTCGACCTCGACGACGAGGAGTTCGAGCGGCCCGAGCTGATCGACCGGGTGCGGGAGTACGGCACGCCGTGGACGTATGACGCCGAGGAGGAGTGCGTCCTCGACACCGCCCACGACCCCGGCTACGGCGGTGACCACCTGAGCGCCGACGCCGAGGGCGCCGCGATCTACCACGCCGCCGACGGCAAGGGCTACCTCCTCGCCTCCAGCCAGGGCGACAACACCTTCGCCGTGTACGAGCGCCAGGGCGGTAACGCCTACCTCGGCTCCTTCGCCGTCACCGACAGCGCCGCCACCGACGGGGTGCAGCACTCCGACGGGTCCACCGTCGTCAACGTCCCGCTCGGCCGGTCCTTCCCGAAGGGCCTGCTGGTCACCCATGACGGCGAGGCCACGCCCGCGGACGGGGACCGGGAGGGCACCGACTTCAAGTTCACCGGCTGGGAGTCGGTGGCCACCGCCTTCCCGAAGCCGCTGACGATCGACACCAAGTCGTTCGACCCGCGCGACACGGACTGAGCAACCGCCGGCGGCGAGCCCGGATCAGGCGTTGATGATCCGGGCGAGCCTGCGGTACGAGTCCACCAGCGCCGCACGGTCGTACGTACTGGTCGTGACCAGCACCTCCTGCGCCCCGGTCTCTTTCAGCACCGTCTCCAGCTCGTGCGCGACCTGCTCCTCCGTGCCCGCGACATGCCCGGCGAGGCCGCCCTCGAAGAACCCGCGCTCCTTGCCGGTCATCGTGAGCGCCTCGACCCGCTCGGCGGGCGGCAGCGGCGGGAAGGTGCCGTGCGTGCGCGAGTACGCCATCGACCAGGCCTCCGGCACGAGCAGCCGCCGGGCCTCCTCGGGCGTGCCGGCCACCGCGACCGTGCCGGAGATCACGACGTACGGCTCGGCGGCCCAGGGGGAGGGCCGGAAGTGCTCGCGGTAGTGATCGATCCCGCGCTGCATCTTCTCCCGGCTCCGGAGGTCCCCGATGACCATCGGAAGCCCCGCGCGGGCCGCTATGTCCGCGCCTTCGCCCATGGCAAGCACGAACGGCGGCACGGTCAGCCCCTCGGCGGGCCGCGCGTGCACGCCGGTCGGCGAGCTGCCGCGGAACCAGCCGAGCAGCTCCTCGATCTGCGCCGCGAAGTCCTCCGCGTCCCCCTTGTCCCGGCCCAGCGCCCTGCGCACCCCGTCGGTGAAGCCGACGGACCGGCCGAGCCCCATGTCGATCCGCCCCGGGAAGAGGGACTCCAACACCCCGAACTGCTCGGCCACGACCAGCGGTCGATGGTTGGGCAGCATCACACCGCCGGTGCCGACCCGGACGGTGCTCGTGGCCCCGGCCACGGCGGCGGCCAGCACCGTCGGCGCCGAGCCGGCGACTCCGGGTACGCCGTGGTGTTCCGACACCCAGAGCCGGTGGTAGCCGAGCGCCTCGATCTCCTGGGCCAGCCGTACGGTGTCACGCAGCGCCTCTCCGTTCGTGCCGCCCTCGCGGGTGCGGGAACGGTCGAGGACGGAGAAGCGGGTCGCCGCGATCACGGAGCTCATACGGGGTTCAACAACGCCGCCGCCGCAGGATTCCTCACGGCGCGATGTTGTGGTTCAGACGGAACAGGTTGCCCGGGTCGTAGTGCCGTTTCAGGTCCCTGAGACGGTCGTAGTTCGTGCGGTAGTTGGCCCGGACGAGGTTCTGGTCGTCGCCGTCGATGAAGTTCACGTAGCCGCCCTCCATGGCGTGCGGTGCGAGCGCCTGGTGGAAGCCGCGCACCCAGTCCTTCTGCGCCTCGCAGTCCGCACGCGTGGTGAGGGTCCCGCTGAGTGCGAACGAGTAGCCGGCGTCCCGGTAGGAGAAGGCGGTCTCCTCCTGCCCCACTCGGCCGACGGCGCCGTCGAGCGGGTAGGCGACCGTGACGCTCTGGATGGACGGGGTGGTGGCGCCGTGCTCGACACAGGTGTCGATCACGCCGTCCGACAGGTCCTGGGTGAACGTGCCCTTCCAGTAGTGGTAGAGCCCCGGCGGCACCAGGTCGTCGAAGAGAGTGTTGATCACCGGGTAGGGAATGCGTTCCAGATACTGGCCCAGCACCGGTCCGAGCGCGGCGAGGCGGTCCCGGATCCGGTCGTCCTCGGCCTCCGAGCCGGTCCAGCAGGCGACCACGCCGCACAGCGGCCGTCCGTGCCAGCGCTCGGGCAGGAACGGCACCGGCGGTCCGAGGCCGACGACGAGCAGTGCGCCGAGGTTCTCGTCCCCCTCGCCGACCAGCTCCCGGTAGCGGCGGATCACGTCGCCGTCGAGCGGGAAGAAGACGGGCCCGCCGAGGATGTCGGCGATGGGGTGCAGCCGGTATGCGAAGGACGTGACGACCCCGAAGTTCCCGCCGCCGCCGCGCACCCCCCACATCAGGTCGCTGTGCTGCTCGTCCGTGCAGGTCAGAAAGGCTCCGTCGGCCGTCACCAGGTCCACGGAGACCAGGTTGTCGCAGGCCAGACCGCAGCGGCGGGACAGATAGCCCATGCCGCCGCCGGTCGTCAGGCCGCCCACGCCGGTGGTGGAGACGACCCCGCCGGTGGTGGCCAGCCCGAAGGCGTGGGTGGCGTGGTTGAGGTCCGCCAGGGTGCAACCGCCCTCGACCCACGCGGTGCGGGTCTCGGGATCGACGCGGGTCCCGCGCATGCGCCCGAGGTCGAGGACGGCGCCGCCGTCGCAGGTGCCGTAGCCGGGGACGCTGTGGCTGCCGCCGCGCACGGCGAGTGGCAGGCCCTGGTCGCGGGCGAAGTCGACCGTCGCGATGACGTCGCCCGCGTCGACGGCCCTGACGATGATCGCCGGCCGCTTGTCGTGCATCGCGTTGTAGACACTGCGGGCCTCGTCGTAGTCCGGGTCGCCGGGCTCGACGATCTCGCCGCGGACGGCTCCGCGCAGCCGGTCCAGCAGTCTGTCGTCGAGGGTCGGTGTATAGGTGGTCATGGCCGCCACCTGCTCTCCGCTCCTGGGTCGGGGAAGGGGTACCCCACCGGTCTACGCGGGGAGCGGGGGCGCGCTCATCGCCCGAATCGCCCATCCCGGTGGACCGGGCATGGGCAGAACGGCCCATACGCCTCAGGCGAGGCCGTGCTTGTACGCGTACGCCGTCGCCGCCGCCCGCGAGGACACGTCGAGCTTGGCGAAGATGTTGTTGAGGTGCCGGGCGACGGTGTGCTCGCTGATCACCAGCTCGGCGGCGACACTCCGGTTCGTTTGGCCCGCCGCGACCAGCCGCAGCACCTGGATCTCGCGCTCGGTGAGCCCGCCCGGCTGCCGTCGGCGCACCTCGGCGAGCAGGGCCGCCGCCCGGCGCGCGTCCGGTACGGCACCGAGTTGCCGGAAGGTCTGCTCGGCGGCCCGCAGCTCCATCCGCGCCCCCTCCGCGTCCCCGGCGGCCCGGTCGGCCGCGGCCAGGGTCATCCGCACCTGCGCCGCCTCGTACGGGACCCGCAGCTCCAGCCAGAGCGTCAGCGCCCGGCGCAGCAGCGGGAGCGCGCGGTCCAGGTCCCGGGCGGCGAAGGCCACCGCGCCGGACGCGGCCGCGGCGCTCGCGTGCAGCAGGGTCGCCTCCGAACCGCACCGTCGCTGCCAGTCGAGGGCCAAGGACTGGAGCTCCTCCGCGGCCGTGCCCGCCTCGGCCGTCCGGCCCAGCGCCAGGCAGACCTCCACCTGGGCCGCGAGCAGCCTGCACCGCTCAAGAGCGCCGGCCCCGGCCCCGGTCGCGAGGGCCGGCTGCAGGGCGGTGGCCGAGGCGTCGGCCTTCCCCTGGGCCAGCCGCAGCAAGGCGAGTCCGGGCTGCGGGTCTCGCCCGAGTTCATGGGTGCGGTCGTACGACTTCTCCGCCGCGGCGAGCTCGCCGCGGCGCCGCCGGATCTGGCCAGCCAGATAGACCGCCTCGGCCGCCATCCGCCGCTCGTAGGGCAGCAGCTCCGCGCAGGTCCGCTCGGCCTCGGACAGCGCCTCGGCCCAGCTGCCGCGCAGCTCCAGCACCTCCACCCGGTGCACCCGGCACAGTCCGCGGAAGTTGTTCTCGGCGGGCATCGCCGCGCACCAGCTCATCGCCGCGTCGCTCCACTCGGCGGCGCGTTCCAGGTCGAAGCAGGCCATGGACTGCTGGAGGCCCAGGCAGTAGATCCAGCCGGTGAAGAAGGAGCTGAGTTCGCCCGCCATGGCCGAGCACATGGCGTCGTCCAGGAGATCGAGTCCGTCACCGACCCTGCCCTGCGCCACCAGGACGCCCGACTGCGCCTGGACGCTCATCGCGAGCAGATCCGGGCTGCCGCAGCGCCGCGCGATCCCGGCCATGCGCCGGGCCGCCGCCATCGCCTGGCCGAACGCGCCCCGCTGCCGGGCGTCCTCCGTGTCGACCCAGGCGAGGTAGCACTGCTCGGCACACTCCGGCTCACCGTGCAGATGCCGCCGTGCCCGGCGCAGCCAGCCGGCGGCCACGGCACTGCGTCCCGCCAGCTGATGTTCGTAGAAGAGCAGCCAGGCCATGTGCCCGGCCTCCCGGGCCGCGTCCCGTGCCGCATACCCGGAGTAGGCCCGCATCCGCTGGACGACCGACTCCTCGACCCGGCTCGTCCACCATGCGGCGTCGGCGAAGGCGGCGCGGTCGTCGGGGGTGAGGCAGGCGGGGTCCAGGGCGGCCAGCAGCCGGTACGCCTCGGCCCACGCCTCACGCGCGACGGCGTCCCTGGCCTGCCGCAAGGTGTCCGCGGCGGCCCTGTCGATCGTCCGCTCGGTCACCCGCGGCTCCCTTCTCGCGCACTGCGAGCAGGACCGGCTCCTCACCAGGATAGGCAGGACGGATACCGGGGGAGTCAGTGAGCGGACATCTGGAGCGGGGCCGGGTGCTCGTGGTCGCAGCTGTCGTCGATGCCGTACGTGTCCCAGGCCGGGAACGGGTCGACGGACGGGGGGTCCTCGCCGTCGGCCATCAGGCAGGCGGCCAGGGCGGCCCGGAGCGCCTCCGCGCGCAGATGTGTGCCGATGAGGACCAGCTCCTGCGCGTACGGGGCGTCGCCGTCCCGCGCGGCGCTGGGCTCGAAGCGGGCGACGGAGCCGGCCTGCGACCACAGCCCTGTCACCTGGGGGCGGCTGGCGAGGGTGAAGAAGCCCTTGGACCGCAGCACCTTTCCGTAGGCGCCGCCGTCGAGCTCCTCCGTGACGAAGGTCCACAACCGCCCGGGGTGGAAGGGCACCGCGGAGCGGAACACCGCGGAGGAGATCCCGTACTCCTCGGTCTCCGGAACGTGGTCGCCGTTGAGCTCCCGCACCCAGCCCGGCGCCTGCTGGGCGCGCTCCAGGTCGAACAGCCGCGTGCCGAGCACCTCTTGGAGCGCCACGCGTCCCTGTACGGCGTCGACGATCCGCGCGGCGGGGTTGAGCCGGCCCATGGCCGCGCGCAACCGGTCCGCCGTCCCGTCGTCCACCAGGTCGAGCTTGTTGAGCACGATGACGTCCGCGAACTCGACCTGGTCGACGAGCAGATCGCTGACGGTGCGCTCGTCGTCCTCGTACTGGTCGAGGCCGCGCTCGGCGAGTTCGTCGCCGCTGTCCAGCTCGGACAGGAATCCTGCGGCGTCGACGACCGTGACCATGGTGTCCAGGAGGGCGAGGTCGCCGAGGGTGGCGCCGTCGTCGCGGGCGAAGGCGAAGGTGGCCGCGACGGGCATGGGCTCGGAGATGCCGGACGACTCGATGAGGAGATGGTCGAAGCGGCCCTCAAGGGCGAGCCGTTCGACCTCTTCCAGGAGGTCGTCGCGCAGGGTGCAGCAGATGCAGCCGTTGGTCATCTCGACGAGGCGTTCCTCGGTCCGCGACAGCGCGGCCTCGCCGCCCCGCACCAGCGCGGCATCGATGTTGACCTCGCTCATGTCGTTGACGATGACCGCCACGCGCAGTCCCTCGCGGTTCGCCAGGACGTGGTTGAGCAGGGTCGTCTTGCCCGCCCCGAGGAAGCCGGACAGGACGGTGACGGGCAGACGGCGGTCGTACGGCATCACGGTCAGCCCTCGGGGTGCAGGAGCCCGCGCTCGTACGCCCTCACCAGGTGCTGTGGCACGAGATGGCGGACGCCGTCGATGGTCACGGGCACGAGCTGCGGGGTCGCCGCCTTCCACTGGGCGCGGCGGTGGCGGGTGTTGCTGCGGGACATCTTCCGCTTGGGGACAGCCATGACGGACCTCCTCGGTGGGTGAACACCGAGGACGCTACATGAAAATGGATCCCATTAACAATTAGAAGAGGGGAGGGTGGGATGGAGGGGGAGGAGGACTTGGCTGCGGTCAGCGACGTGATCGCACCCGGGCGTCCCGCGGTGGCCGGATGAACTGGAGCTCCAGCGTGACGGGCGGATCGGCGAGACCCGGTCCGCCGGCGGCCGCCCATCGCGCGATCTCCTCCGTGCAGTCGTCGTCCATCGCGAAGCCCACCCAGGTGGGGCGCCCGCCGGCCCGGCGCCCCGCGGCCGACGGCTGGACGACGATCACGTTGGCCTGGTCGCAGGGGCCCAGGCAGTCCGTCGTACGGACCTGGAAGCCGTGCTCGGCCCCTGCGGCGCGCAGCCGGTCCAGCTGCCAGGCGTGATCGGTGCCGGGGTGCTTGCTCCGGTTTCCGCAACAGCAGCCCCGGCAGACGACGAGTGTGCAGGGGCGCTCGCGGGCGGCGCCGATCAGGAACGTACGGGTAGGCATGGGAGAAGCATCTCCTACTCCTTGGCGCCCACCAGCATCCGGACCTCGAACTCCGCGTAGGCGGCGTCCTCCTGGGGGCCCTGACGTTCGCTCAGTACGGTGCCCAGCCAGCCGAGGAAGAAGCCTGCCGGGATGGAGACGATGCCGGGGTTCTGCAGCGGGAACCAGGCGAAGTCGGCGTCCGGGTAGAACGAGCCCGGGGTGGAGGAGACCACCGGGGAGAACAGCACCAGCAGGACCGAGCAGACCAGGCCGCCCCAGAGGCTGAGCAGCGCCCCCTCGCCGGTGAAGCGGCGCCAGAACAGGGTGTACACGATCGTCGGCAGGATCGCGGACGCCGCGATGGCGAAGGCCAGGAAGGCGAGCGTCGCGGTGTTGGCGCCCCAGGAGATCAGCGCCAGCATCATCGCGAGGATGCCGATGACGGCCGCGGACAGCCGGGCGACCATCAGCTCCTCGGTCTCGCTCGCGCGGCCCTTGCGGATCACCTCGCCGTACAGGTCATGGGCGAGGGACGAGGCGGCGGCGAGGGTGAGGCCGGCCGCGACGGCGAGCAGCGTGACGAAGGCGAGGCAGGACAGCAGGGCCGTGAGGATGCCGCCGCCGAGGGCGTTGGCCAGCAGCAGGACCGCGGAGTCGCCCTTGTGGTCGGTCTCCGCGATGGTCTCCCGGCCGACGACGGCGGTGGCGCCGAGGCCGAGGATGCCGGCCGCCAGGCAGACCAGGCCGACCAGGCCCACCGCCCAGACGACGGAGGAGCGCAGGACGTCGATCTTGCGCGGGGCGAGCAGCCGCATCAGTACGTGGGGGAGCGCGGCGAGGCCGAGGACGATCGCCAGTTCCAGGCTGAAGAAGTCGATCTTGCTGGTGGTGCTGACGCCGTAGCGCAGCCCGGGTTCGAGGAACTGGGTGCCGGTGCCGCTGTGGTCCGCGGCTGCGGCCAGCAGGGCGCCCGGGTTCCAGTCGTAGTGGTGGAGCACCATGACCGCGGTGACCGTCACGCCCGCCACCAGCATCACGGCCTTGATGATCTGGATGACCGTGGCGCCGGGCGCGCCGCCGATGGCGGCGTACACGATGACGATGGTGCCGATCACGATCACGCACAGGGTGCGTGTCCCGGCGCTGGGTTCGCCCGTGAACTGGGTCAACAGGGCCATGCTGCCGACGAGTTGGGCCACCAGGTACAGGGTCGTGATGGCGAGGGTGCACACGGCCAGGGCGAGCCGCGCGGGTCGTTGCAGCCGGGTCAGCCGCAGGGCCAGGGTGTCGCCCAGGGTGAACCTTCCTGCCCGGCGCAGGGGTTCGGCGATGAGCAGCAGCACCATCATCCAGGCGACGACCGTGCCGCCCAGGTACAGCAGTCCGTCGTACCCGTTGAGGGCGACCAGTCCGGTACTGCCCAGCAGGGTGGCGGCGGAGAGGTAGTCGCCGCACATGGCGAGGCCGTTGCGCAGCGGGGACATCGTGCGGTTGCCGAGGTAGAACTCGCTGATCTCGTCGCGCTGAGGGGCCGTCAGCAGCGCCATGAACAGCGTGACCACGACCACCGACAGGAACAGCACGAACGTCAGTTGCAGGCTGAACCGGTCGACGATGCCTTCGGACATGGTCACCACGTGCGGTACCCCCTGGAGCCGGGCCGGACGGTCTGCCCGGCGTCGCCGTGTGACGCGGCGGTGCGGGCCGAGTCCGCTTCGTGCTGGTCGAGTCGTGAACCGAGGCCGCGGGCGAGCGGGTCGACACGGGCGCGCATGTAGCGGAGATAGGCCCAAGCGGTCACGCCCATCACGACGAACTGCCCGAGGCCCAGGGCGAGACCGAGGGTGAGATGGCCGACCAGGCGCTGGTTCATCAGACCGGGGACGGTGTGCGAGAGGAGCACGTACAGCAGGAATCCGCCGACGGACAGGACCGTCGCACGGACTCCGAATCTGCGCTGAGCGCGGCGCAGTGAGTGGAATTCGGGATCTTCGGATATGCGCCGGGCCGGCGCGGGCTCATTTTTCGGGGGACTGTATGTGAAAGAATTGTCGTGCCAAGGTGAAAACTCGGGCACAGGCGCACCTTCTTTGCTGCGGCATGCCGGACATACGGGAGCGCGGGCTTTGTTGTGGGGAAGCTGTGAGCGGCGGCGAAGCCGGAAGCCGGAGTATGGCAGCGGGCTCATTGAAGAATCAACCGCGGCGCTGAATTGCCCTACCCCGATGGCGCGTTCACGACGCTCACGATCCTTTCGCGGCCTTCTGCGGCCTGCGAAAATGGCCTTCCCGGAATTAGTCCGGACCAGTTCTTTGGGTCGGACTGTCTGAAACTCGACCCGGCCGGCGCGGCCCGGTCCGGTGGCTCAGAAGCGGGCGCCGACGGCCGTACCGTCGCGGGGTACGAGGAAGCCCCGGGCCGATGGCGGGGATCCGTCGGACGCACGGGGGCCGGTGAGCGCGGCCGGGTCGGTACTGAGCACCGAGGAGCCGTCCCAAGTGCCGCCCAGATTCCAGGAGTTGCCGCTGGCGACCGTCCCCGTGCCGACGGCCGCCGGGCGTGCGTCGGCGATGGACAGGTTGGCCGTGAGGGTGGCGGTGCCGCCCGCGGCGTCGGCGTCGAAGCCGGTGCCCGCGTTGCCCCAGGTCGTGTTGCGGGTCAGGGCCAGGGGGCCGGGATTTCCGTTGTCGGTGACGCCGTGTGCCGCGTTCTCGTACGCGATCGAGTTGCGCAGGGTGTGGCCCACCGCCGGGGCCGGACTGCCGCCGCCCATCTTGAAGCCGTTGCCGTCGCCCGAGAAGTCCGGGAAGTTCCAGCGGTTGTAGCCGTTGCCGTACACGACCGTGTTCTCGATGACAATCGGCGAGGTGAACTTCCAGGCGTCGAAGCCGTCGTCGACGTTGTTCCACAAACGGGCGCCGCGCACCACGTTGCCGGTTCCGCTGCCCTCCTTGATGGCCAGGCCGTCGGCGCTCTCGCCGTTCTTGCGGGGGTCCCGGTTGCCGGAACTGTCCAGGTTCAGGATCTGGTTGTCGGCGGACGATCCCTGGAGCTGGAACCCGGACTCGTAATTGTCGTGCGTGAACAGGCGGGAGAAGACGTTGTGGTGGCAACCGTCGCAATAGACGCCGTACGGGCCGTTGACCACCTCCAGGCCGGATATCCGCCAGTACGAGGCCTCCATGTGGATCGCCCCGCGCTCCGCCCGCGGGATGCTGCCCCCGACCGGCGTGTGACTGGCGGGCAGTTGCTCACCGTCGACGACCACGCGCTCGCCCTGGTAGGGGCCCAGGGTGATGGGCCGGGCGGCGGTGCCCGAGGTGGTGATGGTGATGTTGTCGGTGAGGGTGTAGGTGCCGCCGCGCACGGTGATGACGTCGCCGGGCTTCGCCAGGTCCACCGCCCGCTGCACGGTCCGCAACGGCCGGTCCAAGGTGCCCGGTGCCGAGTCGCTCCCGTCGGTCGCCACGACCAGCGTGGTCGCCCCGTACGCCTCGCTCGCCGGCCCCCACACCGTCAGCAGCGCCGCGCCCATCGCCGCCGCCGTCCAGATCGCAGTACCACGCATGCCGCTCACCGTGTTGCGCATGGGGCCTCCCGCCTCCGCCTGCGTACCGTGTCGCACAGCAGTGGCCGCCGGGGGCGCGGAGGTTGCCGGGGTCTCGGGCCCTTCAGGGGCTCGGCTTTTTGGGCGCCGTCGTGGTCCAGCCTGCCGAACGATCCCGAACCGTGCCGCCGAGGTCGGCGAGCAGGCCGGGTGTGGCGACACCGATGGAGTACTGGAAGGCTTCCGCGGCTGCATCCCGGGCGGTTGCCGGATCCGTGCCCGGCCAGAGGTGAGTGAGCATGAGCCGAGCGGCGCCTGCCTGGTGGGCGTACTGGCCGGCCAGTCGTGCGGTCAGCAGGTACGGTGCGTCGGCGGCCGGGACCTGATGGACGTACGTGGCCTCCGACAGGAACAGATCGGCGCCCCGCGCGAGGCGCGGGATGTCGGAACTGGGGCCGGTGTCGCCGGTGTAGGCCAGCACGGACTCGGGTGTTGCGAGCCGGATACCGGCATTGGGCACGAAGTGCGGCAGGAGCCAGGTGTCCGCGGTGAAGGGGCCGATACCGAACCGGTCGCCGGGGTCGAACTCATGGAGGCGGTACGCCTCGGCGAGCATGCCCGGTCTGTCGAGGGCGAGAACAGCGTCGACCGCACCGCGCGGGGCGTGGACGGGCAGGGCCGGCGGCGGATCGTCGCTGAGCCCGCGGGCGCGGAGCAACGGGTTGAGGTCGGCACAGTGGTCGGGGTGCCCATGGCTGATCAGCACGGCGTCGACGGCGTCGACGGTGCCGTGCTGGAGCAGGCGCGGCAGCGTGGCGTACCCGGGGTCGATGAGCAGGCGGAACCCGGCGTACTCGACGAGGTAGCCACTGCATGACTGGGCCGCCGTCGGCCACGCACCGCACCCGCCTAGAACCGTCAGTCGCATGACACGGGAACCTAGTACCGCACCTGACGGTGAGCAGGTGATTTTCCGGGCCGGTCTAGGGTGAACGCGTGACCGACGACAGCACACTCCCGCTCGCCGTGTTCGACCTGGACAACACCCTCGCCGACACGGCACACCGTCAGCACTTCCTGGAGCGCAAGCCGCGTGACTGGGACGGCTTCTTCGCGGCGGCGCCGCAGGACCCGCCGATCACGGAGGGCGTCGCGCTGGTGCTGGAGTGCGCCAAGGAGTGCGAGGTCCGCTATCTGACCGGGCGCCCCGAGCGCTGCCGGCGCGACACGCTCGACTGGCTCGCGGCGCACCGACTGCCCGAAGGGCGCCTCTACATGCGCCGCAACGACGACCGCAGGCCCGCCCGACGCACCAAGCTGGAGATCCTGCGCCGCCTTGCCCGCACCCGGGAGATCCGGGTCCTCGTGGACGACGACGAACTGGTCTGCCAGGACGCCGAACGGGCCGGTTTCACCGTCGTACGCGCGCGCTGGACCGCTCCGTCCGGCGCGCTGAAGGTGGCACAGGAGCAGGAGGGGCGGACCTGACTGGCGGGCGAGCCGACGCGGCGGTGGAACCACACGCGGTACCAGCGGCGAAGCGCTCGACGCTCACATGACGTCATGCCGCTGACCCGCCGGACCCGGCCGCAAGGCACCGCACCTTGCAAACGGGTCCGGCGCGGAAGGCACCCTCTACTCGGCCTCCTCCAACCGGAAGCCGACCTTCATGGTCACCTGCCAGTGCGCGATCTCCCCGTTGTCGAGTTGGCCGCGTACCTCGGTCACCTCGAACCAGTCCAGGTTGCGCAGGGTCTGCGAGGCCCGCGTGATGCCGTTGCGGATGGCCTGGTCCACGCCCTCGGGCGAGGTGCCGACGATGTCCGTGACCCGATAGGTGTGGTTGGTCATGGGGGTGCTCCTCTCCCGTGACTCCGCCGTGGCGGATCGTCACGCGTCACTCCACGGTGCCCCACGGCGGGACATCGCGCGAGCCGTCCCTGAGAGCCTGCGAAGAAACCCCCGCCTGCCCGGCGGCGCCTGGCACGCACTCCCCCAGAGGGGGCCCAGCGCGCACCAGACCCCGCCGGGCCCGCCCTCCGGGCGGACGGGGGTTTCTTCACAGGCTCTCACCGTGCCACGCTCAGTGACAGCGCGAAGCGCTCCTCACTGTCCGTCCACCAGTGCGCCAGCTCCAGTCCGGCCGTCGACAGTTCCGCGCGCACACCGTCGCGCCGGAACTTCGCCGACACCTCGGTGCGCATTTCCTCACCCGCCGCGAACTCCACGACGAGGTCGAGCGCGGGTACCTTCACCGTCTGGGCGACCCGGGAACGCAGCCGCATCTCGATCCACTCGGTGCGCGGGTCCCAGCGCGCCACATGGTCGAAGTCGCCGGGATCGAAGTCGGCGCCCAACTCGCGGTTGATCACGGCCAGGACGTTCTTGTTGAACGCGGCCGTCACCCCGGCCGCGTCGTCGTACGCCTGGACCAGGACCTTCTCGTCCTTGACCAGGTCGGTGCCGAGCAGCAGCGCGTCACCGGGGGCCAGCAGCGCGCGGACCGTGGCGAGGAACGCGGCGCGCTCGGCCGGCAGGAGGTTGCCGATCGTGCCGCCCAGGAACGCCACCAGCCGTGGCCCCGGCGTGTCCGGCAGGGTCAGCCCGCCCGTGAAGTCGGCGATCAGAGCGTGCACGTCAAGGCCGGGCCGCTCCTCGACGAGGGCCTGCCCGGCCTGCGTCAGCGCGCTCTCGCTGACGTCGACGGGGACGTAGGTGTGCAGCCCGGTCAGGGCGTCGATCACGTACCGCGTCTTCTCCGAGGAGCCGGAACCCAGCTCGACGAGGGTCCGCGCGCCGGTGACGGCGGCGATCTCACTTGCCCGGCCGACGAGGATCTCGCGCTCCGCCCGCGTCGGGTAGTACTCCGGCAACTCGGTGATCTGCTCGAAGAGTTCGCTGCCCCGCGCATCGTAGAACCACTTCGGCGGCAGCGTCTTGGGCGAGCTCGTCAGGCCCTTCAGGACGTCGACGCGCAGTGCGGCGTCGGTGGCGTCCTCGGGCAGGGTGCGGGTCAGCAGGAACGGACTCACGTGCTGGGCTCCTTGGAGGGTTCGGGTGCCAGGGCCTCGCTCGGTTCCTTGAGCGGGGTGAGCAGTACGTCGGTGCGGCTCGCCGCGAGGAGGGTGCGGTCGGGGACCTCCTGCCAGTGCGGATCGTCGTCGTAGGGCTCGGAGGCCACCACGGTTCCGCCGCCGGGCCGGGTCAGGTACCAGAGGGTGTCGCCCCAGGCCGTCGCGGTGATGGTCTCGCCGTTGGTGAGCAGCAGGTTCAGCCGCGACCCCGGGGCCGCCGCGGCGACCTCCGCGACCGTGTCGGCCAGCGCCTGCCCCTCGTCGTCACCGCCGCGCAGCCGGGCCAGGACCAGCGCCCACACGAACGCCGAGTCGTTGCGGGCCTCCAGCGACAGCAGGTCCTCGGCCGGCAGGCCGGGCACGAGCGGCGTCAGCGAGCCCGGCCAGCCCTTCACCGCGCCGTTGTGGCTGAACAGCCAGGGACCCGCGGCGAACGGCGCCGCCGCGGCCTCCCCGTCGGCGCCGGCCACCGTCGCGTCCCGTACGGCGGCGAGCAGCGCGCCGCTGCGTACGACCCGGGCGAGATCGGCGAAGGACAGGTCCGCCCAGATGGGCCCGGCCCGGCGGTACCGCGCCGGCACCGGGTCCCCTTCCGCGTACCAACCCACCCCGAAACCATCGGCGTTGACGGTCCCGTACCGCTGCCGCCGCGGCGCCCACGACTGCCGGTACAGGCTGTGCGGGGGCTCCACGAGGAGTCTGCCGAGGGGCTCCTCGGGGCCCAGATACGCCAGGTGACGGCACATCAGACATCCCCCGCGGAGCGGGCCGTGCGGAAGCCGGAGAAGATCTGCCGCCTTATCGGATAGTCCCAGTTGCGGAACGTGCCCCGGCAGGCCACCGCGTCCACGGCGAACGAACCGCCGCGCAGCACCTTGTGCTCGGGCCCGAAGAACACCTCCGAATACTCCTTGTACGGGAACGCCTGGAAACCCGGGTACGGCAGGAAGTCGCTCGCCGTCCACTCCCACACATCACCGATCAACTGCCGTACGCCCAGCGGCGATTCGCCCTCCGGATAGCTTCCGGCCGGTGCCGGGCGCAGATGCCGCTGGCCGAGGTTGGCGTGTTCCGGCCGCGGCTCGGCGTCGCCCCACGGGTAGCGCATGGTGCGGTCCCCGGCCGGGTCGTGGCGGGCCGCCTTCTCCCACTCGGCCTCGGTGGGCAGCCGGCGCCCGGCCCAGCGGGCGTAGGCGTCGGCCTCGTACCAGCACACGTGCAGGACGGGCTCGTCCGGCGGTACGACCTCGGTGACACCGAAGCGGCGCCGGAGCCACTGCCTGCCGTCCCGGTGCCAGAACAGCGGGGCGTGGATCGAGTGCTGCCGGATGTGCGCCCAGCCCTCGGGGGTCCACCAGCGTTCGGTGTCGTAGCCCCCGTCCTCGATGAACGCCTGGAACGCGGCGTTCGTCACCGGGGTCGTGTCGATGTGGAACGGCGGCACCTCGCGCCGGTGCGCCGGGCGTTCGTTGTCCAGCGCCCAGGGCTCGGTCGAGGTGCCCATGGTGAACGGGCCGCCGGGGACCAGGACTTCGGACGGTCCCGTGAACAGGGGCGCCGGATCCGGGTCGGGGGCGGTCAGGGCCTGCGGGCCCTTGCGGAGCTGATGCGTGATCAGCATCGTCTCGTCGTGCTGCTGCTCGTGCTGAGCGATCATCCCGAAGGCGAAACCCGCCTCGGTCAGCCGTGTCCCGTGGAACGCGGTGCTCTCCAGCAGGTCCAGGACCCGGCCGCGCACCTCGGCCGCGTAGTGCCGGGCCTCGGCCGGCGGCAGCAGCGGCAGCGAGGGACGCTCGGAACGCGGGTGCTCGAAGGCGTCGTAGATGCCGTCGATCTCGGGCCGCATCGCGTCCCGCCCGGCGACCGTCCGGAGCAGCCACTGCTCCTCCTGGTTGCCGATGTGCGCGAGGTCCCACACCAGCGGGGACATCAGCGGCGAGTGCTGGGCGGTGAGGTCCGGGTCTTCGACGCACGACGTCAGCAGGGTCGTCCGGGCGCGGGCCGTGGTCAGGGTGGTCAGGGCCCGCTCGCGGAGTGAATCGGCGTCGAGGGCGGGGTCGGTCATGTGCGGAGGTCCTTCCCGTGCAGGGTGCGGTCCGTGCCGTAGAGCTCGTCCAGCAGATCGTCGGCCGGGCAGCGGCCCTGGCTTACGTAACGGTCCCGGAACGCCGCCACCGCGTCCGTGACCTCGGTCGTCGCCCCCAACCGGGGCAGGGCGTCGAGAGCCGCCGCGAAACACTCCACGGCGACCTCGTGCAACTCGGGATCGGCGAGCCCCGATCTGGCCGCGTCGATCCACAGCGGATTGTGCGGCGCGGGCAGTGACAGACCGCGCTCGGCCAGCGGCTTCACCGCGCGATACGCGGTCTCGGCGGCCTCGGGGTCGTCGAAGAGCGCGGTCGTCACGGCGAGCGGCACGATCCAGCCGTCCTCGCCGGGCTGGGCGTCGATCATCCGCAGTTCCAGATGGCCACGCGGTCTGACCGGCGGGAACAACGTGGTGAGGTGGTAGTCGAGATCCTCGTGCGTCGGCGGTCTGGGCGCCCCCGACGTGGTCCAGTCCCGGAACGTCAGCCCGTCCGGCACGTCCCACGGGCCGCCGTCCTGCCGTACGCACATCACCGGAGCGTCCAGCACATGCCGTGCCCAGGCCGCTCTCGCATCGCCGTCCAGCGGGGGCGCGCCCGCACGCCCCGGGCCGATCTCCATCCACAGCAACTGCCGGGTGGAGAGCCAGCCGGTGGGCTCGCATCCGGCGAGCGGCGAGTTGGCGAAGGCGGCGACCAGGACCGCGCCCAGCTGGTGCGCCAGCCACCAGCGCCGCCCGTGCCCGAGCGGGCCGGGCTCCTCGTAACCGGCGTCCAGGCAGACCTGCACGGAGGCCGAGGTGCACATCATGGCGCGACCGGCCGGGCCCGCCCGGTCCAGATACGCCTCCATGGCGTCGTAGCGCGGCTGGCGCAGGAACCGGCGGGGCGAGTGCCAGGGATCGTTGCCCAGGCCGACCAGGCCGAGACCGTGCTCGCGCAGTACCGCGCGGGCGGCGTCGAGGTCGGCGGATACGGTACCGATGCACTCCATCAGCGAGGCGGCGGGCGGCGAGCTCAGTTCCAGCTGGCCGCCGGGCTCTATGGTGAGCGCCGACCTCAGGGGCACGGTCCGCAGTGCGGCGTAAGCCGCTTCGAGTCGTTCGGGTGTCACGGGGAGCCGCGGGCTGCGCAGCTCATGGACGAGCCATTCCACTTCGACCCCGAGGGTGCGGGGCGGCCCGGTCTTGAAGCAGATGCCCCGGACGAGGGCCTCCACCTCGGCTTCGGTGACTGCGGTGCGAGGTTGCTCCGTACAGTCACTTACCGAATCGGACATGTCGGGATCCTCCTGAGAGTCCACGATGCCACCGGCCGCCGGATCCTGCGGGCCGGGAAGACACACTCGTCCCACCCAAGACCTTCGCGACGCTTCGCACAAGGGTGCGTACCGGCACGTTCCGGGTCGGTAATCTCCGCTCTCCGGGCGTTCTCGAAGTCTTTCCCGGCCGTTCTCGGTCGGCTGCCGGGCCCCGGAAAACTCTGTTGCACCGCATGACCAGCATCGCCCAGGATCCCTGTATGAGCACGACGGGGGAGATCGCGCGAAGGCGGCGCGGTCGTACGGTCATGGCGCGCACGGGGGTGGCGCCATGAGCGCACGTCTGCGCGCCGTCGCACAGCAGACGGAACAGATCGTCGCGGCGGGGAAGTACCGCGCGCCGGACGGCCGAGAGGTGCCCCTCGCGGCGGCGATCGAGACGGCACGGGCCGGCACCCGGATGCACGGGCCGGACCCGGTGCCGGTTCCGTCGATCTCCCCGGCTCGGACGTCCTTCGAGGTCACCGGCGAGAGCAGCCTGGAGGCGGCCCGTCGGCTCGGTGACGGGACCGCGGTGCTGAACTTCTCGTCCGCCCGCAATCCGGGCGGCGGCTATCTGAACGGCGCGCAAGCCCAGGAAGAGGCGCTGTGCCGTGCCTCGGCGCTGTACACCTGCCTGCTCCGGGCCCGCGAGTTCTACGACCACCACCGCGCCCACCGCGACCCGTTCTACACGGACCGTGTCATCCACTCACCCGGCGTGCCCGTCTTCCGCGACGACCGCGGCAGCCTCCTGGACGAGCCGCACCTGGCCGGCTTCCTCACCGCCGCCGCGCCGAACGCGGGCGTCGTACGGCGTACGGCGCCCGAGCGCACGGGCGAGCTGCCGCGGGCGCTGGCCGCACGGGCCGCCCGGGTGCTGGAGACGGCCGCCGCGTACGGCTACCGGCGACTGGTGCTGGGCGCGTGGGGCTGCGGCGTGTTCCAGAACGACCCGGCGCAGGTCGCGGGCGCGTTCCGGGCGTTGCTCGGGCCCGGCGCGCGATTCGAGGGGGCCTTCGAACACGTGGTGTTCGGGATCCTGGACCGCACCCCGGACAGCGCGACGCGAGCGGCGTTCCTACGGGCGTTCCCGGAGCGTCAGCCACAGCGGTGAGGCCCGCGGCGGGCGGTCCGGAGCGTCAGCCGCAGCCGTGCGGCCCGCTCACTGCCAGCCGTAGCGCTCGTGCAGCCGGTGCCGGACCAGGTTGAACCGCCCCCGGTCCAGGGCACAGGCCTCGCGGCGCATGCCCTCCTCGTGCAGACGGAGGATGCGGTCCACGTCGACCCAGGAGTCGCGCCCCGACCGGTCCCAGGGCCCGCTGCCGATCCCGACCCACTCACGGGCACCTCTTCCCCCGCCCACCCGCCCGGCGTCGTGCCGCTTGCTGGACAACTGCACGGCGAGGAAGGTTCCGGCGGCCTCGCGGGCGACGACGAGCACCGGGCGGTCCTTGCCGCGCCCGTCGTTCTCCTCGAAGGGCACCCAGGTCCAGACGATCTCCCCGGGGTCGGGGTCGCCGTCGTGCGCGGGGGAGTACTCGGTGCGCACCCGGCCGACCTGGCCGGGGTCGACCTCGGTGGTGGCGGTGGGGCCGTGGCGGCCGGGCACGTTCTCGTCGGTAATCGCAGTCACGTGGGGCACCTTAGACGTACCGCAGAGGTTTACGGACGGTTGCAACCACCGTGTGACGCGGACCCCGGCCCGTGCGACCTGGCGTTGGACGGGGAACGGGGAACGGGAGATGGACGGGGCGGCGGGTTGAAAAGGCCCGGTGCCCCGGCGCCCCGGCGTCGCGCGCTCGTCCGCCCGGCCGCTATTCGCCCGGGGACACCAGTCCCGATTCGTACGCCACCACGACCGCCTGCGCCCTGCTGTTGAGGTCCAGCTTGGTCATCGTGCGGTTGAGGTGGGTCTTGACGGTCGCCTCGCTGATGTAGAGGAGGTCGGCGATCTGCGGGTTGGACAGGCCGCGGGCTATCAGCCTCAGGACCTCGACCTCGCGTGAGGTCAGATCGTCCAGGTCCGCGGGCCGTTCGCCGGTGGTGGGGCGGGCGTACGCCTCGACCAGGCGGCGGGTGACGCTGGGCGCGAAGAGCGCGTCGCCGCCGCGGACCGCGGCCACCGCGGCGAGCAGCCGCTCGGGACCGGAGTCCTTGAGCAGAAATCCGCAGGCCCCGGCACGCAGCGCCCCGTACACGTACTCGTCGAGGTCGAACGTGGTCAGTATGAGGATCCGGGGCGCGGGGTCGCCGGCCTGGGCCAGGATGCGTTCGGTGGCCTCGATGCCGTCCATGCCGGGCATCCGGATGTCCATCAGGATCACCTCGGGCGCGGTCTCGGCGGCCAGGGCGACGGCCTCCGCGCCGTCGCATGCCTCGCCGACCACGTCGATGCCGGGTGCCGCCCGCAACAGCCCGACGAGTCCGGCCCGGACGAGGAACTGGTCGTCGACGACGAGCACTGTGGTCATGTGGTCGTGTCGTCCCCCTGCGCCGCGGCCCGCGCGGAGGTCGGCAGGGTCAGCCGTACGGCGAAGCCGCCCCGGTCCCGCGGGCCAATGCTGATCTGCCCGCCGTAGAGCTTGGCCCGCTCACGCATGCCAATCAAGCCGTGCCCGCCGCCCGTTCGCACTCTGGCCGGAATCACCCCTTCTCCGTCGTCCGTGACCGAAACGATCACTTGGCGCGGCTCGTATCTCAGCCGTACCTCCGCACTCGCGCCCGGCGCGTGCTTCAGGACGTTGGTGAGCGCCTCCTGCACCACCCGGTACGCACACAGTTCGATGCCGGGGGCGAGCGGGCGCGGGGTGCCCTCGACGGTGAGGGTGACCGGGACGCCGCCACTGCGGATGCGCTCGGCCATCTCGTCGAGCCGGGCGAGCCCCGGCATCGGGGCGGCCGGGGCGTCGTCGTCGGTGCGCAGCAGCACGAGCATGCGGCGCAGTTCGTCGAGGGCCTCCTTGCCGGTGGCGGCGATGGTGTCGAGCGAGGTGCGCGCGGTGTCCCGGTCGCTGTCGAAGACGAAGCGGGCCAGACCGGTCTGCACCGAGATCACGGACATGTGATGGGCGACCACATCGTGCAGTTCGCGAGCGATCCGGCCGCGCTCCTCGGCGACCTCGCGCCGGGCGCGCTCGGCCTGTTCGCGGCGGAGTTGCCGGGTCAGTTCGGCCGAGCGGCGGGCGACGCCGCCGAAGCGCCACAGCACCGCCGGGTAGACGACGGCCTGAGCGACGACGGACGGCCAGCTGTCGGTGTGGTTCACCGCGCCCGCGTAGAGCCAGGTCGCGCTCATCAACGCGGCACAGGGGACGGAGAGGCGCGGCGGACGCAGGGACGCGACGGTGTAGACGGCGAGCATGGGGCCGAAGCTGCACACCACGGGCCAGTAGCCGGCGGTGATGTACACCAGCCAGGTGGCGTGCACCAGACAGCAGACCACGACGGGGGCCCGCCCCCGCAGGACGAGCGGCAGATGCACCAGGACGACCAGCACATAGGCGGCCGTGTCCAGCGGACGCTGCCCCTGACGCGCGGCTTCCGGCCCCAGCAACAGGGCCACACTGGTCAGCGCCGACGCGATCAGCGTGTCGACGGCTATCGGGCGCATCCGCATCGCAGCAGCGTAGAGCGGTCTTCTCGGGTGGGCGTCAAACTTCCGCGGTACCGCGGAAGTTGCAGAAACCGAAACGTCCGAGAGCAGCCTGTCGGAGCGTGCGTGCGGGAAAGCGCGGGTGGTCGGCCGCGGTGGTGTCAGTCCCGTGTCGCGTCGCCGCGCGGACGGATCTGCATGCCGGGCCTGCGCCGGTGGACGGTCAGACAGGTCAGGCCCTGAGCACCCGCGGTGATGCTGCGGGTGGAGCCGTGCGGCAGCCAGAGCAGCATGCCCTCGGACACGTGCTCGTCGGCGTCGCCGCCGCTGAGGCCGGAGCCGATGACGCCCGAGCCGGCGACGACCAGGAGCAGGACGTCCAGCTCCGGCTCCCGGTGCGCGGCGACGCTGTGGTGCGGTGCCAGGCGGACCACGTTGGCGTCCAGCTGACGGCCCGCTTCGGTCAGCTTCCACAACACGTCGGCCGTGGCCGACGTGCCGCTGGGCAGTGCCCGGATGTCGCACAGCAGGCGCGGTTCCGCCGACGTCATGGTGTGTCCCTCAACTCCTTCGCCCAGCCGCCCCGCCCCCTGGAAGTTCCGATTATTGCAGGTCGGACCGGTGCAAAAGGGGTACACGCCGTCCGGGGCGCTCGCGGGCGAGGCCCCGGACGGATGCCGTACGGTGACGGCTGCTCAGCCCTCGTTCCGGTCCACCGGCACCTTCTGCGCGGGTGGTGTCGTCAGACCGTTCAACGGTGAGGTCGAGGTCGGAGAGGTCGGTGAAGCCCCCTTGGCGCCCTGCCCGTTCTGGTTCATCGACGCGAGCAGCTGACGCGCGAGCCCGAGCCCCGTGCCGCCCATGGTGAGCGCCTTGGCGAACATGTCCGCCATGCCGTCGGCGCCGTTGAGCAGCACCATGTTGTCGACGTTCCCGAACGCGGACGCCCCGGCCTTGACGATCTCCGGCCAGTTCTCGGCGAGTTGCTGGGCGACCACGGCCTCCTGGTTCTCGGCGAGGGCGGCGGCGCGGGCCTTGATGGCCTCCGCCTCCGCGAGACCCTTCGCCTTGGTCGCCTCGGCCTGGGCGAGGCCCCTGGCCTGAGCGGCGGCCGCCTCCGCCTCACCGGTGGCCCGGGTCGCCGCGGCCGTGGCCGTGCCGCGCGTCTTGGTCGCCTCGGCCTCGGCACCCGCGGCCGCCTTGACGCGGGTCGCCTCGGCGGCGGCCGCGAGCTCGGTCTCCTTCGCCTTGGCCTGCGCCGCCGAGATGCGAGCGTCGCGCTCGGCCTCCGCCAGCGTGCGCTTCTCGTACGCCTGCGCGTCCGCGGGTTTGCGGACATCGGCCTGGAGCTGCTGCTCCCGCCGGTGCGCCTCCAGTTCGGCGACCCGCGTCTCCTGGACGACGACCTCCTGCCGGGCGGCCGCGTCGGCCAGCGGTCCGGCCTGGCGGGCCTTGGCGCCGGCCTTGTCGCGCTCGGCCTGGTAGCCGGCCTGGAGGATCTCGCTGTCCCGGGTCGCCTCGGCCATCCGCGCGAACGACTGCTGCTCCGCCTCCGTGGCCAGCCGGTTCGCCTCGGCCTGCGCGATGCGCGCGTCCCGCTGGACGGCGGCCGCGTGCGGGGCGGCCAGGTTCTGGATGTACCCGGTCGGGTCCTCGATCTCGTGGATCTGCAGCGAGTCCACGATGAGCCCCAGCTTCTCCATCTCCGTACCGCACGCCGCCCGGGTCTGCCCGGTGAGCTTCTCCCGGTCGCGGATCATGTCCTCGACCGTCAGCCCGCCCACGATGGACCGCAGATGACCGGCGAAGACGTTGTGCACCCGCTCCGACATCAGCTTCTGCTGGTCCAGGAAACGGCGGCCCGCGTTGGCGATCGACACGAAGTCGTCGCCCACCTTGAAGATGACCACGCCCCGCACCTTCAGCGGAATGCCCTGGTGGGTCACGCAGTCCA
Source organism: Streptomyces sp. HD (assembly GCF_028369295.1). Lineage (GTDB taxonomy): Bacteria > Actinomycetota > Actinomycetes > Streptomycetales > Streptomycetaceae > Streptomyces. Next base: position 201,031 of record NZ_JAQMYP010000005.1, read on the forward strand.
CATGCAACTCGGTCTCGTTGAGGTCGAGCGACAGCTTGCGCACCGCCTGCACACCGGGCAGCACGAGCGTGCCGCGCCCGGTGACGATACGGAAGCCCATGCCCTCCTCCAGGCCCTCCGTACGGTGCTTGGAACCGGAGATGATGAGCGCCTCGTTGGGCTCCGCGACCCGCCACATCATCTTGAACACACCGATCAGCACGAGGACGGCCACTACCGCCGCCCCCGCCACGACGCCGACGACCATCGGCATACGCCCCCTTTGCATGGTGCCCTTTCGGCACCGAACGAAGGGAGTGTGCGCCTGTGCGAGGCCCGGGTACAGACACCGGCGCATCCTTGTCGAAACCTTGACGCGGACGGCTCTCAGCTGCGCCCGAGCGGGCTCAACTGTCGTACGCGGCCTGGACGTAGACGGTGCGCGGCGGTTGGTACTCGACCACCATCACCACCGTGCCCCGCTCGATGCGGTCCGTGCCGGGGGCGGGATAGGCGAGGAAGTGCTCGGCGCCGCCGCGCACCCGGACGATCACCTCGCCGACGAGGCCCGGCCCGATCGTCCCCGTGACCCGCCCCATGAGTCCGACCATCGACGCATCGCCCATGGTCACAGAGTAGGCCCTGTCCCGGAGGGGTGGCGGGGTATCAGGCGACCGCGGTGGGCGCCGTCTCGCCCTGCTGCGGCGGCCACGACTCGTGCCAGCGCAGCTCCGCCTCCAACTGCGCGGCCAGCGAGATCAGCAGCGCCTCACTGTTCGCCGGCCCGAGCAACTGGGCACCGACGGGCAGACCGCCCACGAATCCGGCGGGGACGTTGACGCCGGGCCAGCCCAGCACGTTCCACGGCCAGGCGTAGGGGCAGGCGGCGATCATCGCACGGTCGGTGGCGAATCCGCCGAGCCCGAGCAGCGCGCCGATCCGGGGCGGGGGAGCGGCGGTGGTGGGCGCGAGGACGACGTCGTACGACTCGTAGAACGCGCCGATACGACGGTGCAGGACCGCCTCCGCACGCCGGGCCGCCCGCAGCGGGGCCCCGTTGAGGAGCCGGCCGAGGCGCGCGGCGCTGCGGGTGCGCGGGTCGAGGAGCGCGGGGGAGGGCACATCGCCCGCCCACTCGGCGATACCGGCCGTCGCGCGCGGGATGAAGGTCAGCCCGATCTGCCCGTACGGCGGATCGGCCTCCTCGACATGGTGCCCCAACGCGCCCAGTTTCTCGGCGAGTTGGACGACCCTGGCCCGTACCTCCGGCTGCAGCCGGGCGGGCAGCGCGGTGAAGGGCGGCTTGAGGGAGAGCGCGATGCGCAGGCGGCCGGGTTCGCGGCCGACGGCCTCGGAGGCGTCGACCTTCGGTGGCCGGTGCGGATCGAGGTCGTGGTTGCCGGCGGCGGCGTCCAGCAGGAGGGCCGCGTCGGCCACCGTACGGGCGAGCGTGCCGTTGACGGTGATGCCCTGGAACGACTCGCCGCGCGGCCAGGTGGAGATACGGCCGCGCTGCGGTTTGATGCCGATCAGATGGGTCCAGGACGCGGGGATACGGACCGAACCGGCACCGTCCGAGCCGAGCGCGGCGGGGACGAGCCCGGCGGCGACGGCGGCGGCCGAACCACCGGACGAGCCACCGGGGGTGTGCCCCTGGTCCCACGGATTGCGGGTCGCGCCGAAGGCGGGCCCCTCGGTGAACGGCCACTGCCCCAGCTCACAGGTGTTGGTCTTGCCGACGATCACGGCCCCGGCCGCGCGCAGCCGCCGTACCGCCTCCCCGTCCTCGGTGACGGGCAGGAACTCGCCGCCGCATCCGAACGCCGTCGGCTCGCCCGCCACGTCCATGTCGTCCTTCACCGCGACCGGCACGCCCAGCAGCGGTCGGCGTACTCCGGCGGCGAGTTCCTCGTCCGCGGCGTCGGCCTCGGCGAGCGCGGCCTCGGCCCGGACCACCCGGAAGGCGTTGAGTGAACCCTGGGTCGCCTCGATCCGCGCCAGCGCCTGAGCGACGAGCGCCCGTGACGTCACCTCGCCCTCGGCCAGCGCACGGGCGGACTCGGCGAGGCCAACGGCACGGTCGGGTGTCATGCGGGCACCTCCGGGACGACGATGTCTACTGAACGGTAACCCCCGCGGGGCGGCGGCGGAACGCTTTCGCCGGGCGCGGCCCGCCGTTCACCACAGGTTTCTCTCAGGTCTCGCCGCCGCATGCGCGAACCATTGACGCGTCCCGGTCCCACCTCTACCTTCTGATCGAATTTCCGAACTACGTTCGACATATCGAACCTCTGGGCATCCTTGTCGAACCCTGTCGAACCCCTTCGGAATCCCATGAACAGGCAGGGAGAGCCGCACGTGACCAGACGTCACCACACCCCGTCCCGCCGCAGCCTGCTGCGCGCCATGGCAGTCCTGCCCGCATCGGCGGTGCTCCTGGGCGAGGCCCCCGGCCTGCTAGGCCCGGCGCTGGCGGCCGCACCGCCGAGCGGCTCGGCCACCCGGTACACCATCGTGCCGTTCCTGAACAGCAACGACGCGACCGTGAACGTCTATCAGTCGGACGACGCCACCGACTTCCGCCTGGTCAAGGCCTCCGCCTACACGCCGCCGAGCAACCGCATCCGCGACGCGAGCATCTTCAAGCACACCAACGGCTACTACTACATCACCTACACGACCCACACCTGGCAGGACGTCAGCACCACCATCGGCTTCGCCCGTAGCACCGACCGGGTCAACTGGACGTTCCTGTACGACTACACGGTCCCCATCGCCAACCTCTCCCGGGCCTGGGCGCCGGAGTGGTTCGTGGACAGCGACGGCAGCGTGAACGTCATCGTGTCCTGCTCGACGACCAACGACGAGTGGATCTTCACGCCGCATCTGCTGAAGGCCACCAACACGGCGCTGACGGCGTGGAGTTCACCAGTGGCGCTGTCCGGCATAGGCGCGAACCACATCGACACCTTCATCGTGAAGATCGGCTCGACCTACCACGCCTTCACGAAGAACGAGACGACCAAGTACATCGAGTACGCGACGGCGTCCAACCTCACCGGTCCCTACACGATCTCCCGCACCGGCGACTGGGCGGGCTGGGGCAGCTATCGCGAGGGCCCCGCGCTGGTCCAGCTCGACAACGGTGCCTGGCGCCTGTTCTTCGACGGCTACGGCGACGGCACGTACTACTACAGCGACAGTTACGACACCTTCGCCACCTGGTCGGCCCCGGCCGCCCTGCCCGCCGTCTCGGGCACGGCCCGCCACTTCACGGTGATCAAGGAAACCGTCTCGGGCGGCCCGACCCTGGCGCGGAACGTCACCCGTTCCTTCCAGTCGGCCAACTTCTCCACCCGCCACTGGCAGGTGCAGTCCTCCCTGCTCAACCTCCCGGTGGTGAGCGCCTCCAGTACCGCCGCCGAGAAGCAGGCCGCCACGTTCACGGTCGTGGCCGGCCTTGCCGACGCGGGGGGCTACTCCTTCCGCGACTCGACCGGCAAGTACCTCCGCCACTGGGACTTCCGCGCCCGCTTCGACACGAACGACGGCACGTCCACCTTCGCCAAGGACGCCACGTTCATCGCCCGCACCGGCACATCGACGGGTGCGCTCCGCTTCGAGTCGTACAACTACCCCGGGTACTACCTGCGCCACTACAACTACGAGCTTCGGGTGGAGCGCTCGAACGGAACGGACCTCTTCCGTCAGGACAGTTCGTTCACGCCAGTGGCACCCTGGGCCTGACCTGCACCCTGGTCTGTTACGCCAGCTCTCGATTGGTTTCAAGGGAGTGGATGTGGCCTGTGCGTTCTCTGGCCGGCAGGGGGGTGCGGCCTCTCCTTGTCGGTGCCTCAGTAAGGCTTCGCGACGCAGGCTGAGCCGACGGTGACGAGGTTAGGAGGTGACGGCCCGCTCGCAGTCAGGATCTTCGAACCGGGAAGTGCTGCCTCATCCGGGCGCGGCGGAGCCGTAGAGGAAGAAGTCGTACCAGTCGATAGTTGTTCCTATGAAGCTCGCTGCTACAACTTTCCGCATCTGACGGAGAGTTGGGGCGGGCGCTGCGGATGCGGTCATATCGGTCACTTCCGGGCGGGGACGTGGGTGCTTTGGGTGCTGCACAGGCTAGGAACTGCTGCAGCGTCGCCCCATGTGGTGTGAACCCATACTTTGATGCCGTCTGGTGGTGCGGGGCGCTGTGGAGTTCGCTTGGTCGACGCACTTGTCGGCACCGGTTATCACCTGTCGTAACCCGTACCGTGCTGGTTGGACGTGTGCTCGACGCTGGTCTGCTGCATAGTCGCGCTCGTTCTGGGACGTCCTGGGGCGAACTTGTTCAGCGCTGTGCGAGTCCGAACAACCCGGGCGGGGATCTGGTCGCCGCCCGGTGTCGGCGGCGCGTGAATCGTGACCCAGTTCCGACGCCTGAGTTCTACGCTACTGGACTGCTTTTCAGCCGTCCTCCACCGGCAGCTCCGGATCTCCCGTGCGAGTGGTTGCCGTGGGCGGTTGAACTCCTGCGGCGTGAAGCCGCTTGATGCGTGCTGACTTGCAGCGATGGTTGGAATCTCCCGCTGCCGGGTCGAGTTCGTCCGCATAGAGTCCGGATCCTGGTGTTACCCGACGCTCTACCGTTCCTCTACCTGGCACTTTGAACTGTGCCATTGACTTCGCGTACGGGCTCTTGTGTCTCTTAGGATGCACAAGACGGTTCCGGACTCGCGGGATGACGTCCGCGCTGTCTGCTCTTTTTCAGTCCGCTTCCAGCCGCATGACGACATCTCGGGTGACGATCGGTGCGGATGCCCGATCGGACAGGATGTTCAGTAGGTCGGGGCGGATCACGATGGCGCAGCCGGTGGTGCGCGGCCACGGAAGGCGGTAGGCGCTCCGCTCGTACTCGGTACGCCAGCAGATGAGCCGCAGGGCCGGACCGCGGTCGTCCTTCAGTGTGAGCGGGGCTCCTGGTGTCAGGCGCAGTGCGGCCCGCAGTTGCGGGGTGGGTGTCAGTGCGAAGCCGGGCAGGCCCAGGCCTCGGGCGGCGTCTGCGGCGGCGGTCATGTCGCGGTCGAGGCCGAGGAGCGGGGTTCCCGGCGCGATGTCAGCGTCGGGGTGCTGCCCCAACTGTCGGGTCCACTCCTCAAGGTCTCCGTTCAAGAAGGGGACAGCGTTACCTTGCTGGTTCCCGCTGTCCGTCATTTCCGGGCTTGAGAAGGTCACGACGGTCAGGCTGGTCGTCCTGGTGTCCGGTGACAGGAATTTGCGTTCCTCCACGGAAGCGAGGATGCGCCAGCCCGGGAGGGTCTGTCCGGTGAGGGCGGCGGCTTGTGCCAGTGGCCGTGTGGCAATGATCTCGGCGGTTGTTCCGGCCGCCGGGGTGTCTTGGTCGGACGGGTCGTCCGGGCCGGGTGGCAGCCGAAGGTCGGGGCGCGGCCAGCGTGCTTCTTCGAATGCCAGCGGGATGCAGGGGTTGTCTGTCAGCGCTGCGGCCAGTTGGTCCTCCCAGACGGCCGGATCGCTCGCACACAGGCCCTGCGAGAGCCTGTGTGCGCGGCTGCCCGCTGCCACCGTCTGGATTGCCTCTTCGATGGTCTCTTCGATGGCGAGGTAGGCGTCCGGCAGCTCGTCCTCGTCGGCACTGCGGTTGGCGCGTTGCAGGGTCTTATTCCTCTCCATGATGCGCTCGGTGTCGAGTTGGTGATGGACCTTGGCGAGGACTGCTCGGATCAGCCCGGGCTGCATCTGCTCGGCTTCGTTCAGCCGCATGCGGGCCACCTCTGAGACCATCCCTCGCACGACGCGCTCTCTCGGGCTTTCTTCCTGTGCGGCGTAGGTCCACAAGCGACTCGGTGGGTTCAGCCCGGCCGGGTCCGAGGGTCCCATGGGCACGCTGGCCGCATCGGTGAGCAGCCGGCGGGCGAGTGCGCGGACGGTGAGCAGTGGTCCTCGGGCCAGTGCTTCGAGTGCGTGCTGGCAGTGGTCCACGACGGGTTGAGCTGCCGGTCCCTGTTCCTGGAGGAGACACAGCAGCCACATCAGGGTCGCCGGATCGGAGAGTTGCTCCAGCGCAAGTGCCATAGCAGGTGCAGTGGCATCGGGGCGCAGTGTGACCAGGGACCGCGTCGCAACCATCGCTCGGCGTTTGCCTTCCCGGTCTGCGTGTGCGACTGCGGCCAGCGCCGCGGTTGTGAATGCCTGGTCGAGATCGCCAGGTACAGGAGTTCCGTCGTCATTTTCGGGGGCGCGGTAGGGGTGCTGCGGGTCGTCGCTGTCGTGGACGCGGGGTGCTCTGCTCTCGATGACTGTTGCGGCTTCGTCCCAGAGGGCAAAGGCCAGGTCGAGGGAGTCGTTCGGGGGCAGGGCGAGCGATTGATGGGCGAAGGCGAAGATCAGTGCCTGGGTGATGCCGTGGGTCCCGTACCGGCCGGTGCTCACCACTGCCTCGGCCTCATCTGCGATGACGCGGTGGGTATGGGCGGGGTCGAGTTGCGCGGCCGTGCGAAGGGCGTCGAGAGCTGTCTCGCCTCCGAAGTTCAGCCATCCCCCTTGTCCGCGTGTGCGTACCCAGGTCAGTGCGTAGGCTTCGGCGGCGAGAGCGTCGTGGCCATTTCGGTGGAGCTTGTCCGCGAGCTGGCGCAGCAGGAGCGGTCCCTCCCGGAAGTCGAAGGGGCCGGCGATGGCACGCAGGACTTGTGCGGCCTCGTCGAGCTGTCCTTGAGTGGCGAGGTTGAGCAAGCCGTCGCCGACGAGGTCTGTCATCTGTTCGAGAGTGTGTTGGGGGGTGTCGGCCTCGTACGGGCTCAGGTGCCATGCGCTCAGTAGCCGGATCAGGCCGACCGGTTCGGAGGGCGCGGGCGACGGGGCGGCAGGTGAGGTCCGGGCCGTGGCCGGCTGCGCGGGGATGGGTTGGCTGGGGTGGGGCTGAGATTCGTCAGTGACCGGTGGTTCGGGCAGGGGGGTGAGCTGCGGGGCGCCGATGCGTTCGGCGACGGCGTTGAGTTCCGTGACCAGCTGCGTGTCGGCTGGTCTGGTCTGGTCGCTGGAGGAGTCGCGGTTGGCCTGCCGCTCGTCGGCCCTGCTCAGTGCGATGCGCAGCAGTTGTGGAACGCCGTCGGGTGTGGAGGGGCCGATTGTCCTGGCGAGTCGGTCCAGAAGTGCGGCGTCACCTTCGAGGAGCGGGGTGTCCAGCGTGATGCGCAGGGCGGTTGCTACGACCGGGTCGGCGGTGTCGGTCCACGCGTCCCAGAGGTCTTCGCGGGCGCCGTGGAGGATGGTGTTCGGGCCGTTGCAGTCGCTGAGCAGGCCGGTGGCTGCGAGATCGGCGAGGGCCGCCGGGTCGGCGCCGGCCAGTACCTTCCACCACCGCGGGCGGGCGGCGTTGGTCTCCTTGCCGTCTGTGTGATGGACCAGGCGTTCGCACAGTGGCTGGATGCGCGCCACCCGCGCCCGTCCCCGTGCCGGGTCTGCGGCGACCAGGGCGGGCAGCGGATCCAGGACCTCGTAGACGGTGATGTCCTTGCGCCAGCCGTAGGCCACCAGGAAGCGGCAGGCCGCCAACCAGTGTTCCTCGGCCTCGCCAAGGTCGTCGGCGGTGAGGGCGAGGCGCGCGTGGATGAGGAGGTAACGGGCGAGGTCGCTGTAGAAGCGTCCGCCGGCCTGCTGGAGGAACTCGTTGCGGACGGCTTCGTCAACGCTGGCCCGCCGTGCGGGCGTGGTGTGCTCGACGGCGATCGTCAGGAGCGTGTCGGCTGGCAGTGGTCCGCCCATCTCACCGCGCAGGCTGACGCTGATGTCCCGGCTGACGTGGGTGAGGGTCTTCCACGCCTGCGGCCAGTCCTGGTCGGACACGAGGGCGGCCGCCCGGCGCACCGACTCTTCGATGAGCGGATGGATCGAGTAGAGGTCGCAGGCGCGCGGTTTGCCGGTGAAGGGATTGAGGTCAGCGGTCAGGAGCCCGAGGGCTTCGATGGCCAGGCCGGACCGGGTGGGTGCTTCGGCGGCTTCAGCGCGTGCGAGGGCGATCGCGAACCGCAGCCAACAGGGGTACCAACCGGGCCCCTGAACGAGAGCCGGTACCGCGTCCAGGGCGATGGGGTCGGTCTGTGCCGCGATCGCCAGGGCATCAAGCCACCTGGCCACGGCTACGGGGTCCCACCGGACCTGTTCATTCTGTACGTCGCGGGTGAGGGCGAACAGGGCCTCGCGGGCAGTCGAAGTCTCTTCTGCCGCAAGGCCTTCAGCGAGATCGGCGGCGGCGACCCCCAGCGCGAGCAGTCGGTGCGCCGTTCCCAACGGGTATCCCAGGTCGGCAGCCTTCTGCGCCCAGTCTGCGGCGGTGCCCGCCTCTCCACGCACCGCGCCGGCGGCGATCTGCTCGGCGAGTGCGAGGCATACCGGCCCGCCCGCGGTAAGGCGCGGCACCAGGTCGGTGACGGCCTCGATTCCGACGGTGTCGAGGAGCGTCTTCACGACGGCGTCGGCCGCTGCCTGGTCACCCCGTTCCTCGAGCCACTCGGCGATGCGGTCTAGCGGCACCGGCCGGTCGGGCCCGCCCTCGCGCGGCTCTTTGCCTGTCTCCTGATCGGTCGCAGACAGGCGCAGTCGGCCACGCAGGTACGCAAGTTCGACGGCTCGATCGGACTCCGCTCCGTAGGAGGTGTTGTCCGATTCGGCCTCGTGGTCGTGTGCCGCCATATACGCGTGCCAGGGTGCCACGGCGCCTGCCGCGTCGAGGACGGCGCACATCTGCAGACCTGCCCGGGCGGGCATGACGGTCCGGCCGTCGTGCAGGAGCCGGTCCGCCAGCGTCTGAGCCCCCATCAAGGCGATCGGCACGTCGGCGAATTCCACCAGGTCCGAGTCGAAGCGCTCAAACTCATACGTCTGCGCGGCCCTGGCGAGTTCGACGCAGCGCGCGACGACAGGCCAGTTTGCTGTCCTGGCGGCGCAGCGCAGGCCGGTGGCCAGGTTGTCCCTGATCGCCGAGGCCGGGTGGGCGGTGGCGACGGCTCGGGTGACGAAGTCCCGCCCGATGTGGTCGAGCACCCCTGTGTCGCGTCCCGCTTCGGCGAGGATCTGCAGGAGGCGGCGGAAGGCCCGCGGGTCGTCGAACAGTCCTTTCCCGGTCAGCCAGGTGGCGATCAGAGCCAGTGTCGATTCCAGGGCCCCGGGGTCGGTGTCGTAGCCAAGGCGCAGGTAGCGGGCGAACGACTCGTGGTAGACGCGGATTTCGCCGGGTCCGGCAGTCCCGGAGAGCACTGGGGCCAGCACCTTTAGCGCGCCATCGATCCTGTGCGCCCGGTCCGGGACGATCTGCCCGAGCTCCTCGCGGGTAACGGACATGCCGAGCAGGGCGATGATGTCCGCTACGACATCGGCTTCCGCGCCGAGGGTGTCGTAGAGGTGGGCGTAGTAGCCCTCCAACGAACCCCGGTAAGCCGGGAGCGCCCGCACCACTGCCGCGGCTTTCGTGATCGTCTCCGGTCGGAGGGCGACCTCGCGGCAGAGGTACGTCGCGTACAGGGCGTTGCCGCCCGAGCGTTCCTGCAGCGCGTCCAAGAAGTCGGTCACGTCGCGGTCGTCGCTTAGGAGCGCCTCCGTGCGATCGTTGTCCGCCGTCGGGACGAGTCTGAGCCGCTTCGCTACGGCGCGGCACTCGTGCGCGGTCAGTGACGGCACGGCGACGGAAGCCGCCCCTGCGTCCTGGAGGGGGACGAGGTGGGTTCCGGGCTGGCTGAGGACGATGAGGACACTGCCGGGCGGAAGGGGCAGCGAACCGAGGACCGCGGCAAGGGCCAGGGACGGATCGGCTCTCCTGGTCCTTCCTCCTTGTACGCGGGTGACGTGGTCCAGCCCGTCTACGACGAGCGCCACACGCCGGGTGGGGTCCTTGCGCAGAGCGGTGTTCACCGCCGTCGTCAGCGCTTGCGCATCAGCGGCGAAACGCGGGCGCTGCTCCTGGACGAGGCCGGGGTCCGACTCGGCCAGACGGCCCAGCAGGCTGCCGAAGACCGTTTCGGTGACCACCCGGGTCAGCAGATCGCCGTCGGCGTCGCCAAGGTAGCAATAGTGCTCGGCAACCAGCCATCCATCACCGGTGAGTTGGTCGATCAGCTGCTGGCACGCCCAAGACTTACCTTGTCCCGGTGAGCCCGTGACTAGCAGGACTCCCCCGTTGGCTGCCGCTGTCCCGGCCGCCTCCGCCAGAACGCCGACCGTGGCGGGCCTGGCCACTTCCAGGGCGCGGTCGACAGGGTTCGCGCGCACCACGGCGCCGAGGTCGCTGCGCAACTGGGCCTGCCGCAGTAGCTCGCGGGGTGTCACCTCGACGCCGCGCTGCCGGGCGGAGCGAACCGTGCGGATCAGCGCCTCGGCGACGTCCACCGGTGAGCGTCCCTCGTTGGGGTAGATCCCCGCGCCTAGCTCGCCGCGTACCCGTTGGAGGAGAAGCTGTTCGGCCAGCCCCGGCTGCAGGAGGTCCGTCGTCATGGCCGGTGCGCCGACTTCCACCACCAGGTGCTCGCACAGCCATTCCAGGTCCTGTTTGGACACGGCCTTGTCACCGCTGGTCAGAAACCCGAAGACGTTACCCGCCTTGCGTCGGCCCCGCGCGGGCAGGTCGAACCCTCGCCAGAGGGCTTCCGCGTCGAACCGCAGGAGTGTGGTGTTCATCCCCGGCAGGAACGACGCGTCGGAGGAGCGGGCGGGCACCATCACAGTGTTGAGTGCGTCGTCGCCCGGAGGTGCATTGCGCATCACGATGCGCAGCCGGTGGGCGGTGGCGCCCGCACCCGGTCCGTCCCGGTCGGCGACGGCAGCCGCCACAAGGCGGTCTAGCCTCAGTCCGCGGTCGTCGGTCGTGAACGTCGTGTAGGCGAGGGGGTCTTCCTCGTCAGAGTGCTTGAACTGGGTCCGTTCACGGGATCCGTCCGCGTTGATCACCGTGAGGTCGTCGAAGCGGTCGTCCATCACCAGCTTCTCGTCGACAAGGACCCTGGCGATCCCGCCGAGCAGCAGGTCGACGACGCGGCCTGCCTCCATCAAGTCCTGGTACTCGTACCCGCGGTGCGCGGCAGTTAGATCACTCATGTCGGCAGCATTCTCCACCGTCAAACTACTGCGGGCGCAGACGTATTCAAACCGCGACGAAGGTTCCCGATCAGGTCCACCGGCTTTGCCATCGCCGAGGACCGCGGCTCCGCCATAACCCTCAGAGCCCACTGCCGTGTTACCTCGCCGTCACCCGACGTCGTCCGCACTTCTTCGCATGCCTCGTCCCGCCGAGGGGGACGCGACGTAACACCCCAGCTGGTCGCATTTCGAGCAGTACTTCCGGCAGAGCTCTTCAAAGCCATCAAGCGGTTGGACTTCTACAAGAACAACGGTTTTGGCGACCAGTTCGGCAAGCAGCGAGCCCACCACATCCTTCAGGGCCTGCGTGCTGCGGGACTGCTCGCACGCGAGACCAACTTGGGAGCCCTCGCGGCCAAGGGTGCCCCGGCTCGTGCGGTGCGCAACCTCGGCAGGCTGATGGACCGGCTGGAGCGCGGTCGACTGATGCGCGCTTCCATGGGGCGCCACTGCAGAGGCGGGCGCGTCAGTGAGCACCGCCAGCGGGGGTGCGAAACCGGTGGCTGATCCGTACCGGTATATGGTGAGGTTGGCCAGTGAGTTCTAGATCAAAGCGCCGCAAGGTACGAAACAAGCGGCAGCGCCACTCCGTTCCGGCATCGTCAGGGTTTGACCCGCATGCACAGGTCATAGTTGACACCTGGGGCGCGTTGGAAGCGCTCCTGGAGCAATTTGCTGCGGCCGACGACCCTGTGGAGGCGATCAGCGCAGCGTTCGACGAGGCCCTCGCCGAGTTCGTCCAGAAGCTGCAGCGATTCGACGCGATCCGGCTCATCGAGGTGGCTCGTCTGGCGTTCCTGCCCTTCGCGCCGGAGGGCGCGATGCCGGTCACGCCGGAAGCAGGCGCCGCGTACGTGGAGTTGCTTGCACTCATTGCTCTCGCGTCTCAGCATGATGCGGCGGCCGCAGGAGCCCTCGACCACGACGCGGTCGAGGACCAGGAAATGAGCCACTCCATCTCCGAGGCGAAGGAACAGATCGTCGCGCTTCTGCACCTTGCGCAGCTGCGGTCCTTTGCGACGGTGGACCGGACTAACAAGCTCGCCATGATGTCACTCCTCATCCAGGGCACCGAGGTATGGATTCGCAACCCGTCCTACCCGGAGATGGTTGAGGCGACCAACCTTGCGCTCCTTGACGGCGACCCGATCGTTCGTGCGGCTCTCAATGCAGAGCTCGGGTTTGACGCCACCGACGCCCTGGCTGTTCTCAATGCGTGCCACCACCTGCAACAGGTCAACATGAACGGCCGCATGGAGGACATGGCCACGGCGGCAGAGAACGCGATTGCATCCACGCGGGATGGCGAGCCCAATCCGGAGCTGACGGAACTGGCCAGGTCCGGGTTCGTGTCGCTGTTCGAGCCCAGCGCTGACGAAGCCACGGTTGCGATCGAGGATGTTGCCGCTCACACGGGCATCGCCGAGGAACGTGTCCGAGCTGTCGTCGGTCGGTTCCGCCTCGATCTGGGGACGACCACGCCGGCGGAGGTCATCGACAAGTTCACTGCCGGCAACAATCCGCTGCGCATGCGGCCCTTGATCGCCAGTGACAGTGCGCGCATCATGCTGCCGCACCCTGCACTCAGTGTGGTCGCCGTCCGGGAGAATCTCGAAGTGCATCTCAAGACGTCTTCCGCATGGAACACATACGCGAAGCACCGTGGCGACCTCCTGGAGTCCCGCACACGGGCAGCGCTCGGTCGGGTGCTGCCCGGCGCTCACTACCGGGACGCGTTTGAGTACTACGTTCCTGTGAACGACGCCGAAGAGAAGACTGCTGATCCGGCGAAGTACACCAAGCGCGTCGAGGGTGACCACCTTGTTGTCCTCGACGATGTCGCGATCATCGTCGAAGACAAGGCCGTCGCCTTGAGTGCTCTTTCACGCGGTGGCAAGACCGCACGTATCCGCACCGATCTGACCGGCATCATCACGAAGGCGGCCGAGCAAGCCGGTCGGATGCGGGACGGGATCGAGCGCGACGGCGGTCTCCGTATCGAAGGCGAAGGATGGGTGGATCTCAGCCATATCCGCGAGATCCACACCATGACGGTCAGCCTCGATGACCTCTCCACCGTCATGACGGCCACTGCGGAACTGGTAAGGGCGGGCTTGCTCAGTCTCGACAGCATCCCGTGGACCGTGTCGCTGCACGACCTTGAACTCATCACCGACCTCGTCGCTCGGCCAGCTGAGTTCCTCCTCTACCTTCGGCGGCGCCGCAACCCTGACGTCACCGTCATGTTCAACGCGCCCGACGAACTGGATCTGTTCCTGTACTTCTTCGAGGCGGGCCTTTGGGTCGAACCCGACCCCGCACGGGTACGCACCGCGTTCCCGTTCATGCCCGAGCCAACAACCGCGGAGCTGCGCCGCTACCGCGCACAGAAGCCGGTCTTCTTGAGTAGCCGTACCGACGCACTGGACCAGTGGTACTACACCAAGGCCCCCGCCGGGGATGGCCAGGAGACTGCGCCGAAGCCGGCGATGTCAGCGCCTCCGGTTGCGCCACTCATTGACGAATTGCAGTCACGAAACGTCACCGGTTGGCTGAGCATCGGTGCAACACTTCTGTCAGGGGCAACGACGGCCCAACACCAGTTCGCACGAAACGGCGAAGACCTGCTGAACAGCCCGTCGCCGAGCGGCAACGGCCGCAGCCTCACCGTACCTGCCACAGGGAGCGTGGATCCGGCTGAAGGATGGCTTCTCGTCTGGGCCACTCGCCCGGCCGGGAAAGATCCAGTCAGCGAAGAGAAGAGACTCCGCGCCTATCTGCGTGCAAAGAAGCATCAGCTGGGCATCCCGCGAGGCGTCGTCTTCCTGTACGACGAGCCAACTCGGGATCTCGTCGGGGTCTACTACGACGGACACATCGGGCCGCTTGACGCCACGCTCACGGCATCCCTCAACTCGTTGCGGCCCGCCTCGGACCTCCAGAATCGGCTCCACCCGAACGCCAAGCGGTCGCCGCGCGGTAAGAGGCGAGCCCCGAAACTAGCGTGATGCGGAAGCAGCGGAAGTAAGAGTGCCTCCAGACTGGACCAAACTGGTTGAGCCGTTCGTCCGCAACTGCGGCGGTGACAAGCTGACGGGCGCCGAATGGCGCGCCGACGCTACGACGTACTTATTCGTCCAAGCCGTCGCCGCCCTGCTCGCACACCTGCAGATTGACACTCTTTCCCGCGGTCTCCAAACGTGAACACCGTCCGCTCCACCGCCCCATGACGTTGCCGCGGCCAACCGTGCATGAGCTGGTTAGGGTCGTCGGCGGAGCGGCGTTGACATGGGCAGGCACGCAGCTGCGCTGGGCGTCGAGTGAGGCTCTCGCTACCTGCGAGTCAACGTTCGATGTGGTATCGGCTTTGAGAGACAACGGCCTGGCGGAGCTTGGCGGAGAATTCAGGTGTGCGGGCGATGCGGTCGACACCGCCTGCTTTGCTCTGACGCAGGGCGCTCTTGAAGTTCTGCTCCAGCGTGCCCGTCATACGGGACATGAGATCGTCGCTGAGGTGGTCGAGGTCGATGTTGAGCAAGTCCCGTGGGGTGGGCTGCCTCAGCCGGGTCAGGGTGTGGGCGGACATAGCTGCCAGGGGGTAGAGCCAGTTCTCCAGGGTTTCTCCCAGCAGGGGCCGGTCTTCGGCGTACTGAGCGAGGAAGGTTCGTAGGCGGGTGTGGACATCGAGGCAGAGGCGGTAGATGTCCAGGTCGTGGCGGGGGGAGAAGATCTGCGCGTAGTGCTGGTCGTCCAGTAGCAGGGCGTCCGAGTGTCGCAGGGCGGTATGTGGTTCGCGCTGGACGAAGGCGGTGAACTCCCGGGCCAGGCGGGTCATGCTGATGACCCGGTCGAGGGGGAAGCCGAGGTTGCGGTAATAGCTGGCGCGGCGTTCGTAGTAGTAACCACCGGCGTGGCCCAGGCTTTCCTCGATGTCCTTCTGGATGGCTTCGGTGGCTCGCAGGGCGCCCGCCGGTAGCTGCGTCTGGCTGTTCGTGGCTCGGATGATGCGGTCGCGGGCGGTACCGGACTCGGGTGCGACCACGATCTTGACCAGAAGGGAGCGGTCGCGATGCTGGCCGCCGTTCTGGAAGTAGCTGTAGATCTCATGGCTGGTCTGCAGCCCGTTGACGATCTGCGGTTCTTTGACGACGATCCTTTTGCCTGCGATCTGGGCAGCGTCGGCGACCACGGTGACACCGTTGTTGAACCACCAGAAGTCCTCGCCGGTGCCGGACTTGAGGGTCTCGCCGATTGCGTTGTTCACCGCAGTGGACCCGGCGTAGTCGCGCACGTTCGATTCGAACAGTTCCAGTCGCAGTGCTTCGTTGTCGGACGTGATGAAGCGGTAGTACTCGTCCAGGCGGGCCAGGCAAACGTATCCCTCGCCGAGCGAGGTGCTCATCGGGGTCTCGGTGAACACCAACTGCGCGACCGCTTTGGCACCTCGGGCGGTGCGCTCACGTAGATCAGCGGCGTTGAGGTACTCCAGATCTGCCTTGGTGTCCGAAGTGATCTTCGCGAGCTCTCGCCGCAGTCGGTCTCCCTTGGCCTTCACGTTGGGGTGCGGCGTCTCGGCGGCCTTGTTGGCGTAGATCACCTTGATGCGGACCTGCGGGAACGATGACGCCAGCTCTTCGAGGATGTGCAGGAAGCGCCGTGTGCGGTCCAGGAGCTTGGCGTTCGTGTGGGCGGCCAGGTCATCTTCGTCCCGGCTCATGTCCAGGAGTGTCGGCAGATGGAAGTGGAGCTTCTCGACGACGGTCTCCTGGTAGCCCGTCGAGGTCTTGGCTTGCAAGATCACCAATTCGATCTTGCCGGCACGCGACGGCAGGAACTGATGGGCATCGGCGGTGACGTAGCGCTCGTCCACGAAAGTCCAGATGCCGTCGATGCCGCAATCGTGGGCACCGTCCACGATGCCGTCCATGATTTCGTCGTTGTCGAGGTCCCAGTCCTGCAGGGCCTTGTCGGCAGCGAAGAACGTGAAGAAGTCGTCCCTGTTCTTGTCCGGTGCCAGCTTCCGATGCTGGTCCTCCAGGATGCGGTCGAGTAGCCGCTGGTCGTTGTTCTGTACGGACGTCATACAGCACCACCCCCCACCAAGGCGTCAAACCCGGACAACGATGTTGGCAGGCTGGCGAGCCCGTGAACAGCCCGCGTGCTGCGAAGAGTTGGGGTAAAGCGCTGGTGGCTCGAGTGAGCGCCCTCAGCGGCCCGGTGCTCAGGGCACTCAAGGTCCCTGCCAGCTCATTCGTGATCCTTGGAGGGCTTGTGGCGGCAGGCTCGGGTCACCGCAACATAGGCGAGACGGGCGTCAGTATCGCTGACGGGTCCAGAGATAGAACGGCTTTCGGAGTCCTGTCGGTCAGTGTCCTTGGGGGTGGAAGTCGTCAACGATCCGAACCGTTGGCCATTCGCGGTCCTTGGCTTTGTGAGCGGTGGAGACGGTCACATCGGCATCGCCCTCGTCGGTGAGCTTGTCGACCGCAGTGAGGATCGCTTCGGGGCCGTGCGTGTCGACTAGGTCGACGAAGGGCTGAAGGTTGCCGCCGACGGGGTCGTACGCCGCGTAGTTCTGCACTTCGCCCCACGAGGCGAAGAGGACGAGCTCGCGGCCAAGCACGGCATCGCGGAGATGAGCTACTTCGGCGACCTCGAGCTCAGCGGGATCGACTCGGCTGCGTCGAGTAACCGTCTGTCGAGCTTTGCTGTGGCGGGCGTGGGCGATCCTGAGGTGTTCCGGTACGACGACCGTTCCCTCAACGGCACGGGCACGTCCGCCGGTTTCCGTAGGCGAGCATGGCATGGCGAGATGGAGTCGTCCGACCACACGGAAGGCGTCCCGTCTTGTAAGGCGGCTACGTGGAGGCGTTGTGGTCAAGTCATGCGGGTAGCGTTAAGAGGCCTCTACGTGTGCCAAGTAAGGAATGGTTGCGCGGTTGGCCAGTGTGTTCCAGAAGTGCAAGGCTGATAAGAGAAACCGGAACTATCCTTGTCGCGGTCCGCGGTGTGGTCATGGGTGGACTGTGCGCTATCGGGAGCCCGGAGGGCGTCGGGGCCGGCAGCGGGAGGTGTCGTTCTCCCGGAAGGGGCAGGCGCGGAGCTTTGCCGTCAGCGTGGAACAGGAGAAGCTCCTCAGAGCCCGTGCCGGCGTGTTCGGGTCGTCACGGTCTTTGGTCGATGTGTATCGCGAGTACATCGGCAGTGGGCCGTATGCGGGTTCCACGCGGTATCAGTACGAGGCGAGCCTGCGCCTGCATATTGAACCGTATTTCCGGCACCGCACCATCGGGTCTGTGAAGCCCAAGGACCTTCGGGGCTGGCTGGCGTGGATGGTTGAGGAGTGCGGCTACGCGCGGAGCACGGTGGTCAATCGGTATGGAATCTTGCGTGGGGTACTCGGGTACGCCGTTGCCAACGGCTACCTGGTCAGGGATCCGTCCCGGGGTTGGAGCACCAGCCGCCATTACAGCAGGCGGGGCAGGCGAAAGATGGTGCGGCTGCCGACGCTGGCTGAAGTCGTGGCCATCGCAGAGCATCTTCCGGCCCCCTACCAGTTGTTGGTGTGGTTGATGGCTGGGTGCGGGCTGCGGATTGGGGAGGCGAGCGCAGTCTGCCTGCAGCAACTCGACTTCGGGTCCGGCATACTGCTCGTGGACCGGCAGATCACGCAGGACGCTGCCGCGCCGACGGTCTGGATGCGAGGACGTCTGGGTGCCGCTGGCCAGGGCCGGGCACATCGTATCCGGCACCTCAAGTGGCGCGCGCCGGGTGAAGGACGCCTCGTGCCGCTGCCGGGCATGGTTGCGGCCAAGATCCGCGAGCACATTCGGAGGCACGGAACCTTCCGTGTCGCAGCTGGCCCGAACCGCATGCCCGGGGACTACCTGTTCGCCAACATCGGGCGAACGAACATCCTGATGTACGCGCTGGTGCATCGGCTCTGGCATGCGGCCAGGAAGGCCGCGGGTGTCTCTCGGACGATCACGCCGCTTTGGCTGCGGCACTTCTTCGCTTCGGCCGGCCTTGCCAAGGGTGTACCCGTGACGGACATGGCGGTATGGCTCGGTCACAGTGATCCGCGCACGACCTACCAGACCTATGCGCACGTCCTGCCTGACGCTCCTGAGCGCTTGAGGTCGGTCATGGACGACGTACTCAGCCTCAAGACCCAGCTCGTCCTGCCGCTGCAGTTCGAAGCGCTGCACGAGACCGCGTCCCCTTGCTGAGGGCGGGACACACGACACGTGGCGAGGCCTCGCTGCTCGCGGTCGAGGGCAGCTCGATCGAGTGAACCTTGGCTGCGGAAAAGGTAGAGCGGCAGTGCGTTGGACATGTCCAAGGGGAGACTGACTGCATCGGCGACCACCGCTTAATGAATACGGTCTGTTACCGCTGGCCGAGGTTAGCTGGATCACCTCGCAGGTGCGTCCTGGATCGTCTGGTGGGTCTGTACCAGGACGGGGAGATCCCGGTGCTGGTTCGGTGCTGACTCGAACGCCGGAAATCAGTCAAACCCGCAGGTCCTAGCCCCGATCGAATGAGTTGTCGTACCACTCGATGGTGGTGCCTTTGAGGCTGGCGGCGACGATGCGACGGAGGTTGTTCGGCGTTTGGTGGAGCGGATGCTGAGGACGTCATGTACGCCACTTCCTCGTGTGTGTTGGGGACGGTTGCGTGTCGCCACACCGTAGAAACATGCAGGTCAGGAGCACATGTGGCGCTATGCGATCGATCAGTCGTCCCAGCAGGTTCTTTGTCTGCCGGTGGTACACGCCTGACCTCGCTTCTGCCAGCGGCAAAGGGTGGAATCATCTGCTAAGTACATGTGTGGGGTCTTCTTGCCTGCCTGCTCTGGCTGAACTCGATCACCGATGGTGCACCCTGCAGCGGAACCTGGAAGCGATCACGGGCGAGTGCGTCTCGTTGACATGCCGATGAGGACCAGCCCCGCGCCGAGGCTCAGTGCACGTACCTGAGCACGGGACGGACACAACGGCCCGTGGACGCCCCCGCGCGCGGGCGGAGCCTCAGCACACTGCGGCACCCACCTTCGACGTCTTCTCCAGCCTCGACGTCTTCTCCAGCCTCGACGGCTACGGCGCCGCCGGCGGCGACTGGACCGGTTACTGGGGCAAGCAGGGCCCCGAGTTGCTCGACCACCGCCTGGCCTTGTACGACTCGGAGCAGCGGATGGTCTTCGGGGCCAACACGTACCGGGCATTCGCGCGGATGCCGGCTGAGAGCACCGAGGACTCCGACGTGCGGGACCCATGGGTCCCGCGGATGAGGAGCATGCCGGCAACGATGGTGTCGACAACGCTGGAAGGTCCCCTCGACTGGCCGGACTCGACCGTCGTGAGCGGTGACGCCGTCGACGTCGTCGCCCGGCTCAAGGAGCAGTCCGACGTGCCGTTGGGCTCGCACGGCAGCCTGTCGATGAACCGGCGCTGATGGCCGCCGGCCTGGTCGACCGCTTGCAGGTGACGCTCTTCCCCGTCATCACCGGTCGGACGGGGGTGGATCCGATCTTCCAGGGTGCGGCCGATCTCGACCTGGAGCTGATCGAGAACCGGACACTCGACGGTCACATCCAAGAGCTCATCTACCGACCCACGCTGCATTGATTCGAGGGAAGAGCGGGTTCGCGGGCGGCAGATTCCCCTCGGCCGGCGTCACTTGCTCCGCGATCCGCGTGGCGGCGTCGGGGATGTAGGACCGCAGCTCGTCAGCCAGGACGCGGCAGGCTCTGACCAGAGCAGCGAGGACGGCGGCGAGGCGTTCGGCTGCATTGGCGTTGCCCTGCCGTTCCGCTCTGGCCAGCTCCCAGGGGCGGGTCGTGTCGGATGCAGCGGTTGGCCTCTTCCACGATGCTCCAGACGGCGTCGGCGGCGTCGGCGGCGCGGCGGAAGCCGAAGTCGGCCAGCGCGGCGTCGAGCCGGGCGGGTGTCTGCTCGCACGCGTCCAGCAGCGTCGCTACGGCGAAACGGTCGGTGCCGAGCGGGGGCACGCCCCCGCTGCGGTAGCGGTGGACCATCGTCACGATGCGGTGGACGAGGTTGCCGAGCCCTCCGGTGAAGTCCGCGTCGGCGCGGGCGACGAGCCGGTCGGCTGTGAAGTCGGCGTCCCCGGATTGGAGCTCGTCATGGCCGTCTGCCCGCACTTTGAGGTGCACCGCGAGCCGGTGGGCAAGCGCGTTGTGGCGGCGGTGATGCTGACCGGCGACGCGATCGGGGACGTGGCCTGCCGCCCGGCCTGATCAGGTCGACGTCGAGCTTTTCAGTCAAAGACGGCGAGGTGGTCGGCGGCGCCTCCGTGCCACTCGATCATGAAGAGGGTGGCGTCGTCGCTGGTACGCCCGGCGCGTTCTTGCTTCAGCGTGTGGGAGAGCCGGCGCAGGTCCGCCCGCATGCCGTCCGACGGCTCCTGGCCCAGGCGGTTGACGCAGTGGATGAGGCGTTCCTCGCCGAAGGGCTGCCCGCCGTCGACGCGTTCCTCGATGATGCCGTCGGTGTAGCAGAGCACCCGGTCGCCCTGCTGGAGTGTGTGCTCTTTGATGCGGGGCATCTCGCCTCCGAAGCCGACGGGCAGCGTCGTCGCGCTCTCCAGCTGCCGCACGACCTGGCCGTCGCGGATCAGCAGCGGCGCGGGGTGGCCCGCGTTGACCAACTCCAGCTCTCCGGTGGCGATGTTCAGGTGCATCAGCTGCGCGGTGACGAAGTGGTCGTCGCCGAACTGCCGGGAGATGGCAAGGTCCATGAACGTGTACTTTTCGGCCAGGCTGACGAACACGCGCCTGGCATGGCGGTAGGCACCGATGGCGATGGTCGCCATCGAGGCAGCGTCCAGGTCATGGCCCATCGCGTCGATCACGGCCAGATGCAGGATGTCGTCGTTGAGGGCGTAGTCGAAGCTGTCGCCGGCTGCGCGGTAGGCGGGCTCCAGAATGCCTGCCACCTGAACCTGGGGCACGGTCATCGTCAGTGGTGGCAGCAGGCTCCACTGGATCTCCGCGGACACGCTCATCGGCTCCCGGCGCCGGGTCAGGAAGAACTGGTCGGTGTAGGCGTTCTTGGTGACCAGCATGTCGGCGACCAGGCTGGCGAGCCTGCCCAACAGACGCCGGTCGTCGTCACCGACGGCGTCCAGGGTCAGGGCCAACACCCCCACCTGGTCGCTGCCGTCCAGCAGCGGCAGGTACATCCGGACGCCGCCGCGGGCCTGCGCCACTTCGACGACCTCCGCCCGCAGGAAGGAGCGGCCGGCAGGCGAGTCGGTCACCGGCTCGGGCTGGCCCACGTGCAGCTTGCTGCCCGGAAGCGGCACCAACAGCTCTTGGGCGTAGTCCTGGAGCAGGATGGAGACGTCACGGCCGCCGATCCTGGCCACCTCCTCCGCGATCAGGGGGGCGATCAGCTGCGGCGGCATCAGCCGCGCCCTGTCCAGCAGCACGCCGAGAAGCCGCTCGCCGATACCCTCCGCCCGGTCCACGCTGTCCTCGCCCATGGCCCGGTTCCCCACCTCCTTCCCGCCATCCACCGCTGACTGCCGACGCACAACGTGCCCCGGTCAGCCGCCGGAGCGGCTCATTAGGCCATGCGCGGCATGTCGGCCCGTGCTGTCGGCGTTGTCCGCCCGTCCGCGCCCGACATGTTCGGCCCAGGTCGTGGCGGCCACCAGGCGCAACGACGGTTCCCCATCCAGGCGTTCCTTGACCTGCTCCGGCCTGGCAGCGGGCCAAGGGACGTGGTTTGTTCAGGAGGCTCGGCCGCGTGGCCCCATGGCTTCCCCCTCGGGCTCGCTGTGGCAGAAGGACACCTCACCGTGCCACCGCAAGCCGTCAAGGAGGTCTCTGCTTGACGGCATGAGCTGCGTCGGGCCGATTCTTCCGTGACCCTTCAGCCTGGCGACGTAGCGGCAGCCCGGTTCTGGCGTACTCGTCACGCAAGCAAGCAGACGTTGCGTCACGTAATCGAGCTTGGGTGTCACGGAGGAGCGGCCACAACCAACTGGAGGGTTCTGGCCGCTGTTGCGTGATGGCTACGGACAAATGCGGATCCGCCGCGTAGCTGGGCTGGCAGCACCTAACTGGGCGTATGCCAGAGTGCCGGTAGGTCCGACCATCCGGGTTGACTCAGATGGACGTCGCCCTTGCCCGTGGGGGAGTTCATGACCTCCCCCCCGGGGATACGGGCTGCGGCTCTCAGTAGCCGATGGTGAAGCGGCGCTGGACGAAGCGAGGCAGCTCCGCCTCGTCGATCAGGGCGACGGCCGCGTCCTCCGCCGAGATGCGGCTGCGGCCGTCAGCGTCCCGGACCGGCTGGTCGCCGCCGATCCTGAAGCGACCGGTGCGCTCGCCGGGAGCGATCTCCTCTGCGGGGCTGAAGTAGGTCCACAGCCGGTTCGAGGTTCGCAGGACGTTCAGGGCGTCGCGGTGGCCACGTACTGCTGCGCCGTATTCGCGGGGCAGCCCAAGCTCGTCGAGGGCGGCATGCAGCAGCTCGTCGGAGTCCGCGCGCACCACGCCCGGTTCGACTTCGAGGCTTCCGGCCCCGCCGATCACGATGAGCCGGGTCCGTAGGTGGCTCTCCAGAGCCTTCAACAGGGCCCGTGCCGCCGTGGCGTAGACGGTGGGGCCGGCGATCGAGCGCCGGACGGTGTCCGCGAAGTCCTTGGCCGCGTTGCCCGGCTGGAATCCGCTGATCAGGACGTCGAGTCCGGGCAGGACGCCGGCGATGCTCTTCGGGTCCAGGACGTCGACGCTCGTCCAGGTGATGTTGTCCCGACGCTCCTCGTGCTGCGCCTGAGCGGCGTCCCGGCTGAACGCCTTGACGTGGTGGCCCCGTTCGAGGGCCTCGGCCACGACCCTGCCGCCGATGGTGCCCGTGGCTCCGATGACTCCGATGTGCATGGTTCTCCCCTGTGCATGCAGACGTGGGACGCCACCAGATGTGACGCCGTGAAGAAACTATACGCTGTGAAGTAAATGGACACTGTAGAGTTCCTGTTGTGACAATCACGGGAAGCAAGGGAAGACGCGAGCGGCTACGAGCCGAGACCACGGCCGAAATCAAGAAGGTGGCCCTCGCCTTGATGGCCTCGGGCGGCCCGGACGCCATCACACTGCGGGCCATCGCCCGCGAGATGGGCATGACCGCCAACGCGATCTATGGCTACTTCGCGACCCGGGACGACCTGGTCACCACGCTCATCAACGACGTGTACACCGCCCTGGCCGACGCCGTGGACGCCGCCTGGGAGGCCGCCCCCGCCACGGATCCCGCCATCCGCATCACAGCATGGGCCACCGCCTTCCGGACCTGGGCCCTGGTGAACCCCCAGGGCTTCCGGCTCATCTACGGCGACCCCGTCCCCGGCTACCACGCCCCCGAAGGCGGCCCCGCCCCAGATGCCGCACACCGCGTCTGTACCGGACTCACCGCCCTCGCGGCAGCCGCATGGCCGCACGCCCAGCATCTCTACGAGGACAGCGCCTTCGGCTGGTCCGACTTCGACCCGGGGCTCCTCGACAAGGTGCGGCCCGCCTTCCCCGACTTGCCGCCCGCAGCCGTCGCCCTGGCCCTGCGTATCTGGGGTCACCTGCACGGCTTGGTGTCACTGGAGGTCTACGGCCACATGCACACCCAGACCACCAGCCCGGAGAAGCTCTTCGAGGAGGAACTCGCCCAGCTCATGCAGATGCTGGGCGTCCCGCGCCCGAGTTGAACGGTTGTGGCCGCCCCTCCGTGACACCCAAGCTCGATTGCGTAACGCACCCTCTGTTTGCTGGCGTGGTCGTCCGGTGCTCGACCCGGTGAACAGCACCAAGTCGTAGCCGAGCGCCGCCGCCTCGCGCTCCATGCCGACGAGGAAGGGGTAGTACGAGTGCTGCACATCGGTGGGGAACGTGGCGGTAACGGAGTCCTTCGCCTATATCCGTCCCCCGCTTTACACCGGCACCCATACCGTCCAGCCCGAACGCTGGGAACGGGGGTGACGAAAGGGGCTGTCGGTGGGGCGCGATCTGGGTCTGGACGGGGTGGTACTCGGCTTCCGTGACGTCGAGCACCGGGCCGAGGCCCTCGTCGGGGCCGGCGTTCGCCACGACGATGTCAAGGCGGCCGAACCGGCTGCGCGCAGTCTCCAGGAGTGCCTCGATCTCGTCCGGCTTCGACACGTCAGCGCGGACGTCGATGGCGCGGGAGCCCACGGACTCGATCTCGGCAACCGTTGCGGCGGCTCCCGATGCGTCACGCGAGTAATTGACCACGACGCTTGCGCCGAGTCGTCCCGGCCGAACGGCGACGCCCTGGCCGATGCCGCGGCCGGCGCCGGTGACGACCGCTACCTTTCCCGACAGGTCTGTCATCTGTGGCCTCCTTCTCGGTGTCCTGCTTCTGTTGGATGAGACCGGCACCGGACGTGTCGCCGGTGACCGGCATGCGGTGCCGGCCGCCGGGAGGCTTTGTCGCGTCCCGACGAGTGATCAGCCCCGGAGGGCGTGGCGCAGTGCAGCGGTGCGTTCGTCGCGCACCCTCACGCTCGACGGCGCCTGGGGGCCACGGCGTCCCGGCCGTGGTACGCGCCCGGAAGGACATGAAGTTCGGTCGGCGCACCGGCTTGCAGAAGGCGCGTCGCGTAGGTGATGTCCTCGTCGCGGAATACGTCGAGTTCACCGACTTGAATCAGGGTGGGCGGAAGACCGGAGAGGTCCCTGGCGCGGGCGGGCGCGGCGTACGGCTCCACGTCCGGGCCGCCGGCCTTCATTCCGAGTACGGCCCGCCAGGCGCTGTTGTTGTGCTGTCGGCTCCAGCTGGAATGCTGTGGAACTCGCGCGCCGAGGAGGTGTTGTTGCGGTCGTCGAGCATCGGGTAGGTCAGCGCCTGGAAGACGACTGCGTGCTGCGCGGTCCACAGCAGGGCGGCATAGCAGTCTTCCGCCCCAGCTGGGTAGGGATCTTCGGGTGCCAGCCGGTATTGCATGGATACGACCACGCGGCCGATGTCGAGCGCGTAGCGCTCGCACACGGGCCGGTCGCCGTCGATGCCGCCGGAAATCATCCCGCCGCCGTGCAGCCACATGAATGCGGGCAGCGCGCCGGTCGAGGAGCGGGGCCGGTACACCCGGACGAGCAAGTCGTCACCCCGTCGGCCCTTGGATCACGTGATCGTGGCGCGCCACTTGTTCGTCGTGCGGAAGATCCGCAAGTAACGCTGAGACGGCTGCGCTGCCCTGGGCGCGCACGGCAATGATGACGTCCGTCGTCAACTGCTGGGTCTGGGTGAGCCCGAGCGTCTCGTAGAGGGCCAGTTCGTCCCTGAGCGCAGGGTCGACACGGTCAGAACACATGGCGGGTCTGTTCATGGTCGGTCGTGCCTCCTTTTTGAAGAGGCGGTGTGGGGGCCGAAAGGGCCGCCCAGCAGTACCCGGCCCGCGGGCTGGGTACCAGGTCTGCGCGTCGCGGAGCCCCACTGGGATTGCTGGACGGCCTGTACGGGAGTGACGGCTCGGCGCTGAGAGTGTGGGCGCCGGGGGTGGTGCTGGGCTGGCCTGGTCAGGCGCCGGCGCCGGCGCCGCCGTCGACCGGCAGGATCGCGCCGGTGACGTACGAGGCGCGGTCGCTGAGCAGCCACGCGGCCGCCTCGGCGATCTGCCGGGGCTCGGCCATTTGACCGAGCGGGATCGCCGCGGTCATCTGCTCGACGATGCCGGGAGTCGCAGCCTCCCAGGTGTCGATCATCTCCGTGGAGGTGCCACCGGGGGTGATGCCGTTGACCCGGATACGGTCACCGGCCCAGTTCACCGCGGCAGTCTCGGTAAGGCTGTTGAGCGCACGTTTCATGGCGCCGTACGCGGGCAGGGCGGGGTTCGCGCGGCGGCTGCCGATGCTTGAGGTGTTGACGATCGCCCCGCCGCCGTTCCGGCGCATGAGCGCGGCCTCGGCGGTCATGGCAGTCCAGTGCGAACGGAAGTTCACGGCGAACTGCTCGTCGATGTCCTCGTCGCTGGTGGTCTCGACCGGGCCGAACTGCTGCTGGGGAACTGCGCCGTTGTTGAAGGCGCCATCCAGCCGTCCGTGCAGCCTTTCGACGTGGTCGACTGCGGCGCGGATGCTCGCGGGGTCGGCGAGGTCCAGGGTGACGGCGTCGGCGACGTGGCCGTCGGCGCGGATCTCCTTCACGATGCGCTCCAGGGCGTCGGTGCTGCGGGCGGCGAGCACGACGGTGGCGCCCTCTGCGGCGAAGAGCCGGGCGGCGGCCGCCCCGATGCCGCGGCTGGCGCCGGTGATGAAGATGACCTTGCTGGTGAGCAGGCCGATGGGTGCGCTGTCGGTGGTGTGCGTGTTGTTCGTCATGGCAACAGCGTCCGGCCGGCTGCCGGCCGGATACAGGCACAGGCTGTACCAGGATCCGCCGCCGCGCCGCGCGCACACTGGGCGTATGGACAAACAGGAACTGGGTGCGTTCCTCCGCAGCCGCCGCGAGCGGCTCCGCCCGCAGGACGTCGGCCTCCCCTTGGGACCGCGCCGTCGCACACCAGGTCTTCGCCGCGAGGAAGTGGCGGTCCTCGCGCACATCTCCACGGAGTACTACATCCGCCTCGAGCAGGGCAGGGCGCCACGCCCCTCGGGCGATGTCCTGGCCGCGATCGCGGGAGCGCTGCGGCTCACCGACGCAGAGTCCGACCACCTCCACGTCCTGGCGGGCACCGCGCCGAACCGCACCGGACTGCACCGGCGTGACGTCCGCCCCAGCATCCTCGCGCTCCTGGAGCGGCTGCCGCAGACCGCCGGCTTCGTGATGTCCGCCGCGTGCGAGGTCCTGGCCTGGAACGACCTCGCGGCCGCGCTCATGGAGGACCTCGCCCCGCTCACCACCAAGGACCGCAACCTCGCGCGCCGGGCCTTCCCCGGGCCGCAGACGACCGACACGACGCTGTACGGGATCTCCGACGCCGCCGATTTCCGGCTGGGCGTCGTGATGCAGCTCCACGCCGCCCTCGCCCGCTACCCCACCGATCCCGCGGTGACCGGCCTCGTCGACGAACTCCGCGACGTCAGCCCCGACTTCGCCCGGCTCTGGGACCGGCACGACGTACAGGCCGCGCCAATGCTCACGAAGACCTTCCGCCACCCGACCGTCGGCGAGGTCACCGTCGACTGCGACACCCTCACCCTCGCCGACCGCGACCAGTACCTGGTGCTCTTCACCGCACCGCCGGGATCTCCCGGCGCCGAGGCCCTCGCCCTGCTGAACGTCCTGGGAGCACAGGCCAGTCACTACCTGCCGTAGTGACACCGCCGACCACTGCGAGCACCGTCGCCGACAAGGGCGACGTGCTGATCCGGTCGGCAGCGGTCTCCTCGTCCTGCGGCGCTACCGGGGTGTCTGCGCCGAACTCGGCCGACGTCTTCCTGGCCGGGGTCCCACTACCAGGGGCTCTTTGACTGCGGCGTCTTGCGATCGCACGCTCCCTCCACCCGCGAACCGCGCTACGCACGGCTCGGGCGGAGGGCCCCACGACGCCGCGGAGCCCGCCATCCGGGCGGAGGGCCCCACGACGCCGCGGAGCCCGCCATCCGGGCGGACGACGGGGGTTTCATCACCAGCTCTCGCAGGTCTCCTGCTTGACGCGCCGTCGGGTTGTACTGGGAGCCCCTCAAGACACGCTCTCGATAGTGCCGGCACCAATGATCGACCATTGGGCGCGGAGGGGAGGGAGCATGCCGATGCCGAGGCGTCAGGACCTCGACGTGTATGTCGAGTTCTACGCCCTGTGGGCGGAGGACGCAGACGAAGACGAGCCCGGAGAGAGTCCTGAGCCCGCTGAGGACGAACTCCTTGCGTCCCGTGATCGACGTCTGTGCTTCAGGAGCGGCGGTCACACGCACCAGGCGGCCTTCACGGCGGAAGTCTGGGACCAGGAGCCGGCGAAGGCGGAGCAGGAGTCCTGGGAGGCAAGCGCGGATGCCGAATGGTTCTGCCGGTCCGGGGAGGTGGCGCTGTGGTCGTATGGCGGCACGAGCGAGTCGGTCGTGGAGCTGGGAGCGCCGGACACGCTGTGGAGGGTGCGGGCGTACGTCACCGGCCAGGAACGTGTCCGGCAGCTCGCGCAGCAGGAGGTGCCTGCCGGGGTGGAGCGGTTTTTGGTGCAGTTCTGGCCGGCATGAGCTGAGGGGGCAGGCCGCGCGCAGTCGCGCTGCCCGCCCCTCAGAGGCTCGCCTAGGTGTGCCATCTCATGACATTGGTTCCTCGCTGTCAGGCTCGGCGGGCATACGACGTGAGGCGATCGGCGAGCGCGATGACGAGGTCGCGGAGTTCATCGGGGCGCTCGATGACGAACGGCCGGTCGAGCGAGGCGAGTACCGGGGGCAACCAGTCGAGCCGCTCCGCCCGCAGCTCGACGCGCAGCCAGCGCTCGGTCGCCCGGTCCTCGCCTGCCACGGGTGCGTACTCCTCCAGGCTCGCGACGCTGGCCGGAAGGTGGGCGCGGATCTGCTCAACTGTCCCGTGGATCCGCAAGGTCACCTCATGCCGGTACTCGGCCGTGGCGAACCCTGACAACACGCGCTGTGCCGGACCGGGACCCGCTGGCGCCTCGAATGCGCCGGGCAGGGTCCGCGCGTCTGCGATGCGATCGAGCCGGAAGGTTCGGTCCTCGCCGATCTGGGCGTCCTTGCCCGTGACGTACCACCGGCCCCCATGGGCGACGATCCCGTACGCGTGCAGCGTGCGTTCGCTGCGCCGTCCGTCACGGTCGGTGTAGCGGATCGAGACCGGTCGGCGGTGGCGCACCGCATCGGCGATCGTGAGCAGGACCCCGGCGTCCGGGGTGTCGAACTCGCCGGGCCGATCCGTGAAGGCGAGAGCTTCCAGGATTGTGTCGAGTCGATGGGCGATGTGCTTGGGCAGCACCCGCCGGATCTTGGCCGATGCCGTCTCGCTTGCCGTGTGCTCCGTCGTCGTCAACCCTGCTCGGCGGCCGGCGACCAGGCCGAGCAGCACGGCCAGCGCCTCGTCGTCGCTGAGCATGAGCGGAGGCAAGCGGTACCCGGGGGCGAGCCGGTACCCGCCGTAGCGGCCGCGCACCGATTCCACGGGCACGTCCAGGTCGATCAGCTGGTCCACATACCGCCGCACGGTGCGCCCTTCGACGCCGAGCCGGTCGGCGAGTTCGGCCACGGTCCGGGTGCCGCCCGACTGCAGCAGCTCCAGGAGGGTCAGCACGCGGCCGGTGGGTCGAGGCATGTCCGCAGCCTAACGCGAATACAGGACCGATTCTGTCCACTATTTCTCCTAGCCTGCGACGTGCACGCCTCCAGCACGACCAAGGAGATTCCCATGGACTTCGTCTCGATCCGCATCATCACCAGCGACGTAGCGCGCCTCGTCGACTTCTACGAGCGAGCCACAGGAGCGCGGGCGACGTGGGCCACCGAAGACTTCGCCGAACTCAAGACCCCGGGCGCCACCCTCGCGATCGCCGGCACCCGCACCGTCCCGCTGTTCGCCCCGGGCTCTGCCCGCCCGGCGGACAACCACAGCGTGATCACCGAGTTCCTCGTCGACGACGTGGACCGCGTTCACCAGAACCTGACCGGCTTCGTCACCGACTTCGTCACCGAGCCCACCACGATGCCCTGGGGCAACCGGTCGCTGCTGTTCCGCGACCCCGACGGCAACCTCGTCAACTTCTTCACCCCCGTCACCCCGGCGGCCATCGAAAAGTTCGCACGCTGACGCCACGCACAGCCAATCACGCGGGAGCCCTGAGACCCCAGGGCTCCCCGTGAACGCGGCTACCGAGTCCAGGAGCGCCACCAGCAGAGGACATCCGAACGCCCCGCTGACCCCCGAAGGACGTCTGCGCTTGTGTCTGCGGATCGACGCGGGACGTCCGATCGCGCACGTCGCTGCGGAAGCCGGGATCTCCCGCCGCTGCCTGACCAAGTGGTAGGCCCGCTGGCGCGCACGGCGAGAACGGTCTGTTCCTCGCGGGCCAGGATCCACTCCCTCGACACCTGTGATCTCGCGCTCGGTGTCCCGCCGGAAAGCAGCTGCGCGAGCGGACGGCGGTTCGCACCGAGACGGCCACTCCCGCGCCGTGGTCGACCTGGCTGACCGAGCTGGCCGCGCGCCCGCTGGACGGCGAGACAGCCCCCAGGGGGTGACCGCGTGAGCACGGTCAACGCCGCTACCGAGGCGTGTTGGCCCAGGCAGGCTTCTCCCCGGAGGGCTTGCCCGCCATGTCCCCTGAGTTGAGAGAGCTGCCCCTACACCGGCAGCCTCTGCCGCATTTGCCGCGGTCACTCAGCACACCCTTGAAGACTGTCTCGCTGGTGGTTCATGGATCGACGGCCTCGCTCAGCGGTGACGAGACATACGACGTCGACGGGCCAGCGCGAGGGGCGTGAGCCCGATGGGGCCCGGCGCCGCGATCGGCACGCTGGTGACCGAGTGGGCCTGGGAGATCCCGGCCGCTGGCGCTTCCCCGCGGGAACGGTGGGAGGCCATCGCCCCGGAGTCCGCCGGGCACGTCGTCGCGGTCGGGTACGACGTCGACTCCGGCCGGCTCACCGTGGCCCCGGAGTCGGCGGCGAGAGCAGGTTCGGCGGTGATCAGGTGCTCGCGCAGTGCTGCGAGCTCGTCGCAGAGATGTGCAATGTCCGCGTGGAGGGCTGCGCCGGGGGCGCGCAGGGACTGTTCGTACTCACGGGAGCCGGGGAAGCGGATGGCATCCAGGCCGGACGTGACCGGCTCTGGACGGTCCGGGTGGCGCCCCGCGTACAGCCGGTCGCACGGGCGGCGTAATCGAACGAGTCCTCGGGACTGTCCGCTGGCGGGGCGGTTCGGCCAGTGGATGCCCAGGACCGGACTCTCCGTGCCGGCGTTCGAACGGAGCGTCGAACGGCAGTTGCTGGTCCTGCAGGTGGCAGTCGTGGCCGGAACTCTGTTCTCGCGAGCAATCGCGACAATGGACACGTCATAAATCGTTTGGGCTCACTTCTGCGTGTGAATACGGTGCTTCTGTCCAACGACATCCAGCCCTGACCAAACTGGAGACACGTTGCGTTTCAGAACACGTACCGCCTTCCGCGCGATAGCGGTAGCAGCCCTCACGATCGCCCCGCTGTCCTCGATCTCGCCTGCTGCGCAAGCGGATTCCGCCCAACCACGGGTACTCAAGCCGACTGCCTGCGACGGAAAAACCAAGGGACACATCGTCAAGTGGTACACCCCGCATGTGCCCCTCGCCAGGGTGCCGTTGCGCTGCGGCACCGAGAATGGCTTCGGCTTCAACAAGATCCGTAAGAAGCACTGGAGCCCCACCGTCGACGAGGACATCGCCAACACCCTCGCTCGTCCCACCAGCGACTACGAGCAGGACCCGAACACTCGGGTCTTCCTGCTGAAAGACCTGGCGCCCTGCCGGGGCCAGTACCGCGTCGTCGTGTCGTACCTCGACTACGGCTCGACGGGCATCAAGGGCATCATCACCGCCTACCACGAAGACCTGGCGAGCGCGGGCGCTCGCTGCTGACTGGACGCGGGGACGGGGCGCACACCACCCGTCCCCGCACTAGCCTCTTGGTATGACTGCCGCGTCCTTCTCTCCCGCCCGCGCCGCACGGATGACCGCTGACGCGCTGCGCGGGCGCTCTGTCGACAGCCCGCAGTCCGGCACCATCCAGGTCGTGGACGTCGCCGCAGACGGGGACAGCTGGCCCATCCGCATTCGGTTCACCACCCGTGCCCACCACTGGCCAGTCCACCGCACGTGGGAGACCTCCTTCGAGCCGGCCGACGTGACCGACGAAGACGAGCCCTGCACAGGTGAGTTCGGCGACGACCACGCGCAGGAACTAGCGGCAAACGCGCTCACCCTGCTCCTGGAGTACCTCGCCACCGGCCCCGGAGGCGGCATCCACGAAATCGCCCCCGATCCCAGCTGAAGTGACCTTGGCCCCCTCGATCTGCTCGGCTGGCGGACAGTTCACCGGCTGGCCGGAGCAGGCCATGGACGTGTTGTGGCAGCTCCAGGGCGAACCGACCCACGCGACCCGCGAGCGTTACCGCGCGGACCGCGAACGCCTGGTTCGGCAGCCGATGATCGCCCTGCTCAACGAGGTCGCGGACACCGATGCCCGGTACGAGGACTTCTCCGTCTGGCACTACCGCACCGACTCCTGGTGGTGGCAGCACCAGGGCGCGGTGATCCGGCTCGGCCGCAAGATCGAGATCGGTCTCCGGTTCGCCCTGGACGGCCTGCGGATCCAGGGCGCCTGGTGGTACCCCGATCCCGGCCAGGTGGACATGTTCCGCGAAGCCGTGGCCTGCGAGGGGAGCGGCCGCGAACTGTCCGCCATGTGAAGCGCGCCGCCTGACATTACGAGGGCGCCGTGCGGCACGGGAGGCCCCCGTGCTGCCGGCCCCCAGAAGGTGATGCGCTCCTTCAGCGCCGACCGGTCGTCCATCGCCGATATCCGTCCGGCACCTCAGCCGGGGGACGGCACGGTCGAAGACGGGCCCGGGATCGAGGGCACCGGAGAGCACATCCGGCAGCAGTTCGGGAATGTAGGCGCGGACCGGGGCGGTGCCTCCGCGCAGCGTGATGCTGCGGTCCAACACCCGCAGCAGAACGCCCCCCTGCGTTCTCCGCCGCACGGCACCCACGCACAGCCGACCGCTATCCAGCAGCAACTTGCACGTCACACGACAGTGTTGACTCATCGCCCGCCCAGATGATCAAGTCAGAGACGTACCCGTGAGTACGTAAACGAGGGCCTTCTGACCACGCCCCTTGGGGGAAATCTTCGTGCGATGGCGGCGGAGGTCGCCCGAAAAATCGCTCGGCCGGATCGAGGTGTGGTCGACAGTGCTGCGCCGTGAACGATGTACGGCCGCAGCTGGATGAACTGCTGTTCTCCTCGACCAGCCGGTGAGGACGAGCAGATCGGGGTGCAGGATGATCCGGCCGCGGCGCTGGAAGAGAGTCCTTTGGTTGACGCCGGCGGCGATCTTCGCCGCTGCTCGCTTCTCGTTCAACTCGTGGGCGGTGGCGCCGATGTAGTCGGCCTCGGCGAGCGGAGTGCCGATCTCGTTCATGGGGATCCTCCGGAGGGGTTCGTTCGCACGGTCCGCGGGAGATGTGCGGATCACGGGCGTCAGGAGTTGCGCGACCAGAAGGCGCAGCGGTGTTC
The DNA here is from genome assembly GCF_028369295.1 of Streptomyces sp. HD. GTDB lineage: Bacteria > Actinomycetota > Actinomycetes > Streptomycetales > Streptomycetaceae > Streptomyces. Next base: position 234,341 of record NZ_JAQMYP010000005.1, read on the forward strand.
TGCCGCCGCGTCCACGCCGGAGGGTGTGTTCCGGGCCAGCTGCTGGGTGTGCGGGAAGGGCGGCCAGTGGTCGCCGGGCGTGCCGGTTCTGGCGAACGTCGTCCACGCGGCGAGCATGCGTCGGGAGAGGGCGGACTGTCCGTCGTCGAGGCGGAGGTCGCCCATGCCGAACAGGTAGGGCAGCTCCGCGCTGTGGTAGGCGCCCAGCGGGAAGTCGGGGTGGAGGTCGGGTGCGGGTGGGTGGCGGTCGGCGAACTCGTAGCTGTAGACCGGAACATGCCTGGCCAACAGCCGGTCGGCGGCCAGCGTAGGGCACACCCAGCTGCGGTCGGTGCCGACCTTGGCCCAGGCCAGTGCGGGCGTGGCGCCGGGCGGGTACGCGCGGGCGATGCGGGCCGCTTGCCGCCTGCCGTAGGTCTCGGTGAGCAGGCGGCGGTAGTCCGCTGCCGCCATCGGCCCGTCCAGCGTGAACAGGGCGGCGAACAACCGGTGTTCATCACGGGTGTTGCCCTGCAGGACGGGCACGCGAAGGACGTCGCCGGCGGCGAGCGCGCGGACCGGCGAGTGGGGCAGGACACTCGTCCCGTAGGCGGGCTGGTGGAAACGGCCGTTGAGGGACAACACGTCCTTGACGGGCTTGGCACGCAGGCACTTCAGGCTGCGGCAGCCCAGAGCACCGCGGCCCTTGGCAGCCAGCTTGTCCTGGTGCTCGAAATAAGTGGCGGCGGGGTCGCCGGGCGCGAGCGTGTTCTTGGGCCAGTTCTGCAGGCAGGAGCCGCTTTGGATGACCGCGCGGTGGAAGAGTCCGGCGGCGTTGGGCGAGGTCAGCTGGGCGCACACGCTCGCGCCTCCGGAGGACTCGCCCATGAGCGTGACATTGCCGGGATCACCGCCGAACGCGGCAGCGTTGTCCCGTACCCAGCGCAGCGCCGCCTGCTGGTCCTGCAGGCCGAAAGCCCCGGAGTCAGGCAGGTCGGGATGGGCGAAGAAGCCCAGGGCGCCCAGGCGCGAGTTGACCGTCACGACCGTGACGTCGCCCTGCCGGGCCATCCGGGTGGCGTCGTACTGATCCCCGGAGCCCGAGCTGAAGGCCCCGCCGTGTAACCACACCACGACCGGCCGCGGGGTGTCGCTGCGGGTCCTCGCCCGCACCCTCGCCCCCGCCGCGCGGTCCGCCCCATCAGCGGGCGTGGTGACGTTGAGGTACAGGCAGTCCTCCGCGGAGTCCGCCACCTCGGGCTGCGCGCAGGCCGGTCCGGGCTCGGCCGCCGTCCGCGTGCCGGTCCAGGTGGGTGGCGCGGCCGGGGGTCGCCAGCGCAGCGGGCCGACCGGTGGCGCCGCGTAGGGGATGCCCTGATAGGTGGTGACGCCGTCGGCGGTCACCCCCTCCAGGCGGCCCTGGCGAGTACGGGCGGTGTCCGACCGGGCCTCGGGGTGCTGACCTTGGGCAGGCTGCCTGTGCGGGTGCTGCCCGGCCGTCGCCGGCGAGGTCTGCGCCGCATCCGCTGTGCCCATCACCGCCATGAGGAGGGCCGCGCCCAGTGCGGCGCCGGTGGTGGAGCGTCGCTTCGGCATGGTCCGGTCCTCTCCTCGTGCCGCTGCAGTGTCCAGGCGGCCCATCCCTTTTTACAATACGTTCGTATTGCCACAACGACATTAGGCTGATCCGCCCAGGAGGGCAAGCACGAGGAAGAGAGGTGCCCGTCGACGTGCCGCGACAGGTAGACCACAAGGCCCGCCGGGACCAGATCGCCGAGGCGCTGCTGGACATCGTCGCCGACCATGGACTGGAAGCGATCTCCGTGCGGGCCGTGGCGGCGCAGGCAGGCGTCTCAACCGGCCGCATCCAGCACTACTTCGCCAACAAGGACGAACTGCTCGCCTATGCGATCGAGTACCAGGACTGGCTGGTCCAGCAGCGGTGGAACGAGCAGGCATGGCCCGAGGGCGAGCCCACCCCCCGGGAGGCGCTGCGCTGGGTGCTGCTGGAGACGATCCCCAGGGACGACCGGCGCCGCCGCGAGTGGCTCGTCGGCGTCGCGTACCTCATCCGCATGCTTGCGAACCCCAAACTGCGAGCCCTCTACGTCGACGGGCTGCCCCGCCTCTACCGGCTCCTCGCCGACCTCGTCCGCATGGCCCAGGAAGCCGGCGACATCGCGCCGGACCGCGACCCCGATGTGGAAGCGGAACTGCTCTTCGGCCTCGCCGACTCGCAGGGGCCACCCGTCGTCCTGGGCCTGCGCACCCCCGAACAAGCCACCGCTGCCATCGACTATTACCTTGACCATCTGTTCCAGTAACCGCCGATGGCGGGGCATCGACTGACCAGAACTTCGCCGTATGACGTCCAGGTCGGTGACCTCGCGCCATGGCCTTTCCTGAGGAGATCGTCCAAGGTGGGGGCGCGGCCGCCGCCCTGGCCATGGTCTTCAAACTCGTCGAGTCCGCCCAGCAGCGGTGGCGGGCCGTGAACGCAGCCCACCTCGTCGCCCTGGTCCGTGCCGGAACCCGCTTCGAGCGCGGCCACCTCGTCGAACGCTCCGAGAGCCACGCGGCCTGAACCACCGCAGCTGAACCACCGGTCAAGACTCCTGACCCCTCAGCCCGGCAGCAGGGCCGGCGCGTCGGGCCGATGGGTTTGCCCGTTGCCTGAAGTCTTCCTTGTGACACGCCCGCCCCGTCGGCGGATCAGGAAGCAGCAGGCCCCGGTGTCATGGAGGAGAGGTGGAGGCCAGGATGAACAATCCGATTCGGCTGTACATGTCGATGTCGCTCGACGGCTATATCGCAGGCCCGGACGATCGGCCAGGGCAGGAGCTCGGACGCGACGGCGGACGGCTTTTCAACTGGCTCGACGACCGGGAGTCCGACGGTCCGAGCGGTCAGGTCTACCGCGAAGCGACGGGGACCGGCGCGGTGATCTCCGGCCGTCGGACCTTCGAACTCGCCGGGCGCTGGCAGGGCGACCATCACGACGGCGTACCGATCTTCGTCCTCACCCACGAGGTGGATGACGGGGACGTGCCACCCGGCCAGGCGCGTTTCGTCACCGATGTCGAGGACTGCGCCCGTCAGGCTCGCGCAGCTGCAGGGGACCGGCCGGTCATGGTCCATGGGGCGGGCGCGGCGCAAGCACTTCTGCGAGCCGGCCAGCTGGACGAGATGGAGATCCATCTGATTCCGGTCCTCCTCGGGGGCGGCCGACGGCTGTTCGACCACCTGGGTAGTGATCACATCGAACTCGACCTCGTCCGACGGCTCGAAGATCGAGACGTCACGCACCTTCGTTACCGGGTGCATCGGACCGAGGAGGCCGCGTGAAGACGCTCTTCGTCTCCTACCGCGTCACCGACCTGGACCGCTCGCTCGGTTTCTACACCACCTTGGGCTACGCCGAACTGGGCAGGGTCGAGGGCGGCGACGGGGCTCGCCTCGTGATCCTCAAGTTCGCCGACGAACCGGCGGCCTCGCTCGAACTGGTCCACCGCCCCGGCGACGGACCGGTCGACGTGGGCAGCGGTTTCGATCACCTCACGATCCAGGTGGAAGCGCTCGCCACCACCCTGGAGACGCTGACCGAAGCCGGCCGGGGGCCCGAACCCCTCCGGTACCCGGGCGGCTCCCACGGCCCGAAGACGTCGTGGCTCACCGACCCGGACGGTTACCGCATCGAGCTGGTGGAGTGGCCGTCCGGACATCTCGGCGGCATCACCGCAGAAGACTTCGCCCTAGGCGGCCACGGTCTGCGGAGTGACGAAGCTTCCCCCTCCCGGCGCAACCGCGGCGCAACGCGAGGCGACATCCGACCCCATCCACAGGTCTTGACGATTACTCCTCGCACCATCGCTTCCTCGCCATTGCGGGGCAGCCCTTAAAGGGTGTTGCACAAGGCTGTGTTCGGGCAGGTCAGAGCCCATGAACGGTGTTGTCTGCTCATGACGCGAGGGCGAGGTTGTACATGTGGGCGACGGCCTGGACCGCGTGATGGAGGCCGTCGCCTCGCTGGCGACAGTCGCGGAGCATCTTGTAGTTCTTCATCCGGCCGATGACGTGTTCCACGCGGGCGCGGACCTCGTCCGCGGTGGTACCCGGCACCGGACGCGCTGCCGCGATCACCAGACGGGTGTCCGTGTCCACGATGACCTGCACATTCGCGGATAACCGGTAGTTGCGGCTGGAAGCGGCCACACTCCGGTCACGGACCGGGATCAGTGTGCCGTCCACGATCCACAGCCGGTCTGCTGCATCCGCCGGGCGGGAGACGGGTTCAGCGCGAGCAGCGGCCCCAGCCGCTGGATGACCCGGCACACGGTGGAAGAGGAGACGCCGAACAGCGGGCCCAGCTGCCGCATGGTCAGGTTCGTCCGGTAGTACACCGCGACCACCAGCACCCGCTCGGCCAGCGGCAAAACCCACGGCCGGCCCTGCATGGTGCCGTTACCGCCTTGCTCCCGAACTACCTTCAACAGACGTGCGAACTGCGTCACTTGGAGCCCGGTAAACGTCTCCACCCACACACGGTCTGCCCTCAACACCCCGACCATACCGAGGAGAAGCCCAGCTCACACCCTTGTGCAACGCGCTTTAGGCGGCTGACTCCGTGTTCCACCGGGGTGCAGCTACCTAGAACTGAGCGTGAGTAGGCCGGGCCCGCCAGCAGCGAGCGGCACCATCCAAACTGCCCGTCGTCGATCCGACTCCACGCCAGGACCGCCTGTCGCGCGCCGACGTTGTGCGGCCGCTCCGTGCGCGATACCGACCTCGCAGAAGCCTCCTGCCAGTGGCTCTCTGCGTACGTCAGCACCCGACTTCCTGGGTGCTCCCGAGGTCACCTGGGTACTGCTACTCATGCGGCGCGCCACGCTGACTCTTACCGTGAGGTGCATGTTCAAGACCCCTGTACGTGGAGTCCGGGCCTCCGGGCAGGCCGTCCGGCATGCCGTCGCAGGGCTTGTATTGATCGCGCTGTCAGTCGCTGCCGCGGTGGCGGGCAGTTCCGTGTGGAACGGCGCCCCGTATCCAACGGCAGACCCCGACGCAGTCGCGCAGCGACTCAAGGACCGATCCGACACGGTGTACGACGACTTCGCCCTGCCCGAGAGGTACGCCGCGGACTCGGGCAGCATCAATACCGGCGCCTGCTACTACCGAGGGCTAAGAGGCATCACCCACATCGATCAGCCACGACGCGACGTCCGTAGCTTCGGACTCGACTGGAGCGTGCCCGACATCCCCGAAGCCACCGCACGGGATGCGCAGCGGCGCGTGCGCGAGCGGTTGATGAAGCAGGGCTGGAAACTTATCCACGACGGCAACCGTGCAGGGGCGACCTTCCGCGAGCTGGGCTTCCGATTCGAAGATCCAGAAGGCGTTGATCAGATCGACGTTCGGTGGAACGACTCGACCACGACTCTGTTCATCAGCGTCTACGCCCCCTGTGGGCAGGTTCCCGACGAATTCGAGGAATACGGCTGGTCCGAGGCGGACTGGCACCCGAATGAGGAAACTCCCTGACCTTGAGGGGCCCCTCCTCTCATGAGGATGGGAGGCGATTCCTCACTCGGCTGGGTTCGTTGGCAGAACGGCTGACTTCATTGACTCGCTGCTCACGTGTCCGATCGCGGTGGCGAACAGGCCCCGTGGCGGGGCAGCGGCGCTTCTCGCATCCGTTGCCAGATGGCCCTCGATGATGAGTTCGCAACCGACTTACGACCGAGCCAGGCACCGACCGGGGTGATCGTCAGCACGCTGCGCTGGGACACCCTGAACGACTGGGTCCGGTACCTGAACGACGACAAGCACCCGGACAAGACGGCCGATATGTCCTACGTCTCGGGATTCATCAACCCCACCTCGATCTCCTAAGGAAAATGAAAGGTGCTGCATGTCTTCGCAATCATGGGAGCTGAAGGGCGACGACACACTCCTTGGAGTCGTCACGCTCACCGAAATCGATCAACCCTGGTTCCGTTGCGAATTCGCTCTAAGCAAGGGCTGGGAGCAAGTTGAGCACCTCTTTCAAGCCCAGGCCACTGCGGTCGACAGTGGGGACCAGCAAAGGATGTCGGAGGCCATCGGCGCTGTCCGGAACCTCCAGCTCAAGCTTCATCCCAGTGACGGTGGTGAGGCCATCACCCCGATCATGATTCACATCCGTGGCCGCAAGGCAAACTTCCGGTACTGACAACATTCTTGACTCTGGCCCATCGGTGATCCGTGATGTTCTGGCGGCCTGTGCTGTCCGCCCACACGCGATCGAGCGTACTGCCGGCTGAGTGCGCACCTTGACCACTGCGAAACGTGGACGATGACCTCTGGGCGTTGATCGATCCGTTGCTGCCGCGCTGGCCGCAGAAGGCACCCGGTCCGAATCCGGTGGATGACCGGTTGTGCCTGCAGGGCATCCTGTACGTGCTCTGTAACGACGTCAGCTGGCGCGGCTTGCGTGCGTGCCAGACGCCGCGACGCAGGCGGAGGTTTCTTCACAGGCTCTCACCTTGTGCTTGATCGTCGCCGGCTTCGTTGAAGTCAGCAGCGCACGCGGGCGGTGTCGCCGTCGATACGGACGATGCACTCTTTGAAGAGCGCCATGGGCCGACCTTCGTCTTCGGCAACCAGCGTCAGTCCGAGGTCCAGGATGGGCTTGATGGCCTGCGCTGTCCGAGAGCCGTCAGGGTCCGGGCCGTGCAGGGCCTCCCAGCTCTCGAACAGCGCACGGACCTCTTCCCAGCCGGGCCCCGGGATGAAGTGGCAGAGGAACACTGGCTGATCAACTGCGTACTGCCGTAGCTCGCCGATCCGGGTGTCGCCCTGTGTGAGCCACCACGTCCCGTTCACTGCCGCTCCTTTCGGCCACCACTTTGGGTGGGTTGCCTGAGCTCCCAAGTTCCGTCGACGGCCGAGAGCCGGCCGCGCAAGCGGCCCGGTGGCGGGCCGGTGACCTGTAGTGACACGGTCTGCCTCGCGTGACATGACACGGCCGCCGCGGTGACGCGGCGCCCCTTTCAGCCGCGCCTAGAAGCCGTCCACGCCGAGCTCGGTGATGCCTGCGTAGAGCCAGCTCCACACCTCGCCGCAGGGCGTCTTGCGGTCGAACAGGCCGGGCGACAGCTCGTCGATCTCGTCCATGAACACCTCCGCCACCGCATCCTGGCCCCCCTCCACCAGGTAGGGGTGCCAGCAGGCGTTGCTGTAGCGGTAGACGGCCTCAAGGACGCGGGTGAAGACATCGAGGTCCGGCGCGAGCGGCACCAGTGTCCTGTCGGTCGCGCCGCCCAAGCGGCTCCAGATGTGCACGGACCCGTCGTGGCGGTGCAGATACAGCTCGCCGTAGTCGACCGTGCCGAAGGAGATCAGGTCCGAGGCGGTGACCCCGTCGGGCAGGCCGCCCTTCGGCAGCTCGTCGTCGGTCGGAGGTCGCATGGCCTCGGGCCGTCGGGCCTTGTACTGGCCACCGTGGCACAGCCACATCGTGGGCAGGCCGATGTCCCTCAAGTAGCGCCTGCTGCCCGGGTGTTCGAGCCCCTCCGGGAGGTCGCTCTCGGGCAGGCGCAGCACATACCGCTCACCGAAGGCGTCGTCGACCCGGTCCGCGGTGAGCGGGCCCTCCGGCCGCCGTACCTCCGGTTCGGTCTCGGGCAGTGCCTCCTCGGCCGAGCCCCAGTCGATGCCCTCGCCGCGCGGCCAGTCCCGCAGCACCTCCGCGTCCGTCTCGATCACCGCCAGGCCCGAGGCGTTCTGGACGAGATAGCGGGTCCTGCCGCCCTCGGCGGCGAACGCGACCGCGCCCTCCCAGCTCTCCGGCGCGGTGAGGTTCCATTCGTTCAGCTCGGGGGCGTCGAGCGCCTCCCGTGACAAGGGCGCTGCCGGCAGCGTGTCCTCGACCTGGAGCCTCACCCGGTCGCCCGTCTCCGCGTCGAGCCAGAGACAGCCGCGCCAGTCCGTCGCCACCTCGATGAGCAGCCGACCCTCGTGCAGACGACGGTGGACCTGGTAGTAGTCGCCGTTCAGGCTCGGGTGGGTCACAAACCAGTTGGCGGGTCGCCACCAAGCCCACACCGTCCGCCACGGCATGCCCGGCTCGGCCTTCGCGATCCCCTCGGCGTACTCATCGTGGCCGGTCGCCTTGGCCGCGAAGTGCAGCCAGGAGGCGAACTCGGCCCGCGTCACGTTGCCGCTGCCGAAGATCGCCTCGGCCTGGAGGAAGACCTCCAGCCCCTCCCGCCCCACATCCTGCGTACCGTCCTCGCTGGCGAGGTGGTGGCGCACCGCCGCGCGGTCCGCGGTCAACAGCCGCGCGGGGTCGGCCAGTACGTCGTCAAGATCCTCGTTCATGCGGTCATCGTGTCACTCACCACTGACAACGCGACGAACGCCCGTATCCCCCACTTCCTCCGCTGGCCGCCTCCCTCCGTCTCACCTCAGCGGATGCAGCGCAGCCAACTCTGGTGCCCCGCGGCCGGTGACGATCGACTCCGCCACCGGCCGAGTTGCGGGCGTGCAGACGGAAGCTGCACGGTCGCCGTGACGAAGGGCACCGAGATGCCCGCGTGCCGCCGGCCTTCGCACGGGACCGTTCACGGTGAGCTCCGTCGGTGCCGACGGCGTGGACCTGAGCTCGGTCGACGCGAGCGGATTCACCTCCGATCTTCTCGGGCAGCGCCCCGACCAGGGCGGGCCTTCCACGGTCAACGAGCTGTCGATCGCTGTTCTCGCGATCGTGGGGACACCGCGAAGCTGCGGCTCTTCCCGGCCAAGTAGGGCGAGTGCCGCTTCGGCAGCTCGGTCTGCTCAGCCACGAGAGCGGGGCCGGCTGCGGCAGTTTCCTCGCTGGGGGCACGCATCCCGACGTTCAGCGCAGAGTCTGGCAACGACGTATCTGCGAGCCGCGCGTTGTGCCGAACCGTTGGCACCGGCTCCGCGCCCACTACCTGACCGTCGAGGAACCACTCGACCTGGAGGACGCTACGCGCAAGGTGGCCGGCCCGCCCACCCACTGGCATCGCGGGAAGCGCGGACTCGGTCTCCCAGCATCGGGCTACCTGCTCTGTGGGCAGCAGGTGCACCGCCTTCTCGGGCCGCCTGCAGGTAAGTCGGCCGGACCTCATCAGTCATTCGGGCATCGTCGCGACCTCATCATTCCAGCCGCTGACAGGTCCACGTTGTGGATCGAGCCGCCGCCCCGGCCCTCTGGGGAGCTCGCCCACGTGGGGAGTGTGGTGGCGCGGGAGCGGGCGGGCCCCATCGGCTTGCCTCGAAGTCCACCGGGTTCCCCCCCGGGGCCACGGGCCCGTGTCAGGCTGCGGTCTCTTGGTGGGTCCTGGCGGCCGCCAGGTCCGCTGCTCGCCGGACCGAATCGGCGGAGGCGGCCAGTAGCGGCAGCCGGACGGCGGGGCTGGGGATTCGGCCCTGAGCGTGCAACACCCCCTTGGTCACGGTCGGGTTCGGTTCGGCGAAGAGCGCGGCGGACAGCCGGGCCAGCTCGGCTCCCAGCCTGCGGGCCGGTCCGGTGGCGTCGCGCTGCCACAGCGAGATGAGCTCGGCGTAGTCAGCGGTGCGGACATTGGCCGACGCCAGGATGCCTCCGCGGGCGCCCGCAGCGAGCAGCGGCGAGATGACGGCGTCATCGCCGCCGAGCACGGCGAAGCCCGGGGTCGACGAGCCGAGCAATTCCATCGCGGCTGCGTCGATCGCGCCGGTTGCGTACTTGATCCCGACGACCTGCGGTAGGTGCCTGAGCGCGTTCAGCGTGTTGGTGCTGAGGGGCTGGCCGGTGCGGTACGGGATGTCGTAGACGACCAGCGGCAGACCCCCGTGTTCGGCGAGTGCCGTGAAGTGCGCCAGCGTTCCCGCCTCTCCGGGCCGGGTGTAGGGCGGCGTGGGAACCAGCGCCGCGGCGACGTCACCGCTCTGAGCGAGCTCCCGCAGTGTCGTGATGGCGGCGGCGGTGTCGTTCGTGCCGACTCCGACGATCAGCGGAGCTCCGTGTGCCTGGCAGGCGGCCGAGCAGATGCGGACCACGGCCCGCTTCTCCGCGGTGGTCAGCGTGGCCGCCTCCGCGGTGGTGCCCAGGGCAACGAGTCCGCGAGCGCCGCCGGCCGACAGCGCCTCGTCGGCGAGGCGGGCGAGCGCGTCCGGGGCGAGGCGCAGGTCGTCGGTGAACGGGGTCACCAAGGGGACGAACAGGCCGGTGAGGTTCGCTTCGGGCTTCATACGCCCAGCCTGACCGACACAAACCCAGTAGATCCAGTTCATGTTTCTTCGCTTATACGTAAGCTCACCTTATGCTCGATGTCCGACGTCTCCACCTGCTGCGCGAACTGGACCGACGCGGCACCATCGCGGCCGTCGCCGAGGCGCTGACCTTCACCGCCTCGGCCGTCTCCCAGCAGCTGAGCGTGCTTGAGCGCGAGGCGGGCGTACCCCTGCTGGAACGAAGTGGCAGACGGGTGGTGCTCACCCCCGCGGGCCGCACCCTCGTCACCCATGCCGACGCCGTCCTCGAACGCCTCGAACTGGCGGTCTCCGAGCTGGCCGGGGCACGCGAGGGCATCGGCGGGCCGCTGCGGATCGGGACGTTTCCCTCTGGCGGCCCCGCGATCGTGCCCGCCACGCTGGCCGAACTGGCCCAGCGGCATCCCGCGCTGGAACCGATGGTGCAGGAGATCGACTCGGCGCGGGTCTCCGATGGCCTACGCGCCGGCGAACTCGACGTGGCCCTCGTCCACGACTACGACTTCGTGCCCGCCTCCCCGGACACCACGGTCGAGCAGGTGCCCCTGTTGGAGGAGCCGATGTACCTGGCCACGGGCGTCGCCACCGGTACCGATCCCGCAAGAGGTCTCGCCACCCGCGGTGACACGCTGGCGGAGTTGCTCGGACCGTGGGCCACGGCCCCGTGGATCACGGCCCGGGACGGCACGACCGGCCACGCGATGGCTGTACGCGCCTGTCAGGCGGCCGGTTTCCAGCCGCGCATCCGCCATCAGGTCAACGATTTCCGTACTGTCCTGGCACTGGCCGCCATCGGGCAAGGGGCAGGATTCGTACCGGAGATGGCCACCGCACATGCCCCCGAGGACGTGGTCCTGACCCGGCTGCCCCTCTTCCGCCGCTCGAAGGTCGCCTTCCGCGTGGGCGGCGGCACTCACCCGGCGATCGCAGCATTCGTGGCGGCGGCGCGAACAGCGGTGGGCGCCACGGGCCGTGTCTCCTGACTGATCGCTTCAGTGAGTTGAGTCGCGGGTCTTGTGCTCGGCGTTCAGTTCCGTACCTGCGCCCGCGCCCGGCTGGCATTGTTCGAAGCCGAGCAGGATGGTCCCGGCGGACCACGACACGCTGATCCGCCGCTGGTACGTGTACCGGATCCGTCTGGACAGCGAAGGCACGGGGTGTCTCGTACGGATCGGCACCGACGCATTCGCCCGGCCCACTGAGTGGTCAAGAAGGAAGGGGCTCGGTGGCGATCCCTGCAGACGCGGAGTCTCTTCCGGTACGTGCCGTACTCCATCGTTCAGGGCGCCTCCGCGCAGCCGAGTACCAGGCGGCGTGCGTCGGGGGACGATGCCGGCTGCGGGGTCTCGTGAGTGCTGTGCTCACACCCCCGCGGACGTCCCTGAGTGGCAGCGTCGGCACACCAAAAAGACCCGTCCTACCCGGTCCGGCGCGGGTTCATGGACTACGCCGAAGTGGAGCGACAGGGCAGTCGGTTCGACACTTTGCCCTGAACACCACCAGGTTTGCCAAATATCGATCTCACGATGCGGTTTTTTTGGAATTGACTTGGCGATCACTACATTGTTATGTGCACATCACAATGGAACGGCGAACAGCGCCCCCGTCAGCCAGCGCACTGTCTCATCGCAGGAGGAGCGGCTGGACACCCCGTCCCGTGGAGTACGACCAGCTGGTCACCGTGACTCGGCGTGGGACGCCACTGCGACGGAACACGCTGTCCGAGGCGTTCAACCGAGCGAAGGAAAGGGCGCGCGCCAAGGGGGTCATGGTTCCTCCCACGGCCACCTTCCGGGACCTGCGGGACTTCATGGACGCTGTTCTGATCGCTGCTGGGGTGCGGCCCAGGAGTGTTCAGGCTCGCATGAGGCACGGCAAGCTCGCCGAGACGCTGGACACATATGGGTTCGCCCTGGAGGTGGACTGGGAGAACGCGTCGGCTTTCTTCGAGGGGTCTGTTCGGCATCCCGGCGCCTCCCGTCTTGCCCGAGACGGCACTTATGCCGCGCTCGCAGCGGATAGGCCGACAAGCCAATGCGGCGGGGAGCAGGCGGCCTAGGGTGCGCAGGACTCGTGCGCAAGGCTCAGTTGGCACACGGCACACGGCACACGGCACACGGCACACGGCACACGGCACACGGCACGGGGGCAGGGAGAAGTAATGATCGCCATGCCCGTGCCGTTCGCAGACGTCCAGTCCTCGTCGGCTGAACGCGTGCAACCGATGTGCAGCCGGGTTCGTCGGGCGAGGCTGCCACGCAGGTCAGGGGTGGCCTACGGGAACAGGAGGACGTTCCCGCCAGGACAGTTCGTTCGTGCCGGTGGGGGCCTGGGCCTGAACTGGGGGCCGTCCTGGGGGCGATCGGGGTCTTGGAACATGCGGTCGCGTGAGCAGACAGTGAAGAGATCGGCACAGACAATCCTTGATCGTTCCTTGGCTATTCAACCAGCGCCGAGGGCTGCACGTTTGTGCGGAGGTTGCTTCGAGTGTGCGTGAATCCTGTGGAAATCCGCCGTGCGTCGGGTCCTTGGGTCACGCCACGAGATTGATCTGCTCGCGACAAGTCGGCACTCTCCAGAGCACGCGCAGCGCTGCCGTTCGAACGCAAATCCCCCCACTTCACGAGGAGACCCCTCTTGTCGGCGCATCACAAACGCACAGGCAAGGCCAAGATCGTCACCGCGATCGCGGCCGTCGCAACCGTCGCCGGTACCGCCCTCTACGTGTCCCCCGTCGCTCAGGCGGGACAGCCCGCGGAGGGCAAGGTCTACGGTCTGAACGCCGAAGGAGCCGTGGCCGGCAGCTACATCGTCCTGCTGGACCAGAAGGCGTCCACGGCCGAGAAGCGGGACCTTGCCGCCGAGTACGGCGGCAAGGTCGGCCGGACCTACGGCTCGGCGGTCAACGGCTTCTCCGCCGGCAGTCTGACCGAGACGGAGGCCAAGCGCCTCGCGGCCGACCCCGCGGTGTCCAAGGTGGTCCAGAACAAGAAGTTCCACATCAATGCCACCCAGGACAAGCCGCCGTCCTGGGGCCTGGACCGCATCGACCAGAAGGACACGGCCGGCGACGGCAAATACACCTACCCGGACAAGGCCGGGGAAGGGGTGACCGCGTACGTCATCGACACCGGCGTACGCATCAGCCACAAGGACTTCGAGGGCCGCGCCGCCTCCGGGTTCGACGCCGTCGACAACGACGACACGGCCGACGACGGCAACGGCCACGGCACCCATGTGGCGGGAACCATCGCCGGTGCCGCCCACGGTGTGGCCAAGAAGGCCAAGATCGTCGCGGTCCGCGTGCTCGACAACAACGGCTCGGGCACCACAGAGCAGGTCGTCGCCGGCATCGACTGGGTGACCAAGAACCACCAGGGCCCCTCGGTCGCCAACATGAGCCTCGGCGGCGGAGCGGACCCCGCTCTCGACGAGGCGGTCAAGAAGGCCGTCGCCTCGGGCGTCACCTTCGCGGTCGCCGCCGGCAACGAGTCGGCGGACGCGGGCCAGAACTCACCGGCCCGGGTTCCCGAGGCCATCACGGTCGCGTCCAGCACCAAGGACGACGCCCAGTCGGACTTCTCCAACTTCGGCTCGATCGTGGACATCTACGCGCCGGGCTCGGACATCACCTCCGACTGGAACGACAGCGACCAGGGGACCAAGACGATATCCGGCACCTCCATGGCCACCCCCCATGTCACGGGAGCCGCCGCCGTCTACCTGGCCGGTCACCCCGACGCCACCCCCGCTCAGGTCGCCACCGCGCTCACCGGCGCGGCAACCGGTGACAAGATCACCAACCCGAGCAGCGGAACGCCCAACAAGCTGCTGAAGGTGACCGAATAGATCCACGCAGGACACTGAGGCCCGGCGGTGCCGCCAGCGCGTGCGCAGCGGCACCGCCGGGTCGCGTCGTGGTCGGGACCCGGTCATGGTCTGAGATCTCGTTGACCGGGGGAGCCCGCACAGTGGTCGGTGTCGGCGGTTCACCGCGGTCCGGCGGTGGCCGGGCCGCGGTGAGGGCCGGCCGACGGCCGGGGATCAGGATCCGGTGAGGGAGATGGCCAGGTCCGTGATGTTCAGCGGGAACTGGCCGATGGAGGTGGCCTGGCCGGTGAAGACGTTGATGCTGTACAGCGAAGGGGTGCCGGCGCCGTACGGGACAAGGGAGGCGAAGGCAGCGTTGTCGACCGTCTTCCCGCCTGACAGGGTGCTGTAGATGTCCATGCCGGCGTTGATACCGGCGTCGATGCCGAGGCTGCCGGTCGGGGAGAGTGTGCCGTTGTTCGCCGGGGACTGCAGGACGACCTGGTCGGTGGTCGTGTTGATGTCGACCAGCGTGGTCGCTGTGGCCGCGTTGAGGTCGTTGTTCGTGTAGGCGGCGGCCGAGACACCCTTGGTCGTGCCCTCGATCGGCGGGGTGGTGAGGTTCAGGTCCTGGATTGTGCTGTGGTCGTTGAGGTTGTGCCGCAGGTTCTGGCCGTTGTCACTGATCACACGCAGGCGGTCGGCCGCCGGGTTGAAGTCGACGCCGAAGTTCGCGCCGCTCAGCGCGTACTGGAGCTGGGACACCTTGGTGACCACGACGTCCGTGGTGGTAGGCGGAGTCTTGATGGTGTAGATGCCGCCCTTGTTGCCGACGCCGTACATCAGGCCGTCCTGCACCCGGAAGTCGATCCCGATCAGACCTGTGTCGCCGCTGAGGCCGGTGACGACCCTGACCCAGTCGAGGACCTGCGGCCGGTCGGTGGTGAACGTGGCCATCAGGGTGCCGTCGCCGCTGATCCCGAAGGCGCGCAGGCTGGGCGTGGCGGCAGGGGCGGCCGAGCCGGTGCCGGGCGTGCCGAGCATGAGCGTCGTCGACGTGACCACGACCGCGACCGCTGCCATGATTCTCTTTCTCGTGCCTGCTTCCACCGTGGTTTCCCTCCCGTTTGGGCGAACGCCATTCCAGGCGCGCGCCGGAGTGATTTCGGAGGTGCTTCCTCCTGAGGGTGTGTGGGCGGTTCTCATTAAGGCCGCTTCACAGTTCCTCCACAAGGAGAAGGGTTGACGAGAACGCCCCGATGCGGGAATTTTGCGCACTGTGACAAAAGCCTTGTCGGCGTACTTGCCGCCGTTTTGTGCGGAGTGATGAACGTCGTCCGGATCTCCTCTGTCGGCCATTCGTCCCGAATGGCATGCTCGCGCCCATGGGGAGCCTCTTCGCCGAGCTGGCCCGGCAGGCGTCGACCAACGCCCGCCGTGAGGTCGAGACATACACACGTGAAGTCCCGGAGTTGGGGTTCCTGGCCAAGGACCCCCGGGCACGGGCCGAGACGCTGGAACACTCGATGTGGTTGCGGCGTCGTACCGTCGAACTGTCGCCGGGCGACAGCGAGTTGAGTGGAGACGATCTCGGCTGCATCGCGTCGATGGGGGAGCTGAGGGCAGGTGCCGGGATCTCGCTCGACGCGCGGCAGCAGGTGCTGCGAGTGCACACCGCGCTCATGCTGCGTGAGATCAACGAGGCCACCGAGGCCCAGCGCGGCGGCGGTGTCGAGGAACTCATGCGCATGATGACCTGGTTCGCCCTGCAGGGCGAACGCGGCATCGGTGCCTACCGCCAGGGATTCGTGCGCGTACTGCGCCGCCGAATTCCGTATTCCGAGCAGGTCGCCCTGCTGGCCCGGTCATTGCTGAACGGAGATCCGATTTCGTCGGAACTCGCCGCGGCCGTCGACATGGAACTGCCGGATCATTACGCGGTGACGGTGTTCCGGTTTCCGGACCGGCCCGCCGTCGATCGCTTCCTGGAGAACGAGATCGAGGCGCTGGTGAAGAGCCACCGGGCGCCGGTCATGTGGGGACCGGAGGGCAGCGACGGAAGCGGCGAGCTGATCGCCTTGCTTCCCCTGTTCTCCGGCGCCGCGGCAGCCGAGAACGTACCGCCCCACGCCTTTCCCGAGCTCTTACCCGACCTCACCCCCGACCACCTGCCGGATCTCGTACAGGACTTCGCCCGCGCCCTCGGCCGCCCCTGCGCTGTCGCCACGGCCACCGCACCGCTGCCGGAGCTGGCCGACGCTCTGCACCGCGCCCGGCGGATCAGTCAGGCCGCCCCGCTGCGCCGGGCGTCCGCACGGCTGCGGCCGCACACTCTGGCGGATGTGTTCGTCGAACTCGCCGTAGCGGACGTGTCGTTCGTCGACGACTGGCTCCGCACGGTGGCCCGTCTTCTGGAGACCGGCCCCGACCTCCTCGCGACCCTCGACGCCTACTACTGCCACGACATGCACCGCGGTGCCACGGCGGCCGCGCTCAACGTCCACACCCGCACCCTGGACTACCGCTTGCGCCGGGTCCGCGAGCTCACGGGTATCAACCCTGGCTCGACACGTGGCGTGCGCACGCTCAGTGCCGTCGTCACCCGGCGCCTGTCTGGAGTGTGGCGCTGAACGCCTCCGGCGCGCCGGACTGGGCCGCCGTTCCCTCCGCCGACGAGATCGAACTCGGCGAAGTTCGCGGGCTGCAGAGCAGGCAGACGCCCCCTGTCGCCGGAATGCCCGGCGCGCTTCGTCAGGACACCGGGACCCGGGTCGCGACGGCCTGGGGCAGTGGGTCGCCGTGGACGTCCCATCGGGGTGGTTGCACGGAGGTGAGCGCGTGGACGACTCGGCGCCGGGGTGGCAGGAGCTTGCAGAGGGAGGCCCCCGCCATGACGAGGGTTGTCGCCGCGACCACGGTGGCCAGAGCCTGAAATCCGGAGCCCGGCCGTGCGAGGCCCTTCACCGAGAGCGCTGACGCCCCGCCGACGCCCAGCACTCCGGCGGGCGGCAATCCTCCGTACACGCGATCTCTGCCCCCTCGGTAACGGTGCCGAACGATGATCGGTGAGCCGCGATGGGCTCAGGTGGCGCGCCAGTGCTCTTCCCCGCGGCGGGCCATGTCCCACAGGGAACGGACATAGACGGCGTGCTGGAACATGTCGTAGGCCAACTCGACGGCGAGCGTGCCGGCCAGCAGCTGGGACTTCCATCCGGCACCGCGCGCGGTGACCACCTTCTCCGCGACGAAGACGAGGCCGACAGCGATCCAGAACGGGGTGAACTCCGGCCTCCCCCGGGCCAGCATCCATCCGGTGAAGACGAGGTAGAGGGCGAGGAAGAGAACGGACAGGCCCATGAAGGTCTGCCGGAGGATGTACGGGGCGGTGACCTTCGTCCAGCCGTAGTCGCGCAGGTTTTCCAGAGCGCCGCGCTGCCAGCGCAGACGCTGGTGCCACAGCTTGGGCAGGCTGGTCATGACCTCCGTGACGACGCCGCACCCGGGCGGGGAGACGGTGCGGTAACCCAACGTCCTTACGGCCTTGGTGATTTCGTCGTCCTCGGTGAGGGAGGCCAAGGAGTAGTACGAGCTACCGCCGCCGATGAGTCCGTCGAGGCGGGCTCGTCTCACTTCGCGCAGGGTCGCGACACGAAAGAGGGTCGCGGTGCCGGTGAGCACGTCGGCTCTGAACCCCCGCCGGGCGATTTCGCGGGCATAGCGGTGGAACTCGATGCGCTGGAGCGCTCCGAGCAGGCCGCCGCCCGTTTCACCGTAGAAGATGCCGCCGACGGCTCCGACGGTGTTGTCCATGGCGGCGACGGCACTGGTGACGAACGACGGCTGGAGCATGGTGTCGGCGTCCTGGACGAGGACCATGTCGACGTCGTCGAGGTCGGCCATGAGCCCACCGAGAACCTGGTTGAGGGCGCCGGCCTTCCTGTGCCGGTTGTCCCGCGACTCGATGACGGTGGCCCCGTTGGCACGCGCGATCTCCGCGGTCCGGTCGGTGCATTTGTCGGCGACGACCACGATCCGGTGCGGCGGATGTTCCTGGCGGTACAGCGCCGCGATGGCGGCGGCGATGCGTCGGGCCTCGTTGTGGGCGGGGATCAGCGCGAGGATGTGGGGGGCCGTGGCCGTCCCGTCGTGGCGGACGCGGGGGACCGGGTGTCGCCCGAGGCGGGGCCATCGCATGCGGGTGCTCCTGGAGCGGTGTGGTCTGGGTACGAGGAAGGAAAGGGGTGCCGCGCCGGGCATGCGGCACCCCGGCGCCGAGGTCAGCCCCTGGGGCGGATCTCGATGGTCTCCTGTGCGGTGGCGAAGACCGGTTCGCCCAACTGGATGCCGACTTGCGCTCGTCCGGCCGGGGCCGTCGCCTCGACCTCCATCGCCGGGTAGACCGAGACCCAGGCGTCCCTGCCGGGCCCGCTCGGCACCACGTCCAGCGGCAGCGCCGGGCAGGTGAGCGTGCGGTGGTCGGCCGACAGCACACCCACGGCGACGGCCTCGTGGTTCTCATCCTCCCAGCGGGTGAACGCCACGCGGTCCTCGGTGAACCGCAGCCCCTCGGGGGCGGTGAATACCGCCTTGACCGTGCCGATGGTGCGCCGGCCGGTGTTGCGGATGACGAAGGCCGGATAGATCCAGCGGTCCTGGCCCGCGGCCGCCGCCAGCGTCTGGGTCTTGATGGTGGCCCGCAGTCCGGTGTCGATGCTGCGTGGTGCCTTGTACCGGTAGTAGACACTGCCGAGTTGGAAGGCATCCTCCGGCTTGGCCTCTTCCCAGCGCAGACTGCTGTGAGAGCCGTCAGGGTTGACCGACTGCGGCCAGACCAGGAAGCGGTAGTAGCCCGGTTTGTCGCCCAGTTGCCGCAGGTCGATCGCGGGCAGTGCGACCTTGCGGCCCGTGCCGCTGTCCTTGTGTCCTTCGGCCTTCTGCAGCTGGGGAGTCGGGGTGTAGTGCGAGGGCGTGCCGTCCTCGTGCACGAGCTGGTAGTAGACGTGGTCGCTGTTGCTGCTCGGCACGCCCTGCTCGCCCTGGCGCAGGTTCACCAGGTCGATGATGAACTTGTCCCCGGGGATACGGCCGTTGTCCGTGACATGGCCGAAGCCGGCCTGGCTGTTGGGCGCACCGCCCCAGTTGTTGTCGTAGGGCAGCCGGACGAAGGGCCGGCCGACCATCTCCGGGTCGCTCTTCTGCCAGGCGCCGGCGAGTACCTCGATCTCCGGGTTCGCCGTGCGGACGTCCCCGTTGTCGAGGGTGACGTCGACGCGGATCCGGTACCTGCGGCTGTACGCGGGGCGGGGGGCGGCGTCGACGTTGAGGTCACCGCGCAGGGTGAAGGTGATCAGGTCGGCGTCGTCGAGGAAGGTGAGGTCGATGACCTCGTACTCCTGGTCGATGCCGCCCCGGCCGCGCTTGACCTCGGTCGCGGCGAGGTCCGCCTGCCCGTTGCCCGTGTACGAGTACTTGACCTCCTTGATCTTCACCCCCATCGGGACGCGGATACGGCCGTCGTAGCGGAACTCGCTGTCCCAGACGGCGAACCGGTTGGCGTGGCCCAGGGTGCGGATGCCCGTGCCTTCGGGGTCGAGCTGCGTGGATTCCTGGGGTGTTGCAGGAGTGCTCATGCGTGCTGTCTCCGCTTCCTGCCGGGGTGGGCTGGCGAGGGAAGCGCGGGGGCCACCCTCAAGGGACGACCCCTGCGCCCTTGCTACGGCGTCTCGATGACGATGGAGGCCTGGCCCGCCGCGAAGACCGGATTGCCGACCTGAAGGCCCACACGGACCGTGCCGGGAGCCGCGAAGGAGTCGACCTCCATCTCGGGGTAGAGCAGGACCCGCTTGCCGGGGTCGATGTCCAGGCGAGCCTGGCGGCAGGTGAGCCGGCGTCCGTCGGCCGACCGCTCGGCCGCGTTGACGACTTCCTGGCCGGTGTCCTCGTGCCACAGCACCAGCCGGTCCTCCGTGAACCGCATGCCTTCCGGAGCGGTCAGCACGATCTGCTCGGTGCCGATGGCGCGTCGGCTGGTGTTCGTGATCTGCAGGACCGCCGGGTACACCCACCGCTGTCCGGGCCGTACGCGCGCCTGCTCCTGCTTCGTCTGCGTCACCCGGGCGGTGAGGTCCGATTCGGCGCCGCCGATCCGGCCGGAGATCTGCACCGGCGCGAGGCGTCCGATGCTCGCCGAGCCGTTGTCGTAACGGCCGGGCAGGGCGTCGGTCCGGGCCTGGACCGGAATCGTGCAGATGAGCGAACCGGTGTCGCTGGTGGTGGTGTTGAGGTGCGGGTTCGCCCTGACTACGAGGGTCCGCCCGGAGTCCTCGATGCTGTGGTCGAGGTTGCCGGCGATGACGCCGTGGATGGTCTCGTAGTACGCGTACGTGGGCTGACCGCTGAAGGTGAAGCCCTCCGGCGCGGTGAAGCGCTGGACGATGACCCCCGGGTTGACCGGTTGGCCGGTGCCGGAGGTGTACTTCATGGTGAGGACGGTCCGTTGCCCGGGTGCGGCGGTGGGGATCGTGTCCTGGATGACGGTGAGCGCGGTCTCGTCACCGATCGGTGCGGGAACGACGATCGTCACGGGCAGACGCTCGACGTTGTCCTTGAGGTTGATCTCGCCGCTGTACTGGATCTCCAGCGTGGAGTTGTAGGTGCCCGGAGGCGTGGTGTCGGGGGCGCTGACGCGGAAGACGCCGTCCAGGGAGCCCTGGTTGGGCACTAGCTGCTGACCGGTGAAGGTGCGGCTGAGCCGCCGGTCGCTGGTGCCCGGCCCGCCCACCAGGCCGTCGGCGAGACTCAGCACAACAGTGACGAACCGCCCGTCGACCGTGTTGGGCCCCCGGTTCTTGATCCGGACGCCGAGGTCGAACGCCTGGCCACGCTGTACCGCGAGCGGAGAGACGATCTCGCCGTACAGATCCGCGGCGGGCGGTAGCGGCGGCGTCATGTCGGCGACGGCCGTCACACCGCGGACCCTGTGGTTGTTGTAATCGCCGATGTACAGGTTTCCCGCGGCGTCCAGCGTCACCCCGGTCGGGCTGTAGAGCCGGGTGGAGACGGCCGGGCCGCCGTCGTCGACGTAGCCAGCGATCCCGTTGCCCGCGACGGTGGTGATGATGCCGTTGGTGGACACCCTGCGCAATCGGTGGTTGCCGCTGTCGGCGATGTACAGGTTCCCCGCGGCGTCCAGTGCCACGTCGTGAGGATGGTGGATGCGTGTGGCGACGGCCGGTCCGCCGTCCGAGACGTAGCCGGCGGTGCCGTTGCCTGCGACGGTGGTGATGATGCCGTTGCGGGACACCTTGCGGACCCGATGGTTGACGCAATCGGCGATGTACAGGTTCCCCTCGGGATCCACGGCCACCCCGGACGGGTGCTGAAGCCGGGTGGCGATGGCGGGGCCGCCGTCGGAGACGTAGCCGGCGGTGCCGTTGCCTGCGACGGTGGTGATGATGCCGTTGCGGGACACCTTGCGGACCCGGTGGTTGCTCCACTCGCTGAAGTACAGGTTTCCCTCACGGTCCACTGCGATGCCGTGGGGATGGTTGAGCCGGGTGGCGATGGCAGGGCCGCCGTCGGAGACGTATCCCGCTTCGCCGTTGCCGGCGACGGTGGTGATGATGCCGGCGGGGGTCACCTTTCGGATCCGGTGGTTGACGCCGTCGGCGATGTAGACGTTTCCGGCGTCGTCGACGGCCACGTCGATGGGTTCGTTGAGCCTGGTCGCGACGGCGGGCCCGCCGTCGGAGACGTAGCCGCCGTCGCCGGTGCCGGCGACGGTGGTGATGATGCCGTCGGGGGTCACCTTGCGGATCCGGTGGTTGTAGCGGTCGGCGATGTATAAGTTGCCCTGCCTGTCGACGGCGAGGCCCATGGGAAGGTAGAGCCTGGTCAGTGGCGCGGGGCCGCCGTCGGAGAGATATCCGGTGGCACCGGTGCCCGCGACCGTGGCGATGGCGCCGTCGGGCAGGCCGATGGGCTGTGGTCCGGTTCCGGTGCTCGATTCGCCTGCCATCAGTGCTTCTCCTGTCTGCGGGCACGGCACATCGGGCGCGAGCATGCCGCGCCGATGAGGATGGTTGCGGTGATCTGGAGCAAGCCGGAGCCTATGCGCTGCACTCCGGTGCCCTTCCATGCTTTTTCCGGACAAGACGTCCGAGGCGGGAATGGAGCCCTTGCGTCGCCGACGGGATGGTGGCCGTGCTTCGCGCCCACCGGGGATTGCCGCGTCTCGCGGCCCGCATGCTCTGAAGGCGGCCCGCCCTCCACGGCCGTGCAGGAACTCTGCCGGGTGGGAAGCCGGCACACGACGCGGTGCTCGGAGAACCGGACCGGGGCGGGCGCCGGATTCGGTAGTCCTCTACGTGGTTTCCCCGATGTCCTGCGGCGACCCGGGGCCCGAAGATACGGGCGAACGGGCCACCCCGGGCCGGAGCGAAGGGACCACGCGTTGGGCTGGATCATCTTTTTCGCCGTCATCCTGGCGCCGTCCCTGATCGGCTTGACCTTCGCGGTCCGCACCGCCCGCCGGGTCGGCAAGGCGGACCGGGCGATGCGTGCCCTTGCTGCCCGTCCTGGCTGGGAGCAGCTCAAACGCGACAAGGACGGGGCGCAGTGGGCCGGTTACGCGGTCCACTTCCCCTGGCTGCTGCGCGCACGGCACGGGACCACCGTGACCGGCCCGCTCGGCGGGCACCAGGTCACCGTCGCCAGGCTCGTCGAGAACCTGACGAGCAAGGTCGACGCCCACTGGTTGGTCGTCGTGTTCGACGTGCCGGGCAGCGGACAGAGCCTGCGTCTGGAGCGCAACTGGAGTGCGGCGGAGCTCGGGCTCACCTTCCAGATGGATGCGCCGTACCTGCCGATGAGCGACGACCGCGCGGGGACGACCGAGCGGTTCTACGCCTCGGAGCTGCCCGAGCGCCTGGTCAAGCTCGCCGGACCGGCGGTCTCGATGACGAACGACGGGGTCTGCTTCGTCCACCACCCGCTGCCGGACGTGGTGGACATGGACGGGCTGCTGGAGGAACTGGCCGGGATGCTTCCGGACCTCGTCGCGCTCGCCGGGGGGCCGGGCTCAGAGGGTGGGGAAGACGGCCGTGAAGAACAGCCACAACAGGACGGCCCAGAAGAGCGCCGCGGCCAGTGAGACGAGCAGGGAGCTGCGCCACTTCAGTACCAGGAACGGGAA
The DNA here is from genome assembly GCF_028369295.1 of Streptomyces sp. HD. Lineage (GTDB taxonomy): Bacteria > Actinomycetota > Actinomycetes > Streptomycetales > Streptomycetaceae > Streptomyces. The sequence continues at coordinate 257,580 of NZ_JAQMYP010000005.1, forward strand.
CAGCACCAGGGCCGCCCAAGACCCGGCCACGTCGATGGTCATGCGGGCGGCCTCGCCCAGGGTGCCGGCGCGCCCGGAGGCGATACGCCGCAGCAGCCGCTGGGAGACGAAGCCGTACAGTCCGAAGACGACCGGGAAGAACCACAGGGGTGTGATCGTGACCAGCTCGGACTCCGAGAACTCGTTGAACATGACCATGTAGATGAGCCCGGCCCCCATGAGGCCGCCGACCAGCGCGGTCACGTAGAGGGCGGTCAGCGCGACCGGCTCGGTGGCACCGGCCGGCGCGGTCACGGGCGAGGCATACGGAACATCGGTCTGCGGGACCCGGACCACTTGGTGACAGTGGGGGCAGCGGGCGTCCTGCCCCGCCCGGTCGGCCGGAGCCGAGATCAAATGCCCGCAGGAGGCATGGAATTCCATCTGGTGACCCGGGTTCATGCGTTGCCTTTCCTGTACCGCTGGAGGAGCGATCTTCGCAGCGGGGCCATGGCATCGACATCCGGGAAACCACGTAGTGGACCACGTAGACGTGTGGACCCACGCGGACGGTGACGGCTCGTCACTCCTCCCACGGTCGCCAGTCGCCCTCGTCGTCCCTGCGCCACAGGCTGATTTCCGCGCTCGCGCGGCGCCGTACGCAGTTCGTCCCGAGCCGGCCAGTTCTCCGGTTCCCCGCGAGCGGCGGAGCCGTGGCCGCAGCGCAGGAGCGAGACGCGATAACGCCCCGCCCCGCGGCTCAGGTCGTGGCGTCCTCGAACTGGCCCAGAAAGCGGAAGCGGCCACCGGACGCCTGGAAGAGGTACATCGCCTTCGTGGTGTAGCCGGTGCTTGAGTCCGTGTAGCGCAGCCGCTTGGTGATTCCTCGATAGTCGGTCTCCCGCAGCCGCCCCACGAGCGGGCCCCGTTCAGTGAGGGACGCGCCCAGCGCCGTCAGCGCGCGGGCCACGAAGAGCGTCGCATCGTAGGCCTCCGCGGAGTACCAGGGCGGGGCGGCGCCGAAGCGGTGGCGGTAGGCGGCGACGAAGGACTTCGCGGCCGTCACACGGGTCGGATCGAGGAAGGCGGTGGCGAAGACCCAGCCCTCGGCGGCGTCCCCGGCCGTGGTGAAGAAGCGGGAGTCGAGAGCGCGTTGGGTGGCCAGCCGGGCTCCGGAGTAGCCGGCCGCCCGCAGCGCTCGCGCCAGTTTCGCCGCGCGGGCGTGGCCTCCGGCGAACAGCACCGCGTCCGCCTCCCAGTCGGTCACCGACTCGGCCAGGGCACGGAAGTCGTCAGCCGTGTCGTCCTCGGCGGCGAGGGTGCGCCGAGTCGTGGTGCGCTGTCCGGATCGGAGCGCCTGGGCGACGCCTGCGCAGAGCTCCCAGCTGAAGTCGCCTTCGGCCGCGTCGTCGATCAGCACCGTTCTGCGCGTTCGGACGGTGCGGACGAGGTGGGCGACCAGGGGTGCCGCCAAGAAGCGGTCGGGGGGCCGAGTGGCCGCGTACATCCGGTACCTTGCGGCGGACACCCCGTCGAGTCCGACCGACACGCAGACCATGGGCAGCAGTGCTTTCCGGTACTGCTCAAGGACGGCCCTGGCACAGGCGTCGGTGGTCGGCCCGATCACCGCGCGGACCCGGTCGTCGGCCGACAACTGCCGCGCGATCCGCTGTGCCCGGGCGGTGCTGCCCGCGTCGTCGTGCACCTGGAGGACGAGGTCGAAGCCGCGGTCGGCACGGGAGTTGAGGTGGTCGACGGCGAGCCGGACACCGTTCTCCTGCGCCAGGCCGGACGTCTTCTGATCTCCCGTCAGATCGGCGTGCAGGGCGACCACCTGCTGCGCAAGCCGTGTGCCGCCCCCTTGTGCCGGGGCGCGGCGGGGACGACCCGCGGTCCACCAGGCGGCCGTGGCGCCGGCCGCCACGACTCCGGCGGTCGAGCCCAGCACCAACAGGCGGCGCCGCGTGGCGCCCTTCGGCCCTTCCTGCGAGCCCGCCACCGTGTCCGCGCCTGCCGGGGCGCCGGACACCTCGGTCGCCTCGACCGCGGGCAGGGCGAGGACGGCGGCCGAACGGCGTGCGATCAGCCGGGTGAGCGACTCCGGCACCCATCCCCCGGCCTCACCCGCACGGTCCAGAGCCGCCCGGACCTCGGACACGCCGGGGCGGGCGCCGGGCTCCTTCGCCAGGCAGTCCCGCAGCAGCGGCAGCAACGGCGCCGGTACGGCGTCCAGGTCCGCCTCGTCGTGGACCGTACGCACCAGCACCTCGGCCGCCGAGCCCCATCCGAAGGGGCGCTCGCCCGTCACCGCGTACGCCAGCAGACAGCCGAGCGAGAAGACATCGCTGGCCGGCCCGATCTCCCGGCCCCGCCCCTGGGCCTGCTCGGGGGAGAGGAACCCGGGGGAGCCGACCACCATCCCGCTGGCGGTGAGCGCGGTGTCCTCCGGCGGCCGGGCGATCCCGAAGTCGATCATCCGCGGCCCGTCGACCGCGAGCAGCACATTGGCGGGCTTGACGTCCCGGTGCACCAGACCCGCCCCGTGCACCGCCTCCAACGCCTCGGCCAGCCGCGCCCCCAGGACACGGGCACTCCGGTACGGCAGCGGGCCGCACTCCTCCACCGCCTCCGCGAGGGAGGGCCCCGGCACGAACTCCGTGGCCAGCCACGGCGACTCCGCGTCAGGGTCCGCGTCGAGCAGCGGTACGACCCAGGGGTTCGCCACCCGGCTCCCCGTCTCCACCTCGCGGCGGAAGCGGGCCCGAAAGCCCGGGTCGTCCGCGTGCGCGGCGCGGATGACCTTCACCGCGGCGAGCGAACCTCCCCCGGAGCGGGCCAGGTAGACCACGCCCATGCCGCCCGCGCCGAGGCGGCGCAGCAGCCGGTAACCCGCGATCCTGGCCGGGTCGGCTCCGCGCAACGGCTCCATCAACGCCCCATCAGGTGGCGACCTGGTACGGCGCCGGGCCCTGGTACGCCAACCTGCCGCCCTCGACCTTCCACAGGTGGACCCCGCTGCCGTCGGCCACCAGTGCCCCGGTCTCCTTGTTGAACGCGAGGTTGCGGGCGATGCCCTTGTACGACCCCGAGCGCAGTGCCGTCGTCAGAGTCTGCCGGGTACGGCGCCCGACGCTCAGCGAGCGCAGCGTCTTCACGGCGAACTGCGCCACGTCGTACGTCTCCACGGCGTACCGCTCCGGCTCCGCGCCGAAGAGCTCGCGGTGGGCGGCCCTGAACGCCTTCGCCTCGGGCGCCACGGTGGCGTCCATGGCCGGTGCGACGATCACCCAGCCGTCGGCCGCGTCCCCCGCGGCGGACAGGAACCGGACGTCGAGCACCCCTTGGGCGGCGGCCCTGGCTCCCGGGAAGTCACGGCGGTGCAGTTCCCGGGCCAGCAGCGCGGCCCGGTCGTGGTAACCGGCGAAGACCACCGAGTCGGCGCCCCCGTCCAGCAGGGCGTCCAGGGTCGGCCCGAAGTCGGTGCGCAGCGCGCTGACCACCTTGGGCACGGCCGGCAGCGGGACCTTGCGCAGGATATCGGCGAGGGTGCTGCTGATCTCCCAGGCGTAGGCGTCCGCCGCCCGGTCGTCGACGATCCCGACCGTGCGCGACTTCGCCGTACCGCGCAGGTACGCGTCCAGATAGAGGGGCAGGATCGTGTCCGTCACCCGGGTGTGCAGGAAGGACCGGCTGCCCATCACCTGCAGCACGGTGGCGCCGGGTGTCACCGCGATCAGCGGCAGCGACGCGGCGTCGTACGTCGCCAGCGAGGCCAGGGCGGTGGCGTCAGTGGTGGGACCGATCACCGCCAGCACGGAACGGTCGGCGACGAGCTCCTTGGCCGCCTCGGGTGCCCGGGCCGGATCACCACCGTCGTCCACCGTCTTCACGGCGAGCGTGAAGGGCTTGCCCGCACGGGAGTTGAACTCGTGGACCGCGAGCCGCAGCCCTCGTTCCTGAGCCCGGCCGACCGCCTTCTGATCACCCGTCAGGTCGGCGTGCAGACCGAGGGTGTACACCGGAGCGGTGGCCGTCGGCGTGGCGTCGTCCTCCCCGCCGCCGTCACCGTCGAGCCCCGCCCACGCCGCCAGTCCACCCCCGGCCGCGACGACCGCCGCGCCTCCGGCCAGGAGCAGGAACCGTCGTCTGCCGACGGTACGAGCCGCCGACTGCGCGGCCGCGGTGTCCGGCCCGGCGGTGCCGGCGGACGCGGGGTCGACCTCGGTCTCGTCGACGGCGGGCAGGGCGAGCCCGGCTGCCGAGCGCTCCGCGATCAGCCGGACCAACGGCTCGGGCAACCAGGCATCGTCCGCGGGGAGTTGCCCGCCGGTCGCCTGCTCGGCCTCGCCGTCGGCGACCGCATCCGGCGCATCGGTGTCCTGCGGGGGCGCGGGACGCTCCGCCCGCAGCGCCTCCCGTGGGTCGGGTGGCGCCTCGGACGCGGCGACCGTGTGCGTCCCCGACAGCGCCTCCGACAGCGCCTCCGCCGTAGGCCGCAGTTGCGGGTCCTTCTCCAGGCAGCCGCGCACCACCTCGGCGAGCGGCCGGGGTACGCCCTCCAGGTCCGGGGCGTCGTGCACCGTGCGGTACAGCAGCGCGTCCAGCGAGCCGGTGCCGAACGGAGGGCGGCCGGTGGCCGCGAAAGCCAGCACGCAGCCGAGCGAGAAGATGTCGCCGGACGCGCCCAACTCCCCTGTGTCCCCGGCCTGTTCGGGTGGCAGGAAGCCGGGGGTTCCGACCACCACGCCGGTCGAGGTGAGCGCGGTGTCCTGCGGATCGCGGGCCACACCGAAATCGATCAGCCGGGGCCCGTCGAGCGCCAGCAGCACATTGCCCGGCTTGACGTCCCGGTGCACGAGGCCGACGCCGTGCAGGTCCCCCAATGCCTGGGCGAGCCGCGTCCCCAGTACGCGCAGGCTCCGTAGAGGCAACGGCCCGTGGGCCGCGACGGCCTCACCGAGCGAGGGCCCCGGCACGAAGGCGGTGGCCAGCCAGGGCTGCGCCGCATCCGGGTCCGCGTCGACGAGGGGCGCCACCCAGGGACTGGTCATCCGACGGGCCGTCTCCGCCTCCCTGCGGAACCGTTCCCGGAAGCCGGCGTCCTCGGCGTACTCGGCCTGGATCACCTTCAGCGCGACCAGCGAACCGCCGGCCGAGCGGGCCAGGTAGACCACGCCCATCCCGCCCGCGCCGAGCCGCCCGAGCAGCCGATGACCCGCCAGTCTGGACGGGTCGGAGGTACGCAGCGGGTCCATCACTTCCCCTTCAAGCGCTGCTGGACGCGCGCCAGCATCTGCCCCAGGGCGTCGGCGCCCAGTTGTTGGAGTTCCTGCTCGGTGTGCCCCTTCGCGCCCGTCACGGAGACGGCCACGACGACCGTGCCAAGCCGGGCGACCATCCACCGGTACGGCTGCGCGGCACCGTCCTTCTCGACGTACTGCCCGGCCTCCAGCACGGAGTCGTCGGCGTACTCCTGCTCGCGGGCGCCGAAGGGGGTGCCGAGCGAGTTCAGGCCCGTGATCCGGGCGTCGGCCCGGGGCCGCTGCTCCGGGCAGCGCAGGACTTCCTCCAGGGTGGTGCTCAGTTGTTCGTCGGCGCCGAGGGCGGAGGAGTGCGCGGTGGCCGCGGCGGTCACCTTGACGGCCCCCTTGGAGCCGCCGGCGGGCAGCAGGCTGTAGCGGGACAGGCTGGCCAGCACTCCCCGAGGGGCCTTCTCCCGCTCCCAGCGGCAGCCGTCGTCCAGCACGGCCCAGGTGCCCGGCCGGCTCACGGCCGGATCCTGGGCGACGAAGCCCCGCCCCCAGTCACCCGGAGCGAACACCACCGACTCCACGAGCCGCTGTCCGTCCTTCGAGGTTCTGGGGACGAGGGACGCGTCGGGTGTGAGGACGGGGGTGGCCGTCGACCCGCCCGACGGCGGCGCCGTGGCCTGCGGCGAGGCGGTGCGCGCGGATGTCCCGGGCCGCGGTGAGGAGCCGCCGTCCGCCCCCTGGGCCGAACACCCGGTCAGCAGACTCCCCGTCACCAGGAGCGTCACCCAACTACCCCGTACGCCACGGGCGTTGTCTCTCACGCATTCCCCTCTGCACCGCTCAAGTTGTCCGACTGGTCGAACATAGACGGCGGCGGGGGCAGGGGCCTCAGTGGAAACACGTAATCGACTACGGGTTTCGCCATGTCGCTGGGTGTTCGGTGCGGAGGTGGCCGGGAGTACGTGGTTCCACGGATGTGCCAGTCCTCACGGCACCGCTCACGACCCGGCTCCCAGTCCGACGCGGGTGATGAGCCCGGCCAGGGCCGCGCGGGACGGCACCGACGCCTTGCGGTAGATCGAGGACAGGTGGGTCTCGACGGTGCGTCGGCTGAGGTGGAGCCGGGCGGCGATGTCCTGGTTGCTCAGCCCCTGCGCCACCAGCTCGGCCACCTCCAGCTCACGAGCGCTCAGTTCCGCGAGCTGCGCCGGGAGCGCCGGTGTCTGCGCCATCACCTGGGGGCGGATCAGTTCGGCGAGGTCCACCAGCAGGCGTGCGCCGCCGCCGACGGCGATGCGGTGGGCCCGGTGCCACATCGCGGCGGCGCGCGCTCCCTGCCCGGTGCGCTGTACCAGGGGCGCCGCCCGCAGCAGGGAGTACGCCTCCCACAGGGTCTGGCCGCAGCGGACGTATTCCTGTGCCGCCGCGTCGAGGAGCCGTACGGCCTTGCCCGTCTCGCCGTGGTGCTCGGCCAGTGTGGCCTGGGCGCGCAGGGCGGCCGCGCGCTGACCGTCGAGGCCGAGCCGGTCGGCCTCGCGGGTGGCCTGGGCGGCCCAGCGGCCTGCCGCCTCGACGTCCCCGGCGGTGAGGGCCGCGGCCGCGAGGGTGTCGAGCTGGCCCGGACGGATCGACGGCTGCAGCAGGGGCAGTTCGGGGCCGCCGCCTGCCGTCGTGATGGCCTCCTGGGCGCGATGAGGGTCACCGCTGACGAAGGTCGCGTGCCCGAGCATGCACCAGGCCAGCGACGACCACCAGCCCCTGCTGCGGCCGGCCGCGGCGGTGGCCTCCTCACCGGTGGCCAGGGCGCTTGTGTCGCCCAGCGGCCGGGCCAGCAACAGCACCAGCGTCTTGATGGCCAGGGTGAAGCCCAGAAGGTCGTCGCTGCCCGCGGCCCGCGCGATGGACTCCGCCTCCTCGGCCGCCTCCAGCGCGGACGGCAGACGGCACGTGGTGAGGTGGACGAAGGCCCGGCTCGTCAACAGGTGGGGCAGGACGTGGAGTTGTCCGGTGCGACGGGCGATGCCCAGCCCCCGGGTGATGTGCCGCTCGGCGTCGGCGTAGCGCTCCAGCAGGGTTTCCGCCCAGGCCAGCCAGACCAGCGCCTCGCACAGACCGGCGAGGCCGGGATCGGTCAGCGCGTCAGCGAGTGACGCGGCGGAGTCGGCGAACCCGGCCGCCGCCTCGGTCTCTCCCTCGTAGGCCTCGCCCAGGGCCGCCAGCGCGAGCGCCGCCGCCTCACCGGGGGGATCGTCGTCGGCGCGGGCGACGGCGACGGCCTGCGCCACTTCCGCGCGTGCCTGCGGATAGGACGCGGTCAGCAGGGCGGACATGCCGAGGGCCAGGCGCAGGGAGACCGCCTGGGCGGGGGACGGGCCGGGTTCGCGGGACAGCTCCCGGCGCAGCAGGGCGGTGGCCTCGGGGGAGTGGCCGAGGTGCCGCTCCATCACGGCGCACTGGGCGACGGCCCGCGTCCGCAGTTCGGGATGGTCCTTGCCGGCGGTCTCGATCAGGGAGTGCAGCAGGTCCCGGCTCTCCCGGAGGTTCCCGCTGACGCCGAGCGCACGGGCGCGCGCCAGGACCAGCTCGCCGCGTCGTGTGAACCGGTCGGGAGTGTCCGGCATATGGGTCAGGACGACGTCCAGCAGCTGGGCGGCGATGGCCGGCGCGGTCGACGCGAACCGTGCGGCGGCCTCGGTGAGCACCTCCGCAGCCTGGGCGTCCCAGTCGGTCAACGACCGTGCGACGTGGCGGGCCCGCTCGGTGGCCGGAGCGCCGCGGCGGGCGAGTTCCCGCGCGGTGCGGCGGTGGAATTCGGCACGCCGCCCCGGCGCGGTCCTCTCGTAGACCAGGGCCCGGACCAGGGGATGGCGCAGCATCCACCGGCCGCCCGGCCCGGCGCGCAGCAGATCGCGCGCCACCAGGGCTTCGGTCTCCTGCTCCACGTCCTGGACGGACAGCTCGCTCACCACGGCCAGCAGCGCGGACGAGGCGTGGTCGCCGAGCGCCGCCACCGCCTCCACGAGCCGGCGCTGCGACCCGGTCAGCGTGCCCAACTCGTCCAGCAGCAGCGCCGCGAGCCCGCCGGGCACGCCGGCCGCGTACCCGGCGTCCGTGGCGTCGGCGTGGGGGTCGACGGTGAGGCCGGGCAGGGGTGCCCCGGTGTGGTGGGCGTGCCCCAGCGCCAGCAGATACAGGGGGTTGCCCTCGCTGGCGGCGTGCAGCCGCTTGGCCTGGTCCTCGGCGATGTCCGGGGCCAGCGCCAGGACGGACTCCTGCTCGGAGAGCGGCTCCAGGGCGAGGTGGAGCACGGTCCCGCAGTCCGCGCCGCGCGCCAGCGCCGCGGTCAGGGATGTCGGCGTCTGCCGGACCCGCCGGGCCACCACCAGCAGGACGCGTCCGCGCGCGGGGTGCCGGATCAGATGGTCCACGAGCTCGCGTGAGGCGGGATCCGCCCAGTGCAAGTCGTCCAGAGCCAGCACCAGACCGCGCTCACCCAACCGCGTCAGCAACGTTGCGATCGCGCGGTGCAGCCCGAAGCGGCCGACGGCGCTCTCGACGGAACCGTCGCCCGGGGCCTGCCGGATGCCGTGCAGAACCGCGTGCACCTCGGCGAAGGCGGGGTCGGCGAAGGCGGCCTGCGCGCCGGGATCGGCATCGGCGAACGCGTCCGTGAACAGCTGGAAGGGAACCTGCTGTTCGTACTCGGTGGCCCGTCCGCGCAGTACGGTGAACCCGGCCCGGCGGGCCCGCCCGCACACCTCGTCGAGCAACCTGGTCTTGCCGATGCCGGGTTCACCGACGATGTCGACGACCTCCGCCGACCCGGACCCGCCCAGTCCTGCGAGCAGGGCATCCAGCCGTTCGAGCTCCGCCGATCTGCCTACCAGTCCCGCCACGTTCTCGTCCCCCCCGATGGTGATCTCTCACCTGCGTTGACCCTTGTTTCCCCCAAGGTCACCTTAAGGGGCGCTTTCGGCGGCATGACGGCCAAGGTGATGCGCGGTTCAGCGAGCCGTCCACTGCCGGTCGAGGCGGTCATTCAGGCCCGAGCACGGCTTGGCCGACCACATGATCAACCTGTGACATGGTTGACGGCAGGCCACCACGACTCTGGTCAAGGAGAGTGCGATGGGAATGTACGACGACGTCTTCCGGGCCAGCCTCGAAGACCCGGAAAGCTTCTGGCTGCGGGCGGCGGGAGGCATCGACTGGGAAGTGGCGCCGTCCCGTGCCCTGGACTCGTCGGACGCGCCCTTCTACCGCTGGTTCCCGGACGGCCGGCTCAACGTCTGCTTCAACGCGGTGGACCGGCATGTCGAAGCCGGCCGGGGCGAACAGCCCGCGCTCGTCTACGACTCCGCGGTGACGGGCACTCGGCGCACCTACACCTACAGCCGGCTGAGGGAGGAGGTCGCGGCCTTCGCCGGGGCACTCGCCGGGCTCGGTGTGGGGCGCGGAGACCGGGTGGTCATCTACATGCCGATGGTCCCCGAGGCCGCCGTCGCGATGCTCGCCTGCGCACGCATCGGCGCCATCCACTCGGTCGTCTTCGGCGGGTTCGCCCCACCCGAACTAGCGGTCCGTATCGATGACGCCACCCCCAAGGTGGTCGTCTCCGCCTCCTGTGGCATCGAGGGCAAGCGCGTCATCCCGTACAAGCCGCTGTTGGACCGCGCGATCGAACTCGCCGGGCACAAGCCGCACAAGCAAGTGATCCTGCAACGGCCGCAGGAGCGGGCCGAGTTGGGGCCGGACGACCTCGACTGGGCCGACCTGGTCGCCGACGCACCGCCGGCCGCCTGTGTTCCCGTGGCCGCGACCGACCCCCTCTACATCCTGTACACGTCCGGAACGACCGGGAAACCCAAGGGAGTTGTCCGCGACAGCGGCGGTTGCGCTGTGGCTCTGCACTGGTCGATGGGCGCCGTGTACGACATCGGCCCGGGCGAGACGATGTTCACCGGGTCCGACGTCGGCTGGGTCGTCGGGCACTCGTACATCGTCTACGGGCCGCTGCTGGCCGGGGCCACGACGGTGCTGTACGAGGGCAAGCCGGTCGGCACCCCGGACGCGGGGCAGTTCTGGCGGGTCGCCGCCGACCACGGCGTCAAGACCATGTTCACGGCGCCCACCGCCTTCCGCGCCATCCGGAAGGAGGACCCGAAGGGCGCCCTGGCCGCGGACTACGACCTTTCCCGCCTGCGCTACCTCTTCCTCGCCGGTGAGCGCCTGGACCCCGAGACCTATCACTGGGCGAGTGCCCTCCTGGACATCCCGGTGATCGACCACTGGTGGCAGACGGAGACCGGCTGGCCGATCGTCGCCAACCCGGTCGGCATCGAGACCGCCCCCGTCAAACCCGGCTCGCCCACCCGTCCGCTGCCCGGCTGGGACGTCCGCGTCCTCGACCCCTCGGGGCAGCCGGTGCCGGCCGGCGTCGAGGGAGCCATCGTCGTGAAGCTCCCCCTGCCGCCCGGTTCGCTGCCCACCCTCTGGAACGACGACGCCCGCTTCGTCGCCTCCTACCTCTCCGCCTACGACGGCTACTACCTCACCGGCGACAGCGGCCACATCGACGAGGACGGCTACGTGTACGTCATGGGCCGCACCGACGACGTCATCAACGTCGCCGGCCACCGGCTGTCCACCGGCAGCATGGAGGAGGCCCTGGCCGCTCACCCCGACGTCGCCGAGTGCGCCGTGATCGGCGTCGCGGACGCCCTCAAGGGACAGGTGCCCCGCGGCTTCGTCGTCCTGAAGGCGGGCACCGCCCGCGACCCGGGGGAGGTCGAGGCCGAACTGGTCCAACTCGTACGCGAGCGCATCGGCGCCGTCGCCTCCCTCAAGGAGGTCGCCGTCGTGGCCGCCCTGCCCAAGACGCGCTCGGGGAAGATCCTGCGCAAGACGATGCGTGGTATCGCCGACGGCCTCGACGAACCCATCCCGTCCACGGTGGACGACCCGAACGTCATCGAGGCCCTGCGGCCGCTTCTCCACCGCCCCGATCACGACATGTGAGCACGCTGCGTGCGGTGCCCGTTGTCGTGAGGACACGCGTCTCCGTCTCCGTGTAGTCGGCCCCGCCCGGCTGGTGCCGGTCGAGTACCGGGCCGGCCCAGTCGAGCAGGGAGCCGTACATGCTGTTCCGCAGCGTGTGATTCATCACAGCCAGTTATGTTGTGCACAATTTAATTGCTGTCTAGCGTTTGGGGTCAACAGCACCCTCACAGGGAGGCAGCACCATGGATCCCGTCCGCTACGAGGATTACCGCGCCGTCGAACGTCCGACCTATCAAGAGGAGTTGGATGCGGTGGTCGCGCAGGTGGCGCGGCGCACCGGCGCCTCGGTCGAGCGCGAGGGCGTCGGCCGCGCCGTCCGGACCGCCCACGGAAAGACCTACGGCCTCCTCAAGGCCACTGTCACGGTCGGTGACAACCAGGGATTCCACGGGCAGGGCATCTTCGCCCGGCCCGCCGTGTACGACGCCGTCGTCCGCTACTCCAACGGTCTGGGCCACCAGCGTCCCGACCACCAACTGGGCGCGGCGTGCGGGATGGGCATCAAGCTGTTCGGAGTCCCCGGCGGCTCACTGCTGGCCGACGAACCGGACACCGGTACCTTCGACCTCAACCTGATCAACAACGAGGTCTTCTTCGCCAACACCGCCTACGACTACATGGTCATCGAGGAGCTCTTCGCGGAGCTGCCAGAAGCCTTGGTGAACCCCGCCCGCCGCAAGACCTGGATGGCGGAGTTCCTCACCCGCCGGGGCACGCTCGCCGATCCCGACGGCTGGCTGTGGGACGAACTGTTCGCCATGCTGTCGTTCACCACCGTCCCGCGCAGGAACCTGCTGTCGTACACCTACAACAGCATGGGTGCCTTCCGGTACGGCGATTCCATCGCCAAGATCCGCACCGTGCCCACGGCCGAGTCCCTGGCCGCCCTCACGCACCAGATCGTGGACGTGGGCGCGGACAATGAGGCCTTCCGCCGCACCCTCGTCGCCGAGGCGGCGGAGCGGGACCATTCCTTTGAACTCCAGGTGCAGCTCAACACCGATCTGGCCCGGATGCCGGTGGACAACACTTCCGTGAAGTGGCCCGAGGAGCTGTCCCCCTGGGTGACGGTCGCCCGGGTGGATCTCCCGCGTCAGGACATCGGCGGGGACGACAACTTGGCGGCCGCCGACGCCACGTCGATCACACCGTGGCGCTCACGAGAGGAGCACCGGCCCATCGGCGAGATCCAGCGGGTGCGGCAGGAGGTGTACCGGCGCTCGTCCGTCGAGCGGCACCGCATCAATGGGCAGGAGCGGCGCGAACCGGCCGGCAGCGCGGAGCTGCTCGGCTGAGCCGCCTCGGATCGTCAGCCGCGGTTGCGCCACGCGGATGGTGCTCCTGTCACGGCGCGGCGCGGTGCACGACGGCCTCCCGGCAGGTGCCGGGTGTGGCCTCACGCAGGGCTCTGCTGCCGGCATGGCCGAGCCCGGTTGCCGGTCATCACCGCCTGTCATTCTGCCGCCGGACAGCCGGTACGGCTGTCCGGCGGCGCCTGCGACCCGATCGGTCCCTCCGGATCTGCAGCACGAGCGCGGGACGGTCGAGCGGTTCGAGAAGTCCCTGCGGGTGGTGATCAACGGTGTGGATCAGGGGCAGTTGATGGCCGTGTCGCCGGTGTCGCGGTTGCAGGAGTCGAAGCCGAGCCCGCCGTCGAGGCTGTCGTTGGCGATCACGTTGTCCACGGCGTTGAGGGTGTCGTTGCCCTCGCCGCCCATGTGCGTGTCGTTGCCGCTGCCTCCGTTGAGGGTGTCGTTGCCCTGGTCACCGCCGAGGGTGTCGTTGCCGTCGTCGCCGTTGAGAGTGTCGTTGCCGGCATTGCCGTTGATGGTGTCGTTGCCGGCCAGCCCGGAGATCGTGTCGTTGCCGGGGCCGCCGTTGATGGTGTCGTTGCCCGGCGTCGCCCGCAGGCCGGTGGCAGCCGGGTCGTCGCCGACGAGCCGGTCCGCCCGGGGGCCGCCGACGAGGCGGTCGTCACCCGCACCGCCGATCACCGTTCCTGCGGCCTCCAGGTTCGGGGAGATGGTGACACTGTCATCGGCGTCGTTGGCGTTGACCCGTATCGACGTGACGGGCAGTGGGCACTCCGCCGTGTGCGTCCCCGTCGACTGACAGGGGGCGACGGCGGCCACGGTGTCCCCCGTGTCCGTCACCACGACAGCGTTGCCCTGACGCCGGATGGTGATGTCGTTCGCCACACCCTGGGCGGCCGTGACGAGCAGGGCGTCGCCCACCTCCTGCACGACCGTGGTGCCGGCCAGGCTTTCGCCTGGGGCCGCGCCGGGCGCGGCGGAGGCGGCGCTCAGCGGGGCGCAGGTGAGTGCGCCGATCGCCACCACCGTGGTGCAGATGCTTCGTGTTCTCATCGGTGCCCACCTTTCGTGTTGTCTCGCCGTGTACGGGTCTCGCCGTGTACGGGTACTGGCGTGCTGCTCGCTCACGCTGGTCAGGGGCATCCGCTGATGTTGTCGCCCAGGTCGGCGCGGCAGTCGTCCACGTCGGGGCCGCCTTCGACGTAGTCGTTGCCGCTGACGTTGTCCACGGCGTCGATGGTGTCCCTGCCGTTGCCGCCCTCGGCGTAGTCGTTGCCCGCGCCGGCGACGATCTGCTCGTTGCCGCTGCCGCCGTAGATCACGTCGTTGCCGGCACCGCCGTCCACGATGTCCGAGCCGCCGCGTCCCTCGATGGAGTCATTGCCCAAGCCGCCGAAGATCCTGTCCGCCTCGGCTCCTCCGGTCAGCGTGTCGTTGCCCGCGCCGCCGGAGAGGAAGTCGGATCCCTCGTCGCCTTCGAGGGTGTCGTTGGCGGATCCGCCGTAGAGGTTGTCGTTGCCGGCACCGCCGATGAGGGTGACGCCGAGGGCCGCCAGCGAGGAGGCGACGCTGTCGTCCTGGTCGCCGGCGTTGACCACGAGTTCGGTGGTGTCGGCGGCCCTGCAGGCGACTTCGGTCGTGCTGATGGCGGTGCAGTCGCCGGACGGTGCGACCGTGTCTCCGGTATCTCTGATTCTGATGCTGTTGCCTGACTGCCAGACACTGATCGTGTTGCCCCGTCCGACCCCGGCCGTGACCGTGATGGTGGTGCCGGTCTTGTTCACCAGTGTCGTGGCGAAGATTTGCGGCGTCGGTGCGTCGGCCGCGAGGGCCACGCCCGTGAGGCACAGAGTGAAACCGCACGCTGTGGCCAGAAATGCCACGGCGTGATGATGCGTTGTCTTCATGACCTGCTCCTGATAATGGGGCGCTGAATTTCGATCTCGCGGCCATGCGCATTGTTTTCCGGCCGGGACGACCGGTGTTCGGCCAAAGGGCCGCGTCCTTTTGCTTCGATCGCCGGGTCTCCGGGTCGTCATGGCCCGACGCCTGCTCGACCGGTGATCGGCCCTGGCGCCTGGGCACCCAGAGCATGCCGGGATGCGAAGCCGCGCTGAAGCCGAATTAGCGCCATTGCCGAATACGCGGTCTCCGCGCGTGGATTGCCGCCTTGGGTGGAAATGGCCCCGGCCGCGTCAATTTACGATTCACCCTTACCGCATTCAATTAGTCGCCGGGCGACGTTATTCGGTCTCCGTAGTCGATTTGAAAGGGTCGTGAACAGGGCGTTCCGCCGGTGTGTCCCGGCGGCGTCGGATTCTGCCCGTGGGGGCCCGGGTGCCCCTCGCCTGCCTCTGGGGCTGGCGGGGCATGACTGGATCGGTCGATCTGCCTTGCGCGACTCGACGAGACGGAAGCCCCCGGCCTCCCCCCCGCCGCGTCCTCACCCTTGTCCCGGCCTGCGGGCTCCCTTACGGTGATGCGCACGTGCCGACCGGTTGGTATGCCAGTGTCAGGTGGAGGCCGTCGTGGTGAACAACGCGCGCGTGGAAGAGTACTTGGCCGATGTGCAGGCCCGCCGGCAGCGCGTATGGCCGGCCTCGATGCCGAGGGAGGTGGTGTACCCGCTCGGGCAGCGGCCGCTCACCGACCACCTGCGGCACTGGGCCCGGCGCCATCCTGACCGCGTCGCGATCACCTTCTACGGCGAGCAGATCACGTACGCGGCGCTGGAGGACCTGACGGCGCGGCTGTGCGGCTGGCTGCAGCGCAGCGGCGTACGCCCCGGAGACCGCGTCGGGGTGTTCCTGCCCAACTGCCCGCAGTTCATCGTCGCCATGCTCGGCATCCTGCGCGCCGGAGCCGTGCACGTCCCGGTGAACCCGATGTTCCGGGAGCACGAGCTGCGGCATGAGCTGGCCGACGCCGGGGTGGAGATCCTGATCACTCTTGACACCCTGCGGCCGCTGGTCGACGCGGTGCGGCCCGACACCGCCGTACGGGGCGAACTCGTCACCAGCCTCGCCGACATGCTCCCATCCGATCCGGTGCTGCCGCTGCCGCCCGGCCTGGCGGGAGTCGGCTCGGCCGGCAGCGCGTGGGGGCAGGCCGTCGGCGGTGCCCGCGGCCAGGATCATCCGGCCGACCTGGACGCGCTCGCCGCCCTGAACTACACCGGAGGGACCACAGGCCTGCCCAAGGGGTGCGAACACTCCCAGCGGCACATGCTCTACACCGCGGCGACGGCGGCGGCCTCCAGCGGCATGGACCTCTCCGGCGAAAACCCCGACACGCTGCTGATCTACGTGCCGGTCTGCTGGATCGCCGGCGAGGACTTCGGCATCCTGCTGCCGCTGCTGACCGGTAGCGGCATCGTGCTGCTCACCCGCTGGGACCCCGAGGCCGTGCTGCAGGCGATCGAGCGGTACCACGTGACGCTGATGCTGGGCACGGTCGACAACTACGTCGAGCTGATGGAGCACCCCGGCCTGCCCGGCACCGACTTGTCCAGCCTCGCGCAGCCGCGGGCCATGTCGTTCGTGCGCAAGCTGACGCCGTCGATCCGGGCCCGGTGGAGCTCCCTGGCCGGCGAGCACAGCGTGCTGCAGGAGGCGGCGTACGGCCTGACCGAGACGCACACCGCGGACTCCTTCACCACCGGGTTCCAGGACGGGGACCACGACCTGCTGACCGAGCCGGTCTTCTGCGGACTGCCCGTGCCGGAAACCGAGTTCATGGTGGCCGACGGGGAGAGCGCCGAGCCGCTGCCGCTGGGCGAGCGGGGCGAGATCCTCGTACGCTCCCCC
Organism: Streptomyces sp. HD; assembly: GCF_028369295.1. Lineage (GTDB taxonomy): Bacteria > Actinomycetota > Actinomycetes > Streptomycetales > Streptomycetaceae > Streptomyces. The sequence continues at coordinate 273,990 of NZ_JAQMYP010000005.1, forward strand.
TCCCTGCTCACCGGATACTGGCGACAGCCGGAGGCCACCGGCCGGGTCCTGCGCGACGGCTGGCTGCACACCGGCGACATCGGAATGATCGACGAGGACGGGTGCCTGCACTACCTCGGCCGCGACAAGGAGATGATCAAGGTCTCGGGTATGAGCGTCTTCCCGTCCGAGCTGGAGGCGCTGCTGGCCCGGCACCCGGATGTGCTCACCGCGGCGGTGGTACCGATGGACGATCCCCGCCGGGGCCAGGTGCCGCTGGCGTTCGTCCAGCCCCGCCCCGGTGCCGCTCTCGACGCCGAGAGCGTGCGCGCGTGGGCGCGGGCGAACATGGCCCCGTACAAGGTGCCCGTGGTGATGTGCGTCGACGTCCTGCCCATGACCACCACCGGCAAGGTGAAGAAGGGCGAGCTGCTGGAGCGGGCGGCGCGCATCGCCGTGTCTTCGGCGTCCCCGACCGCTGCCGCTGCCTACGGAAAGGACCGGTGACGATGGGGCTGGCCAAGCTGCTGGTCGCCAACCGCGGTGAGATCGCGGTACGGGTGATCCGCGCCGCCCGCGAGCTGGACCTGCTGACAGTGGCGCTGCGCTCCCGCGACGAGGCGGACGCGCTGCACACCCGCATGGCCGACGAGGTCGTGGTGCTCGACGGCGAGGGTCCGGGTGCCTTCCTGGACGCGGCGGCCCTGGTCGGCGCGGCGGTGCGCACGGGCTGCGACGCGGTCCACCCCGGCTACGGGCTGCTGGCCGAGAACGCCGACTTCGCGCAGCAGTGCACCGACGCCGGACTCACCTGGGTCGGGCCGCGCCCCGAGGTACTGCGGACGCTCGGCGACAAGAGCGCGGCCCGTGAACTCGCCGCCCGCCTCGGGGTGCCGGTGCTGCCGGCGACGTACGGCGACACCGGTGTAGAGGAGGCGCGTGCGTTCATGGCCGGCCTCGGCGAGGGCGCCGCGGTGATGGTCAAGGCGGTCGCCGGCGGCGGCGGGCGCGGCATGCGGGCGGTGTACGAGGCAGGGCAGTTGGAGGAGGCCGTCCGGCGCTGCCGTTCGGAGGCCTCGCACGCCTTCGGCGACGGCGCGGTCTACGTCGAGCAGTTGCTGCGGCGTGCCCGCCATGTCGAGGTGCAGGTGCTCGGCGACGGCACGGGCGCCGTCGTCGGCCACGGCGACCGCGACTGCAGTCTGCAGCGGCACCGGCAGAAGATCGTGGAGATCGCGCCGGCGCCCGGCCTCGACGAGGCGGTGCGGACCGGGCTGCATGACGCGGCGCTGCGCATGGCCCGGGAGGTCGCCTATGCCGGTCTCGGCACGTTCGAGTTCCTCGTGGACACCGGTGGTGGCTCCCCGGGCTTCTATTTCCTTGAGGCCAACCCGCGCATCCAGGTCGAACACACCGTCACCGAGGAGGTCACCGGCATCGACCTGGTCAAGGCCCAGCTGCGGGTGGCCTCCGGCGAGCGCCTCGACCGCAGCGGAGCCGGACAGGCTCCCGTTCCCCGCGGTTGCGCGGTGCAGGTGCGGGTCAACGCCGAGACGGTCCGCCCCGACGGGACGGTGCTGCCCTCCGCCGGAACGCTGGACGTCTTCTGGCCGCCCGCCGGGCCGGGTGTGCGCGTCGACACCGCCGCGTTCCCCGGCGGTCGGGTCAGCCCGCGCTTCGACTCGCTGCTGGCCAAGCTCGTCGTCCACGACGGCTCCGGCAGTCTGCCCGACACGCTCGCCCGCGCCCGCCGCGCTCTGGGTGAGCTGAGGGTCGAGGGAGTCGCCACCAACGCCGAGGTGCTACGGCGGCTGTTGGAGGCACCCGACGTCGTCGCCGGGCGGCTGCACACGGCGCTCCTCGACGAACTCCTGCCCGCACTGGTCCCGCAGGAGACGGTCCCGGACAAGAACGCGGAGGTCCCGGACGCCTTCGAGCCGCAGGGCACGCTCACCGTCACCGCGCCGATGACGGCCACCGTCGTCGACATCGCCGTCGCCGAAGGCGAGCGCGTACGGGCCGGGAACACACTGGTGGTCCTGGAGTCCATGAAAATGGAGCACCTGCTCCAGGCGCCGGGCGACGGCGTGGTCGTCGCCGTACGGGCAGAGCCGGGTGATCTGGCCGAGCACGGTCAGCCGCTGGTGGTGATGGAGGCCACCGGCGTGACGGACGGTGAACCGCACCCCGAGGAACGGCCGGACCCGGACGCCCCACGGGCCGATCTGGAGGAGGTGCGGGCGCGCAAGCGGTTCGGCGACGACGCCGACCGCCCCGAGATGGTCACCCGGCGGCACGCCGAGGGGCGGCGCACCGCCCGCGAGAACATCACCGACCTGTGTGACCCGGGCAGTTTCGTCGAGTACGGCGGCCTGGCCATCGCCGCCCAGCGCAGCCGCCGGTCCCTGGACGACCTCATCCGCCGCACCCCCGCCGACGGCCTGGTCGGCGGCGTCGGCACGGTGGGGGCCGACCGGTTCGGCCCCCGGTCCGCCCGCGTCGTGGCGATGTCGTACGACTACAGCGTGATGGCCGGCACCCAGGGCATGGTGGGCCACCGCAAGAAGGACCGGCTCTTCGCGCTGGCCGAACAGGCGCACCTGCCCGTCGTCCTGTTCGCCGAAGGGGGCGGCGGCCGGCCGGGCGATGTGGACGGCACGGTGGTCTCCGGCCTGGACTGCATGGCCTTCGCGCTGTTCGCGTCGCTGAGCGGGAAGGTGCCGCTGGTCGGCATCGGCTCGGGGCGCTGCTTCGCCGGCAACGCCGCGCTGCTCGGCTGTTGCGACGTCATCATCGCCACGCCCGAGGCCACCATCGGCATGGGCGGTCCGGCGATGATCGAGGGCGGGGGACTGGGCAGCTTCGCCCCGGAGGACATCGGGCCGGTCGAGGTCCAGCGGGCGAACGGCGTCATCGACCTGGAGGCCGAGGACGACGCGGACGCCGTTCGGCTGGCGCGCACGTATCTGTCGTACTTCCAGGGGCCGGTGACGGAATGGGAGTGCCCCGATCAGCGCCGACTGCGCCACCTCGTTCCCGAGAACCGGCGGCGGGCGTACGACGTGCGTGCGGTCATCGCCACACTCGCCGACGCGGACTCAGTCCTGGAGCTGCGACGGCACTTCGGACGCGGCGTCATCACCGCACTGGCCCGGGTGGAGGGCCGCCCGTGCGGCATCCTCGCCAATGACCCGCGGCATCTGGGCGGCGCCATCGACTCCGACGCGGCCGACAAGGCGAGCCGCTTCCTGCAGCTGTGCGACGCGTTCGGGCTGCCGGTGCTGTCCCTGTGCGACACACCCGGGTTCATGGTCGGCCCCGAGGCGGAGAAGACCGCGACCGTGCGGCATGTCAGCCGCATGTTCGTCCACGCCTCGGCGCTCACGGTGCCCTTCGGGGTGATCGTGCTGCGCAAGGGCTACGGGCTGGGCGCCCAGGCCATGGCCGGCGGCGGCTTCCGCATCCCCCGGTTCACGGTGGCGTGGCCCACGGGCGAGTTCGGGCCGATGGGCATCGAGGGTGCGGTGCGGCTGGGCTACCGCCGGGAGCTGGCGGCCATCGAGGACGCGGACGAGCGCGAGCGGGAGTTCGCCCGCCGGGTCGCGGCCGCCTACGAGCACGGCAAGGCCCTCAACGTCGCCTCGGTCTTCGAGATCGACGACGTCATCGACCCGGCCGAGTCGCGACGCTGGATCAGCACGCTGCTGCATGACCACGAGCCCGTGCAGCGCGGCTCGCGCCGCTGCGTCGACACCTGGTGAAGGCCCGCCGCCGGTTCCCCGGCCGCGGACGGTCTCGTCGGAGCACACCCGGCAAGTAGGCGTCCCGCGGGCGGAGTTCACCGCGGCGCTGTGATAGGTATCGAGCATGCGTGTCCTTCTCCCGTTGCCCGACCGGGACTTCGATGTCACGGAGGTCGCCGTCCCCTGGCGGCTGCTGCGCGACGCCGGCCACGACGTGGTGTTCGCCACCGAACACGGCGGGCGGCCGCCGCAAGCCGATCCGCTGCTGCTCAGCGGTGTGCTCTTCGGGCAGCTCGGCGCTGCGCCGGAGCCGAAGGAGTTCTACCGCGAGCTCACCCGCGAGGCCGCCTTCCGGGATCCGCTCGCCTGGGGGGCCGTCGAGCCGGAAGCATACGACGGGCTGCTGTTGCCCGGCGGGCACGCGCCGGGCATGCGCCAGTACCTCGGCTCGCCCGTCCTGCAGACGAAGGTCGCCCGATTCTGGGAGACGGGCCGGCCGGTGGGCGCCATCTGCCACGGCGTCCTCCTGCTGGCCCGTACCATCGACCCGGAAACCGGCCGCAGCGTCATCGCCGACCGGCGCACCACCTGCCTGCCGAAGTACATGGAACGCAGCGCCTATTACGTCACCGCGTGGCGGCGCGGCCGCTACTACCGGACGTATCCGGCGTACGTCCAGGACGAGGTGGCCTCCGCGCTCGACGACCCCGCGCAGTTCGAACGCGGACCGATCGAGCTGCGGCGGCGCGGTACGGCGACCGACGACAGCGCCGCCTTCGTCGTCCAGGACGGCCGGTATCTGTCTGCCCGATGGCCCGGCGATGCCTACCTCTTCGCCCGGCGCTTCAACGACCTACTGTGAGTCCGGGGGGCAACCACGGAGATTCCCCGCGGCGGGCCCGGCCAGCCATGCGGCGAATGCCGGGCTTGCCGCGGATGCTTGCCGGTGGGCGGCCATGGCCAGGTCGGTGAGAAGGCCCGCCTGATCCGAGGCGGGACCCTTGTCATGCCAGGCAAGGACATGCCGGATACGCAGGGGAGAACCTTCCAGGGGACGGACGACGCAGCCGGGGCCGGAGGGCATGGTCGCCTGGCAGGGGGCGATGACCCGCCCCTTCGCCACCAAGGAGCGGATCGCGTCTCTTTCACTCATCATGTGGCGGATACGCGGGGCGAAACCGGCGTCCAAGCAGGCGGAGTAGAAGACTTCCGGCCAGCCGGCGCCGTCGGGCGGTGATACCAGCCAGTCTTCGTCGGCGAGGTCGGCCAGCGATATCTCGCGTCGGTCGGCCAGCCGGTGATCACTGGGCATGATGACGAAGATCGGCTCGGTTGCGATGAATCGGGCCGTGACATCGGGGACGGCCGGTGTCCGGTAAAGGGGATAGTCGACCGTTGCGACGAGATCCAGGCGCCGGGATTTCAACAGGTCCAGCAGGAGCCGCGGTGAGTACTCGGCGTGGACGCTGATTTCGATGTCCTGATGCTCGTACAGGCGCTGCACGAGCCCGGTCAGCACAGGTGTGGTGTAGCCGCCGATTCGTATCAGCGAGGCATTGTGCGCCTCGGCATTGACGGCGGTCAGGTCGTCCAGGGTCACCAGCACGGACCTGGCCCGGCTGAGCACGAACAGGCCGAACTCGGTCGGGGTGACGCCGCGTCGGCCGCGATGAAAGACCTGACCGTTCAGCGCGGCTTCGATGCGGTGCAGTTGGGCCGTCAGGGCGGGCTGGGAAAATCCGGCCGTGGCCGCTGCCTGGCTGAGGCTCCCGGCATCGGCGATGGCGCACAGAAGGCGCAGGTGACGGAGTTCAATCCGCATGTCTGACCACCCCACGCCGATGTCGTGGCGAATATAGCCCACACCGGCTGCGGCAGGCGGCTGTTCTGTGGTGATCTCCAAGGGCACAAAATGGGGCTGGCAAAGGCGCGGCCCCGACGCATCTCTCTCGCGCCGGGGCCGTCCCGTTGATTACCGCTCTCGGTAGAAGGCGCGGATGAGTGCGTCGCGGCTGGGCAGGTTGAACTCCGTGGAATCCAGTGAGCGCATGACGGAATTGTTGCTGGGGCGGTAGACGCCGGTGGCGCAGTAGCCGCCACCTTGGTAGGCGTCGATGATGCCGCCGTCGGGGGTGCTCTGCCCCATGTTCTGGTACCACTTGAGGTGGTACTGCTGCTGGGTGCTGCGGTTGTGGACCGACAGGTTGGGCCAGTCGACCTCCGCAGTCGGCGGGCAGGGGAAGCCGGGGTACGGATCCTCGTACTCGTCGCCCAACCCGCCTATGGAGTGGCCGAGTTCATGGATCATGATGTTGGAGGACTGGCCGTTGCCGCCTGACATGGTGGCCACCGTGCCGCCGGCGCCGCCATACGTCGTGGTGTTGCCCAGGGCGATGACCTGGTCGGCATCCGGGGCCAGCGCACCGTACCGCAGTGCCTTGTTCTCGTCGACGCACAGCAGCCGGGCAATGTCCTCGCACCAAAAGCCCATGTCCAGTGCTGTGTTGCGATAGATGCCGCGGGGGTCGTTGTCGACGCCGGACTGGGGTGAGGTGACGTCGACGCGCCAGATGTTGAACTTGTTGCGGTGGCTCCGGAACGGTTCGCGGGCGAAGAGAGCGCTGACCGCGGTGTCGACCTGGTCGGCGAACGTGCCCAGTTCGGCACTGGTGTAACCGTCGCCGACGAATACCAGGTCGAAGCTGGTGGCGGGATCGCCGCCGCGCCGCACTTGGGTTGTCCTTGTCGCCGATCTCGTGTTGGCGGCAGCTGTTGCCCGTGCGCCGGACTGGGCAAGTCCGGTTCGTTTCTGGATCTTCTTGCGCTCGATCCTGCCGTTGGGCTGGAACACCTCGACCATCTCGTACCCGGTCTGACCCGTCGGCTTCGGCGGGGCGGAGGCGTGGGGGAGTGTATGAGCGGGCTCGGCGAATCCGAGCCCGAGTGCCACAGCGAAGACCACTGTGGCGACAGCCAATTTGCGGTGCATGGGGAGGCTCCTCAGAACTGGAGGGATTCAGCCCCGAATGTGCATCATTGGCATGCCCCTGACTAATCACAGTCAGCCATAACATGGCCGGGCCGGACAGAGGTGCCCACTTGGAACGGTTGACGCAGGCGGCTGGTGTGGTTCCCGGCCTTGTGCGTGGTGTGGGACCTCGGCGCGATCAACCCGTCGCCCGGGCCTGGTGGGTACGACCACGCGCGGATCACCGTCAGTGCCAGGGTGCAGACACAAGCGGGCTCGGCACTGCGAGGGCCGCATCACCAATCCGGTGAATCCGGCATAGGTCGGCCAAGTCGGCCCTGGTATCGGCGACTTTTGATTTCGCAGGTCGCGCACGCGTGCGGAACTGTGGCTTCCACCACGGCGAACGTGCTCTTGGCCTGGTGAGATCACCGAGTGCTCGGTTTCCTCCTCCGTCTCCTGCCTTTCTGGGTCCGGGAGCCTCTGCTCATCACCGTCGGGTCCGTTCTCGGTGTGCGCATCATGTATCTCGGCGTCCGCGATCACGACTGGGTCGCGGTCGGTCTCGGCGTGGTGTTCCTCGTGTTCACCGCGATACGAGTCCACGTGGTGGTCCGGGCGCTGCGCGCACGCCGGAACCCGGGTCCGGCGGCCCCCGTGGGCGGTTCGGCGGCCCTCGTGGGCGGTCCGGCGGTCGCCGCGGACGGTCCGGCGGTCGCTGCTGCCGCACAGGCCGGAGCGGGGCCGCGCCCCGGGCGCCCGGGCACTCCGGAGAAGGACCACAACGCATGGGGCCAGGCCATCGCGGCCGTGGCCGTGTTCGGGGCCGTCGCTGCCGTGCTGTGGCTGGGCCCACGCGTGATGCCGTCCGACGACAGCAGCACCCAGCAGACCGCCTCGTGTTCGGACGGGGAACACGAGGAACTGCCGAAGGCCTACGAGAAGAAGCCCCGGCCGGTGACCGGTGAAGAGCTGTGCGAAGCACTCAACCGGCCAGACCTGGCCAGGCTCCTCGGAACGCCCGAAGAGACCGCGAGCTCGGCTTCCGGCACCAACAACACCGCTCCCCTGACCGATGGGAAGGTCGCCCTGCCGGAGGCCGAGGTCAGGTTCGAGACGTACACCGTGAATGTCTCGGCGACTTACAACGACCTGTCGACCGACCAGTACGTGAAGCTGATGAAGTACGGGGACGAGAAGGACGTCAGGACACTGAAGGTGCTCGGCCGGCCCGCGGTCTTCTCCTCGGATCACACCATGAAGCTGGAGATCAGCCTCGGGAGTGACGGATCCGCCGGATCCGGCGGGCCGGTCGAAGAGGGCCCCCTGGCCAGGACGCTGTCCGTGGCCCTCGACCGTGATGACCGGGGCGGCTACTGCGACTTCACCGTGTGGAGCACGACCGGAGCCCTCCCGGACGACAGGGTTCTCCTCGACATCGCTGACAAGGTTCTCCCGAAGATTCCCGAGCGGACTGCTCGGTGAGACGTCCGGAACCAACGGGCCGCTCGGGCGGCGACCCTCAGTTGTTGATGATCCGCGTCATGGGGCCGCAGGCGTCTTCGAGGATGTCCTTGGTGGCGTAGTCGCCGACGCAGGACGCCCAGTCGACGTAGTACTCCTCGGGCAGGTCCTTGTTCTTGAACCGGGTCGTGCCCGCACCGTCCCTGTTCCACACGTTCCCGCCGCGCATGACGCTGCCGTTGGCGTCCTTGACCCGCCACAGGGCGACGGCCGAGTAGCCGTCCTTGTAACGGTCGGTGATGTAGAACCAGTCGCCGAACTCGTCGAAGCACGCTTTCGCGCCGGAGGTGGCCCGCGCGCAGTCGGGGACACCGTCCGGATTCGGGCGGGCGGTGGCGACGTCCTGCTCGGTCGGCCAGGCGTACGCCGGGCTGGTCGCGATCATGGTGAAGGCACTCGCGGCGATCGCGAGGGTGGCCAGGCGGGACTTCTTGATGATCATCGTGGATGGCATGCGCCTGACACTAGTGGGAGGGGGTGCCCTCGCCGTCGCCGCTGCAACTCGGGCGTGTCGGTGCCGAGTTGGACGGCCGGCGCGAACACTCTCGGTGTACGCCTGAACCACGCGGCGCAACGGATTCGGGCCGCGAGAACGCCGCGCTCCCGTCCGAAATGTTGAAGGTGGGTACTGTCGTGTCTTGTGGGAAAAGATGCGGTGTTTGTGGGTATGTGGTGACCTTGGTTGTGGAGGCTATGGCTGACCCCAGAGGAGATGGTGATATGCCTTCCATTGACAAGGCGATCGAGGAACTCACGGGCGTCCGGAGCGACCTCGAAGCGGCACTCGACCCCGTCGAACCCGACGGTGTCTTCCGTGACAGCCGGGAGTGTGCCGCACTGGCGCTGCTCTCCGCAGACACCAAGCTGCTGCTGTCCCCGCCGACCCCCCGCCCCAAGAAGGGCTAAAAGGACGACGGGAGCACGCTGAATGGAGCAGTCAGGCACTTCGACCCTCTTGAAGGGCGCGGTGCAGGACCTTGCGACCGACGTGGTCTCCGCCCTCCGGGGTGGAGACCACGTGCGCATGTCCGGCATCGAGACGGTGCACGAGGTGGAGGGAAGCCTCGACCTCGCGGCCGTACGCGTGTTGGGAGCGGATCTGCTGCTGCCGCACGTACTTTTCCCCACTCCGCCCGACCCGGCGGCGCTCGCCGTGTTCCGGAAGACGGTGGAGGCCTTCCCACCCGGCGCCGACGCGCCACCCACCGTCAAGTGGAGCCACTGGGCGATGAGTCGAACGCTGCGGCGGCTCGACACCCCCCTTCCCGCCGCACCCGGTGCAACCGGCGCGTCCTTCGAGGACGACGACGCGGAACCCGGCGCCGACTGGCTCGACGCGGCCGGCTGGCAGGTTCTGACGCACCAACTCGCGGTCCTGGCGCCGCTCGCGGTGCCCGGCGAGGAGTGCGCGGTGGCACGCGCCGCCCGGCGTCGTCCGGTCGACGTGGCCCGCGGCTTCGTACGGGCGGTGCGTCGCAGGGACTGGCAACAGGCCGCCGGGGCGGGGCGCTGGCTCACCCTGCTCGACGGAGTACCGGACACACTCGGTCTCGAAGCCGGGCTGGACTTCGTGGAACTGATGGGCGGCAACGACCCCTGCGTGGCCCTCCAGGTGCAGGCGGCACGCGTCATGCGGGCGGCAGGAGCGCTCGTATGACCGCCCCGGGCGTGACCGCGGTGGGCGTCGGCGAGATCAGGGAGGTGGGAAGCGCCGCGTTCGCGTGGCTGTCCGCGCACCGCGGCGACTTCGCCCTGGGCGAGGACGCGCTCACCCTGGACGGTCATGTCGACGTCACCTGGAAACCGCTCGGGGAACTCGCCCAGACCTGTGCGAGCGTACGCGCGCACACCCCGCCGTCGGACCCGCTGCACGCCTGCGCGTCCGACCTGTTGCGGTTCGCCTGGCAGCAGACCGGCCAGGGCGAACTCTTCCTCCGGCTCCAGCGGTTGGAGCCCTTCGCGACCTATCCGCTGGAGATCTACTCCGTCTTCGCCTCGGCCGGCTTCAGACACGCCGGATACGAGGCCGCCGCCGGCATGACGGCCCGCACCCGCAGCTGGCGGCTCACCGAGCAGGAACCGACCCGTCGGCTGGGCGTCCTGAGAGCCGAGCGGCGCAGCGGCATCCACCGGCGCGAGCGGGCCGCGCAGACGCTGCGGCGCACCTGGCTCGGCGGACTTCCGGAACCGTGGACGTTCGAGCGCTCCTCGGGGTACGCGCTCACCCACGTCGTCTTCCACCTCACCGACTGGGGCCGCATCCCCACGGGCGTTCCCGCGGACCTCGCCGACTACCTGGCCCACTGGCTGCCGCCCTGGCTCGACACCTGCCTGGACGCCGGAATGTGGGACCTGAGCTGCGAGCTGCTGGTGGTGGCCGGCAGCCTCCCGGGCCCGCTCGACCCGGCGACCCTCCAGCACGCCTGGACCCGGATCGCACGGGCCCAGCACCCCTGCGGCGCCCTCCCGGAGCAGGACCACCCGGGCGACCCGGGAGCGGACCGGGAGCCGGACTTCCTGCGCTGTTACCACTCCACCCTGATGGCCGCCTTCGCGGCGGCGCAGACCGTCAAGTGCCTTGCCGCCGAAGGAGTGCCCGGATGACCGACACCCGTCTGATGCACACCGTCGGCGCCCGCGCCCTGGAATGGCTGTGGGCCCATCGCGACGGATTCCGTCTGGAGCCCGACGTCGATCCCGAGGTGGGCTTCCTGGAGCGCTTCAAGCCGGTCGGCGAACTGGCCCTGATCTGCAGGGTGTTGTTCCGTGAGGGCGTGGCCGGATCACGGCAGGCGGAACTCGCCCGCAAGCTGCTGGACCACACCTGGCGGCACACCCTGGACGGCGGCCGCATGCTGGTGCGCGGCCAGCGCATCGAGCCGCTCTCGCCGATCCCCTTCGAGGTGTACCTGCCGTACAAGGAACTCGGGTACAGCGAACCCGAGGTGGAGCGCGCCACCGTCCTCTACCACCGGCTCGACAGCTGGGCGGCCCTCGAACTGGACCCGACCCGGCGCCTCGGACTCTCCGCGTTCCAGCGCCGCTTCGGCCTCACGCCCCGCATGCCCGAGGCGGACATCGTCGGCTCCACCTGGCTCGGCCAGACCCCCGAACCCTGGACGGTCAGCGGGCACATCGCCTACGACGTCACCCACACGGTGTTCCACCTCACCGACTGGGGAGAGCACCCCGAGGGCCTGCCGCCGGAGATCGCCGACTACCTCGCCACCTGGCTGCCGGTCTGGATCGACGACTGGCTGGACCTGAAGCGCTGGGACCTGCTCGGCGAACTCCTCGTCATCGACGCCTGCCTGCCCCGGCCCACCCTGGACGAACGGGCCTGGGAGGGCTTCGCCGCCGCTCAGCAGGCCGACGGCGCCATGCCCGCCGTACGGACGATGCCGGAGGGTGAACCCGACGAGGTGTTCGACATGGTCTACCACCCGACGCTGGTCGCCGCCTTCGCCTCCGTGCTGGCCACCTCCCGCGCCCTCGCCGAGCTGACGCACGCCACCACCTCATGACCGGCCCGGCCACGCCCTGGCCGGGGCCGGGCGCAGCCGACGGCACGGACGTGCGGGTCGGCGAGGAGGACTACGCCAGTGCGGGCCGTGCCCTCGGCGTCGTCCTCGCCGATGGTGACGGTGACTCGCTGCGCGAGCGGCTGGTGAGTGCCGTCGACGCCATCGACGCGCCGGACGTCGTCTTCGCCGTCTCCCGGTTCGGCCACCGCACCCTGCACTGCGGCGGCACCGGCCCGCCCCCGCCGGTTCCCCGGCAGGACCTGCGCTACGAGATCGGCTCGGCCACCAAGGCGTACACGGGACTGCTCCTGGCCCAGCTCATCCAGCGCGGCCTGCTGACCGGGGGCGAGCCGGCCGCCGCCTGTCTGGACCCGGGGCGGCGTACCGACGCGGCTCCGGTGACGCTCGCTCACCTCATCACGCACACAGCCGGGTTGCCCGCCCTGCCGGCCGACTTCTACGTACGGGCGCTGCCCGCCTGGCGCACCAATCCGTACGGCCGCTATCCGGCCGAGCGTCTGATCGGGGCCTTCCTGCGGCACCGCCCCCGGCACCGGCCCGGCAGCCGGTGGCACTACTCCAACTTCGGTGTCTCCGTGCTCGGCCATGCCCTGGCCGCCGCGACCGGCACGGCGTGGGAGGAACTGCTCGGCGCCCAGGTGCTGCGTCCGCTCGGCCTGAGCGGCACCGCCCTGGCGGCGGAGGATCCGAAGGCGGACGCCGTCGGACACGGCAAGGACGGGCGCACGCCCACCCTCGCCTTCGACGCCGGCGGCTTCCAGGCGGCCGGCGCCGTCCGCGCCACCCCGCACGATCTGCTGACGTTCCTCGAAGCCCACCTCGACCCGGCCGGCACCCCGCTGGGTGACGCGCTGCGGGCGGTGCGCACACCCGTGCTGCGGCGCGGGCTGGACCGCCGGCACGTGCACACGATGGCGTGGTTCCGGCATCCCACGGACGCCGGACCGATGTACTTCCACAGCGGGGCCACCCTCGGCCAGCAGGCCTTCCTCGGCTTCCGGCCCGACACGGGCACGGCCCTCGTCGCGCTGTGCACCCGCCGGTTCCGCGCCCGCGACTCGTTCGTCGCCACCGCTTACGGACTCCTCGCGGAGCAGTAGCGGGGGAGGCGGGGGAGCGACCGGTGCGGGAGCGGCTCCCGCACCGGAAGGGTCGTACGACCGACTCCTACATCCGCTGCCACAGGGCGGGAGTGCCGCTCGGCGACCAAGCCCCCTGTGCCTGGTGGCTCTGCAGGCACTGGTAGCGCACACCCGCGATGGTCACGGTGGCGCCGGCCTCGTAGACGCGGCCCGCGGTCCAGGTGTCCGCGGCGTTCTCCGGCGGAGCGGGGGTGCCGGACTGGGCGGGCGTGGTCTTCAGGATGAGGCCGAAGTCGCTGAGGATCGGGTTGATGGGCTGGTAGAAGGTGGTCCCGCCGCTCGTGCAGTTGCCGGAGCCACCGGAGGTGACGCCCTGTGCCTGCGAGCCGGAGAGGTAGGGGCCACCGGAGTCACCGGGCTCGGCGCACACCGTGGTCTGGGTGACGCCCTCGACGGTGCCCTGGGAGTAGGTGACGCTCGTGTCGTGCTGCTGGATGGTGCCGCAGTGCCAGCCGGTGGTGGAGCCGGAGCGGCAGATCGACGCCCCGACGAGTGCCTGCACCGAGCCGGTGACCTGCGTCCGCTGGCCGCCCTCGCCCTTCACGTCGGGTGTGGCGGTCCAGTTGCTGTTGACGGCGACCCAGGACATGTCCTTGAGGGGGAACGTGGACGACTGGAACTCACCCTGGTCGGCCATGTTGAAGCCCGCCGTCGTGTCGCCCCGCTCGCCGCAGTGGCCCGCCGAGGCGAAGCCCTGCTGCTGGTCCTTGGTGACGGAGAACCCGATGGAGCAGCGGGCGGAGCTCTCGATGTAGTAGGCGTCGCCGCCGACCACGTCGTCGAACAGCCGGGGCCGTACCTCCGACACGACGACTCCCACGCCCTCGCCCTGCACGGCGGCGGCCTTGATGAAGGCGTCGGCGGCCGAGCGCTTGGTCGCCTGTACGACGACCTTGTTGGCCGGCACGTCGACGTACCAGACCGGTGTGTCGCGCGTCTTGGTGCGGTCGGCGGCCGCGTCCAGCTTCTTCTTGACGGCCTGCAGTTCGGTCAACGGCCGCTTCACGACGGCGGCCTTGGCGCCCTGAGCCTGGATGGCGGAGACGTCGGCGGCACGGGTGGTCGCGACGGTGAGCTCGGCGGAGGTCGCCCCCCGCACCCAGGCCCCGGCGAAGTGATCGCCCAGGGCGTTGCGCAGGCGGCCGGCGCGGGCGCCCGCCTCCGCCTCGTTCACCAGGCGCTTGGCCCCCTGACCCGGCTTGAGCTTGAGATCGCGCTCCATGGCACGCACCACCGCGGCCGGCGGCCGGTCGGCGCCGAGGGTGTGCGCGGCGGTGGACGCGGGCGCGGGCGGCGGCTTCGCCGCGGCGGTCGGGGCGACCCCGGCGAGGGCCAGGGTGCCGAGAGCGGTCAGGGCGACGCGGCGGCCGGCCGCGGTATGTCTGCCCAGCATGCGATGTACCTCCATCGAGTACGAGTGGGATGTCGACCAGGACAAGTCCTTGACGGAAAGTCATGCCGAAATGCCGGAAAAGATGATTTTTCGCGGTTTTGGGGGACGCTGGACGTGCCATGTGCGCCAACGGGCGCGAAGCCCGGCCCGGGGACGTGCCGACGCGGCGCACCAGACTTTCATCATTCGTTTTCTTGAATGATTCGTGTTTAGCGAGGTAGGTTGTCTGCCATGACCGCATCCCAGACCCCGACCCCCGCCGAGGAGCTGCGCGGTGCCGGCCTGCGGGTGACCGCCGCGCGCGTCGCGCTGCTGGAGGCCGTCCGGGCCGGTGACCACCTCGGTGTCGAGGCCATCGCCTCCGGGGTGCGTGATCGCGTAGGCCATGTCTCCCTGCAAGCCGTGTACGAGGGCCTCCACGCACTCACCGCGGCGGGACTCATACGCCGCATCGAGCCGGCCGGCAGCCCGGCCCGGTTCGAGGGGCGGATCGGCGACAACCATCACCACATCGTGTGCCGCTCGTGCGGGGTCGTCGCCGACGTCGACTGCGAGGTCGGCGAGGCGCCCTGCCTCACCGCGTCCGACGACCACGGCTTCTCCATCGACGAGGCCGAGGTCATCTACTGGGGCCTGTGCCCCGACTGTTCCACCGCCAACAGTGCACCCCGAGCACTGTGATTCACCTAGTTCGGAAGGTTTCCCATGGCTGAGAACCCCGATGCGATCGTCACTGACGCGAAGGCTGAGGGCACCGGTGGGTGCCCCGTCGCGCACGGTCGCGCCGCGCACCCCACGCAGGGCGGCGGCAACCGTCAGTGGTGGCCGGAGCGGCTCAACCTGAAGATCCTCGCCAAGGACCCCGTCGTCGCGAACCCGCTCGGTGGGGAGTTCGACTACGCCGAGGCGTTCCAGGGCCTCGACCTGGCGGCCGTGAAACAGGACATCGCCGAGGTGCTGACCACCTCGCAGGACTGGTGGCCCGCCGACTTCGGCAACTACGGCCCGCTGATGATCCGTATGGCCTGGCACAGTGCCGGCACCTACCGCATCAGCGACGGCCGCGGCGGTGGCGGCCGCGGTCAGCAGCGCTTCGCGCCGCTCAACAGCTGGCCGGACAACGGCAACCTCGACAAGGCCCGCCGTCTGCTGTGGCCGGTCAAGAAGAAGTACGGCCAGGCCATCTCCTGGGCCGACCTCATGATCCTCACCGGCAACGTCGCCCTGGAGCAGATGGGCTTCGAGACCTTCGGCTTCGGCGGCGGCCGCGCCGACGTCTGGGAGGCCGACGAGGACGTCTACTGGGGTCCCGAGACCACCTGGCTCGACGACCAGCGCTACACCGGCGACCGCGAGCTGGAGAACCCGCTCGGCGCCGTCCAGATGGGCCTCATCTACGTCAACCCGGAGGGCCCGAACGGCAACCCGGACCCGATCGCCGCGGCCCGCGACATCCGTGAGACGTTCCGCCGCATGGCGATGAACGACGAGGAGACCGTCGCCCTCATCGCCGGTGGTCACACCTTCGGCAAGACCCACGGCGCCGGCCCGGCCGACCACGTCGGCAACGACCCCGAGGCCGCCTCCATGGAGGAGCAGGGCCTGGGCTGGAAGTCCACCTATGGCTCCGGCAAGGCCGGCGACGCCATCACCTCCGGCCTTGAGGTGACCTGGACCACCAAGCCCACCCAGTGGAGCAACGACTTCTTCGACATCCTCTTCGGCTACGAGTGGGAGCTCACGCAGAGCCCCGCCGGCGCCAACCAGTGGGTGGCCAAGGACGCCGAGGCGATCATCCCCGACGCCCACAGCGACTCGAAGAAGCTGCCCACGATGCTCACCACCGACCTCTCGCTGCGCTTCGACCCGATCTACGGCCCGATCTCGAAGCGCTTCCACGAGAACCCGGCCGAGTTCGCGGACGCCTTCGCCCGCGCCTGGTACAAGCTGACCCACCGCGACATGGGCCCGAAGTCCCTTTACCTCGGCCCGGAGGTCCCGGCGGAGACGCTGCTGTGGCAGGACCCGCTGCCGCAGGCCGAGGGCGAGGCCATCGACGCCGCCGATGTCACGGCCCTGAAGGCCAAGCTTCTCGACTCGGGCCTGACCGTCCCGCAGCTGGTCAGCGCCGCCTGGGCGTCGGCCTCGACGTTCCGCGGCAGCGACAAGCGCGGCGGTGCGAACGGCGCCCGGGTCCGCCTGGAGCCGCAGCGCAACTGGGAGGCCAACGACCCCGACCAGCTCGCGCTGGTGCTGCGCACCCTTGAGGGCATCCAGCAGGAGTTCAACGCCGCCGGTGGCAAGAAGGTCTCCCTGGCCGACCTGATCGTGCTCGGCGGCACCGCCGCCGTGGAGAAGGCCGCCAAGGACGCCGGTCACGCCGTCGAGGTGCCGTTCGCCGCGGGCCGTGTCGACGCGACCGAGGAGCACACCGACGCGGAGTCCTTCGCCGCGCTGGAGCCGGCCGCCGACGGGTTCCGCAACTACGTCGGCAAGGGCAACCGCCTGCCGGCCGAGTACCTGCTGCTCGACAAGGCGAACCTGCTGGGCCTGAGCGCGCCCGAGCTGACCGTCCTGGTCGGTGGTCTGCGTGTGCTGGGCGCGAACACCAACGGCTCGAAGCACGGCGTCTTCACCGAGACCCCGGGCAAGCTGACCAACGACTTCTTCGTCAACCTGCTCGACCTGGGCACGACCTGGAAGTCCACCTCCGCGGACCAGACCACGTTCGAGGGTCGTGACGACTCGGGCGCCGTCAAGTGGACCGGTACCCGTGCCGACCTGGTCTTCGGCTCGAACTCCGAGCTGCGCGCGCTCGCCGAGGTCTACGCGAGCGACGACGCGAAGGCGAAGTTCGTGAGCGACTTCGTCGCGGCGTGGGTCAAGGTCATGAACGCGGACCGCTTCGACCTCGTCTGATCGGCCTGATCGTTCCGCACCCGACGTCCAGGCGGGCCCGCACGGGCCGGCCTGGACGTCGGCGTTTGCGCCCTGCCGCAGGGCCGCTGTGCCTCACGGACCCCACCTTTCACAGAACGCACACTGCACCTCAGCGACCCCTTTAAGTTTCAAACGCTAGGCTCCCCGGGACGGGGGCGTGGCCGACGGCTGCCCACCCGCCGTGGCACGCGCTCCTCCTCTTCCCACCAGCTCAGGAGACTCGGCGTGCTTGACGGCGACGTAGTGGTGATCGGCGGCGGATATGCGGGCGTCCGCCTCGCCAAGCGGCTGGACGCGACCGCGCGGGTCACGCTGGTGGACCGCAAGGAGGTCTTCTTCCACCGCATAGCCTCCCTGCGTGCCGGAGTGCGCCGGGACTGGTCGCACACCCCCTTCATCCCCTACGACCGCCTGCTGAAGAACGGCCGTGTGGCTGTCGGCAAGGCCGTCCGCATCGACACCACCGAACGTCAGGTAGTCCTGGCGACGGGGGAGCGGCTCCCGTACGACGTGCTGGTGATCGCCACCGGCGCCGACTACCCCGAGCCCGCCCGCTTCAACGGCACCACCGTCGAGGAGGCCGCGAAGTCATTCGTCGCGCACCAGCAGCAGATCGCCGCCGCCGAGCACGTCCTGGTCGTCGGAGGCGGGCCCTCCGGCATCGAGCTCAGCGCCGAGATCCGCCTCGCCCGGCCGGAAGCCCGGGTCACCCTCGCCCACTCCGGGCCGGAACTGCTGCACTCCACCGGCAGCACCCGGGCCGGACGCAAGGCGCGGTCCTGGCTGGAGTCCCATGACGTGCAGGTGTGGCTCGACGCCTTCATGTCCCCCGGCAACGACTTCGGCACATACCGCGACGCCCAGGGCAACCTCATCGAGGCCGACCGCTCCTTCTGGGCGACCGGCACCACGCCCAACACGCTCTGGCTGCGTCTGGCCGGGCACGGGGACTGGCTGAACGCGGCGGGCCAGGTGAAGGTCGACCAGGCACTCCGCGTCCAGGGGTGGCTGGACGTGTTCGCGGTCGGCGACGTCAACGACGCCACCGAGCTCAAGATCACCCCGGCGGCGCTCGCCCAGGCGGACCTCGCCGCCCACAACATCCGCACCTATCTGAACAGCGCCGGCAAGCACCGCAAGGAGCCCCGCTTCTACCGGCCGGTCCACCGCACTCCGCTCATCGTCCCCTTCGGCCCGGCCGACGGAGTGACTCTGCTGCCCGTGCCGGGCGGCGAGACGGCGGTCCTCGGCGGCCGCACCACGACGCTGGCCAAGGCGAAGACCCTCATGACGCCGTTCATGAGACGCCAGCTCGGCTACACGGCGGCCTGAGCGGGGATGTCGGCCACCCGGGTCGACGGGCTACCGTTTGACGGATCCCCGCTCACCCGTACCCCGGACGGCCCAGCAGTGCTCGCAGATCTCTCCCCGCTCATAGCGGCGACCACCCGGTGGCTGACGCGTTCCTACCCCGCGTGCGGTGGTGCGCTGGCCGCTGCCCTGGGTGAGGCGCAGGCTCGGCAGGCCGTCACGGTCGCGGCCTGGCTGCGCTATCCGACGCCCACGGACGCCGCACTGGTCTTGCTGGCCGGCCCGGGCGGCTCGGCCGGGTCTGGACTGGATCACCGGGTCGGATACGGGAGGGCAGGCCGAGGGGGACGACTTCGCGTGGCGCACCTGGGTGGACGAGATCGTGGCCAGCTGGGCCGCATGCCTGCTCACCGACGCCGGGCTGGCCCGGCCGGCCGTCGCCGCGATTGCCGACGGCGCCCACGCCACCACCGGGGTCCCGGTCGACTTCCGGCGCCTGGTGTCACCCGACGCCGACGACCGGCAGGCTGCGGCGCTGCTGCGTCACCCCGACCTACTCGCCCCCGTGGCGGCCCTGCACCGCGCCGCCCTGCACGAGCGCCTCGGCCCGGGACAGGCGCTCATCGCCTGAGCGTGGAGCGCGCCGCCCGGTAGCCGTGGCCCGGGGCTCGCAATACGGCGCCGTGCGGGCTCAGTGCTTCTTGCCGCGCCCCGTCAGCGCGTCGCGCAGGCGGTCGACGAGGCCCGCTCCCGGGGCCAGCAGTTTGTTGGCCGGCGGCTTGTCCGGGGCGGCCGGGTGCGGGCGGGTCGGTGCCACCTTCTTCGCCTGGCGCACCTTTTCGCCCAGGTCGTCGAGCGCATCCGGGGTGCACGCCGCGCGCAGCTGAGGGAAGAGGCTCTTCTCCTCGTCGGCGATGTGCGAGCGGACCTCCGTCATCAGCAGCCCGATCAGCCGGTCGAACTCCGGATCGCCGGCTTCGCGCCCCTCCAGGTCCTTCATGATCCGCTCGGCGTTGGAATGATCGTCGATCTCCTTGTCGGCGATGGCGTCCCCGCCCGCCACATGCCGCCGGACGGCCGGATACAGGTAGGCCTCCTCGGCCACGGAGTGCCTGACCAGCTCCATCGTGGCCTGGTCGGCGTACACCTTGCGGTTCGTGTCACCGGGCGCAAGACCCTCGATGCGGCCGAAGAGCTCCTCGACCTCAAGATGATCGGTCACCAGCTCGTCGATGACGTTCCCACCATGACCCATGTCCTTCGCCTCCTGTGCGGGAACGGCGGTCCGGACGGAGCCGCCGCGGGCTCCGAGTGCCCGCGGCGGATGGGCTCATACCGGCATCGCGCGTTCGCGCCGTCAGGAACCGCTGCGAAGGGTCTCGGCCTTCTCGGCCGCCGCAGGCGTGTCCTCGCGCTCGCCCTCGGCCTGGGAGGGCGTCGTGTACTCCGGCGTCGGGTGATCGGCCCGAGGGGTGTCGGCGTCGTCGCGCTCGCCCTCGGCCTGTGACGGGGTGTGGTGGCTCACGCTCATGGTGATCGTCCCTTCTGCGTACGGGACGGGTCGGTCGGCCCTCCACCGAGCGCGGGAGGACCCGGCACCGTCGAGCGCAGGTCAGGCACCCCCGCACCGACCGGTGACACGGTGCCGCCCGCACGCATCTCCACAGTACGGCGGCCCCAGAGCCCCGGCAGCCCTGAACCGCCCCGGCCGCCGGCACCATGATCGCGCGGCTTAGGCTGCCGACATGACCTCGCAGCCATACCTCTCCGAACTGTTCTCCCTCGACGGCCGTGTCGCCCTCGTGACCGGCGGCAGCTCCGGCATCGGCCGGGCCGTCACCGAGGCCCTCGCCCGTGCCGGAGCGAGCGTCGTGGTGGTGGCCCGCCGGGAGGCGGAACTGGCCGCGACGGTCGGCGAGTTGGAAGCCCTCGGCTGCCGGGCGGCCAAGGTGAGCGCGGACCTGGGCACGCGGGACGGTGTGCGTGCGGCGGCCGAGGAGGCGGTCGAGGCGTTCGGGGAGCCCGACATCCTGGTCAACTGCGCGGGGATCAACCTGCGGCCCCCGATGGGCGAGCTGGGCGAGGACGTGTGGGACACCACGATGGCCCTGAACCTGGAGGCGCCGTACCTGCTGGGGGAGCGGTTCGGGCCCGGCATGGCCGAGCGGGGGTTCGGGCGGATCATCCACATCACCTCCCAGCAGGCGCACCGGGCGTTCGTGCAGAGCGGCGCCTACGGTGTCTCCAAGGGGGCGCTGGAGTCGCTGGCCCGTTCCCAGGCCGAGGCATGGTCGCCGTACGGCGTCACCTGCAATACGCTCGTGCCCGGGTTCGTCATGACGCCCCTCAACAGGCGCCTGTCGTCCGACCCCGAGCGGGTGGCGGCACTGGCGGCCCGGACGATGGTCGGGCGCAACGGCCTCGCCGAGGACTTCGCGGGTGCGGCGGTGTTCCTCGCGAGCCGCGCCTCGGCGTATGTCACCGGGCAGGCGATCTTCGTCGACGGCGGCTTCTCCGTGCACTGAGCCCGGCGCGCGGTCGGCCCGTCAGCGCAGGTCGAGGCGCATCAGGATCCGGGGGTGTCCGGCCAGCACCGAGGTGGTGTCGGCGGCGTGCACGAACCCGGCGCGTTCGAAGTTCCTCCGCAGCCCGGCGTACGCCATCGTCAGGTCGACCCTGGCGTCGCCGTTGTCGAGCGGGTACGCCTCGATCACCGGTGCGCCCTGGGCGCGGGCGAACTCGACGGCTCCGGTGATGAGGCTGTGGGTGATCCCCTGCTTCCGGTGACCGGGGCGGACGCGGATGCACCACAGCGACCAGACCGGCAGGTCGTCGAGGTGCGGGATCTTGCGGTTGCGCGCGAAGGTCGTGGCCGAGCGGGGCGCCACGGCGGCCCAGCCGACCGGCACGTCACCGTCGTAGGCGAGCACTCCGGGAGGCGGATCGGCACGGCACAGCTCGGCGACGTACTCGCCGCGGGCCGGCCCCCGGAGTTCGTTGTTGAGCCTGGACGGGATCCGGTGACTCAGGCACCAACAGACGTTCGCCGAGGGCGACTTCGGGCCGACCACCGCGCGGACGTCCTCGAAGACCGAGGCCGGGCGAACTTCGATGACCATGGCCCCACCCTGTCACGCTCGCCCCGTGTCACGCCGTGGCGTGGAACGCGTGCAGTGTGTCCGCGACCTGGGTGTCGGAGACCGGCGCGAAGTCCTCGTACCACTCGCCGACCGCATGCAGGGACGGCGGCTGCTGGAGGCACACCAGGGCGTCGCACTCGTCGCGCAGGGAGGACAGTGTTCGCGCGTTGCCGACGGGGATGGCCAGGACCAGCCGGGTCGGCCCGTGCCTGCGCAGGAAGCGCAGTGCCGCCGTGGCGGTCAGACCGGTGGTCAGGCCGTCGTCGACGAGGACGACCGTGCGGCCGTTGACCGACGGGAGCGGGCGGCGGCCGCGGTAGAGGTACTCGCGGCGGTGCAGCTCGTTGCGTTCACCGACGACGACATCGCCGAGCCGGTCCTCGGACAGATGCATCATGGCCAGGCTGCGCCGGTCGTACAGCGGCGGATCGTCGGCGACGAGGGCGCCGATCGCCGTCTCCGGCCGGACGGGCGTGCTGATCTCGCCGGCCACCAGCACGTCCAGCGGGGCGTGCAGCGCACCGGCCACCTCCGCGGCGACGGGCACGCCGCCGGGCGGCAGGGCCAGCACGAGCACATCGATCAGATGGCCGGAGCCGGCCCGCTCGACCAGCCGCAGAGCGAGTTCCCGTCCGGCGTGGGTGCGGTCGCGGAATGACACGGCGCTCCTCCCTCGACGTCGGCGCGGACGCCGGGTGCCCGGCTCGGCACCCGACGAAACGCGCAGCCGGTACCCCTCCCAGTGTGTGCACATGACGCGGCGCCGATCGGGTACCCGAACCACCGGCGAGTATCCGGACGGACGGACGGACGGGCACGACACGGCGAGGGGACGAACCATGACCGACCCCCACTACGACAGCGACGCCCTGGCCGCCCAGCAGGCGCTGCGCACGGTCGTCGAGCAGGGCGCGGACCAGGCCGCGCTGGACACACTGGCCCACAGCGAGGTGCTGGTCCCGGCGGCGACGGACGCGGAGGGACCGCCCCCGAAGGCGCTGACGCTCCCCGTGTTCGAACAGGAGGACGGCACCGAACTGGTCCCCGTCTTCACCACCCAGGAACGCATGGAACAGGCCCTGCCCCGGATCCGGCGGCACCGCAGCGTGCTGCTCGGCGTCCTCGCGCACGGCTGGCCCGCCGACCTGTCCCTGGTTATCGACGCCGGCACCCCCGAGCAGCTGGCGCTGACCTCGCACGGAGTCAGGGCGCTACTGGACCAGGGGGACACCTGAGGGCCGCCCCGCCACCGTGTGGTCCGCGCCCATACGGGTACTGCGGCAGGTATGACGTCGACCCGCACGCGAACGGGCTGCCGGTCAGCGGCCCGCACGTGGGGCTCTGCCGGCGCTGACGGGTCTGCGTGCGCGGGATCTGGCCGGGACGCCGGGCTGCGTACGGGCCGTGCAGAGCGCATGGTGGTGACATGAGCACGCGTCCCCCCGTGGTGGTGCTGCCGCCCGCGTCGGACGGCGGGCGTCAGGTGACAATCCGCGGCGAACCGGCGGGCACCGCGTACAGCCTCTTCGACGTGCTGGACCTGGTGCACCGCGCGGACCTGCCCGCCGAGGACCGGGCCGTCGACGACCCCGAGCTGATCGACTGGCAGGGCGGCGGGCCCTACGAGTGGAACGAGCCCGGTACGGCGAGCGGGTGACGGCCTGCATCACCCTCGGATGTCTGAGGTTCCCGACGAAGCGCCGCTGATCTTGACTGAAGGCGTACATCCGAACGGAACCACTACCTCACGGGGATTCGTATGAACCGCAGGAAGAGCATGTTCGCCGCCGGCCTGGCCACCACCGTCTCGGCCCTGGCCCTCACCCTCGGTGGCCTGGCCGCCCCCGCACAGGCCGCGGCGGGCACCGTCGACTGCCACGGCACGGTGCACAACAACAACCCGAACCACGGCATCGTGGGCTGCCAGAACAACACCGACCACAACGTCACCTTCCGGGCCGAGATCGTCTGCGGCCTGGCCCCGGACGTCTCCGGCGACTGGGTGACGCTGACCCCCGGCCAGTACAGCGAGTCGTCCGGCGTCTGCGCGTTCTACAGCAGCGGCGTCGGCAGCGTGGGCTGGACCATCCAGTAGGGATCCAGGCGGGATCCAGCAGGGGCACACCCGATCCACGGCCGGGCTCGACCGGCCCGGCCGTGTGTCCGGCGCCGATGGGCGGGGTACGCGGCGACGGACGGAAGGGGAAGTTCCCATGCAGTTCCGTGACCGCACAGAGGCCGGGCGGGAGCTGGCGGAGCAGCTGCGCATCCGGCAGGACAAGGGCAACCTTCTGCACCCGGTGGTCCTCGCCCTTCCGAGGGGCGGCGTCGCGGTCGCCCGGGAGATCGCCCGCGAGCTGGACGCTCCGCTGGACGTGCTCGTCGTACGCAAGATCGGTGCCCCGTTCCACGAGGAGTTCGGGGTCGGCGCGCTCGCCGGCGACGACCCTCCGCTCTTCGACGAGACGACGCTGTACCGGCTGGGGCTGAGCGAGGCCGATCTGGCGCCGGTGGTGGAGCGGGAGCGCAGGGAGCTGCGGCGGCGCGAGGAGCGCTACCGGCAGGGCCGGCCGGCTCCGGAGCTGCGCGGCCGTACCGCCGTCGTCGTCGACGACGGGGTCGCGACCGGCTCGACGGCACGCGTCGCGCTGCGTGCCGTCCGCAACCGGGACCCCGAGCGTCTGGTGCTGGCCGTGCCGGTGTGCGCGCCGGAGACGGCCGAGGAACTGCGCCGGGAGGTCGACGAGTTCGTCTGTCTGTATGAGCCGCGGCTGTTCAGCGCCGTCGGCGAGTGGTACCAGGACTTCGGGCAGCTGACCGACGCCGATGTGCTGGAGGCGCTGCGCGGCGAGTAGGCGCGGGCCGCGGGCGCGTCCCGGGGGGTTCAGCCGGTGGCCCGGGCCGGCTTCGGCAGGGTGACCATGCCCTCCGCGTCCAGCGTGAGACGGACGCCGTAGCTGATGCGGTCGAGGGTGGCGTGCAGCCAGGCGCGGTCCTCGGGCGGGGCCGGTTCCAGGCGCATGCGGCGGGCGAGCAGCGGTGCCATGCGCAGGTCGGTGAGGGCGCCCGTGTCCGGCGCCACCGTCACGAAGTAGGCGATGCGCAAGTCGTCGCGGTACGGCTCGTAGCCGGGGATGCCCTCGTAGTCGTCGATGAAGTCGCCGCAGCCGTGCAGGATCAGCCGGCCCCGGTAGAGCTCGACGGGGCGGGGGTGGTGCGAGGAGTGGCCGTGGACGACGTCGGCGCCGCCGTCCACCAGGGCGTGCGCGAAGCGGCGTTGCTCGCGGGGGACGAGGTAGCCCCAGTTGGAGCCCCAGTGCACGGACACGACCACGATGTCGCCGGCCCGCTTCACCTGCCGGATGTGCCGCACCGCGGCGCCGGCCGTGGACGGCGAAAGCTCGGGCACATGGGCGACGCCGGGCAGGTCCGCGGTCGCCGCCCAGTCGGGCGGGATGCCGCTGTTGCCGACGCCCAGGGCGAAGACGAGCACCCGGCCGCCGTGGGGGAGTGGCAGGGCCACGGGCGCGTACGCCTCCTGGGCGTTCCGCCCCGCGCCCGCCGTCCGCAGACCGGCGCCGTGCAGCACGGTGAGCGTCTCCTCCAGGCCCGCGCGGCCGAAGTCCCGCACATGGTTGTTGGCCAGGACGCACACGTCGGGCCGGGCCACCGTCAGGGCCGGCAGGTTGGCCGGGTGCATGCGGTAGTGAACCGCCTTGCCGGGCTCGAAGGCGTCGCTCGTCGTGACCGACGTCTCCAGGTTGACGATCCGTGCGTCCGGTGCGCTCGCCTCCAGCAACGCCAGCGCCTCGCCCCACGGCCAGGACGGGTCGACCGGGGCGGGAATCGGCCCGCTCACCGACTCCGCCATGCTCACGTACGACCGGGCGTCCGCGACGTACCCCTCCCGCAGCGCCGGGTCGCCGGGCCGGGCCAGGATCTGGTCGACGCCACGTCCGAGCATCACGTCACCACAGACGAAGAGCGTCACCGTGCCGCCGCTCATGTCTCAACCGTACGAGGTCGAGGCGAGGGTGGCCCTGCCCGATCACCCGGTCGGCGAACCGCCGCGCCCCACGCGATACGGACGCCCCCGCGCGGGTACCCCGCACCTGCGCGCCGCGCGCAGGAAACGCCGGCCGAGGCGCGGGAGGCCGCTATGGAACTGGTCGAGGAGACTCCCCACCGCTTCCGTATCGACCCGCATGGTCCGATGCGGGTGCCGGGCGTGGTGTTCGCGACCCCGAATCTGCTGACGGACGCCGAGAAGTCGCTGGAGCAGGTGGCCAACGTGGCCACACTGCCCGGCATCGTCGGCGCGTCGTACGCCATGCCGGACATCCACTGGGGCTACGGCTTCCCCATCGGCGGCGTCGCCGCGACCGACGTGGCCGACGGCGGGGTCGTCTCGCCCGGCGGGGTCGGCTTCGACATCTCCTGCGGCGTACGGCTGCTCGCCGCCGACACCGACGGGAAGGCGCTGGGGCCGGTGCTGACCGCCGTGATGGACGGCCTGGACCGGGCGATCCCGCGCGGCGCCGGGCCCGGCGGGGTGTGGCATCTGACCGGGCCCGGCCAGCTGGAGCGGATCCTGCGCGGCGGCTCCCGGTACGCGGTTCAGGAGGGGCACGGCGTGGAGCGCGACCTGACCCGCTGCGAGGACGGCGGGGCGGTCGCCGACGCCGACGTGGACCAGGTCAGCGCACGGGCACGGGAGCGCGGCCTCGGCCAGGTCGGCAGCCTCGGCTCCGCCAACCACTTCCTGGAGGTGCAGCGCGTCGACGAGGTGTACGACGAGCCGGCCGCCGCCGCGTTCGGGCTCGCCGTCGGCCAGGTCTGCGTGATGATCCACTGCGGCTCCCGCGGCCTCGGCCACCAGATCTGCACCGACCACGTCCGTCTGATGGACCGAGCGATGGCCCGGTACGGCATCGAGGTCCCCGACCGCCAACTGGCCTGCACACCGGTCGAGTCACCGGAGGGACAGCGGTACCTCGGCGCCATGGCGGCCGCCGCCAACTACGGCCGTGCCAACCGCCAGTTGCTGTCCGACGCGGCCCGCCGGGTCTTCCGCAGCACCGCGCGCACCCGGCTGTCGCTGGTGTACGACGTCTCCCACAACCTCGCCAAGATCGAGACCCATCCGGTGGACGGAACCCGCCGCACCCTGTGCGTCCACCGCAAGGGCGCGACCCGCGCCTTCCCGCCCGGCCATCCGGACCTGCCCGACGACCTGCGTGAGGTCGGCCAGCCGGTGCTGATCCCCGGGACGATGGGCACCGCCTCCTACGTCCTGGTCGGGGTGCCCGGCGGAGACGCGTTCTCCTCCACCTGCCACGGCGCCGGCCGGGTCCTCAGCCGCCACCGGGCCGCCCGCGTGGTGGGCGGCCGGGAACTGAGGGCCAGGCTGGAGTCGGCAGGCATCGCGGTGCGCCCGCGCTCCCTGCGCGGCCTGGCGGAGGAGACGCCCGAGGCGTACAAGGACGTGGGCGAAGTGGTGGCCGCGAGCGAGGGCGCGGGACTGTGCCGGACGGTGGCCCGGCTGGTGCCGCTGGGGGTGGTGAAGGGCTGAGGGCACGGGGGCGGCCGTTCGGCTTCCGACGGCGGCTGCGCGGCCGTACCCCTCACATCTCGGCGCTCGCGCGTCCACCCCTCACATCTCGGCGCTCGCGCGTCCACCCCTCACATCTCGGCGCTCGCGCGTCCACCCCTCACACCTCGGCGCTCGCGCGTCCGCCCTCACCTGTCGGCGCCCGCCGTCACCCCTCACACGTCCACGGTCACCGCACACGACCACCCGTACGGGCCCGGCCCGATCTGCAGCCCGTGCCAGGAGACGCCCTTCGGTGTGCCGCCGGTGATCTCCACGTCCGCGAGGTCGGCGAGGGCGAGGCGCACGTCCAGGTCGCCTTCCGTGGCGTCGGCCTCCAGATCGACGGGCACCCGGCCGTCCACGTCGAGGCGGAAGACGACCTCGTCGAGGAGGGCGGTCAGCAGGTCCTCGTCGGTGTCCTGCGCGAACCGCACCCGCTCCACCGAGGTGGGCCGTACCGCCGTGACGTCCGCGAAGCACTCCACCATCCCCAGCGCGGCCTCGACCAGACAGCGCTCCCGGCTCGCGCCCCACGCCTCGACGCGCACGTCGGCCGTGTGCGGCACCGCCCGATGGCCACTGCCGCCGCGCCGCCGTGTCTCGATGTCGTCGTCCGTGTCACCGACCATCGACACCACCCGATCCGCCTGATCCGCCCGGAGGGCGCTACACGGATAGGGGTACCCGGGACAGGGCACGATGTACCGCCCGGCGTAAGGAGCCGAGATGCCGCAGATCGAGCAGGACGAGGCGCGCGGGCGGTTCGCGGCGGCGGCCGTCGCAAGGCTGGCGACGGTCGACCCCGGGGGCCGTCCGCATCTGGTGCCGGTCGTGTTCGCGGTGCGCGGCGACGAGATCGTCACCGCCGTCGACGCCAAACCGAAGCGGTCCCGGCGGCTCAAGCGGTTGCACAACATCGAGGTCACCCCGGCCGTCTGCCTCCTGGCGGACGTGTACGACGACGACTGGGACCGCCTGTGGTGGGTGCGGGCGGACGGTGGCGCCCGGATCCTGGCGCCCGACGCTCCGGAACAGGCGGCGCGCGACGAGTACGCCGCCGCCGTCGACCTGCTGCGGCAGAAGTACGCCCAGTACACGCGAGAGCCGCCGGACGGGCCGGTGGTCGTGATCACCGTCCTGCACTGGAGCGGCTGGCGGGCCGCGACCGGTGACGAGTGAGACGGGTGCGCCGACTGCGACGACTGCGACGCGGGTGAATCGATCGGTGCAGACCCATTGACCTTGACCGTCCACGACCATAATCTCCGTCCTCATATGTAGACGGCGTCTTCATGTGAGGACCCCATTCAGTGGGTTGAACGGAAGCGGCCGACGTTCAAAGGAGAACCGACATATGCCGCTCGTGGTGGTCGGGATCAGTGTCCTGGTCCTGCTCGTCCTGATGACCAAACTGAGGCTGAACGGCTTCGCGGCCCTGCTCCTGGTGGCCGTGGGCGTCGGCCTGGTGCAGGGGATCGGGCTGGAGAAGATCCCGGACGTCCTCGCGGAGGGCATCGGCGACCAGATCGGCGACACCATGCTCACCATCGGGCTCGGTGCCATGGTCGGCCGGGTGATGGGGGACTCGGGCGCCGCCCAGCGCATCGCCGGCCGGCTCCTGGACGTGTGCGGGCCCCGCTGGGTCCAGGTGGCCATGGTGCTGACGGCCATGCTCATCGGCGTGACGATGTTCTACGAGGTCGCCTTCGTCATCATCGTGCCGATCGCCTTCACCCTGGTCCGGGTCACCCGGGCGAACCTGCTGTGGGTGGGGCTGCCCATGTCCATCGCCCTGTCCACCATGCACAGCTTCCTGCCACCGCACCCCGGCCCCACCGCGGTGGCCGCGACCTTCCAGGCGTCCGTCGGACTCACCCTGTTCTACGGCCTGTTCGTCGCCGTCCCGATCGGCGCGGCCATCGCCCTGCTGTGGCCGCGCCTCCCCTTCGTCCGGGCGATGAACCCCTCCATCCCCAAGGGCCTGGTGAGCGAGCGGGTCTTCGACGAGGACGAGATGCCCGGCATGGGCTGGTCGCTGTCCGTCGCCCTGCTCCCCGTCGTACTGATCGCCGGGGCGGCCGTGACCGACCTGGCGGGCTCGGGCGACGGGGGCCTGATGCACTTCGTCGCCTTCATCGGCTCCGCGCCGATCGCCCTGCTGCTCACCCTGCTCGTGGCGATCTGGGCGTTCGGCCCGCGCGTCGGCCGCAGCCTGGCCGAGGTCAGCGCCTCGTGCAAGGAGGCCGCCCAGGCGATGACGATGATCCTGCTCGTCATCGGAGCGGGCGGCGCCTTCAAGAACGTCCTCGTCGAGGGTGGGATATCCGACTACATCAAGGACGCGACCGACGGCTGGTCCATCTCCCCGATCGTCCTCGCCTGGCTGATCGCCGCCATCCTCCGGGTGGCCCTCGGCTCCGCGACCGTCGCCGTCGTCACCGCCTCCGGCGTGGCGCTGCCCCTGCTCGCCGGCAGCGGCGTACACCCCGAGGTGATGGTGCTCGCCGTGTCCTGCGGATCGATCGCCTTCTCCCACGTCAACGACCCTGGCTTCTGGATGTTCAAGGAGTACTTCAACCTGTCCGTCCTGGATGCCATCAAGGCCCGTACGACCTATACGACGGTCCTCGCGATCCTGGGTCTGGGCGGCGTCCTCGTTCTGGAACAGGCCCTCGACGCCCTCGCCGTCTGACCGACCGCCCCCCTCACGAGAACGGCATCCACAAGCCATGAGTCAGCCCGTCGTCACCCGCTTCACCGTGTATCCGGTCGCCGGCCGCGACTCGATGCTCCTCAACCTCTCCGGAGCGCACGCCCCCTATTTCACGCGCAACGTGGTGGTCCTGGAGGACTCCGAGGGCCGCACCGGCCTGGGCGAGGTGCCCGGCGGGGAGAAGATCACCCGGACCCTGCGGGACGCGGAACCCCACGTCGTCGGCTCACGCGTCGGCGACTACCAGCGCGTCCTGCGCACGATCGGGGCGACCTTCGCCGACCGTGACTCGGGCGGCCGCGGCGCCCAGACCTTCGACCTGCGGACGACGGTGCACGCGGTCACCGCCGTGGAGTCGGCGCTCCTCGACCTGCTCGGCCAGCACCTGGAGGTACCCGTCGCCGCCCTGCTCGGCGACGGCAAACAGCGCGACGCCGTACGGGTCCTCGGCTACCTCTTCTACGTCGGCGACCCGGACCGCACCGACCTGGACTACGCCCGCGACCCCGACGCCGCCGTCGACTGGCACCGCATCCGGAACGAGGAGGCCCTCACCCCCGAGGCGATCGTCCGCCAGGCCGAGGCCGCCTACGACCACTACGGCTTCCGCGACTTCAAGCTCAAGGGCGGCGTCCTGCCGGGCACCGAGGAGGTGACGGCCGTACGGGCGCTCAAGGACCGCTTCCCCGAGGCGCGGATCACCCTCGACCCCAACGGCGCCTGGTCCCTGCGCGAGGCCGTCGAACTGTGCCGCCCTCTCGTCGGCACCCTCGCCTACGCCGAGGACCCCTGCGGGGCGGAGGACGGCTACTCGGGACGGGAGATCCTCGCGGAGTTCCGCCGGGCCACCGGCCTGCCCACGGCGACCAACATGATCGCCACGGACTGGCGTCAGCTGACCCACGCACTGGCCCTGCAGTCGGTCTCCATCCCGCTGGCCGACCCGCACTTCTGGACCATGCGGGGTTCGGTACGGGTCGCCCAGCTGTGCAACGCCATGGGGCTCACCTGGGGCTGCCACTCCAACAACCACTTCGACATCTCCCTGGCGATGATGGCCCACTGCGGGGCGGCGGCACCCGGCGAGTACAACGCCCTGGACACCCACTGGATCTGGCAGGAGGGCCGGGAACGGCTCACCGCCGAGCCGCCGCGGATCGTCGGCGGCGAGGTCGCCGTACCGGACACGCCCGGCCTCGGAATCCGCCTGGACCAGGACCGGCTCCTCGCCGCACACGAGCTGTACCGGGAGAAGGCGCTGTCGGGGCGGGACGACGCGGCCGGGATGCAGTACCTGATCAAGGGCTGGACCTTCGACGCCAAGCGGCCCTGCCTGGTGCGCTGAACCTCGCGCGGTCCGTCAGAGGGCGAAGACGCGGCGGGCGTTGCCGTGCAGGAACAGCTCCCGCGTCTCCTCGTCCAGGTTCAGGGCGTCCAGGTGCTCCAGGGCCCGACTCGGCTTGATCATGGGGTAGTTGGAGCCGAACAGGACCTTGCGGCGGCCCCGGCCGCGCAGATACTCCACCAGTTCCGGCGGATACCGGCGGACGGTGTAGGCGCTGGTGTCGATGAAGACGTTGGGGTGCTTGTCGGCGACCGCGATCATCTCCGTCGTCCACGGATAGCCGATGTGCCCGCACACGATCGTGAGCTCGGGGAAGTCCAGGGCGACCTGGTCGATGTACGGGATGGGCCGCCCGGTCTCCGACGGCCGCAGCGGGCCGGTGTGCCCGACCTGCGTGCAGAACGGCACGCCGAGGTCCACGCAGGCCGCGTAGAGCGGGTAGTACAGCCGGTCGGTGGGCGGCAGTTCCCACAGCCACGGGATGACACGCAGCGCCACGAAGCCAGACTCCTCGACGGCGCGCCGCAGTTCCCGTACGGCGGCCATGGGCCGGGCGAGATCGGCGCCCGCCACTCCGCGCAGCCGCCCGCCCGACTGCTCCACGAAGGCGGCCACCTCATCGTTGTCGATCAGCGCGCCCTGCGGCCCGTACCAGGCGGCCGTGAGCCCGATCGCCACGTCCGCGGCCTCCAGCGCGGCCACCGTGACCTCGACGGGCAGCGGCTTGTCGAGCGTCGACCAGCCGGTCCACCGGCGCAGCGACTCGAACATCTCGTGGTTGGCGTGGCGCGGCGTCGGATGCTGCATCCAGGCGTCGATGACGGGCACGGGTTCCGCCTCTCTGCGCGGTGGGGGAGCGGGCGGGGCCTCGCGCGCATCGCGCCGCAGGCACCACTCCCACCGACTCACTTCACTAGTGAAGTGAGCATGGTGCCGCCCGGCGACGTCTGTCAACATCGGTCCATGTCCGAGCCCGACCTGCGTCTGTTCTTCCTGCTCCAGAGGGCGGCCCACCGGCTGCGCACCGGTTTCGACCGGCGTCTGCAGACCGCCGCCGGGATCACCACGGCCCAACTCGGCGCGCTGTACGCGGTCCGTGACGAGCCGGGCATCTCCCAGCAGCGGCTGGCCCGCGTCCTCGGGCTGCGCGAGTCCGCCGTCACCGGGCTGGTCGGGCGGCTCACCGCGGCCGGTCTCGTCGCCAAACGGGCGCATCCGCGCGAACACCGGGCCGTGGTACTGGAGTTGACCGCCGACGGGGCCGCCGCACTGGACGCCGCGCAGCCGGAGGTCGACCGGTTCAACGTCGAGGCACGGGCCCTGCTGGGCGACGACGGTTTCACCCGGACGGCCGAGGCGATGCGGGCACTGGCCTTCTGGGAGTCCCCCTGACGCGGGCTATCGTGAGGCCATGCAGACGACGCGGGTCTCCCGGCATGTGAACGCCTCGCGTGCCGCCGTCTACCGGGCATTGCTGGACGCGGACGCCGTCGCGAAGTGGCGGGTGCCGGACGGCATGACCGCGCGGGTGCACCACTTCGACGGTACGGAGGGCGGGGCGTTCCGGGTCTCGCTCACCTATGACCTGCCGACCGGCACGGGCAAGTCGGATTCGCACACCGACACGTACCACGGCCGCTTCGTGAGACTGGTGCCGGACGAGCGGGTCGTCGAAGAGGTCGAGTTCGAGACCGACGACCCCGCGCTGCACGGCACGATGACGATGACCACCACTCTCACCGACGCCGCCGACGGCACGGACGTCCTCGTCGTACACGAGGGCCTTCCCGACGCCGTGCCCGCGAAGGACAACGAGACCGGCACGCGGATGGCGCTGGCCAAGCTCGCGAGGCTGGTCGAGGCCGGGTCCGGCGGTCTCTGAGCGGCCGCGCGGGCGTCACCTATAGCTGATCTTTGCCTGGGGTTCGCCGAGCGTACGAAAGCGCTCGCTTGCATCGGTGTATGAATACCGAACTGTTGTCAGGGCTGCGCGTCGACTACACCGATCAGGACGATCCCGTACTGATCCGGCCGGACGGCGGCCCGGTGGACACCTGGCGCGAGAACTACCCGTACGAGCAGCGCATGGAGCGCCCGGAGTACGAGTGGCACAAGCGGCTCCAGCAGATCGAGCTGCTGAAGCTGCAGAGCTGGATCAAGGAGAGCGGGCGGCGGCTCGTCATCGTCTTCGAGGGACGGGACGCGGCCGGCAAGGGTGGCACGATCAAGCGGTTCACGGAGCATCTCAACCCGCGCGGCGCCCGCGTGGTCGCGCTGGAGAAGCCGACCGAGCGCGAGCGCGGACAGTGGTACTTCCAGCGCTACGTCGAGCATCTGCCGACCGCCGGCGAGATCGTGCTGTTCGACCGGTCCTGGTACAACCGGGCCGGCGTGGAGCGGGTGATGGGCTTCTGTACCGACGACGAGTACCGGCGCTTCATGCGGCAGGCCCCCGCCTTCGAGCGGATGCTGGTGGACGACGGCGTGGACCTGGTCAAGTTCTGGTTCTCGGTGTCCCAGGGCGAGCAGCGCACCCGTTTCACGATCCGTCAGGTCGACCCCGTACGGCAGTGGAAGCTCAGCCCCATGGACCTGGCGTCGCTGGACCGCTGGGACGACTACACCGCCGCCAAGGTCGCCATGTTCCGCGAGACGGACACCGAGCACGCGCCCTGGACGGTGGTCAAGAGCAACGACAAGAAGCGGGCCCGCGTCGAGGCCATGCGCAGCGTGCTGGCCCGCTTCGACTACGCCGACAAGGACGACGAGGTCGTCGGCGCCCCCGACCCCCGCATTATCGGCGCCGCCGCGGGCCTGCTGGAGGCGGGCGAGGACGACACCGAGCAGCGCTGACGCACCGGTGCTGGCGCGGCACCGCCGCTAGCGCGGCACCACCGTGACGCGGTGGAAGTTGCATTCGGACCGGGCCGGGTGGCCGACGGGGGACGACCCGGTCTGGTGGGCCTTGAGCGCCATGCTGACCAGGCTCATCAGCAGATCGACGTCGGTGTCGCAATCGAGGTGGACGGTCACCCAGCGGGAACCCGGGACGAGCCGGATCGCGGTCGACTCCCGGAGGTCGGCGCGAAAGCGCTCTATGGCCCTCTCGGTGAGGTGCAGGTCCACGTCGTGGTCGGAATGGAAGTGCACGATCTCGCTGTGGACGGAGCACAGGGCCCGTCCTGCGCCGCAACTGGCTGGGCCCGAACTGAGGTCGGGCCAGACTTCCAGTTGCTCCATGGCGCGCTGGGCCAGTGTCATGCACCCATAGTCGCTCGATCACCGCGTCGCAACCAGAGGTTGAGCGATTCGTAACCGGGGCGTGAGGTACCTCTCAGCCACCCCGGCCTAGTCGGGAGGCGTGGGTGTGTCGTGGGTGCGGTACATCGCCTGGACGTCCAGCTCCAACTGCACCGTAGGACCGACCACCGCGATCCCGCGGGCGAGCATGCTGCGCCAGTTCAGCGTGTAGTCCTCCCGGTGCAGCTCCGCCCTGGCCAGCGCCGCACAGCGCAGTTCCTCGCCGTAGCCGCCGTTGACGGAGCCCAGGTAGGTGGTGTCCAGCTCGACGGAACGGCTGATCCCGTGCATGGTCAGGGAGCCGTGCAGGGTCCACTTGGCGCCGCCCCGGTAGGCGAAGCGGGTACTGACGAAATCGATGTACGGATAGCGCTCGACGTCCAGGAAGTCGGCCGAACGCAGGTGATTGTCCCGGGTGTTGTTGCCCGTGGTGATGCTGGCCGCGTCGATTCGCACCGACACCTGGGACGCCACCATGTCGGGCGCCACCCGGATGCCGCCCGTGAACTGCTCGAAACGGCCGTGGACGTGGGCCATGCCGACATGCTTGGCGATGAACCGGATCGCCGTGTGCGGCGGGTCGAACAGCCAGGTGCCGGGCACCGGCAGATCCAGCTGCCGCGCCGACACCAGCTGGGCCCGAGCGGTGGCGGGTGTCGTACCGGTGACGACGTCCAGGGTCTCCTGGTGCGGGGTGAGCCCCTCGGCCGTGATCCGCAGGCCGTAGCGGCCCGGCGGCAGCGCGGCGAAGAACAGCCCGTACGGATCCGTGGTGCCTCGCACCACGACCTCGTGGGAGTCCAGCGCCGTCACCGTCACATCGGCGCCCCGCATCGGCAGCCCCACCGGATCCACGACCTCGCGGCCCACACCACCCGCGCCCGGCGGAACGGGAAACCCGGCAGGGGGCACCCCCCGGGAGCGTCGAGCCCTGAGCAGTCCGAGGGGCATGGCAGTCACCTTTCTGAGGGGGGCGGGGGAACGTGAGGGGGAGGAGGAGAGGATGAACGGGGAGGGCTCACCGGGTCGCGGTCACCGGCCGTGCGCCCTCGTACGCCGCCCGCAGCACGGCGAGCGCGCCGTCCACCGTGACCGGGCGGGGGTTGGCGTACGCCTGGCCCGCGGTGCGGGCGGCTGCCGTCGCCAAGTCGGCCTCGGTGAGCCCGAGTTCGGCCAGGGAACGGGGTGCGCCGAGGCGCCCGGCCAGTTCCCACAGGGCCGTCGGCGCGTCCTCGGCGTCCAGGGCGCGGGCCACCGCCGCTGCCGCCTGCGGTGCGGCGGATGCGTTGTGGGCCAAGGCGTACGGCAGGACCACCGTGTGCGTCTCGGCGTGCGGCAGATCGAAGGTGCCGCCCAGGACATGGCACAGCTTGTGGTGCAGGCCCATCGTGGTGGCGCCCAGACACGACCCGCACAGCCAGGCGCCGTACAGCGCACGGCCGCGCGCCTGAAGCGACGTCGGCTCCGCGGCCACCTCGGGCAGCGCCCGCGCCATCGCCCGTACGGCCTCCTCGGCCATCAGCTGCACCAGGGGCGAGGTGTCCGGGGCGTACAGCGCCTCCACGGCGTGCGCGATCGCGTTGACGCCGCTGGTCACGGAGAGCGGCACGGGCAGGGGGAGGGTGAGCTCGGGGTCGTAGACGACGCTGCGGGGCTGTACGACGGGGTCGCGGCCGGTGCGCTTGGCGCCGTGCTCGGTCAGGCCCCAGACCGGGGTCATCTCCGAGCCCGAGTAGGTGGACGGCACCGCGATCAGCGGCAGCCCGGTGCGCAGCGCGATCGCCTTGCCCAGCCCGATCGACGAACCGCCGCCTACCGCCACGCACCCGTCGGCACCCGCCGCCCGGGCCACCTCGACGGCCCGGTCGGCGACCTCGACCGGTACGTGCATCCGGGCCCCGTCGTGCAGGCCCGCACAGGCCGGGCCCAGCGCGTCCGCGACCGCGCGGGCGGTGTCCGCCCCGCGCGCACCGCACACCACCAACAGCCGCCGCAGAGCCAGGTGTTCGGCCTCACCGGGCGTCGCCGACACCGCCGCGCCGGGCCGCAGGACGACCCGCACCGGCCGGGTCTCGTACGAGAAGTCGAGGGAACCGGTCACGCCCGCTCCAGGACGAGGTCGAACCGGGCGTGCCGGAAGGGGTTCGCCACGCCGTACTCCCGGGCCAGCGCCGGGTCGTCGGTCGACGCGAAGTCCTGCACCAGGCTCTGCTTGACGGCGAACACGGCGTCGGAGTCCAGGTATTCGCTGCCCGCCACGAAGATGTGCGTGGTCACCGGCGTGTGGCCGGCGGCCGAGGCGATGAAGTGGATGTGGGCCGGACGGTAGGGGTGCCGTCCCGTGGCCCGCAGCAGGTCACCGACCGGGCCGTCCGTCGGGATCGGATACGGGCTCGGCACGCACGTACGGAACCAGAATCGGCCCTCGGCGTCGGCAGTGAACAGGCCCCGGCCGTTGCCCGGCGGCTGTACGTCCGGGCGCTGCACGTCGTAGAAGCCGTGCCCGTCGGCCTGCCACACGTCGACCACCGCCCCGGGCAGTGGATCGCCGTCCCGGGACAGCACCCGGCCGCTGACCACGCACGGCTCGCCGTCACCGACCAGGTCGATGTTCGCGCCGAGCGCACGCACCGGGGACTCGGTCATGTGGAAGGGGCCCAGCACCGTCGACTCGGTGGCGCCCGGGCCCTGGCGCTCGTTGATCGTCTCGACGAGCATCGACAGCCCGAGCACGTCCGACAGCAGGATGAACTCCTGACGGGTGTCGGTGCAGGCCTGCCCGGTCGCCGTCAGAAACCCGATCGCCCGCTCCCATTCCTCCTGCGTCAGCCGGGTCTCCCGCGCGAAGGCGTGCAGATGCCGGACCAGACCGGTCAGCAGCTCCCGCAGCCGTGGATCGCCCGTCCCGCGCAGACTGGCGACGGCCTCGTCGGTGACTGTCGGCTCGCCGGTCATGTGGGCTCCTTCCCCGGCTTCCTGTCCTTCTCCCGCTTCCTCGGCGCTCATCTCAACCGTGCCCGAGAATCCGCCGCAGCGCGTCCGTGAGCAACCGTTCGGCGTCCTCGGCCGCCCCGGCGTGCCGGAACGCCACATACCCGTCGGGGCGTACGAGGAGGGCGCCCGCGTCGGAGATCTCCCTGAGGTTCGCCCAGTCGCCGTAGGGGTCCTCGTACTCCTGCCCCGGTCCGATCACCACAGTTGCGATGTCGAGGGGCTGCGCCTCGGCGGCCCGCACCCACGCGTCGCCGCCGATGCCGGTGAGCAGCGTGAAGCGGCCCTTGCCGACGGTGTCCAGGGTCGACACGGTCCGGGTGCCCGAGGTGATCCAGGCGTGCGGGAGCTTGGCGCCGGGGCGGGAGGTCGGCTGGTGGTGCAGCTCGGGGTCGCGGGTGAAACCGGGATCGGGCGTGCCGTCCGGGACGACGGCGGCAGAGCTGTCGGCGGGATAGCGCTGGTTGAGATCGACGCCGTGCGCGTTGAACTCGTACACCTTGAACGCGATCGCCTCACGCAGCGCCGTCCGCTGCTTCTCGGCCGCCTCCGTGGCGTCCTTGCGGGCGGCGATGTTGGCCCACAGCCGCTCCGGGGTCTGCGGCGACAGCCCGTCCAGCGCCTCGAAGACCGGGGCGGTCTCGGCGATGGACTTGTTCGCGCGGGTCACGATCTGCTTCCCGACCGGAGCCCGCTCGGCGTCATAGGTGTCGAGGAGCTTCGGCGAGGCGACCCCGTCGAGCACGAGCTTCAGCTTCCACGCCAGGTTGTAGGAGTCCTGGATGGAGGTGTTGGAACCGAGCCCGTTGGACGGCGGGTGACGGTGCACGGCGTCACCGGCACAGAAGACACGCCCGTTGGCGTAGGTCTCGGCGTACATCTCGTTCACCGTCCACGCCGACGACGACTTGATCGTCACCGGTATCCCGTCGTCGCCGACCAGCTGCCGTACGACGGACAGCGCGTACTCCTCGGTGAGGTCGGGGGCGCCCGCGGTCACGTCGTAGCCCCACACGATCAGCCACTCGTTCCAGGGCCGCACACAGCGCACCAGGCCGGCGCCGATGCCGCCGACCGTGGCGCCGGGCGCTAGCACCCAGTAGAGGGTGGAGGGCCGGTGCGCGGTGTACTTCGACAGATCCGCGTCGAAGACGATGTTGATGCTGCCCGCGACACCCATCTGCCCGCCCATCGGCAGCCCCGCGTCCTCGGCCACCTTGGAACGGCCGCCGTCGGCGCCGATCAGGTACCTGGCGCGGATCGTGTACTCGTCGCCGCGCAGCCGGTCCTCGACGGTGACCGTGACGCCGGCCTTGTCCTGCACGAAGGACTTGTAGACCGTGCTGAACCGGAGGTCCGTGCCGCGTGCGATCGCCGCGTTCACCAGCACCGGCTCCATCAGATGCTGCGGCATGTCGCACATACGGGTCGGGCTGGCCAGCTCGTGCGCCGCCTGCACCAGCGGATCGTTGCCCCAGGAGCGGACCCGGCCCAGCTCCTCGCCGGCCAGGCTGGTGCAGAACGTCGTGTCGCCCATCAGGTGCTGCGGCGTCGCCTGGGCGATCACGTCCTGCTCGACGCCCAGATCGCGCAACACCTCCATGGTCCGCTGGTTGGTGATGTGCGCACGGGGCGTGTCGGCGAGGCTCGCGTATCGGGTGACGACCATGTTGCGCACGCCGTAGCTGCTCAGCGCGAGCGCGGCCGAGGCGCCCGCCGGGCCGCTGCCCACGATCAGTACATCGGTCTCGACGACGGTGTGCACGACAGAACGCTCCAGGAGATGAGACAGGACACGGGAGGGAAAGGCTCCGACCTTTCAAGATCATGGAGCGGAGTGGCCGGTCATGGGTGTCTCAATACGAGACAACCCGCCGTCGCCCGGGGCGTGACGCCCCCGATACGGTGAGGGACGCCATGACCACCGCGGAACATCCCCCTGCCCTCGCCCCCCTGCGCCAGGCCCGCGAACGGTTCCTGACGGGACGTCCCCTCCCGGACGGCGTCCCGGACGACATCGTCGCGGCCTGGCGGCGCGCCCGGTTCTTCGGCGTACGGCCCGATCTCGACGGCCCGGCACCGGAGTCGGCCCACCCGGCCGACTCGCCCCTGCTGGAGGCGGCACGCCCCGTGCTCGCCCGCATCGCCCCCGCCCTGGACGCCGGACGCTCGGCGCTCGTCCTCACCGACGAGCGGCTGAGGGTGCTGTGGTCGGCCGGCAGCGTGCCCGGCGACGACGCGTGCCGCGACCTGTCCGAGCGGGAGGTCGGCCACAACAGCGCCGCGCTCGCGCTGCGCACCCGGCGCCGGGCGGAGGTACACGGCCCCGAGCACTTCCTCGACGTGTGGCAGGACGTCTCCGCGGTCAGCGTGCCCCTGCTCTCCCCGGAGACGGGACAGGCCCTCGGCACGGTGACGGTCGCCTCCGGTCTCTGCACCGGCTGCCGACCGCATCCCGGCGCCGCCCTCGCCGAGGCGGCCGCGGCTGCGGTGGAGGCGGAACTGCGGGCACGCGCGCGTACCGCGGAACGCGCCCTGCTCGACGCCTACGAGCGGGCCGCGCGGGAGAACGGACGGGCGGTCGTCGCCTTGGACGGTCGCAACCGCCTGATCAGCGAGGCGGCGGCACACCTTGCCTCGCCGCAGGTGCTGGAGGCGCTGGAGCGGGCCGCGCTGGATGCGGCCACGCGCGCGTGGGGGAGGGGGACCGGGGAGCCGTACGACATCCCGCTTCCCGAGGACGCCGGGTGCACCGCCGAGATCACTCCGGTACGGCACGACGGCCGCGACCTCGGCCTCGTCGCCGTACTCGAACCACGTCCGGTGGAGCCGTCGTCGGCGCCGCCCTGTCCGGCGGGCTCGCTGGTGGGGGGCTCGGTGCCGTGGCGGCACGCGGTCGCGCGGGCGACAGTCCTGGCACGCACCAGGGCGCCGCTGCTCCTCGTGGGCGAGCGGGGCACCGGCAAGACCGCACTCGCTCTCGAACTGCTCGACGGCACGGCCCCGCTGGTCGTGGACGCCGCCGAGTCACCCGAACTCGGCCTCAAGGACGGCGAGCGTGGCGAGAAGGGTGTCCCTCCGGCCGGGGGCTGGGGGAGGGCGGGTGACCGTCCGCTGCTGCTGAGGCATGCCGAACGGCTGGCCCAGCCGGACGTCGCCGCCCTCAACTCCCTCCTGGACGGGCGTCCCGGCCTCCATCTGGTCGCCACCTACACCCCCGGAACTCCGCCGGGCCCCTGTCTTCAGCGCCTTCTCGACACCCTCGCGGCCCGTTCGGTGACCGTGCCCGCCCTGCGTGAACGCCCCGAGGACATCAGGGAGTTGCTGCCCGTCCTCGCGCCCGGTCCCGCCCCCGGCAGTCCGCCGCTGACCTGGACGCTGGACGCGCTGCGGGCACTGGAACAGCACCCCTGGCCCGGCAACGTCACAGAACTCGCCCACCTCGTACGGGCGCTGGCGAGTCAGCGCCGGATCTCCGGGCCGGTGCGGCGGAACGAACTGCCGGATCTCGTCCGGGAGGGGCCCGCGGGGCGGAGCCTCAGCCCGATGGAGCTCGCCGAACGGGCCGCGATCCTGGAGGCGTTGCGCCGCCACGGCGGCAACAAGGCACGCGCCGCCGCGGCGTTGGGGATCGCGAGGGCGACCCTTTACCGGAAGCTCCGGGAGTATCAGGGGCCCGCCTCCGTGAGGTGAGGCGGGCCGCATCGTGGGGTGGGGCGGGCCGCCCTGATCGTCCGGCGACCTCAGCGTGCCCCGGTCCAGTTGTGTGCGACGTCGACCACGACCCGGCCGGCAGTCACCCACACCCGGAACGGCAGCCGGGCCCGGACCCCGAGTCCGATCTGTGTGTCCCCTTCGAAGCTGCCGGCGAACCGCGCGTCCCTGAAGGTGCGGTAGCCCGTGAGGTCCACGCCCGACAGGCGCTGACCCGCGCGCACGGGATACGTGGGCTTCCCGGTGTCCGTGTCGTACGCCGGGGCGGCCACCCGCACTTCGAGGACGGCTCCGCCGCCCACGGGGATGTAGTTGCCCGAGCCGTCCTGGTGGAGTCGGCTGACGTACCTGACGGAGTAGCCGAGGGCGCCCGTGCCTGCGCCGGGGACGTCGACGACCATGCGGTCGAAGCAGGCGTGCCGGCCGGTCCTGATGTTCGTCACCGACTCCGTCGTGGCGGCGGAGCGGGTCTTGGCCACACTGCCCCAGCCCGTGGGGCAGGCCGTGGTCAGGGCCGTCGTGCTGACCGGTGCGGCACCGGCCGGAACCGCCGCCACTCCCAAGGTGGTGCCCATGAGCGCGAGTGCCGCCCATGCCGTTCTCTTTCGTACCATTGCGTCCCCCCGGGAAGCTGTCTGTCTGGTATCTGGTGAGACACCCGGATTGGCTCCATGGTTGCACCGTTCGCGAGAGACGTCGCAGGAACCATGCGGAACAAGCCAGGAACACCGATGACCAGCGCCCACGCAGACATGGGGAATGCCGCCACCCGCTCCATGCCACCCGCTCCACGGCGCCCGCCCCATGCCACCCACTCCGTGCCGCCCATGGCCGGGACCATCCGATGGACCCGGTCCGGCGCGGGAACCCACGCAGGTGCCGGGACGTTCCACGAAGGACCCGGGCGATGTGCGGGAGACCGGCGGGCGAGGTGTGCGCACGGGGGCCGTGTGCGTACGAGTAGGGAGCGATGTGGCACAGGTACTGGTCATCGGGGGCGGAATCGCCGGTGCGGGAGCGGCTCTTGCCCTGCACAAGGCGGGATTCGACGTCACTGTGCACGAGGGCGCACCCCGACTCCGCCGAGGACATCGGCGCGTTCCTTACGCTCGCGACCAACGGCATGCGCGCCCTCGCGGAGATCGACGCCTCGGCCGCGGTCACCGCGATCGGCTTCCCCCTCACCTCGATGCGGGTCCTCGACGACACGGGCACCCAGGTGGCCCAGGTGCCGCTCGGCGAGGCCGGCACCCCCCACCTGCGGTACCGCTGCGTGCGGCGCGGCGATCTCAACGCCGCCTTACAGGCCGAGGTGACAG
The DNA here is from genome assembly GCF_028369295.1 of Streptomyces sp. HD. Classification (GTDB taxonomy): domain Bacteria; phylum Actinomycetota; class Actinomycetes; order Streptomycetales; family Streptomycetaceae; genus Streptomyces. The sequence continues at coordinate 316,650 of NZ_JAQMYP010000005.1, forward strand.
GCCGTGGCATCGACATCCGGCACGGCGCCCGCCTCGTATCCGTCGAGGAAGGACCGGACGGCGTCACCGCCCACTTCGCCGACGGCAGTACGGCCACCGGCGACCTCCTCATCGGCGCCGACGGCCTGAGTTCCACCGTCCGCCGGATCGTCGCCCCCGACGCCCGCCCGGACTACGCCGGGCAGTACGTCTTCTACGGCTACACCGACGCCGCACCCCCGTCCGGCGAGGGCGAGACCATCACCATGGTCCGCGGCAGCTCCGTCGCCTTCGGATACGCGGTGTCGCCCGCGGGGGAGTCGTACTGGTTCGCCCGTGTCACCGACACCCCGCTGACCGCCGACGACCTCGCCCACGGCACCCCCGCCCGATGGCGCGATCTGCTGCTGCCGCTGCTGCGCAAGGACGCCACCCCCGCCGCCGACCTGGTCGCGGCCACCTCCGACCGGCTGATGGTCACCAACGCCACCGAACTGCCCACCGGGACGCCCTGGCGCTCCGGCCGCACCCTGGTCATCGGCGACGCGGCCCACGCGGCATCCCCCGCCACCGGGCAGGGCGCGTCCATGGCCCTGGAGGACGCCGTCGTCCTCGCCAAGTCCCTGCGGGACACGCCCGACACCGACAGCGCACTCGCCCTCTACGAGACGCTCCGCCGCCCCCGCGTGGAGAACAACATCACGGTCAGCGGCAACATCTCCCGCGGCACCCACTCACCGTCAGGCCCCGGACCCGGCGCCGGTCCCCGACCCGGACCCGGCGCCGCGCGTGGCAGTCGGCCCGGCGACGACGAGCTGATACGGCAGCTGGAGTGGGGTACCGAACTGCGGTCACCCGGGCCGTCGATCGACGAAGCGGCCAAACCGTAGATCGCCGAACCGTAGATCGATGGAGTGACCAACCGGCGCAACCTCGGCGAGCAACCGCCCCTCATACAGGTCGAACCACCCCGGGTTCTCGGAGAGGAGCGTCTGTTGGCCCGTCAGTTGTCACGTCGACAGTTCGTGGTCTACTCGCTCGCGGCGACCACCCTGACCGTCGCCGCACCGCTCGGCTGCGAGGCCTCGCCCGCGGAAGGCGCCGAGGAAGCCGAGGGCGGCGCCCGCCCGTCGTCCGAAGTGGTGGCCACCGGCACCGACGAGGAGATGCTGGTCCTGGAGGTCACCACGGCCAACCGGATCGTCGTACGGCTGCCGCGTGTGGAGGTCGGCCAGGGCGTCACCACCGCCGTCGCCATGATGATCGCCGAGGAACTGGACGCCCGGCTCGCCGACGTCGACATCCCGCTCGCGGACGCCCGAGGCAAGGGCAACCAGTTCACCGGCGGCTCGAACTCGGTCAGTTCGCTGTACGGGCCGGCCCGGCAACTGGCCGCCACCGCCCGCGCCAAGCTGGTGACCGCGGCCGCCCGGCGCTGGCACGTCCCCGCGCGGACCCTGCGCACCCGGGGCACCCGTGTCTTCGCACCGGACGGGCGCACCGCCACCTTCGGCTCGCTGAGCCGCAGCGCCGCCCGGATCACCCGGCCGGGCGTGCCGACCACACCCAAGCCCGCCTCCCAGCACCGGGTGATCGGCCGGCCGACGACCCGGATCGACGCCCGCGACATCGTGACCGGCAAGGCGAAGTACACCGGAGACCTCGCGGTGGCCGGAGCGAAGCCGACGGTGGTGGCCAGGCCGCCGACGATCGGCGGGAAGGTCGTCTCGGTCGACTCCGCGGCCGCACGCGCCATGCCCGGCGTGCACGCGGTCGTCCGGATCGACGGTGGTGTAGCCGTGGTCGCGGAGACCTTCCACCACGCCTTCCAGGCCCGCGACGCGCTCAAGATCAAGTGGGCGCCGGGCCCGTTGGCGAACCTCTCCGACACCCAGATCCGCTCCCGGCTGCGCGCCGCAGTCCCGAAGCTGGACACCCCGCCGAGCGGATCGGCGCAGACCGAGGCCGAGTTCGAGTTCGCTTTCGTCAGCCATGCGCCGATGGAGGTGCTCACGGCAGTGGCCGACGTACGCGACGGGCGTGCCGAGATCTGGTTCTCCTCCCAGACCCCGCAGTCCGCGCGCGACGACATCGCCGCGACGATCGGCCTGCCCGCGTCGAAGATCCGGGTTCATGTCCTGCGCGGCGGCGGCTCGTTCGGACGCCGGCTGAACTACGACGCCGCCATCGAGGCGGCCCTGATCTCCAAGAAGGCACGCCGGCCGGTGAAGCTGATGTGGAGCCGGGCGGACGACGTCCGGCACGGCAGAATGCGCCCCGCCTCCCACCACCGGATCCGGGCCAGCCACGCCCAGGGCCGGGTGGTGGCCTTCGCCCACGCGACGGCCTCGGTCAACGAGTCCTCCGGGAAGCAGGGCCTGTCCACCCAGGGCGGTGTCCGGCCGGCCACCGTCACCCCCGCCGCGGCCCCGCTTCCCAGCGACAGCGGCCTCTACAACTTCGGCCGCCTCTCCGGCGACTCGGGCTCGATCGGCCTGGCGATCCCGCTCGGCGCCTGGCGCTCGGTGGACTCCGGCACCGTGCGCACCGCCGAGGAGATTGTCGTCGACGAGGTCGCCCGCAGCCTCGGCGAGGACCCGGTCGCCTTCCGCCGTACGACACTGCGCGGCAAGGCCGTCAAGGCCGTACTGGACAAGGTCGCGACCGCCGGGAAATGGGGCCGGACCATGCCGCGGGGCCACGCCCAGGGGGTCGCCGTCCACGAGGAGTACGGCTCCTGTGTGGCCTGTCTGGTCGAGATCGACGCCGTCGACCCGAAGAACCCCCGGGTGACCAAGGTGGTGATGGCGGCCGACGTCGGAACGGCCGTGAACCCGCGCGGACTTGAGGCCCAGCTCATGGGCACCGCCGTAGACGGCATCTCCACGGTGCTGCGGGCCGGCCTGCACATCGACAAGGGCGCCGTCCGCGAGAGCAGCTACGCCGACTTCCACTACGCCCGCCAACGGCACGCCCCACCGCACTTCGAGGCGCACATCATGCCCTCCCGGCGCGACCCCGGCGGAGCCGGTGAACTCGGCGTCCCGGCCGCGTCCGGAGCCGTCGCCAACGCCTATGCCCGCGCGACCGGCACCAAGCCGCGCCGCTTCCCCCTGAACTTCTGAGCCTCGTCCGAGAAGGTACCGATGCCGTCCTACTCCTTCACCCTCAACGGCAAGCGCGTCACCGTCGAGGCCCCCGCCGACATGCCCCTGCTGTGGGTGCTGCGCGACCTGCTGAACGTCACCGGCCCCAAGTACGGCTGCGGCATCGGCGCCTGCCGCGCCTGCACCAGCCATCTCGACGGCGACGAGATCCAGCCCTGCGTCGTCCCGGTCGCCGACTGCGCCGGCCGCGAGGTCACCACCATCGAGGGCCTGGCCGACGGCGAGCGCCTCCACCCCGTGCAGCAGGCCTGGCTCGACTGCGACGTGGCCCAGTGCGGCTTCTGCCAACCGGGCCAGATCATGGCCACGGCCGCCCTCCTGAAGAAGACACCCCGACCGACCGACGCCGACATCGACCGCATCGAGAACGTCTGCCGCTGCGGCACCTACTCCCGTATCCGCGAGGCGATCAAGAAGGCCGCCGCCAACGGCTGACCCGGTGACTTCGGCAGGGGGCGGGGCCGCCGTACGCTGACGGCCGTGCACAACAGCTTCGAGGACCCGGGCGCCGTCGCGGCGCGCCTCACCGGACGTGCGGCCAAAGGCGAGCGTCGGCTCTCCGGCACGCTCGCCGAAGTCACCCTCGACAACGGCCGGGTGGTGATGGTCAAACGCGGCGACGGAGACCGGGCGGCTCGGGCCGAGGCGGCCGGGCTGCGCTGGCTGGCCGAGGCCGGCACGGTCCGTATCCCCACCGTGCGCGGCCAGGACGGGCCGTGGCTGGTCACCGACCGGGTGGCGACCGGTCGTCCCGGCGCCGAGGCCGCGCAGCGGCTGGGCCGCGAACTGGCCGCCCTGCACACAGCCGGCGCCCCCGCCTTCGGCGCCCCGCCGCCCGGCGGCCCCGAGGACGCCTGCATCGGGCTCGCCCCGATGCGTAACGTCACCGGTCCCGACTGGCCCCGCTGGTACGCCGAGCACCGGGTGCTGCCGTATCTGCGCCGTGCGGTCGACGAGGGCACGGTCCGTGGCACGGAGGCCCGTATCGTCGAGCGGGTCTGCGAGCGGCTCCCCGAACTGGCCGGCCCCGCCGAGCCGCCCGCCCGGCTGCACGGCGACCTCTGGAACGGCAACGTCCTGTGGGGCGCCGACGGACACGCCTGGCTGATCGACCCGGCCGCGCACGGCGGGCACCGCGAGACCGACCTGGCGATGCTGCACCTCTTCGGCTGCCCCCACCTGGACCGCATCCTGGACGGCTACCAGGAGACCGCGCCCCTCGCCGACGGCTGGCCCCACCGGATCGGCGTCCACCAACTCTTCCCGCTCCTTGTGCACGCGGTGCTCTTCGGCCGCGGTTACGCCGAACAGGCCCTGGCAGCCGCCGAGTCGGCCCTGACGAGCTGACGCTGCCGGATCGCTTCCGGATCGCGGCCGGACCGCGCCGGATTGCTGTTGCGGGCGCACAGATCCAGTGACTGGGCTCCCACCACTCCCCACACTGGCGTGACTACGTGGTCAATGCAGCCCTCGCACAGCCACCGCTCCACGTGACTACGTAGTCAACGACGACGACAACCACCCCGGGAGCCCTCCGTGGCGACGACCATGACCGAGGCCGCAGGCGCCGCCGGCGTCTCCCAGAAGACCGTGTCGCGGGTCGTCAACGGCGAACCGCACGTCAGCCCGGACGTCCGCGACCGCGTGCTCCGGGCCACAAGGGAGCTGGACTACCGCCCGAACAACGCGCATCTCATCGCCCTGATCGAGGGCCGCCCCGCACCGGCCGAACACCCCGAACCGGCCGTCGTGTTGACCGTACGGAGCTCCACCGCACCCGCACACTCGCACCCGCACACTCGTAGCCGCACCACGTGAGGAGTCACGTGTGTACCCACCAGCCCACCCGACCCGCCGTGCCCTCCTGCACGGCGCCCTCGGCCTGAGCGCGGCCGCCGCCCTCACCGCCTGCGCGGGAGACAGCACCAGCGCCCTCACCTCCGGAGACGTCACCCTCGCCCTGTGGACCCACGACCCGGGCTACGAGGCCTTTTTCGAGAAGGGCATCCCGGACGCCGACCGCCTCACCGACTTCCGCTACCACCTGAAGGTCACCCGCGCCGGAGCCTCCGACGTGGTCACCAAGCTGCTCGCCCAGGCCGTCGCCGGACGCGGCATACCCGACCTCGTCGGCTTCGAGATCGGCAGCTTCCCGCGCATGCTGCGCGGCGACATCGCCGAACGCCTGCTGGACGACCTCACCGACGACATAGCCGCCGTACCCGGCCTGAAGGACGACCTGCTGCCCGCCCGCACGGCCCCCTTCAGCGATGACGGCCGGGTCTACGCCTTCGACTCGGACACCCCGATGGTCGTCCACTTCTGCCGGGACGACCCCTTCGACCGGTACAACCTGCCCAAGGACAGCGTCACTTGGGAGGAGTTCGCCGAGCTCGGCGCCCGCGTCCACCGCGACCACGGCGCGTCGATGTGCGTCGTCTCCACGGTCGGCAGCGACGCCGGCCAGGTCGTGCAGTCCTTCCAGAGTGCTCCTCTACCAGCGCGGCGGCGCCCTCTTCGACGCCGACCAGAACCTCGTCCTCGACTCACCGGAGGCCGAGGAGGTCCTGCGCACCGAGTACGCGACCGAAGTACCCCTCGGCCCCTGCGATGTGAGGGCCCTTCAGGACCGCTGACTCACTCGGTCCCTCGCACGGGACTGCCCGTGAACGCGTCCAACAGGGTTCGGTCGCCCAGCGGGCGGTCCAATGCGACGGTCACCTTCTTGGACAGCAGCTGGAGCGTGCAGGGACCGTCCTTGGTCCCCACGAAGTAGGCGGACAGCACGACACTGCCCTCCGTCTCCAGGACGTCCACGCCGGGTCCGTCGTCGCACGCCCCGTGGTGGGCCAGCACGGTGAGGGACCGGCCGTCCGCGGACACCTCGACCAGCCTGTCGAGGTCCCACAACTCGCTGCTGGGGTACTCGAACGGTCCGATGGGCGACTTCGGCGGCTTGGCGGAGCTGAGGGCGACCCGTTTGAGCGGGGTGTCATAGCCCCTGATCGTGAACAGCCACGCCGGAACGGTGGCCGGGCCGCGGCTGGTGGCCAGCGTCGTCTCGCCCAGCTTGGCCCCGGTCACCGTGAGACGCGGCCCGGGGGCGTTCGAACCGCCCAGCTTCTCGTACGCCGCCCGCGCCCCCATGAGCGGCAGCGTGAGCGAGTCACCGTCCTGCCAGGTCACCTTCGCGTTCTTCTGCGGGGTCCTGGGGAGCTCGCCGCGCAGCACGAAGTTCCGGGTGTCGTACGCCTCCTTGTCGGCGTCGTTGTGGAAGGCGCCCTCGGGCAGCTGCACCGGGTCGCCCATCGGGTAGTAGCCCTCGCGCCAGGTCTCGGCGGCCGGTGAACCGTCCCAGGCCCTGGCCACCTTGAGCGCACGGGGCCTGGTGTGAGGCGCCGGTTCGGACTCCTCCTCGCTCGCGGTGACACTGCCGCATCCGGCGGCGAGCAGGCCGAGTGCGGTGAGCAACCGGACGGTGCGCGGGACGGTCGTACGCATGGATACCCCCGAGCGGACGGCGATGAGCCGGTCAGGGCGGTGCCGTCACCGCCCGACACTGTGACGCGGGGAGCGTGCGCCGCGTTCGGTCGTGCACGGTGCGAATCGTCGAGGAATCATGGGAAAGCGGGGACGGCACGCCGCGGCCGGTCGTCTGCCGCAGCGGTGCCGGGCGCGATCCAGGTTTTTCGGAGTTCGGCGGTCCGCGGATGTCGAGAACGCGACATCGGCTCCGTCCCAGGGACGTCAGCGGCCACCACCGGCCGCCCGAGGAAGAGGGAGAAACCGGCATGGCGATTCAGCGGATGGACAACGTCGGCATCGTCGTCGAGGACATGGATGCAGCCATCGCGTTCTTCGTGGAACTCGGTATGGAGCTGGAGGGCAGGGGGGAGGTCGAGGGCCTCTTCGCCGACCAGTGCACCGGACTCGACGGCGTCCGCTGTGACATCGCGATGCTCCGGACCCCGGACGGTCACAGCCGGCTCGAACTGGCGAAGTACCGCAGCCCCGCGGTGATCAGCGCCGGGCCGCGCAACCGGCCGCACAACATTCTGGGCACCCACCGCGTCATGTTCGCCGTCGACGACATCAAGGACACAGTTGCCCGCCTGCGCCCTCACGGCGCCGAACTCGTCGGCGAGATCGCCCGGTTCGAGGACAGCTATCTGCTCTGCTACGTCCGCGGCCCGGAGGGCATCATCGTCGGACTGGCCGAGCAGCTGAGTTGAGACGGAGGAAGCGGATCAACGCCCTCAGACGACGGCACCGGCGCGCAGGGCCTCGATCTCCTCGCCGGTACGGCCCAGTTCGGTCAGGATCGCCTCGGTGTGCTCGCCCACCGCGGGCACCGGGTCCATCCGCGCGGGCACCCCGGCGAGATCGGCCGGCGGCAACAGGGCCCGCGCCGTCGCGCCGCCGGGTACCGCCACGTCGCGCCAGCGGTCGCGGCCGGACAGCACCGGGTGGTCCAGGAACGCGGCGACGTCGTTGACCCCGGCGCAGGCGATGTTGATGGACTCCAGGTCCTTGAGGATCTCGTCGGCACCGGAGCGGGCGCAGCGCTCGGCGACCACGGCGTTGAGTTCGTCGCGGTGGGCCACTCGGGCGGAGCTCGTGGCGAACCGCGGATCGTCGGTCAGCTCGGGCCGGCCCAGGAACTCCGCGCACAGGACGGCCCACTCGCGCTCGTTCTGGATGGAGAACAGCACCTCACGGCCGTCGGCGGCCGGGTAGGCGCCGTACGGGGCGAGGGTGGGGTGCTGGGTGCCGAGTCGGAGAGGCTGGGCGCCGCCGTACTGCGTGTAATAGGCGGGCTGCCCCATCCACTCCGCCAGCGCCTCGAACAGGGACACCTCCACCGGATGCGCCGTGCCCGTGGTGGCGCGGGTGTACAGGGCGGTGAGGAGACCGCTGTACGCGTACATCCCGGCGGCGATGTCGGCGACGGAGATGCCCACCCGCGCCGTCTCGTCGGGGGTTCCGGTCAGTGACACCAGCCCGGTCTGGCACTGCACCAACAGGTCGTACGACTTCCGGTCGGCCCATGGCCCGGACGTGCCGTACCCGGAGATCGTGCACGGGATCAGCCGCGGCCACCGCTCGCGGAGCGCCTCGGCATCCAGGCCGAGACGGTCGGCGGCGCCGGGCGCCAGGTTCTGCACGAACACGTCGGCGCCGTCGAGGAGCTCGTTCAGGATCTCCCGGCCCCGCGGGGCCTTCAGGTCCAGCGTGAGGGATTCCTTGGACCGGTTGAGCCACACGAAATAGCTGGACTGCCCGTGCACCGTCGTGTCGTACCGACGGGCGAAGTCCCCGCCCCCGGGCCGCTCGACCTTGATCACGCGCGCCCCGAGGTCGGCGAGCTGCCGGGTGGCGTAGGGGGCGGCCACGGCCTGCTCAAGGCTGACGACGGTGACACCGGACAGGGGAAGGTGGGGCGCGCTCATAGAGGCCATGTGTACGGGCACATCGGAGATCGCGTCAACGGCACATGGCCGGGGGTGGCCCAGAACTGGTGTCCGCGCAGGTGCGGATGCCGGCCCGCCGGGGCGGCGCGCGGCCTCAGACGGGTACGCGGAGTGTCTCGACCGCCCGGACCAGCGGGGCCAGTTCGGGATTCTCCGCGGCCGCGTCGAGGGCCTCGCGCAACGCGGCCTCGTTCGTCGGCCGTGCTTCTGCGAGGAGCG
>NZ_JAQMYP010000050.1 GCF_028369295.1 Streptomyces sp. HD
GGGGGGGGGGGGGGGGGGGGCCCCCCCCCCCCCCCCCCCCACAGCACTACCTCTCCAGGAAGCCGAACAGCGCTTCCCAGCGCCCCGCGATCTCGTCCGCCCCGTACCTGCGGATGCTCTCCCGCGCCGCGTCACCCATGCGGTCGCGCAGCCCCGCGTCGGACATCAACAGGTCCAGCTTGCGGGCGAGTTCGCCGGTGTTGCCGGGCCTGGCGAGCAGGCCGTCCTCGCCGTCCCGGATGATCTCGTGGACGCCGGGGGCGCAGTCGAAGGCGGTGCAGGGGACGCCCATGGCCATGGCCTCCATGAGCGCGAGCGGGAAGCCCTCGCCCCTGGAGGACAGCGCGAACACCGAGCCGCCCCGCAAGGCGCCCTGCACATCGCTGGTACGGCCCATCCACTGCACGGAGTCGTCGAGCCCCAGGGCGGTGCACTGCTTCCTGAGGAGCTCCTCGTCCTCCCCGGAGCCGTAGACCTTCAGCACCCAGCCGGGGTGGCGCGGAGCCACCTCCGCCCAGGTGTCGAGGAGCATGTCCACGCCCTTCTCGTCGCTGAGCCGGCCGATGCTGATGACGGCCTTCTCAGTGCGCGGCGAGGTCTCCTCCGGCAGCCAGGGCACGGCGTTCGGCATGAACGAGGCGTTGTTGAGGCCCGCGCCTATCCACAGGTCGGCGTCCTCGCGGGTGAGGACGAGCATCCGGTCGACGTCCGCGTAGTGCTTGAGGACACGCCTGAAGCGCGAGGACCGCTTCGAGGTCTCGAAGGACTCGTGGCTCATCCCGATGACGGTCAGCCCGCCGGTGTCGGCGAGGTTCACCCACTCCATCGCCCACACCTGGGTCACGATCACGACCCCGCCCGGGCGCGCGGCGCGGAACAGGTTCGTCAGTACGCCGGCCTTCTCCCGCATGCTCGCGTCCCGCGCCCGGCCGGGGGCCGGGGGCTGCCCGGCGTACAACCGGGTCGTCGGGTAGGGGAGTTCACCGAGGTCGTGCGGGTCCTCGGGGGTGGTGATGCCGATGACGTGGACGCGGTGGCCGCGCTCGGTGAAGAGCCGGGCCATCTGGTGGGACCAGCTGGTCACACCGCCCAGTTCGTCCACGCTGTTGGAGACGAGGAAGACGTCCCGTCCCGTCGTGCCTTCGGCCACTATGCCTTCCTCCAGTCGGTGAAGAACTCATCGACGATGCGCTGCGCGGCCGTGCCCTCGTCGTACTCGCCGAAGTCGGCCACGAACCGCTCCCGCGCCGACGCGTACTTGACGGTCTGCTCCTCCAGCGACTGCTCCCGCAGCACGGAGTGCAGTTCGTCCTCGGTGCGCACGACCGGGCCCGGTGCGCGTTCCAGCAGGTCGAAGTAGGTGCCGCGGCCCTCGTGCACGTACTCCTCGTAGTCGTACGGGAAGAACAGCATCGGCCGGTCCAGCAGGGCGTAGTCGAACATCACCGACGAGTAGTCCGTGACCAGCGCGTCGGCGAGCGCGAGGAGCGGCGTCACGTCGTGGTGGTCGGACACGTCGATGACACGGCCCCGTACGGACGGCGGCAGCACCACGTGGTTGAGGTAGTGCGCGCGGACGAGGAGGACGTACTCGTCGCCGAACTCCTCCGCGAAGCGGTCCACGTCGAAGGGCAGCGCGAAACGGCGCCCGCCCTGCTGCCGGAAGGTGGGCGCATACAGCAGCACCTTCTTGTCGGCCGGGATGCCCAGCTCGGTGGCGAGCGGCGGGCGTTCGGCTGCTTCCCGGGCCGCCACCAGCTCGTCGTTGCGCGGGTAGCCCACCCGCAGCAGCGTCTTCTCGCGCAGCCGGAAGGCCTTGGCGAGGGTGTGGACGTCGTGCTCCGAGCGGATCAGGAAGTGGTCGAAACGGTCCAGGGTGCGCTGTTGTTCCGCCTGCTCGGGGCGGGACTTGAGCTTCCAGCCGGCCTCGTCGAAGCCCATCCGCTTGAGCGCGGAGCCGTGCCAGGTCTGGATGTAGGTCGTCCCGGGGCGCTTGGTCAGCTTCAGCGGGTAGCTCTGGTTGTCGATCCAGAACTCGGCGCGGGCCAGCGCCTTCAGGTAGGGCAGCGACCAGCGGCGCACCAGCTTGGCGTCGGCGGGGAAGCCCTGCGGACGGCCCGTGTACGACCACACCGCCTCGAAGTCGAGACCCTGGCGGCGCATCTCCTCGTAGATCGCCCGGGGGCTGTCGCTGTACTGCCGGCCCAGATGGCTCTCGAAGACCACCAGCCGCTTCTGCACCGGCATCCGCAGATAGACGTCGTGGTAGACGCGCAGCTTGGTCTCGCCGGAGGTGGCCCGCTTGCGCAGTGCCTTCGCCTTGCGGTAGCCGGCCTTGGCGAGCCGGCCGGGAGTGCCCTGCAGTCCGCGCAGGACGAGGTCGTTCGCCTTCTTGCCGGGGACGAGCCGGAACGCCAGATGGCCGCGGGCGGAGATCTCCGGCTCGACCCGGTCGGCGACCAGCCGGGTCAGGCGCGGGCGCACCGGCACCTCGCCGGTCGCGAGGCCGGGCCGGGTGGCGGTGAGGCGCGTCGTCGTGCGCTCCCCGTCGACGTCCAGGTGGAGCCGTACGTCCCAGACGGCGTCCACGATGCCGAGCGGGCGCAGCCCCTTCGACAGATTCGCCGAGGCCGCCCAGGACACATACGGGCCCTCGTGCCGCACCGTCGCCACCGGGAAGCGGAACGTCTGCAGGCGCAGCCCCTTGCGGCGGGCGGAGAACTCCAGCTCGGCGGTGAGCCGGGCGCCGGGCGCGATCACACCGAGCGGGTTGGTGATCCGGCCCGCGAGCCGGACGACACCGCCCTGTCCCTCCTGCCGGTACTCCGTGAGCTCGTTGCGCGGGAACAGCTTCCCGACCGGCCGGGTGTGGTAGCCGAGCTCGGTGACGTCCAGGATCCGGCGCGCGAAGGGGTCCTCGTCGATGTGCTCGGCACACCAGTAGACCCGCCCGTCACGCTCGGTGAGCGGGGCGGAGACCTTGTCACGGTTGGTGAGCGTGTCCACGGCCGGCAGCAGGTTGTCCCAGTCGCTCTCGCGCAGCAGATACGCGCAGACCGCGTGGATCGGCTCGACCTCGTCGTACGCGGCCGGGTCGACCGACGCCAGATAGGTGCGGGCGAGGGCGGCGAACTCCTGGCGGTAGGCGGCGTCCCGGAAGGGCAGGTCGCGCAGGTGCAGCACCAGGTCGTGCTTGAGAAACTTGACGTCCTTGCGGAACTTCAGCTCCGCCATGTCCTTCTCGGCGAGCAGCGCGTCGACCCGGCGGTGTATCTCCATCCGGTGCGCGAAGTTCGCGATCTCGGCCCGGCGGTTGCTGATCGACTTGGCACCGGCCTTCTCGACCACGTTCCAGTCGTAGACCCGGTTCGGTATCAGCGTGATGCGGCGGGCCGCCGTGTACGCCTGCGCGGAGAAGAGCAGGTCCTCGTAGTGGATGCCGACCGGGAACTCCAAGCCGCCGTCGACCAGCAACTCCCGCCGGTAGCACTTGTTGGTCGACAGGGTGTCGAAGACCAGCAGGTCAGGCAGCTCGGCTATCGACTCCAGGGTGCGGGTACGGGCGTACAGCCACGGGTACCACTTGACCTCCTTGCGGTGCCGCGAGTCCACGTGGACGCGCACGGTGAGGCCGGAGACCAGGTCGGCGCCGGTGGTCTCGGCCGCCTCCAGGAAGTTGCGGCAGGCGTCGCGCTGCAGGACGTCGTCGCTGTCGAGGAAGAGGACGTACTCGCCGCGGGTCTGCTGGATGCCGTGGTTGCGGGGCGCGCCGCAGCCGCCGCTGTTCTCGGCCAGCTGGTACGCCCGCACCCGGCCCGGGTGCTCGGCGGCGAGCCGGCGGGCCACCTCGTACGAGCCGTCCGTGCTGTGGTCGTCGACGATCACGACCTCGACGCTGCGCAGTGACTGCTCCAGCACCGATTGCACGGCCGTGGGCAGCCTGGCCTCGTCGTTGTAGACGATCACGACGACGGACATGGCGGGTCGCTGATCCCCGTCCACATTCACCCCATTCATCACTACTTACACCCCCTGAAGACGATCACGCCGCCGAGGGTCCACTGAGGTAGATGCCCGGGAGGGCGGCGGGGTTGCTTCCGTGGACCTGGTGGCACCGGATGTGTACGGAGGGCGAGGGGCCCGTCACTGTCCCACCTCTTGTCTGACGGTGTGTCAGGCAAGACCATGTAGTCCACGTCACTCGACACGCCGGACCGCCAGTGAAGGGGGCGCCATGCCCGCCCTGCCGCCGGAAGGGCGACGACTCGCCTACGGCATCCAGCTTCCCGTCCAGTCCCAGAGCACGATCTACGCCGAACCCTGGGAGGCCACCGCCGGCCCCGACGACCTGCTGGCCGTCGCCCGCGCCGCCGACCGGGCCGGCTTCGCCTACGTCGCCTGCTGCGACCACGTCGCCATCCCGCGCCGCCTGGCCTCCGCGATGAGCACGATCTGGTACGACCCCGTGGCCACGCTCGCCTTCCTCGCGGCGGCCACCGAGCGGGTACGCCTGCTCAGCCATGTCGCGGTGGTCGGACTACGGCATCCCCTGCTGACCGCCAAGCAGTACGCCACCCTCGATCACCTCAGTGGCGGCCGGCTGATCCTCGGGGTCGGGGCCGGGCACGTGCGGGAGGAGTTCGAGGCGCTGGGGGTCGACTTCGAGCGGCGCGGGCCCGTGCTGGACGAGTCGATCGACGCGCTGCGGGCCGCCCTCGGCCCCGAGGAGTTCCCCGAGCACCACGGCAAGCTCTACGACTTCGAGGGCCTCGGCCAGCTCCCGCGGCCCGCCCAGCAGCACGTCCCGCTCTGGGTCGGCGGCTCGTCCCCGGCCGCCGTGCGCAGGGCCGCACTCAGGGGCGACGGCTGGCTGCCGCAGGGCGATCCACGCGACCGGCTGCCCGAGCAGATCGCGCGGATACGGCGGCTGAGGGAGGACGCGGCGGTCGAGGGGGCGTTCACGGTCGGTGCCATCACCGAGCCCCTCTACATCGGGACACCCGCCTGGGAAGTCGGCCGCCGCACCCTCACCGGCCGGCCGGAGGAGCTGGCGGAGTCGCTACGGGCGTACCGCGCGATGGGGGTGGACCAGATCCAGGTGCGGTTCAGGAACCGGGGGAGGGCCGAGCTGGTCGATCAGATCGAGGTGTTCGGGGCGGAGGTGGGGCCGCTGCTGTAGGGGCGGCCCCACCCGGGGCGGCTCAGTAGGAGCCGTTGGCCTGCCAGAACGCCCAGGCTTCGCAGGGGCTGCCATAGCGGTCGTTCATGTAGTTCAGGCCCCACTTGATCTGCGTGGCCGGATTGGTCTGCCAGTCGGCTCCGGCGGACGCCATCTTGGAGCCGGGGTATGCCTGTACGAGACCGTAGGCACCGGAACTCGGGTTGACCGCCTTGTAGTTCCAGCCGGACTCGTGGTCCACGATGTTGCTGAAGCACTGGAACTGATCGCTGGACATCATCTGCCGCGCGATGGCCTTGGCGTCGGCGGCGGTGTACGAGGACTGCGGCGCGAGGCTGATCGGGGCCGAGCCCGTCGACGAGCGGGCCGCCTTCTGCTGTGCCTCCTGGCGCTCCTTGGCCTCCTGCAGGGCCTTCTGCTGGTCCGCTTTCTGCTGAGCCGCCTTCTGCTTCGCGATCGCGTCCTGTGCGGCCTGCTTGCGGGCCGTCTGCTCCGCGGTTCTTCGCGCGCTGTTGTCCGCGGCGATGGCCTGGGTGTCGGCCTGCTGGGTCAGGGAGGCCGTCTGTATCTGGGCCTGCTGTCCCATGGGCAGGTCCGCGAGGAGGGTCGAGTCGCTCGCCGTCGTCTCGGTGTCGTCCGCCGACTGGTGGGTGCTGCTCTGGGCGACTCCCGTGACGGCGCCGACCGTGGTGACTGCGGTGGCCGAGGCCACCGCGAATCCCCGCACTAAGTTCCCGCTCACACGTTTTCCTTTCACCTTCGCCGGATCAAGAGGGTTGAGCGTCGCAAGATTAGAACGGTTGAGCGGCCTCATTGGCTGCATCGGCTTCGGCTCTTTTATCTGACGGAGCGTCAGGTATGGCGCTACGATGCGGAGTCCACCGTGTCCACCGTGTAAGGGGGCCGTAATGGGCAAGCTCGACGGACGGGTCGTCATCGTCACCGGGGCGGCGCGCGGGCAAGGGGAGCAGGAGGCGCGCCTCTTCGCCGCGGAGGGGGCGCGCGTGATGGTCGCCGACGTGCTCGACGAACAGGGTGAGGCCCTCGCCGAGGAGATCGGCGCGCGATACGTCCATCTCGATGTCGGCCGGGAGGGCGACTGGCAGGCCGCCGTCGCCGCCGCGCGGGAGGCGTACGGCCAGGTCGACGGGCTCGTCAACAACGCCGGCATCCTGCGCTTCAACTCCCTCGTCGACACGCCCCTCGCCGAGTTCATGCAGGTCGTGCAGGTCAACCAGGTCGGCTGCTTCCTCGGCATCAAGACGGTGGCGCCGGAGATGGCCGACGGCGGCACGATCGTCAACACGGCCTCGTACACCGCGGTGACCGGCATGGCGGCCGTGGGAACGTACGCCGCCACCAAGCACGCCATCCTCGGCCTCACCCGGGTCGCGGCCCTGGAGCTGGCGCCCCGTGGGATACGGGTCAACGCCATGTGTCCCGGCGCCATCGACACCGCGATGTCCAACCCCTCGCTGCTGGATCCCGATGCGGATGCCGAGGAGACCTCGCGGGCGCTGGACGGGCTCTACCGCAAGCTCGTGCCGCTCGGGCGGATCGGGCGGCCGGAGGAGGTGGCGCGGCTCGCGCTGTTCCTGTCCTCGGACGACTCCTCGTACATCACCGGGCAGCCGTTCGTGATCGACGGGGGCTGGCTGGCGGGAGTCAGCGTCATCTGACTGACCATCAGGTATTGACCCTCCATGCCGGTGGTGCCACAGTCATCGAAACTGACGGTGTGTCAGAAATCTTCGGGACCGGGGACGGTGAACCTCCTTGGAATTCGGGCTCTTTGTACAGGGATACGTGGGCAAGCGCGCCGAGACCGACCCGCTCGCCGAACACAAGGCGCTGATGGAGGAGACCGAGTACGTCATCCAGGCAGACGCCTCGGGCTTCAAGTACGCGTGGGCGTCCGAGCATCACTTCCTGGAGGAGTACTCGCACCTCTCCGCCAACGACGTCTTCCTGGGCTACCTGGCCCACGCGACCGAGCGGATCCATCTGGGCTCCGGGATCTTCAACCCCCTCGCCCAGGTCAACCACCCGGTCAAGGTCGCCGAGAAGGTGGCCATGCTCGACCATCTCTCCGAGGGGCGCTTCGAGTTCGGCAGCGGACGCGGCGCCGGGTCGCACGAGATCCTCGGGTTCCTCCCGGGGATCACCGACATGAACTACACCAAGGAGATCTGGGAAGAGACGATCGCCGAGTTCCCGAAGATGTGGCTCCAGGACGAGTACGTCGGGTTCCAGGGCAAGCACTGGCAGCTGCCCCCGCGGAAGGTCCTGCCGAAGCCGTACGGGAGGTCGCATCCGGCGATGTGGTACGCGGCCGGGTCGCCGGCGTCGTACGCCATGGCGGCGAAGAAGGGGCTCGGGGTGCTGGGCTTCAGTGTGCAGAAGGTCGCCGACATGGAGTGGGTGCTGGAGCAGTACAAGACGGCGGTCGTGGACGCGGAGCCGGTGGGGGACTTCGTCAACGACAACGTGATGGTGACGACGACGGCGATCTGTGCGCCGACGCACGCGGAGGCGATAGAGATCGCCGTCAGCGGTGGTCTGCACTACCTGCCCTCGCTGGTCTTCCGCTACCACGACACCTTCCCCCGCCCCGAGGGCTTCCCCGTCTGGCCCGAGACGCTGCCCGAGTACACCCCTGAGTTCGTCGAACTCCTCATCGAGGAAGAGCTGTTGATCTGCGGGGATCCGGACGAGGTGTTCCGGCAGTGCAAGCGGTGGGAGCAGGCCGGGGCGGATCAGTTGAGTTTCGGGCTGCCGGTGGGGGTGCCGAAGGAGGAGACGCTGCAGACGATTCGGCTGATCGGGGAGCACGTGATTCCGAAGATCGATACGGATCCTGTGCATCGGACCACGCGGTTCCGGAGGGGTGCCTGATCGTCGTTGGCGGCTGCGGGTTCGTGGGGGCCGGTCGCGCACACGCGGCGGAGCCGCAAATCGACACAGCCCCGCGCCCCTGAGGGCATCCAGCTCACCGGCATTCAAGGAGGCAAGGCCCATGCTCGATCACGTCATCACGGGTGCGACCGTCGTCGACGGAACGGGTGCCCCCGCGTACACCGCGGATGTGGGAATACGAGACGGTCGTATCACAGCCATCGGGAACGTCACCGAATCGGCCAGGACCACCGAGGACGCCACCGGACTCGTCCTCGCCCCGGGGTTCGTGGATCCCCATACCCACTACGACGCCCAGCTGTTCTGGGATCCGTACGCGACCCCCTCCCTCAACCATGGTGTCACCACCGTCGCGGCCGGCAACTGTGGGTTCACGCTCGCGCCACTCAACCCTTCCCGGCCCGAGGACGCCGACTACACGCGGCGGATGATGTCCAAGGTCGAGGGGATGTCGTTGGTGTCGCTCGAAGAGGGGGCGCCGTGGAGCTGGAGTTCCTTCGGGGAGTATCTCGATGCCCTTGAGGGGCGGGTCGCCGTCAACGCCGGGTTCATGGTGGGGCACTGTGCGCTGCGGCGGTACGTGATGGGGGCGGAGGCCGTCGGGGGGCAGCCCAGCGAGGCTCAGCTCGCCGAGATGGTGCGGCTGTTGCATGACGCCATGGCGGCCGGGGCCTGGGGGTTCTCCACCACCCAGTCGTCCACGCACTCCGACGGGGACGGGAAGCCGGTGGCGTCCCGGCATGCGCAGGCGCCGGAGCTGCTCGCGCTGTCCAAGGCGGTCGGGGAGCACGAGGGAACGCAGATCGAGGCGATCGTCGCGGGGTGTCTGGATCAGTTCAGTGACGCCGAGATCGAGTTGCTGGCGGAGATGAGCGCCGCCGCCGGGCGGCCCCTGAACTGGAACGTGCTGACCATCGACTCGGCGGTTCCCGAGCGGGTGCCCAGGCAGCTGCTGGCCAGTGAGCGGGCGCGCAAGGCGGGCGGCCGGGTCGTGGCGCTGACCATGCCGATCCTCACGCCGATGAACATGTCGCTGGGTACCTTCTGCGCGCTCAACCTCATCCCCGGATGGGGGCCGGTCCTCTCGCTGCCCGTGCCGGAGCGGATCGCGAAGCTGCGGGAACCCGACGTACGGGCCGAGATGCTGCGGCAGGCCGCGTCCAAGGAGGCCGGTGTCTTCCGGCGGCTGACGAACTTCGGGCGGTACGTCATCGGGGACACCTACAGCGAGGCGAACCGTGGGCTGAGCGGGCGGGTGGTCGAGGACATCGCGGCGGAACGGGGCCTGGAACCCTTCCAGTGCCTGGTCGAGATCTGTGCCAACGACGATCTCCGTACGGTCCTGTGGCCCATGCCCACCGACAACGACCCGGCCTCCTGGAGCATGCGCGCCGAGGCATGGCAGCACGAGGACGTCATGCTGGGCGGCTCGGACGCGGGGGCCCATCTGGACCGGATGTGCGGGGCGCCGTACACCACCCGGTTCCTCGGGGACTGTCTGCGCGGGCGGAGGCTGGCCTCGCTGGAGCAGGCCGTCAAGATGCTGACGGACGACCCGGCCCGGCTCTTCGGGCTGCGTGAGCGCGGCCGGATCCAGGAGGGCTTCCATGCCGACCTGGTGCTCTTCGACCCGGAGCGGATCGACGCCGGTACGGCCACCCTGGTGCACGACCTGCCGGGCGACAGCCCTCGGCTGGACTCCAGGGCGATCGGGGTACGGGCGGTCTGGGTCAACGGAGTCGAGGCGATCCGGGACGACGTGGTGACCGGGGCCGTACCGGGGCGGGTGCTGCGGTCGGGGCGGGACACCAGGACGGTGGCCACGAGGTGAGCGTGCGAGGCCCTGAGGGGCCTGATCGGCAGCGGTTGTTCGTCGGGGGCTCGTGGGTGGAGCCGGACGGCGGGTACTACGCCGTCGTCGACCCGGCGAACGAGGAGACCGTCGGGTGGGCTCCGGAGGCCTCGCGGGATCAGGTGCACGCGGCCTGCGCCGCGGCCCGCGAGGCCTTCGGGCCGTGGTCGCGCACGGCGCCGGAGGAGCGGGCGGCGCTGCTGGCGCGTACGGCGGAGATCATCGGCGAGCGTTTCGTGCCGTACGCCGAACTGGCCCAGGCCGAGACCGGGGCGACCACGGGGACGGCCCGGGGCATGCAGGTGGGCGTCGGGGCGGCTCGTTTCCGGCGGTACGCGCGCGTGGAGCCCGCCGAGTGGGCGATCCCGCCGCAGATCAACGAGGCCGGGCCGATGGGGAAGGCGGGTGTGATGGGCGCGCTGGCCGTCCGCCAGCCGGTCGGGGTCGTCACCTGCATCACTTCGTACAACAACCCGTGGGCCAACCCGGCGGGCAAGATCGCCCCCGCGCTGGCCATGGGCAACACCGTGGTCGTGAAACCGGCGCCGCAGGACCCGCTGTCCGTCTACCGGATGGCGGAGGCGCTGGAGGCGGCGGGCGTGCCGGCCGGGGTGGTCAACGTCGTCTCGGGCCGGGCGGCGGAGGTCGGCGAGACGGCAGTCTCCTCCCCCGACGTCGACATGGTGAGCTTCACCGGCTCCACGGCCGTCGGGCAGCGCATCGCCGAGGTGTGCGGGCGGGACATGAAGCGCCAGCTGATGGAGCTCGGCGGGAAGGGCGCGGCGGTCGTCCTCGACGACGCGGACATCGGGTCGGCGGTGGCCGGGATCGGGACGACGTTCTCCTTCTACAGCGGGCAGATCTGCACGGCGCCGACGCGGGTGCTGGCCCAGCGGGGCGTGTACGGGCGGCTGGTCGAGCAACTGGCGGCGTACGCGGGCCGGTTGCGGGTCGGAGATCCGCGCGAGGCGTCCACCGTCGTCGGGCCGGTCATCTCGGCGGAGCACCGGGACCGGGTGGAGTCGTACGTGGAGACGGGCCGCAAGGAAGGCGCGGTGGTGGTGGCGGGCGGTGAACGGCCGCCGTACGAGAAGGGCTTCTACGTCGTCCCCACCCTCCTCGCGGACTGCACCAACGACATGCGGGTCGCCCGGGAGGAGATCTTCGGACCGGTCGTCTCCGTCATCCCCTTCGACGAGGAGGAAGAGGGCATCGCCCTCGCCAACGACACCGACTACGGCCTGATCGACTACGTCTGGTCCGGCGACGTCGCCCGCGCCTTCCGGATCGCGCGGCGGCTGCGGGCGGGCGGAGTCGGGGTCAACACCGTCGGGCGCAACATGGAGGCGCCGTTCGGGGGGTTCAAGAAGAGCGGGGTGGGGCGGGACGTGGGGTCGTACGCCCTGCATGCGTACAGCGAGGTGCAGGCGATCGTGTGGCCGGGGTGAGGGCGTTCGGGAACATCCCGGGCGTCGTTGTACCTCCGTGAAGTCCTCCCGGACCCGGGAGGGCGGCACGACGTGAGAGGGACGGCTGGACGATGAGCACGAAGGGCCCCGGTCCGCAGGAGATCCGTGGCAGGTCGGTCGTGGTGGACGGCGCCAGGATGGCCTACTGGGAATCGGGGCCGTCCGACGGTGAGCCGGTACTGCTCCTGCACGGCTATCCCGCGAGTCACCGCTGCTGGCGTCACCAGTTCCCGGCGCTGGCGCGAGAGCACCGGGTGATCGCACCGGACCTCCTGGGCTGGGGTCGCTCCGAGCGGCCCGTGCACCTGCGCTTCGACTACGACACCGAGACGGCGCGCATCGGCCGGCTCCTGGACGCGCTGGCCATCGACTCCGTCAACCTCTTCGGCCACGACTACGGCGGCTTTCTCTCGCTGGGTTTCGCCCAGACCCACCCCGACCGCGTCCGCCGACTGGCGATCCTCAACAGCCGCGCCCAGTCCTCCTTCGTGCCCCGCTGGTACCTCGCCTTCGGCCTGTGCACCCTGGCCGCGCGGACCCCCGTGCTCCGGGCGCTGATGGCACGGCTGCCCCTCGTCGCCCTGCACCGCCGGTCGTTCGCCCCGCTGGTTCGCCACGGCCATGTCGACGCCGAACTCCTGGACACCTACATCGGCTGGATGGACACGGGGGAGGGGCGCCACTGGCTGGTCCGCTTCTTCAGCGACTACCGCGTCACCGCCCGCCCCGAACTGCGTCGGCGGCTCGGCGAGATCTCCTGCCCGACCGCGGTCGTCTGGGGCCGGGCGGACGCCTATCTGCGCCCCGCGATCGCCGCCGAACTCGCCGAACGGATCCCGCCCGCCGAACTGACGATGCTCGACGACGCCGGGCACTGGGTGATGGACGAGCGCCCGACGGAAGTCACCGCCGCGCTTGAGCGGCTGCTTGCTCGGGAGCCATGAGGTCGGGTCGCCACCGGGAGGCGTGAGGTCGGGTCGCCGACCGTCCATGCCCCCGCTTCCCGGCGCTCAGCTGACAGCCGTGGGCCGTGGGCCGTGGGTCGTGGCCGTGGCCGTGAGCCGTGAGCCGTGAGCCGTAGGCCGAGCTGTGAGCCGTGAGCTCAGCTGTCCAGGTCCACCCGCACCGTGAGCAGATTCGTCCCGAGCGCTTTGACGCCGGCGCTGTTGAGGCGGGGCAGACCGCGCAACCGTGCCACCGGGTCGTCGTCGGGCAGCAGGTGGGCCGTGCCGGTGTGCCACCGCCCCTTGATCCGTACCCGCACCCGCGGATCGGCCTTGATGTTGCGGACGTACTGCGACTTGTCGCCGAACTCCGAGACCAGCCAGAAGGCGTCACCGACCCGGCGGCCGCCCACGGGTGTCTGGCGGGGCTGTCCGGAGACGCGGCCCGTGGTCTCCAGGACCGTCTGGAGGGGAAGGCGGCGCAGCACCGGATTGCCGATGTGGCGCTGGAAGCCGGTGGTGGCTCGGAACCTGAGCTCGGCGAGGCGGGACATGCCGGTGGATCTCCTGTCTCCTGCGGAGTGTCGGGGCGCGACGGTCGAACTGTTGCTTCAATGGTCCCCGACGCGGCAGGACGAGAGCGGGTGGCTGCGGATGCGGGTCGTGACCTGGAACCTCTGGTGGCGGTTCGGGCCCTGGGAGGCCCGGCAGAAGGCCATCCTGGCCGAGCTGCGCGACCTGCGCCCCGATGTGGTGGGCCTGCAGGAAGTGTGGGCGGCCGGCGGTGAGAACCAGGCCGAGTGGCTGGCCGCCGAGCTCGGCATGCACTGGACCTGGGCCCCCTCGCCCGCCCCCGAGCGCTGGCGCCGGCGCATCGGCGACTCCTCGGCCGACATCGGGAACGCCGTACTGAGCCGCTGGCCGGTTGTCGCCCAGCGCACCTTGCGCCTCCCCGCACCCCCCGACGTGGACGACGGCCGCCTCGCCCTCTTCGCCCGCCTGGCCACCCCCTCCTACGACATCGCCTTCTTCACCACCCACCTCACCTCCGCCCTGCACGCCTCGGCCGTACGCTGCCGCCAGGTCACCGCACTCGCCGAGTTCATCGCCGAGAACCGGGGCGACACCCCCTTCCCGACGGTCGTCACCGGCGACTTCAACGCCTGGCCCGACTCCGACGAGATCCGTCTCTTCGGCGGCTACCGCACCGCCCCGGTCGTGCCCGGCCAGGTCTTCTTCGACGCCTGGCAGTACGCCGACCCGTCCGCCCCCTCGGTCACCTGGGACCGCGAGAACCCGTACGTCGCGGCCGGGCTGGAGCCGAGCGTCCGCATCGACTACATCCACGTGGGACCGCCCGGCACGGGCGGCCTGGGCCACGTACGCGCCGTACACCGCGCGGGCGACGGCCCGGTCGACGGCACCTGGCCGTCGGATCATGCGGCGGTGGTGGCCGAGCTGGGGGACGGGGCGGTGCGGTGACGGCCGGGCCGGGCGGGGATGCGCCTCGCCCCCACCTCTTCACCGTGGCCGCCCACCAGGGAACCACCACGCTCGGCTCCCGTGAGGCCGTGACGGCCGTAGCCGGTCTGGAGACGTTCGTGGACTCGGCGATGTAGGTGTCGCCCGCGCGGGCCGGGCTCACAAGAACTGCGCGTACTCGTCCAACGCCCCCAGAACCTCCGCCTCTCCCGCCGGCGGCAACTGCACCACGACCTCCTCGATCCCCAACTCCGCGTAGTGCGCGAGCTTGCCGGGGTTGGGGTACACGGCGTACGGCACGACCTGGAGGGACTGTGGGTCGCGCCCGGCGTCGGCCCAGACGGCCCGCAGCCGGGGAAGGCTTTCGGACAGCCCGCGTCCACCGATCGGCAGCCACCCGTCGGCGTACTCACTGATGTGCGCGAACAGCTTCGGCCCGGCGGCCCCGCCGATGAGCGTACGAGGGCCGTTGACCCTCGGCCCACGTGGCTTCTGTACGGGCTTGGGGTAGGCGAAACTGGGCCGGACCGACCCGAACTCCCCTTTGTACGCGGTCGGTTCCTCCGCCCACAGGGCCCGCATCAGGGCCATCCGGTCCCGGACGAGCTCGCGCCGTGTGCGCCACTCGACGCCGTGATCGGCGGCCTCCTCCACGTTCCAGCCGAAGCCGAGCCCGAGGGTGAAGCGCCCGCCGGACAGGTGGTCCAGGGTCGCGATCTGCTTGGCCAGGTCGATCGGGTCGTGCTGGGCGACCAGGGTGATGCCGGTGCCGAGCCCCAGCCGTTCGGTGACGGCGGCGGCCTGGCCGAGGGCGATGAAGGGATCGAGGGTACGGCCGTACTCGGGTGGCAGCTCGCCACCGGCCGGGTACGGCGTGGTCCGCTCGACGGGGATGTGGGTGTGCTCGGGCAGATACAGCCCGGCGAACCCGCGCTGCTCCAGCTCACGGGCGAGCCGGATCGGGGTGATGGTCTCGTCAGTGAGGAAGATCGTGACGGAGATGCGCATGTCTGCATCTGTACCGCCTGGACGTCACGATGTCGATACCGACCGGTCGGCACAGATTGCTCGCGGAGGGTCGCCGGGACGTACGACAGCTGCCGATTGGCTGCCGATTCCCTTCCCTTGCCCGGAAGTTCACGGCTCAATACCAGAGTTGCACGCACCACCACTGCACCACCCACGCCATGTCACTCACGACGCCCCGGGGAGCAGCAGCATGTGCGAGGACAATCACGCGAGCCACGCGGACGACGCCGCCCACGCGGACGACGCCGCCCACGCGGACCATGCCGGCCACGCGGGCCTGGGCAGACGCGCACTGTTCGTGACGGGAGCCGCCGCCGCGCTTACGTTGGGAAGCGTGACCTTCGCTCAAGGCGCCGACGACACCCAGGACGCGGAGACCCGCACGGTGCGGGGCACGCTGCCGCCCGGGTCCCCCGACTTCGTGTATCTGCCGGTCGAAGTACCGTCCGGCGTACGGGAGATCAAGGTCTCCTACTCCTACGAGAAGCCGTCCGTCCCGGCCGGCACCCCGGGCAACGCCCTCGACATCGGCATCTTCGACCAGCACGGCACCGAGCTCGGCGGCCGTGGCTTCAGGGGCTGGTCGGGCGGGGCGCGCACGGAGTTCTTCATCCGGGCGGACGAGGCGACGCCGGGGTACCTCCCGGGCCCGGTCCGGGAGGGCACCTGGCACATCGCGCTCGGCCCCTACACGGTGGCGCCGCAGGGACTGCCGTACGAGATCACGATCACGCTGACGTACGGCGAGCCCTGCGAGGCCGTGGAGCCGACGTACCCGCCGGAGCGGGCGAAGGGGCGGGGCCGCGCCTGGTACCGCGGCGACTGCCACCTCCATTCCTGGTTCTCCGACGGCCGCCGCACCCCCGCCGAGATCGCGGCCCTCGCCCGCGAGGCCGGCCTGGACTTCATCAACAGCTCCGAGCACAACACGCACTCGGCGCACGCGCACTGGGCCGACGTGGCCGGCGACGACCTGCTGGTGATGCTGGGTGAGGAGATCACGACCCGCAACGGCCACGTCGTGGCCCTCGGTATCGAGCCGGGGACGTTCATCGACTGGCGCTACCGCGCCCGCGACAACCGCTTCGGCAGGTTCGCCCGCCAGATCCGCCGCGCCGGCGGCCTCGTCGTGCCCGCCCACCCGCACGCCACCTGCGTCGGCTGCAACTGGAAGTTCGGCTTCAACGAGGCGGACGCGGTCGAGGTCTGGAACGGCCCGTGGACGCCGGACGACGAGATGGCCCTCGCCGACTGGGACAGCATGCTGGTCGCGTCGGTGCGCGAGAACGGCCGCGACTGGATCCCGGCGATGGGCAACAGCGACGCCCACCGCAGCCCCGACCCGGTCGGCTCCCCCCAGACGGTGGTCCTCGCCGACGCCCTCACCCGCGAGGCCATCCAGGAGGGCATCCGGGCGGGCCGCTCCTACATCGCCGAGTCCAAGAACGTCTCCCTCACCTTCACGGCATCGGGCGCCCGCGGCGAACAGGCGGGCATCGGCGAACGCCTGAAGGTCGACCGCGACACCCCGGTGACGGTCCGCCTGGAGGCATCGGGTGCCCCCCGCTGCACGGTCCGCTTCGTGACGGACCAGGGCGTCCTACTGACGAGCGCACCCCTGCCGGTGTCCGGTTCCGGCGTCGTGGAGTGGCACACGACGCCCGCGTACGCGGCTTACGTACGGGCGGAGTTGCGGCACGAGACGGCGGTGGGGCCGCTGCCGGGGGCGTTGGCGGCGTTCACGAACCCGATCTTCCTGGGGCGTTCGTAGCACGGGCGTACCGGATGACGCCCCCTCTGGGTTCGCTGAACGACTCCTGCCGGCCGGACCTCAAAACCGTGACCCGGCCGGCTCGGCCAATTCGCCCCGGCCCCGGTGGCGCCCGTCCGTCGGTGAGCGGCGTGCCGGCGCGTCAGTCGGGCAGCGCGGCGAGCCAGTCGGTCAGGAGCCGGTTGACCTCGGCCGGGCGTTCCTGCTGGATCCAGTGGCCGCAGCCGTCGAGAAGGTGGGAGGAGACCAGGCCCGGCAGTGTGACCGGGTACGCCTTGATCGCGTCGGCCAGCCACGTCGTGGACGCGTCCAGGGTGCCGCCGATGAACAGGGACGGCTGGGCGATGGGTGCGGCGTCGAAGGGGGCGAGGTCCTCCCAGTCGCGGTCCATGTTCCGGTAGCGGTTGAGCGCTCCGGTCAGACCGGTCCGTTCGAACTCCCCGGCGTAGACGTCGAGGTCCCGCTCGCCGAGCCAGCCGGGCAGCCGGCCGACGGGGAACCGGTCACGCAAGGTGCCGGCCCGGCCGACGAAGTGCGGGTCGGGAGCGCCGGGTTCGGGCATGGTGTCGGCGGACAGGGCCGCGTAGAAGCCCGCGAGCCAGCCACGTACATCGGGTTCGATCTCGGCCTCGGCACGGCCCGGCTCCTGGAAGTAGGAGACGTAGAACTCCTCGCCTCCGCCGGACTCCCTCTCTCCGCTGCCGGACCCTTCCCCGCCCATCCGAGCGAGGACGTCGCCGGGGCGCGGTCCGCCCCGCGGCGTGTAGGGCACGCTCAGCAGGCCCACGGCCCGGAAGATCTCCGGCCTGAGCAGGGCGGAGTTCGCGGCGATGGCGGCGCCCCAGTCGTGGCCGACGACCACCGCGGTCTCCTCGCCGAGTGCGTGCACCACCGCGACGTTGTCCTCCACCAGGTCGAGCATCCGGTACGCGTCCGTCGCGGCCGGCCTGGAGGAGCGTCCGTAGCCGCGGACGTCGATGGCGACCGCGCGGTATCCGGCCGCCGCGAGTACCGGCAGCTGGTGGCGCCAGGAGTACCAGGATTCCGGGAAGCCGTGTACGAGCAGCACCAGCGGCCCGGTTCCCTGCTCGACGAGATGGATCCGGCCCCCGGGCGAGGGGACCAGCCGATGTGTGATCTCCGCGACGTGCTGCACCATGCACCCTCCTCCAGGAACCCTGCTCCACTGCTTCCGTGGGCTCAACACCGATCATGCGGAACCCCCTGCCGAGAACACGACTTCGTTTGCCGATCCGGCAAGCCCTCGGAACGGGCAGGCGTCAACCACAGCGCTCCAGCACAGTTCGCCTGAATCGGGCGGTGCCCAATTGCACTGATCAGCTCGCTCGTATGCTCGAAGGATGACGACTTCCGCGACCTCCGGAACCGGCTCGACACCTGGCCCCACCGAGCGCCCCACCCAGCGCCCCGGCGCCACCGGCCCGACCGAGAACTCCCTGCGTCGCGCCCTCAAACGCGCCCGGGACGGCGTCGCGCTCGACGTCTCCGAGGCGGCCGTACTGCTCCAGGCCCGCGGCGAGGCACTCGACGACCTCGCCGCGTCCGCCGGCCGGGTGCGGGACGCCGGCCTCGAAGCCGCCGGCCGGCCCGGCGTCATCACGTACTCGAAGAGCGTGTTCATCCCCCTCACCCGGCTGTGCCGGGACAAGTGCCACTACTGCACCTTCGTCACCGTGCCCGGCAAGCTGCGCCGCGCCGGGCACGGGATGTTCATGTCCCCGGACGAGGTCCTCGACATCGCCCGCAAGGGCGCGGCCCTCGGCTGCAAGGAAGCCCTCATCACCCTCGGCGACAAGCCGGAGGACCGGTGGCCCGAGGCGCGGGAGTGGCTCGACGCGCACGGCTACGACGACACCATCGCCTACGTCCGCGCCATCTCCATCCGCATCCTGGAGGAGACCGGCCTGCTGCCCCACCTCAACCCGGGCGTCATGACCTGGACCGACTTCCAGCGCCTCAAGCCCGTGGCCCCGTCGATGGGCATGATGCTGGAGACGACCGCGACCCGCCTGTGGTCCGAGCCCGGCGGCCCGCACCACGGCTCCCCGGACAAGGAACCCGCCGTCCGCCTGCGCGTTCTGGAGGACGCGGGCCGGTCCTCCGTCCCCTTCACGTCCGGGATCCTGATCGGGATCGGTGAGACGTACGAGGAGCGGGCCGAGTCCCTCTTCGCGCTCCGCCGCGTCTCACGGTCGTACCACAGCATCCAGGAACTGATCATCCAGAACTTCCGCGCCAAGCCGGACACCGCGATGCGCGGCATGCCGGACGCGGAACTCGACGAACTCGTCGCCACGGTCGCCGTCGCCCGGCACATCCTCGGGCCCGCCGCCAACATCCAGGCCCCGCCGAATCTGGTCGACA
This sequence comes from Streptomyces sp. HD, assembly GCF_028369295.1. Lineage (GTDB taxonomy): Bacteria > Actinomycetota > Actinomycetes > Streptomycetales > Streptomycetaceae > Streptomyces. The sequence goes on from NZ_JAQMYP010000050.1 coordinate 19,028, forward strand.
GCGAGTACGAGCGGCTGATCACGGCCGGCATCGACGACTGGGGCGGTGTCTCCCCGCTGACCATCGACCACGTGAACCCCGAGCGCCCCTGGCCGCAGATCGAGGAGCTCACCGAGCGTTCGGCGGCGGCCGGGTTCGAGCTGCGTGAACGCCTCTGTGTCTACCCGGAGTTCGTCCAGCGCGGCGAGCCCTGGCTGGACCCGCGGCTGCGCCCGCACGTGGGGGCGCTCGCCAACCCGGAGACGGGGCTGGCGCGCCCAGGAGCCCTTCCGGAAGGGCTTCCCTGGCAGGAGCCGGAAGAGGCGTTCGTCTCCTCCGGCCGCACCGACCTGCACACCACCATCGACACCGAGGGCCGTACGTCCGACCGCCGCGACGACTTCGACGAGGTGTACGGCGACTGGGGCGCCCTGCGCGAGGCCGCCGTCCCCGGCATGGCGCCGGAGCGCATCGACACGGACGTCCGCCAGGCCCTGCGGGTCGCCGCCGACGACCCGACCCGGCTGACCGACGACGAGGCGCTGGCGCTGCTGCACGCGGACGGCCCGGCGCTGGACGCGCTCACCCGCGTCGCCGACGATGTCCGTAAATCGGCGGTCGGCGACGACGTGACGTACATCGTCACCCGCAACATCAACTTCACCAACGTCTGCTACACGGGCTGCCGCTTCTGCGCCTTCGCGCAGCGCCGCACGGACGCCGACGCCTACACCCTCTCCCTGGACCAGGTCGCCGACCGCGCCCAGCAGGCCTGGGACGTGGGCGCGGTGGAGGTCTGCATGCAGGGCGGCATCCACCCGGATCTGCCGGGAACGGCGTACTTCGACATCGCGCGGGCGGTGAAGGCCCGCGTCCCCGGCATGCACGTCCACGCCTTCTCACCCATGGAGGTGGTGAACGGCGCCACCCGCACCGGCCTGTCCATCCGCGAATGGCTCACGGCGGCGAAGGAGGCGGGCCTGGACTCCATCCCCGGCACCGCCGCCGAGATCCTCGACGACGAGGTCCGCTGGGTCCTGACCAAGGGCAAGCTGCCGGCGGCGACGTGGATCGAGGTGATCACGACGGCCCACGAACTCGGCATCCGCTCCTCGTCGACGATGATGTACGGCCACGTCGACCAGCCCCGCCACTGGCTCGGCCACCTGCGCACCCTGGCCGGCATCCAGCAGCGCACCGGCGGCTTCACGGAGTTCGTCACCCTTCCGTTCATCCACACCAACGCGCCCGTGTACCTGGCGGGCATCGCCCGCCCCGGCCCGACGACCCGCGACAACAGGGCGGTGACGGCGATGGCCCGGCTGCTCCTCCACCCGCACATCCCCAACATCCAGACCAGCTGGGTGAAGCTGGGCGCGGAGGGCGCGGCGGAGATGCTCCGCTCGGGGGCGAACGACCTGGGCGGCACCCTGATGGAGGAGACGATCTCGCGGATGGCGGGTTCGTCGTACGGCTCCTACAAGTCGGTGCGCGACCTGGTGGCCGTCGCCGAGGCGGCCGGACGCCCGGCGAAGCCCCGCACGACCCTGTACGGGGAGGTGTCGGAGGAACGGCAGCGGGCGGCGACGGCGTCGGACGGGCATCTGCCGGAGCTGTTGCCGGTGCTGGACCGAGTGCCGGACCGAGTGCCGGACTGAGCAGGACCGCTCCACGGGGGTCGGTACGATGATCCGACCCCCGATGGAGGGGTTCCATGGCGTTCCGTAGCCATCCATGGCGTTCCATGGCTGTCCATGGCGTTCCGTAGATCTCGTAGCCGAGGAGATGCGTGCCCGTGCCTGCTCCCAAGGTCTGGGTGACCGGTCTGACGGTGGGAGCGATAGCCGCCGTCACCGTTCTCGCCGTGCAGGCCGACAAGGGGCCGCACCCGACGGCCGCGGCGGCCCGGCCGAGCGCGTCGGCGTCACCGGGCGCGAGCCCCGCCCCGTCGAAGTCCGCGTCGCCCGCCACCGTGCCGGACGGCTCGGGCACGGGACGCCGGATCGTGTACTCCCTCGGGCAGAAGCGGGTGTGGCTGGTCGACGCGAGCGACGCGGCGCGCCGTACCTTCGCCGTCTGGCCGGGCACCGTGGCCCCGGACCTCGGCAGCTACACGGTGTCCTCGCGCAACGAATCGACCACCGGCTCGGACGGCGTCGAGATCGAGAACATCGTCTACTTCGCCGCGAAGTCCGGCATCTCCATCGCCTTCTCCAACGCCGTCGACGGCTCCTCGCCCCCGCCCGCCGCGGGCAAGCAGACCGGCGGGGTCCGGATGCGCGCGGCCGACGGGGCGGCGCTGTGGACGTTCGGGGAGAGCGGCACGAAGGTCGTCGTCGTCAAGTAGCCGTCCCTCTCAGGGCGGACGGGCTGCCGCCGTCGGCTGCATCCTTTTGTGTACGGCAGGTTCGGCACTGCTCACGACGATCCGGGCCGTCGCCGCCGGGACGATGAACGCATGACGCACACGGACGCGCGAGCCCCGCAGACACTGGAGTCCACCTCGCCCACGGGACGCCGGCTCCCCCTCCTCGACGTACTGCGCGGGGCGGCCATCCTGGGCACGCTCATGACCAACGTATGGCTCTTCACCGGCCCGGGCGCCGAGTGGGGAGCCCTGCAGTCCACTTCGAGCGAGCTGTCGTCCGGGTCGCTCGGGGACGTCGTCCAGGGCGCGTTCAGCGTGCTGGCGAACGGCAAGTTCCTGTCGCTGCTGACGATCCTGTTCGGGGTCGGGCTGGCCATCCAGTACGCCTCGGCGGCGCGCCGCGGGCAGCCGTGGCCGGGACGCTACCGGTGGCGGGCGCTGTTCCTGTTCGGCGAGGGCACCGTCCACTTCGTCCTGGTCTTCGCCTGGGACGTACTGATGGGGTACGCGGTCACCGCACTCCTCGTCGCCTGGCTGCTGACCCGCTCGGAACGGGCACAGCGGCGGGTGATGTGGTGGGCGGCCGGCCTGCATCTGACCTTCATCGGCCTGCTGACCGTCGCGACAGCCGGCACCGGTGACGGCAGCGACGGCGGCGGCACCGTCTCCCGCGAGGTCGTGGACCTGTACGCGCACGGCAGCTACCTGGACCAGATCACGTTCCGCCTGGAGAACGCGATCGCGCTGCGCATGGAGCCCGTGCTCACCTTCTTCCTCCTGGTCTTTCTCTTCCTGCTGGGCGTCCGGCTGTTCCGGGCGGGCACGTTCGGTACGGACGAGAAGGCCCGCCGGATCCGGTCCCGTCTGCTGGCGTGGGGCCTGGGCCTCGGCCTGCCGCTCAACGTCGCGGCGGCACTGGGCGGCCCGGACCTCTTCCTCCTGGCCCGCTACGGCACCGCCCCGCTGCTGGCCCTCGGGTACATCGGGCTGATCGGTGCCGTGGTGGACCGGGTGCGGAGGCCGGGCCCGCTGCTGACCGGCCTGACCTCCGTGGGCCGGACCGCCCTGTCCGGCTACGTCCTCCAGAACGTGCTGTGCGTGCTGGTGTCGTACGGCATAGGACTGGGCCTCGCCGAGCGGCTCGGCGACACCGGCCCCTGGTGGGTCGTGGGTCTCTGGGTCACGGTCTGCGCGGTGCTGATGGTGGGCTCCACGCTGTGGCTGCGGCGGTTCTCGGCAGGGCCCCTGGAATCGGTCCAGAAGTGGGCCCTGCGTCACTGAGACACGTCAGACGGCGTCGGTCTGCTGCCGCCCCTGCCCGAACGGCAGATGGTTGACGACCAGCACGAGCCCGCTGAACAGGAACACCCGCGTCGCCGCGTCCAGCCCGTTCCAGTCCCCGGACTGCCACATGGAGAACCACTCACCGCCGATCGCGATGAACCCGGCGCCGAACAGCAGCATGAGCATCAGCAGACCGTACGTCGAGAAGCGACGGGCACGGGCGTCGTCGCGGCGGAACCAGAGCCAGGTGCCGTATATGAGGACGAGGGCCGCGACCGTCTCCCAGGCGATGATCGCGACGTACGCCGCGTCCTGAAGTCCCTTGCTGGTGACGGCTCTCCACATCAGGTCGTCGTCCTTGAACGTCGTGTCCATCGCCAGGACATGCCGCACGAACTGCTGGTTCGTACCGAAGTCGGTGATGTTCCCGAAGGCGACGAGAGCGATGTAGAGGGCGGCGGTCGCGGTGAGGAGAGTGGCGGCGAGATGGAGTGCGCTGCGTGGGGGTGTGGTTGGCATGGTGGTCATCTTCCCTGGCGGAGGGGGCCGTTCCATAGCCATTGAGCCAGAATGAACGGCATAGGAGAGCCGATCGAGAGGACCCTCGGTGGCGGAGCCGAAGCTGTCGGTGCAGGAACTGCTCGCGCGGCGCAAGCGTGCCCGCTTCGTCGGCCGTGGCGACGAGCGCGCCGCCTTCCGGGCGAACCTCGACGTTCCACCCGAGGACGAGCGGCATCGGTTCCTGTTCCACGTGCACGGGAACGCGGGTGTCGGGAAGTCCTACCTCGTCCGGGAACTGGAGCACATCGCCCGGGAGAGCGGGGCGTTGACGGCGTACGTCGACGAGAACGCGGGGAGCGTGCCGGAGGCGATGGAAGTGATCTGTCGCCAATTCGCCGCCCGGGGACAGCGGTTCAAGAGGCTGGAGCGGCTGCTCGTCAGATTCCGGGAGTGCCGGCACGAGGCCGAGGCGACCTTGATGGCAGCGCTGGAGCCGGAGCCGGAGGGCCCGTCCGCGGGCAGCACGGCGGTGGCGCGGGCCGGCCTGGTCGGGCTGGGCATGGTGCCGGGCGTCGGGGCCTTCGCCGCAGCGCTGGATGCCGGTCAACTCGCCCGGGGAGCCGACCGGTTACGGGCCGGGCTCAGCGCGCGCTTCGGCAGTCACGAGGACGTGCAGCTGGTACTCGCCCCTGAGAGCGTGCTCACTCCGGTGCTGCTGGACGAGTTGTCGGAGGCCGCGTCCGCCAAGCCCTGGACGGTCCTCTTCTTCGACGGGTACGAACGGACCGGCGCGGTTCTCGACGACTGGCTGTACGACGTGATGACCACCGACCGGTACGGCCCGCTGCCGGCCACCGTCGTCGTGGTGACGGCCGGGCAGCTCCCCCTCGACGCCGCCCGCTGGAGCGCCCTCGCCGACTTCATGAGGGATGTGCACCTGGGCCCGTTCACGGAGGCGGAGACGCGGGGCCTGCTGGCGGAGAAGGGGGTGCTGACCGAGCCGGTCGTCGAAGAGGTGCTGCGGCTCACCGGCGGCCTCCCGGTGCTGGTGTCGCTGCTCGCGGAGAACGCACCCGCCGACCCGGCGGAACTGGGGGATCCGAGCGCGACGGCCGTGGAGTGGTTCCTGAAGCGGGTGCCGGACCGGGCGCGGCAGGCGATCGCGCTGGCCTGCGCACTGCCCCGGCGGCTGAACGCGGACGTGTTCCGGGCGGTCGTGGACTGCGCCGAGGAGGAGTCGGACGCGCTGTACGGGTGGCTGCGCGGCATGCCGTTCGTCGGAGAGCGAGGCGGCCGGATCCAGTACCACGACGTCGTACGGGCACCGATGCTGCGTCTGCAGCGGAGCGAGTCGCCGCAGACCTGGGCGGAACGGCAGCTGCGGCTGGCGTCGGCGTACCGGGACTGGCGGACCGGGGCCGAGGCGGGACGGGACGCCGAGGAGCTGTGGGCCGACGAGACATGGCGGGAGCTGCGGCTGTCGGAGTCCTATCACCTGCTGTGCGCGGGAGAGCGGCGGGCACTGTCCGCCGTGCTGGCAGAGTTCGCCGACGCCTGCGACCAGGGCGAGTCCGTCGCCGGGCGCTGGGCGAGAGTCCTGGTGGACGCGGGGCAGGACGCCGATGCCGAGCCCGTGGCCCAGTGGGGGCGGAAATTGTCGGGAGCGCTGGCGGACGGCGGTACGGCGTCCGCCCTCGGGTTGCTGCTGCGCTGGGCGGGGTACGACAGAGGGCCTTCCGCCGGGGTGCAGGGGACCGGGATCGGCGGAGGCGCGGTCGGCCGGGGAAGTGGGGCGGCCGGTCGGGGAGCTCTCGCAAGCGGCAGGGGTGGGGTGGTGTCGGGGAACCGGCGGCCGGCGGGCGGGGCGGCGGGGAGAGGCAGGGGCGGCTCGGGCGGCCCTGCGGAGATCGGTGAGTCGGGCGGCGGCGCGACGAGCCCGGCGGGCGGGACATCACCCGGTGCCCCGGGCGGCCGGGTGCCGCAGCGCGCCGACGCGTCCCCGAACCGGCATACCGAGCACGGCTGGAGCGTCGCGCTGGCCCCCGAGGCGGTGGCGCGGGTCGCCCGGGGACGCGCACTGGCCCGGGGCATGCGGGGCGAGCATCGGGCGGCGGTCGCGGATCTGAACCTGGCCCTGCGGCTGACCCCGGACGACGCCCGGATCCTGGCCGTGCGGGGCGAGTACCACCGCGTCCTGCGCGACCGCGCCTCGGCGCTGCGGGACCTGGACCGGGCCGTGGAGCTGGACCCGGCGCACCGGTTCGCCCGGGCCTCCAGGGGCGCCGTCCACATCGCCCGCGGCGACTTCGACACCGCCCTCGCGGACCTCGACCGGGCGCTCGAACTCGACCCGGACTACGGATGGGCTCTCATCCGCCGGGCCCGGGTGTGGCGCGAACTCGGCGAGCAGGACCTGCGGCTGGCCGACCTCGACCGTGCGCTGGCCCTGCACCCCGACTGGGCCTGGGCCCGCTGCGAGCGCGGCGACGCCCTCCGTGGCGCGGGCCGTGACGAGGACGCCCTGGCCGACTACGACAGCGCCCTCGCCCTCGACCCCCGCTACGCCTCCGCCCACGCCAGCCGCGGCGCCTGTCTGGCCAACCTCGGCCGCCACGACGAGGCCCTCGCCGACCTGGACCGGGCCCTGGACCTCAACCCCGGCTACCCCTGGGCGCTCCGGCAGCGGGCCGCCGTCCACCGCCGGCTCGGCGACACCGCCCGCGCCGCCGCCGACGAGGAGCGGGCCGACCGGCTGTCCAGCGTGAACTCCTCGTGAAGGACGCTCATAGCTGACCACTTCCGCCCACTTCACCCACATCTCGCATACCGATCCGCTCCCTGAACCGATCGTCCCCGGTCGATTACAGTGGCGAACTGTCGTGCGGTCGGACGGGGTCACGGGGAGGTCTTGGTGAGTGCGACAGCCGGCGCCGTCTGGGGCCGTACCGAACAGCAGGACTTCCGTAGCCGGGTGCGTGGCACGCTGCTCGGCGTGGCCGTCGGGGACGCCCTCGGGGCGCCCGTCGACGCGCTCGGGCTGGAGGAGATCCAGGAGCAGTACGGCGCCGAGGGCCTCGCCGATCTCGGGTTCGGGTACGGCCGACGCGGTGCCGTGAGCCACCTCACGCAGCTGACCCTGTTCTCGGTCGACGGCCTGATAAGAGCCCAGGTGAGGCGGGACACCGGCGCCTGGCATCCGCCGACCGACCTGCACCGGGCGTATCTGCGCTGGGCCGCCACCCAGCGGGACTGGGGACCCGACGAGCGTCGCAAGGACGATGGCTGGCTGGCCCGCGAGGAGTGGCTGTACGCCCGCCGGGACCCGACGCGCGCCCTTCTGCTCGGCCTCGGTGACGACACCATGGGCACGCTGGAGTCGCCCAAGAACGCCGCCGAGCTCGGACCGGAGGCGGTCGCCCGTTCCGCGCCCTTCGGACTGCTCGTCGGCTGGGAGCCGCAGCTCGTCATCCAACTCGCCGTGGAGTGCGCGACGCAGACCCACGGCCACCCCGTCGCCTACCTGTCGGCGGGTGCGTATGCGGTGATCGTGCACGGGCTCGCCTGCGGGGAGAGCCTCGACGGCGCCGTACAGCGGGCCCTGGCACTGCTCGCCCTGCGGCCCGGGCACGAGCCCGTGTCCGACGCGTTGCAGCATGCGCTGGGCGCCGTACGGCAGGGCATGCCCAGCCCGGCCCGGGTGGAGGAACTCGCGGCCGACGGCTCGGCGGACGGACTGCTCGCGGCCTCCGTGTACTGCGCCCTGGTCGGCGAGGACGTCCGGCACGGGCTCTGCCTCGCCGTGAACCACGACGGCCCCTCCGCCGCCGCGGCTGCCCTCACCGGCGGCCTGCTCGGCGCCCTGCACGGCGAGACGGCCCTCCCCCCGGCCTGGCTGGCCGAACTGGAAGGCCGCCCCACCATCCTCGAACTGGCCGACGACTTCGCCATGGAAATGACCCAGGGCCCCGCACTGCACGGACCGGCCGGCTCGGCACCGGGTTGGCTGGCCCGGTACCCGCGCGCCTGAGCACCCGCTCCCTGACACCCGCTCCCTGCCACAGCGCTCCCTGGCACCCGCTCCCTGCCACGGCGCTCCCTGACACCCGTTCCCTGACACGGCGCTCCCTGCCACACCGGTCGTGCGCCACGCCGGTCGCGCGCGCAACGGGCAGCGACAAGGGCGGCCACCCCGTCCCCGAGCGGCCGCCCTTCCCGTCCCTTCCTGTGCGCCGGACCTCAGTCCTTCGCGCGCACCACGTCCTCCACCGCCCCCGCGCCCGCATCCGGCGTCGGTACCGCGGCCGCGGCCGCCCCGTCCCCGTCCGTATTGATGCGCTCCACGATCGCGAGACGTTCCGGGGTGTCCTCCGGCTTGAGGAAGCCGATGAGGATGTACAGGACCAGGGAGACCGCGAGCGGGATGGAGACCTGGTACTGGAGCGGTACGCCGCCCTCGATCTGCCAGCTGATCGGGTAGTTGACCAGCCAGAACGCGAGCAGGCCCATCGACCAGCTGGTGAGTGCTGCCGTGGGGCCGGAGCGACGGAACGGGCGGAGCAGGCCCAGCATCATCGGGATCGCCATCGGGCCCATCAGACCGGCGACCCACCTGATCACGACGGTGATGATGTCCTTGAACGTGGGGGAGTTGACCTGCGTCGCCGCCGCCATGGACAGGCCGAGGAAGACGACGGTGGTGATCCGGGCGACCTTCAGCCCCTGCCCCTCGCTCCAGGTCCGCGCCCGGCGCCAGATCACCGGCGCGCAGTCCCGGGTGAACACGGCCGCGATGGCGTTGGCGTCGGAGGAGCACATGGCCATGGTGTGCGAGAAGAAGCCGACGATGACCAGGCCCAACAGGCCGTGCGGGAGCAGCTGTTCGGTCATCAGGCCGTACGAGTCCGATCCGTCCGTCTTCTGCGACTCGACCAGCAGGGGCGACATCCACATCGGGAAGAACAGCACCACCGGCCAGACCAGCCACAGCAGGGCCGACAGCCGTGCCGAGCGCTCGGCCTCGTACGGAGTGGCCGTGGCCATGTAGCGCTGGGCCTGGTTGAGCATGCCGCCGTTGTACTCGAAGAGCTTGATGAAGAGGAAGGCGAGCAGGAAGACCGTGCCGTACGGGCCGACCAGCGGCTCGCCGTGGCCCTGCAGCTCCGGCTCGTCCCAGGCGCCGAAGAAGCCGATGCCCTTGTCGTTGAGCTTCAGGATCACCGCGATGAACATCGCGACGCCGGCCAGCAACTGGATGACGAACTGGCCGAGTTCGGTGAGCGCGTCCGCCCACAGCCCGCCGATGGTGCAGTAGACGGCGGTGATGCCGCCGGTGATGAGGATGCCCTGGTTGAGCGACACCCCGGTGAAGACGGACAGCAGGGTCGCGATCGCCGCCCACTTCGCGCCCACGTCCACGATCTTCAGCAGCATGCCGGACCAGGCCAGCGCCTGCTGGGTCTTCAGGTCGTAACGGCTCTTCAGGTACTCCAGCGGAGAGGCCACATGCAGCCGTGAACGCAGCCGGTTGATCCGCGGCGCGAACAGCTTCGAGCCGATGGCGATGCCGAGCGCGATGGGGAAGGACCAGGTGACGAAGGACGTGACGCCGTAGGTGTAGGCGATGCCCGCGTATCCGGTGAACATCACCGCGCTGTATCCGGACATGTGATGCGAGATCCCGGACAGCCACCACGGCATCTTGCCGCCCGCGGTGAAGAAGTCGCTGACGTTGTCCACCCGCTTGTGCGACCAGACGCCGATCGCCACCATCACGCCGAAGTAGCCGACGAGCACGGCCCAGTCGAGACCGTTCATGTGCGTCCTCCCAGGGTTCAGCCCGGGGCTAATCGTGGGCGCTGTCGCGTGAACACGACAAGTGACTGTAAGGTCAAAGGGAGGTAAAAGTATTCGCCATGATGGCCTGCGTTCATCTATATGAACATCATCGCATCAGCTCCCCGGCGTTGACCAGCAGTGACTGCCCGGTGATCGCCCGCGCCAGGTCCGACGCGAGGAACACGGCCGCGTTGGCCACATCCCCGTCCGTGGCCAGCTCCGGCAGCGCCATCCGCTCGGTCAGCCGCTTGAGTACGTCCGCCTCGGGCGCGCCCTCCGTCTGTGCCGTGAACTGGACGAACGCCTGCACCGGCGGCCCCCACATCCAGCCCGGCAGCACGGTGTTGACCCGGATGCGGTGCGGGCCGAGCTCACGGGCCAGTGAGTACATCGCGCTGGTGAGGGCGCCCTTGGAGGCGGCGTAGGCGGCCTGCCGCACCTGTGACGGAGCGGCCACGGCGGACTGCGTACCGATGAACACCACCGAGCCGCCGCCCTTCTTCAGTGCCGGCAGGCAGGCCCGCGTCATCCGCAACGAGCCCAGCAGATTGACGTCGATCACCGACTGCCAGGTGGCGAAGTCGGCGTCCTCAAGCCCGCCGAAGTAGGAGTCCCAGGCGGCGACATGGACCACCCCGTCGATCCCCCCGAACCGCTCCCGCGCCAGCGCGGCCAGCGCCTCGCACTGCCCCTCGTCGGTGATGTCGGTCGCCCGGTACGCCGAGTGCGCCCCGTCGGGATCGATCTCCCCGGCGCTCTTCACCAGGTTCGCCTCGGTCCGCGCCCCCAGCACCGCGTTCCCGCCGCCCCGCACGACGGCCGCCGCGACCTGGTGTCCCAACCCGGCGCCGACTCCCGAGACGACGACGGTCTTGCCGTTGAGCAGTGACATCAAGGCCTCCCGGCTATGGCGCATTATCTGACGGGGCGTCAGAGTATGGGCGTCCGAGGCAGGAAGGAAGGCCGGAAGGGAAGGAAACGGCATGAGCGAGGACACCGGCAGCGAGGGCCCCCGCGGCAACGGCTCCCGCCGCGAGAACACCCGCAGCGAGACATACGCCGAACTGGCCGCCGTCGGCCCGTACGGAGTCCCCCCGGGCCACGCCCTGATCACCATGGTCGAGCCGCATCCGGGGCACGAGTACGCCTACAACCGCTGGTACGAGGACGACCACTACTACGCGGGCGCGATGGCGATGCCCTGGATGTACGCGGGGCGGCGCTGGGTGGCGACCCGGGATCTCCAACTCCTGCGCTACCCCGAGAAGTCGGCGATAGCCCAGCCGGTCACCGCCGGCTGCTACATCTCGACGTACTGGGTCACCGCCGGCCGCTACGCCGACCACATGCGCTGGACGGTCGCCATCAACAAGCGCCTCAACCGCGACGCCCGCGTCTACCAGGACCGCACCCATGTCTTCACGGCGTTCCAGGACCATGAGGCGACGGTGTACCGCGACGGCGCGGCGGGCCCCCGCGACTTCCACGCCCTGGACCACCCCTACGCGGGCCTGGTCGTGCAGGTCGTCGACGCCGAATCACCGCAGCAGCGCGCCGAGTTGCTGGAGTGGCTGCGCGCCCGCCATCTCCCGAAGCGCCTCGCGGGTTCACCGGCCGCGATGGTGACGGTCTTCCGGCCCACGCCCCTCCCCCTGGACCGCATGTCGTACGTCAAGCAGGTCGAGGGCACGGACACCCGCCTGACGCTTCTGTGGTTCCTGGAGGAGGACCCGAGGCAGTGCTGGGAGGAACACTTCACCGACCTGGACACGGCGGTGGGGGAGTCGGGGCTGGGGAGGGTGGAGCTGGTGGCGCCGTTCGTGCCCACGGTGCCGGGAACGGACCGGTACGTGGCCGAACTGCGCTGAAGTGGACCGGCGTTGCGCCGGGCTGGCCGGATGCCGTGCCGACGCGGCCGGACGCGGGCATGGCCGAGCCCCCTCGGCAAGGACGGCGGGCTGGTCGAGAGGGCTCCGGCTGTGGTGCTTGTGCAGTTGTCGATCGTCGGGTCGGTCGAAGGGTGAGGATCAGACAGACCGCCCCTTACGCCTTCACGGACGCAACGAACGTGTTCCACGCCTCAGCGGGGAACGCCAGGACCGGGCCCGCGGGAACCTTGGAGTCCCGCACCGCCATGGCCGCCGTGACCGGTGACTTGACCTCGACGCAGGCGCCGTTTCCTGTGGAGTACGAGGACTTGGTCCACGTGTCCGTGGAACCCTGACGAATTGCCATGTTTGCTCCGAATTGCCAGATGTTGAATGGTGTCACCGTCCCGCGCGTCCGGACCGGAACTCCAGGCCGGGGCCTGCGGGACGATTCACGCCAACCTTGTTGCTCGGTGGCGTGATCGACGCTACTCGCCAACATCGGCTTACGAAGCGACTATTCACTCGGGTGGGTGCATATTCCAGTGGACTCTTCCATCCCGCCCTGGCGAAGGTGTACCGTGCCGCATCCTTCCGGTCGGGACAGGCTGCTCAGCGGGCGTACTCCTTCGCGATGTCCGCGATGAACTGGCGTGACTGGTCCACGTTCAGGGCCTGCGCCCGCAGGTGCTCGTACATCACGCTGTACTTCTGGACGTCGTTCGCCTTCTCCAGGTACAGATCGCTGGTGACGCCCTCGATGTAGACGACGCTGGAGTCGGCCGCGTCCGGGAACTCCAGGATCGCGTACTGCCCGTTCAGGCCCGGATGCGAGCCCATCTCGAAGGGGATCACCTGCACGGTGACGTGCGGCAGCTGGGACTGCTCGACGAGCTGTTCCAACTGGTCACGCATCAGGGAGCGGTTGCCGACGACCCGGCGCAGGGCGGCCTCGTCCATGACGGTCCACAGGCGCAGCGGGTTCTCCTGGGTGGAGATTCGTTCCTGTCGCCGCATCCGTACCTGGACCCGCTTCTCGATCTCGGCCGACGCCGTCTCCGGCAGCGCCCCGGCGATCAGGGCCTCCGCGTACTGCTTGGTCTGCAGCAGGCCCGGGACGACCTGGGGGTCGTACACGCGCAGACTCGCCGCGTCCGTCTCCAGTCCGATGTAGACGCTGTAAGGGATGTCGCCGAACGAGTGCCACCACCCCTGCTGCCGCGAGTCCTTGGCCATCTGCATCAGTGAATCCACGATCCGGTGGTCCTCCACCTCGTAGACCCCGCACAGATCGCGGACGTCGCGCTGGCTGATACTGCGCCGTCCGTTCTCCAACCGGCTGATCTTCGACTGCGACACCAGCAGCCGTTCGGCCACCTCTTCGGCCGTCATGCCCTTGAGTTCGCGGAGCCGGCGCAGCTCCTGGCCCAGCCGGCGTCGCCGGACGGTGGGATTGACATTGGACGCCACGGGACGTGCACCTCCGGCTGCCTGCCTGCGATTGCCACTTTGCGTATCTGCTGTTGAGCAGACTGCCACCAAGGTGCTTACTACCGCTGGGAAACGGTGGATATGCGCTGGATACGCGCCAGTTCGGAGAGAACGCCGGGACATGCGGCCGCGCGGGGCGGCGGAACCGGTGTTCCGTCCGTGTGTCACGGACATGCGGTTCCGTCGCCCCGCGCGGACCAGCGGCTCCCGAACCGGGTCTTGGGGACTGCGGTGCGGCGCTCGGTGTGCGTGTGAGCGTGTCGTACGTGGTGCCTGCTGTTGTGCGAACGGCTCCGGTGGTGCGGTCGTGGGACTGCGGCTCAGTGGGCCACGACACGCGCCATGGATCCGCGGTGCGGCTGCACCGGAACGCCACGGGCGGGTTCCGCTGCGGCCCTGCCTCCGGGAGCGGCCTGACGGCCGGCCGCCGGGGCGGGGCTGCGGCGCGGCTGGGCCGCCGCACCGTTCTGGACGTCCATCACGGCGTGCGCGACGAGACCGCCCATGGGGTCGTGCCTGATCAGATCCCGCAACCGGGACCGAGAGGATCGCCCCTCGTTCCCCGGATACAGGTGTTTGCCGAGGCCGACCGCGTGTGCCAGGGCGGCGAGCGCCGCGGTCCGCGGGTCCGGCGGTACGCCGGTGCGGATCGCGGAATCCAGCCGGGCCCTGATCTCCCGGCTGATGTCGGTGTCCGTCGCCTGGTAGCGAGTCGTCGGCAGCACTCCGCACATCTGTCCTGGTACGGCGGCAACCATGCCGCACCTCTCCAGATGCGAGAGATAGGTCTGGCGCAGCCCCAGCCGGGGCCCGCCGATCCAATGGACGGCACGCACGGGAGCGCCACGCCTTCGCAGCAACTCCAACGCGCAGTCCAGTGTCGGATCTCCAGTCGGCCGTGGGGCTACCACGGCGATACGATCCCCGTCTGGGGCTATCCGTCCGGCCAGCGCCAGCTCCACTAGCTGTGCTCCGGCCAGACCAAGGTCGAGCGACTGCGGCTGTGCGGTGGTGCCCGTGGCCGGGTCCAACGCCAGCAGCAGAAGCTCCTCCGGAATAGTTCTGCGGCTCCTGCCCATCCATGCCTCCCCGCGTGGATGAAAGACAGGGTGACCCCTCTCACATTGGTCTGTCGAGAGTGCGTGACCGGTTCGTGAGGGAACCGGTAGGTATGTCGTTCTCGTCTACCGCACCAGCAGAGGGTCGCGCACAGGACACTGGTACATGGTTCGGACAGCGGCACGGGGGTCGTACGGGCGCCGTGTCCGGGCGACGGCTCACGGTTCGGCAGACGCACGCAGGGCGTGCGGGGCACATGGAGGAGGCATCGGTGGCGGGCGAGTCCCCCGACAGGTCGAAGAAGCGCGAGTCGTCGGCAGAACCGACGTCGGGGAGCGCGGGTCCGGTTCCCGAACGTCCCGAATCCACCGCCCCGACCGAGAAGCGTGACCCCAGGTTGGCCATGGCCCGCGAGGACGCCTCACCGCAGGCTTCGGCCACCACGCAGCGCGGTGGCGTGGACACGGCGACACGAGTGCTGTCGCGACGCGAGCTGGAGGCCGTACGGGCGGAACTGGCGAAGGCGGAGGCCGAGACGGGGGGCGACGCCGGGCCAGAGGCTGACACCGAGCCCGAAACGGAGGCCGGGGCCGAGACGGGCGACGCCGGGGCCGAGACGGGCGACGCCGGTCGCGATGGAGCCGAGGCCCAAGACGAGGGTCGCGATGAGGCCGAGGCCGGAGACGCCGCGGTGGCGGAGACCGAGGGCGACGGCAAGGCCGAGAGCAGCAGCAAGGCCGAGAGCAGCAGCAAGACCGAGAGCGACAGCGAGGGTGACGGGTCTGCTGCGCAGGGTGATGACCGGCTGAGGGCTGCTGTGGCGGCCTGGGTGGCTTCCTCGGACACGGAGGACGAGCCTGCCGAGGGTTCGGATGCCGATGCCGATGCCGACGCCGACTCCCGCGCCGACGCCGACGCGAGCAACGACGCCGACGCGAGCAACGGGGCCGACGGGGCCGAGGGCGCCGAGGGCGCCGAGGGCGCCGACTCCGGCGTCGAGGAGGAGGCTGACGTCCGGACGAAGCCCGAAGCCGAGGCCGACACGAAGGCGTCCGGCGAGGCTGACGACGCCGAGAACGACTCGGACGAGCCCGCGGGCCGCTCGAAGACGTCCCCCGAGGCGGACGCGGCTCAGGAGGCCGACAAGGGCGAGGACGAGGGCGCAGACACCGCCACCGCAGCCGCCCCCGCCGACGCGCCCCCGGCGGACGCCGAAACCGAGCCTGCTGACGACGCCCAACCCGAATCCGAGCCGGCCACGGAGACCGAGCCGGCCACGGAGACCGAGCCGGCCACGGAGACCGAACCGGCCACGGAGACCGAACCGGCCACGGCCACCGAATCCGAACTGGGCACATCCCCCGCAGGCGGAGCCGAAGCGGCCGAGGGAGACGGCAAGGGCAAGGGCGAAAACACCGCCTCCGCCACCGACGACGCACCCGCAGCCGCCGACGGCGAGGACTCCCCTCAGGGGGCACCCGCGCTCGACGACGAGAGTGCTACGGGTGGTGCGGGTGGGAGCGAGAAGGCCGATGGCGGAGCCGGGGCCGTGGATCAGCCGACCGCCGTGTTCAAGGCCGTACGCCCGCCCAAGCCCCACGTTGACCAGCCCACCACCATGCTGAAGGCCCCCAAGCCCGAGGCGCCCGCCGAACGCACCAGCAAGTTCGTCGCCCTCAAGCCGGACATGAGGCAGGACACCCCGGCCGCCCCGAAGGCCCCCGCTCCCACCCCGGCCCCCGACGAAACCGCCGCCGTCCCCCAGGTCGGCCCCGAGCGCACCGCGCAGCAGCCGCTGCCCCCCAAGCCCCCGCTCGACCTGCTGGCCGAGCTGACGAACACCCCGCCGCCCCCGGACACCGCGGTTCGGACGGTCGTCCGGCGTATCAAGATCTGGACCCCCCTGGTCCTCCTGCTCGCGGTCGTCTTCGCGATCGCACAGGCCGTACGCCCGCTGCCCGCCCCCACCCTCGCGCTCACCGCCGAGGAGTCGTACGCCTTCGAAGGCAACAAGGCCGCCCTCCCCTGGCCCAGCCAGGGCCAGGGCTGGATGGACGTCAACGACATCGGCACGATGGGCAACTTCGGCAAGCAGACGCC
The DNA here is from genome assembly GCF_028369295.1 of Streptomyces sp. HD. Taxonomy (GTDB): domain Bacteria; phylum Actinomycetota; class Actinomycetes; order Streptomycetales; family Streptomycetaceae; genus Streptomyces. The sequence continues at coordinate 35,513 of NZ_JAQMYP010000050.1, forward strand.
CGTCGCCATCGGCTCCGTCGCCAAGGCCATGACCGCGTACATCGTCCTCAAGGACCACGAGCTGAAGTCGGGCGACGACGGCGAGAAGATCACGATCGACGCCCTGACGGAGAAGGAGGGCGGCTACTTCAAGGACGGCGAGTCGACCCTCGCCACCGTCAAGGAGGGTGACGTGATCACCCTGCACGACGCGATCGCCGCCATCATGATCCCGTCCGCGAACAACATCGCCCGCCTGCTGGCCCGCTGGGACGCCGGGACGGAGAAGGCCTTCATCGAGAAGATGAACGCCACCGCCAAGGAACTCGGCATGACCAACACCACGTACACCGACGCCTCGGGCCTGAAGGAGAGCACCGTCTCCACCGCCGAGGACCAGGTGAAGCTGGGCCACGAGCTGGTCAAGATCCCGGCGCTGATGGAGATCACCTCCATGGGCCAGTGGTTCGACCCCTCCGGGAAGAAGCACTACAACTACAACTATCTGGTCCCGTACAACGGAGCCATCGGCATCAAGACGGGCACGACCAGCGCCGCCGGCGGCAATCTCCTCTTCGCCGCCCGCAAGGAGGTCGGCGGCGAGACCGTCACCCTCGTCGGCGCCGTCCTCGGCCAGCACAAGGCGCCGATCATCAAGACCGTCAACGACGTCAGCAGGGTCGTGATGCTGGCCGCCCAGGACGAGATGACCTCGGCGAAGATCCTCAAGAAGGGCGACGTCGTCGGGTACGTCGACGACGGCCTCGGCGGTCACACCCCGGTCGTCCTCACCAAGGACGTCACCGCTGTCGGCTGGGCGGGCTTCAAGGTGAAGCTGTCCTTCGACGCCGACGACGTCCCGCACACCGCCAAGGCCGGCGCCAAGGTGGGCACGCTCACCGTCGGTGACGGCACCAGCGGCGCGGTCAAGGTCCCGGTGGCCCTGCAGAAGGACCTCACGGAACCCGGCTTCGCGCAGAAGCTGACCCGTGTCGGCTGACCCGCAGCACGCACCCGCCGACGGCGCTCGACGGCGCTCGTCGGCGGGCCGCGTGCTAGCGTCACGAAACGGGCAGGTCGTCGCTCACAAGGCGCGACCGGAGAACCTTCAAGGTCTGGGCCGACAACACGCGGGAAACGGGACGCGGCCAGAACAGAAGACGGGACACACGGGGAGTGCCTCACAAGTGGCCACTGCGGAGCCGACACGCGCCGACGACGCCGATCCGGGACCGGGAGCCGGTCCGCGAATACGCGTGCCCGCGCCGCGCCAGGGCGACGGTCCGAGCCGTCCGCAGGACGGACCGCCGTCACGGCTGACCGCCGCCGTCCACGCCCTGCGTGAGCGTCTGCTGCGTCACCCGGTGCTGTCGATCACGACACTCGCCGGGCTTCTCCACGTCATCTGGTTCTTCACGTTCGCAAGCAGCGGCGGCGACCTCGCCGCCCAGGACGCCTGGGCCGAGTTCGTCGGCCGGCACCCCGACTCGGCGTACAACCTCGCCTGGTACGGCGGGATGCACCCGGTGTCGTACAGCGTGGTGTCGCCGTATCTGATGTCGGTCCTCGGTGTCCGTACGACGATGATGATCGCGGGGACCATCTCCGCGGGTCTGCTGACGCTGGTGCTGCTGCGCAGCCGATCGGTGCGCAACCCGCTGTGGGCCTCGCTCGCCGGGGTCTTCGGTCTGATCGCCAACGCGATCTCCGGGCGGGTGACCTTCGCCCTGGGCACGATGTTCGCGCTGGGCGCGGTCGCCGTCGTGTTCTGCTGGCCCCACCGCTGGCGCTACAAGCGCTGGGCGAAGGCACTGTGCGCGGCCCCGCTGGCCGCGCTCGCCACCATGGCGTCGCCGGTGGCCGGTCTGTTCGTGGGCTTCGTCGCGGTCGCGCTGTTCCTGCAGAAGCGACGGCCGGGCGCATGGGCGCTGGGACTGGCGCCGACGGCCGTCGTGGCCGTGTCCGCGTGGCTGTTCCCCTTCTCCGGCACCCAGCCGATGGTGATCGGCTCGGTGCTCCTGCCGCTGGTGTTCGCGGTCGTGACCTTCGTGGTCGTCCCGCAGGAGTGGAAGACGGTCCGGCTGGTGGCCGCGGTCTACGGCCTGGCCGTCATCCTGGTCTGGGTGGTCAGCTCGCAGATCGGCTCCAACATCACGCGCCTGGCGATGCTGTTCGCCGGAGTGGTCCTGGTCACCGCGTTGCCGTTCACGGTGCCGCGCTCGCGCAAGTGGTACACGACCGTGCTGGCCCTGGTCACCTTCGTCGGCTGGATCGGCTTCAAGACGGGCGACGACATCATCCACGCCGCCCCGGAGGCGTCCTGGGCACGTGAGCTGGCGCCGCTGGTCAACGAGCTCCAGGAGGTCGGCGCCGAGAAGGGCCGGGTGGAGGTCGTGCCCGCCCGCTCCCACCGTGAGGCCTCCGCCCTCGCCCCGTACTTCAATCTGGCCCGCGGCTGGAACCGCCAGCTCGACCTGGAGCGCAACCCGCTCTTCTACGACGACACGCTCAACTCCGCGAACTACCGCGAGTGGCTCCAGCGCTGGGCCGTGCACTTCGTCGTGCTGCCCAAGGACGAGCCGGACCCCACGGCCGCCGAGCGCGAGCGGCAGCTGCTGCGGCGCGGCCTGCCGTACCTCAAGCAGGTGTGGGGCGACGCCAACTGGCAGCTGTTCGAGGTGACCGCCCCGGCGCCGTTCGCCGAGCCGAACGCCGTCGTGGACCGGGCCGAGCAGGGCGAGATGACGATGCGGGTGAGCAAGCCGGGCCGCGTCCTCATCCGCATCCCCTACTCGCCGTGGCTGAGCATCGTCGACGCCGAGGGTACGAAGCTCGACCCGCCGCAGGAGACGAAGGCGTCCAAGCACCGCCCCGAGGGCCGGCCGAAGTCGTACGACAACGTGAACGGCTGCCTGATGGAGACAGACGAGGACGCGTTCGGCGACAAGTGGACGGTGCTGCTGGCCCCGAAGGCCGGGACCTACCGCCTGGCGGCACCGTACGACGTGCCGCGCGGGACGCCCTGCCCGGAGGAACTGCGCCGGGGGTGAGCCCCGGCGCAGGTCCCGGTCCCGGTCAGCGCACCGGGAGCGCCACGTCGCACACCGGGTCCTCGGCGCCCGCCGCGTCCCAGTCCGCGAAGTAGACCTCCCGGCACGGGCCCGCCTGCCACAGCCCCTGCTTCGGGATCCACCGCTCCACCGCCTCGAAGGCGGCGATGATCTGCGGATGGGCCACCTGGGCCTTGGTGATCCGGGTGTACGCGAGCCGCAGAGCCGGCTCCACGCGCACCTTCGTCTCCCACGTACGGCCGTGCTGCTCGACCCAGGCCCGGGCCGCCGCCTCGTCGGCCACCGGCACACAGGACTCCGCCGGGCCGTCGCTCTCCATCGACACGTCGGAGTGGTACACGACGAAGGGGGCCGCGGTGATGCCGCCGCACTCCTTCGCCGCTTCCTCCAGGCGTCCCAGCGACGCCCCGATCCAGGCCGGCAGCTCACCCGCCAGCACATGCCGGGTCTCGGTGATCAGCACCTGCGCGGGCACCTCAACCGTCTCGACCTCGAACTTCCCGTACATCTCGGAGCTCCTCCCCGACAGTCGTCCACGGAGGTACTCGGCGAGCGTCCGCTGCCCCGCCACCCGCGCCTCGACGTCCGCCCAGTACGCGGTGAGCCGATCGGCGGCCGTGGCCCCGTCGGGGGCCTCGACGACCTCGCCGATCCGCGCGAGCGGCATGTCCAGCTGGCGCAGGAGAGCCACCAGGCGGGCGCGTTCGATCTGGTCGGCGCGGTAGTAGCGGTAGCCGCTGACCTCGTCGACGTGGGCGGGGAGCAGCAGTCCGAGGCGGTCGTACAGCCGGAGCGCCTTGGCCGACAGCCGGGCCCGCGCGGCGAACGCGCCGATGGTGAGCAGTTCGTCGTCCACGCCTCATCCTCCGTCACCGGGCGGCTCCTCCGCCCGGTGCGAAGAACGGTCGGCCCTGCCCCAGGGGCAAGGTCAACGCCCGGCTACGCCAGCTGGGCCTCGACGGCCGCGACGAGCTCCGCCGCCTCCGGCTCGGTCTGCGGCGAGAAGCGGGCGGCGACCTTGCCGTCCCGGCCGATCAGGAACTTCTCGAAGTTCCAGCGGATGTCGCCGCTGTGCCCCTCGGCGTCGGCGAACCCGACCAGGCGGTCGTACAGCGGGTGCCTGCCCTCGCCGTTCACCTCCACCTTCTCGGTCATCGGGAAGGTCACGCCGTACGTCGCCGAGCAGAACTCGGCGATCTCCTCGGCGCTGCCGGGCTCCTGGCCGAGGAACTGGTTGCAGGGCACGCCGAGCACGGTGAAGCCGCGGTCCGCGTACTGCTCGTGGAGCTTCTCCAGGCCCGTGTACTGCGGGGTCAGGCCGCACTTGGAGGCCACGTTCACGACGAGTACCGCCTTGCCCGCGTACTGGGTGAGGTCGGCGGGGGCGCCGGTGAGGGTGTTGATGTCGACGTCGAGGGGGGAATTTCCGTTGCTGTCTGCAGTCGTCATGAGGCGGATGCTAACTCCGGTGGGTCAAGCGGATGGAAAGCTGCGGGCCGGTGGGGGTCGATCGCGCAGTTCCCCGCGCCCCCAGGGCGTCGCAGCGACCAGCACCTCACCTGCGGCTGTTCTTGAATAGAGCACTGACCGGCCTGCCCTCCGCCGTTCCACCAGGCCTGCGTCCAAAAGGATCTTCAGGTGGCGGCCGATCGAACCGAGGCTCTGCCCGGTCACCGCGACCAGCTGGGTCGTACTCAGCGGTGAGTCGAGCAGGACGAGCACTGCGGCGCGGGCGCTTCCCAGCAGCGCGCCCAGGCTCGCGGGGACCGTCCGTGCCCCAGGGTCGGTCAGTGCGCCCGCGCATGGATAGACCACGGCGTACCGGTCGGGGTCGGCTTCCTCCCAGGACACCCAGCCGCCCTTCGGAGTGACGGGTACGAAGACGAGTTCGGCGCCGGAGATCTCGCGGGGCGGGTACTCGTGCAGGTTCACCTGGAGCCTGCTGTCGCCGAGCCAGCGGGTGCGGCCGGGGCGCAGGGAGTCCAGTACGGCCGCCCAGCCGCCCTGGCTCACCTGCGCGGTCCGTGCGACGACGTCGGCCTCCAGGACGCGTCGACGCCGGTCCCAGTCCGGGCGTACCGCCTCGGTCCAGACGTATTCGAGGAGTGCGGCGGCGCGTTCGGGCAGGTCGTCGCGGTCGAGTACGGCGGGGAGGGGCCCGGCGAGGGAGACGGTGAGGTGGGTGCGGGCCTCGCCGGGGTCGGCCGTGCGGACCCGCGCCACGGTCTCCTCGAAGGGCTCCCCGTCCTTCGGGGTCGGGGTGAGGAAGTCGGCGTTCCAGTGCATTCCGAGCCCGGCCCGCACCAGCCGTGCGGTGACCGGGTCGGCGGCCAGGCGGGCCCGGTAGCCGGGCAGCCGGGCGTCCAGCCAGGCGCGTTCGCCGGGGTGGGCGGCGACGGCCGAGTGCAGCAGCCTCAGCGCGGCGAAGGTCTCGGCGAACGGCGAGAGCACGAACCGGCTCGCGGCGAGGGTGTCGGCGTTGATCTGCCACCAGCCCATCGGCCACCCCACCTTTCGCATCCGCGCGAAACAATAACGGCCCCTCCACCGGGCGCCCGAGACTCCGCGCATGCGCAGCTACCGACACCTCTTCCGCACCCCGGAGTTCACGCCCCTCTTCCTCTCCTCCTCCGCGCACATCGCGGCCTCGACGGTGAGCGGACTGGCGCTCGCCACGCTGGTGTACCGGGCGACCGAGTCGCCGCTGCTGTCGGCGGTGAGCATGTTCGGGCCGTCGCTGGCCCAGGTGCTGGGCGCGACCTTCCTGCTGTCCGGCTCCGACCGGCTGCCGCCCCGGGCCGCGCTGGCCGGCACGTCCCTCGCGTTCGCCGCCTCCACGGCGCTGCTCGCACTGCCCGGACTGCCTCTCCCGGCGGTGTTCGCGGTCGTCCTGGTACAGGGGCTGGTCGCCTCACTGGGCGGGGGAGTGCGCTGGGGGCTGCTGACCGAGATCCTCGCCAAGGACGGCTATCTGCTGGGGCGTTCGGTCTTCAACATGATGAGCGGGATCATGCAGATCGCCGGGTACGGGATCGGCGGTGTCGTGGTGGCGGTGCTGTCCCCGCGGCTGTCGCTGCTGCTCGGGGCGGTGCTGTACGCCGTGGCGGCCGGTGGCGTCCGGCTGGGCCTGACCCGTCGCCCACCGCGCGTCTCGGGGCGGCCGTCGGTCTCGGGGACCTGGCGTACCAACGCCCTGCTGTGGTCCTCCCGCCCCCGCCGCCTTCTGTACCTCGCCCTGTGGATCCCCAACGGCTTCGTCGTCGGCTGTGAGTCCCTGTACGTGCCGTACGCGCCGCAGGCCGCGGGCACGCTGTTCGCCTGTGCGGCGCTGGGGATGTTCGCCGGGGACGTGACGGTGGGCCGACTGCTGTCGCCCGCCGTGCGGGTCCGGCTGGGGGTACCGCTGCTGTTGCTGCTGGCGACCCCGTACGCGCTGTTCCTCCTGCGCCCCTCGATTCCGCTTGCCGGAGTGGCGGTCGCCGTCGCCTCGGTCGGCTTCGGGGCGAGCCTTGTGCAGCAGGAGCGGCTGATGGCCGTGACGCCGGACGAACTGAGCGGCCACGCCCTGGGGTTGCACTCGGCCGGGATGCTCACCATGCAGGGGGTGGGCGCAGCGCTGGCGGGCGCGGTGGCCCAACTGACCTCGCCCGCGCAGGGGATGGCGGTCATGGCGGCGGCGTCGGTCGCGGTGACGCTGTCGCTGGCGACGGCCGGCCTGCAACGCCCGTCCCCCGAGGCCCCCGCATCCCCCACGCCTCCTGCGTCCCCCACGCCTCCCGAGCCCAAGAGGGGAGTTATTACCACCGACATCCCGGCCCGACCGTCGCCAGAATGAACGCGCGGGCGCTTGCGCCCACATGCCGTACCGGCCGCAGAGAGCCGTACGGGCCGCAGAGAGGAGCACGTCGTATGGACCGCATGCCGGACGAGATCAGGAGGTTCTCCGTCACGGCCGGAGCAGTCGGGCTGCGGCGGGCGACGGTCCTGTGCTGGTCGTCGGTCGCGGCCCTGGGCCGCTCCCTGGCGGTCTCCGGGGCGATCACCCTGGTGGGGCCCGGCCTCGGCATGGTGCCGCGTGCCATGGAGGGCGTGCGCGGGCTGGCCGCGCGTCGGCGTGAACTGGCGCTGCGCTGGGCGGGGGTGGAGATACCGGGCCCGCCCGGTCCGCTGCCGCCCGCACCCGAGGGCGCCTCCGGGGCGGTGGCCCGCTACCGGTGGATCATGAGCGATCCGCAGCTGCGGCGGGAGTACGTCTGGGTGCTGGCCGACCCGCTGGCCGGCGCGTTCCTCGCGTTCCTCCCCATCGCCCTGGTCCTCAGCGGGGTGTGGGGTGTCTTCCTCGGCTTCTTCGGCGTTCCGCTGTCCGTCGAGTGGGACGGGCTGTGGTACCAGTTCATCCCGATCAAGGGGCGGACCACCGCCGTACTCGCCGGGGTGCTCGGCGTTCTGCAACTGCCGCTGGCCCTGTGGTCGGCGCCGCGTGTCGTGCGCCGGCACGCCCTGTACACCCGGGCGATGCTCGCTCCGGGCGAGAGCGAGCTGATGGCGAGCCGGATCCGGCATCTGGCCGCCACCCGCTCCGACGCCGTCGACACACAGATGGCCGAGATCCGCCGTATCGAACGCGACCTGCACGACGGCGCCCAGGCCCGTCTGGTGGCGATGGGCATGACCCTGGACGCCGCCGAGACCCTGCTGGAGACCAACCCCGAGGCCGTGCGTGCCCTGCTGGCCGAGGCGCGCGAGTCCTCCGCCAAGGCGCTCCAGGAGCTGCGCGACCTGGTCCGCGGCATCCATCCGCCGGTCCTCGCCGACCGCGGACTGGCGGACGCGGTACGGGCGTTGGCGATGGTCTGCCCGGTCCGTACCGAGGTCGAGGTGGACCTGCCCGGCCGCCCGGAGATGCCGGTGGAGTCGGCCGCGTACTTCGCGGTCTCGGAGCTCCTCGCCAACGTCGCCAAGCACTCCGGCGCCGACCGGGCGTTGATCGACATCCATTACGCTCGCGGAATGCTGCGCATCGCCGTCACGGACGACGGCCACGGCGGCGCGGACGTCCTGCGCGGCAGCGGTCTGCGGGGCGTCGAGCGCCGGCTCGCCACGTTCGACGGGGTGCTGGCCGTGAACAGCCCCGTGAACGGACCGACGACGGTGACGATGGAGCTTCCGTGCGTATTGCCCTCGCCGAAGACCACTTCCTCCTGAGGGACGGGCTCATCCGGCTGCTCGGCGCCCACGGCCACGAGGTGGTGGCCGCCGTGGACAACGGTACGGAGCTGCTGGACGCGCTGATCGGTCAGCGGCCGGACGTCGCGGTCGTCGACGTCCGGCTGCCGCCGACCTTCACCGACGAGGGGCTGCGCGCGGCGCTGGCGGCCCGTGAGCGGCTGCCGGAGCTGCCGGTCCTGCTCCTCTCCCAGTACGTGGAGCCGCTCTACGCCCGCGAGTTGCTCGCCGGGGGCGGCCGGGGCGTCGGCTATCTGCTGAAGGACCGGGTCACCAACGGGGCCCAGTTCCTGGACTCCATCCGCCGGGTGGCCGCGGGCGGCACCGTGATGGACCCACAGGTGGTCGCCGGGCTCCTGGTCCGCAAGGAGCGCGACGAGGCCGTGGGCAGCCTGTCGGCCCGGGAGCGCGAGGTGCTGGAGTGGGTGGCGCAGGGGCGCTCCAACGCCGGTATCGCACAGGGGCTGTTCATCTCGGAGAAGGCGGTCGCCAAGCACATCGGCAACATCTTCGGCAAGCTGGGACTGCTTCCGGCGGACGCGGACAACCGGCGGGTGCTGGCGGTGCTCGCGTATCTGGACCAGTGACGTGGCGGTTCCGGTACGGCACGAGAGATGGCCAGAACGTCACGGTGCGTGAGGCGTATCCGCGCCAACTGCCCCTGGATCAACGGTAGTTCACCTAAGTTGAGTGCTGAATTGATCACCGGTAGCGATGCACACCGTCCCGCAGGAGGCCCCACCGTGTCCGACCCCCACACCCCCTTCACCGCCGACGACCGGACGCGGGCCCGGATCGACACCACGAAGCCGCACTCGGCGCGCTTCTGGAACTACTTCGTCGGCGGCAAGGACCACTACGAGGTGGACCGGAAGATCGGGGACGAGATCAAGGAGATCTTCCCCGGCCTGATCGACGTGGCCGTCACCAGCCGCCTCTTCTTGGGCCGTGCCGTACGCCATCTCGCCGGTGAGGTGGGCATACGGCAGTTCCTGGACATCGGCACCGGCCTGCCGACCGCCGACAACACCCACCAGGTGGCCCAGCGCGTGGCCCCGGACGCCCGGATCGCGTACGTCGACAACGACCCCGTCGTGCTGGCCCACGCGAGCGCCCTGCTCACGAGCACGCCCGAGGGCATGACGACGTACCTGGACGCCGACCTGTACGACCCCGACGCCGTCCTGGAGGCCGCCGCGGGCACGCTCGACCTGTCCGGCCCGGTCGCCCTGGTGATCCTCAACACGCTCGGCCATGTCGCCGACTACGACCAGGCCCGTGACCTGGTACGCCGCCTGCTGGACGGCCTCCCGCCCGGCAGCCACCTGGTGATCAGCGACGGTACGGCGACGAGTGAGGGCATGATCGCCGCGTCGGAGGCGTACAACGCGAGCGGCGCCGTGCCGTACCACGTCCGCAGCATCGGCGAGATCGCCGGGTTCTTCGACGGGCTCGACCTGGTGGACCCGGGCATCGTCGAGGTACCCGAGTGGCGCCCCGACGCCCTCGGCCCCTCGGATCCGGCCACGGCCGCCGTCGACGCCTACTGCGGGGTGGGCCGCAAGCCCTGAGTCACGGTGCGGGCCGGTTCACCGCCCTTGTTCCACGTACTCCTTGAACTGCTCCAGATCTCCGCGGACCAGCCGCTCGATCGCGTTCGCCTGGGCGAACCCCCTGGGCCCGCCGAAGGCCTCCCTGACCGTGCCGGGGTCGTACTCCAGCCGGGCCTGGACCCGGGTGTGCCCCTGGTCGATCGCCAGCAGCGAGAAGGACCCCGCGAGCGCGGGATCGCCCGTCGTACGCCACTCCAGCACACGCTCCCCGGTCCGGTCGGAGACCTCGGCCTCGAACTCCCGGGGCCGTCCGCCGGCCTCGACATCCAGTCGCGCCCGGCCGCCCGGCTCCGTACGCGCCCCGCGCACGCCGGCCAGGAAGCGCGGATAGTTCTCCACCTGGTGAAGGCCGTCCCAGGCCCGGTCGATCGGAACCCCGACATCCACGTGTTCTTCGAGGGTGCTCATGGCCCACCTCCACGTCCGGCTCACGAGACATGCCCTGCCACTTCCAGTGTGCGCCCCCACGTCACCGTCGCCGTGAGCCGACGCCCTCCTCCAGCTCGCCGATCCGCGCGAAGGCCGCCCGGGACGGCCGCCCGGCCCCGCCCCTCGGGCACACCCACACCGCCGTACCGTCGACGACCGCGGCCGCCAGCGGGTGCGTGTCCGGATGCTCCGGGCAGTGCGGCCAGACCGCCGGCTCGCCCTCGGACCACAGGGCCTCCACCGCCCACTCCTGCACCTGATCGGCCAGGTGCGCCAACCGTTCCGCGGGGGTGCCGCCCAGCGGCGGGACCAGGCCCTGACCGCTGCCGTCGGGGGCGTAGATCATGAGCCCGAGCTCCGCGTCCTCGTCCAGACGCGGCCGTACGGCGCACTGCGCGCGCAGGTCGTGCAGGACCGCGTCCAGGGCCTGGCCGAACTCCTCGTCCGCCACAGCAGGTCTCCGATCGTCCGTGTAGTGGCCAACTCCTCGGCCCTGCATCATCGTTGTATGTCCATCCTCAAGGAAACGGCGGAGCGGAACAGCACCGCGGCGGGGCCCGTGGTGACGGTGGACACCGATGCCATCCCGGTGCCGGACCGGTTCGGCTGGTGGGGCGACATGGTGGGCCAGGAGGTCATGTCCGTCACGATTCGCAGCACCCACGCGCCCCGCTTCAGGGGACTGGCGCAATCCGTGCGACTGCCGCACACCGAGGTGGGGACCTTCACCTACTCCCCGATGAAGGCCTGGCGCTCTCCGGCCCAGGTCCGCCGCGACAACCGGGAGGAGTACTTCCTGGTCCTGGTCGGCAGCGGCACCGCGATCCGGCTGGAGCAGGAGCGGGGCGTTGCCTGCCTGGACGCCGGGGGCATCGCACTGTTCTCCTCGTCGTACCCGCTGACCTGCGAGTTCACCGACCGGGGCGGGCCCTGCCGGACCACACAGGTACGGCTGCCGCGCACCGTCCTGCCCCTGGCAGGCGGGCGGGCCGACCGGCTGCTGGCCGAGCCGTTGTCCACCCGCTCCGGGTCCGGGGCGCTGCTGGTCCCGTATCTGACGGGACTGACCGAGGCCGTACGTCACTGCGGGCCCGCCGAACTGGCCCGGCTCGGTGCCGTCGGGGTGGACCTGGCCGCCTCCCTGCTCGCCGCGCACCTCGGCGACACGGACCGGCTGCCCGCCGAGACGCGGCAGGCCACCCTGCTGGCCCGCGTCAACGCCTTCATCGACCACCACCTGGCCGACCCGGAGTTACGGCCGCAGGCGATCGCCGCCCACCACCACATCTCCGTACGCACCCTGCACCAGCTCTTCCGAAGCGAACCCGAGTCCGTGGGCGCCACGATCCGACGCCGCCGCCTGGAACGCTGCCGAGCCGACCTCACCGCCCCCGGACCGCCCCGCCCGTCCATCGGGGCGATCGCCCTGCGGTGGGGCTTTCGGCACCCCGCCGACTTCAGTCGGGCCTTCCGTAACGCGTATGGCGTGCCGCCGAGCGAGGTACGGGCGGACGCGGTGAGTGCACTGGATGCGAAGAAGGACCGCACGCTCGGCTAACGACAGGAACGGCTCGCGTGGCGGACAGTGGGTTCACGGCACCCCGGTGTCTTCGGAAAAGGGGGATCCGAAGCACTGGGGTGCCGTTCTGCCGTTCTGCCGACCCCGGCTGAGTCGGTGTCAGCGCGTTCGCGGCGTGTTCGGCCACCAATGGCCGCACCGGCCCCGCGCGCCCTTTTCCCCGGGCCCCGGCGGCGCGCTCCTGAGTGCAGCAGACGGGCACATCCTCCATCGGGGCGTCGTCCATTAGGAGTTCCCGTTTGGCGCAGATGACGGAGGCCGGAGTGCGCGGTCCGCGAGTGCGGCGGATGCTGGTGCTCCGCGGGACGACGGGGTAAAGGAGAAATGCATGCAGAGCGTGCGGTTCAATTCAGCCCGTAATGAGGTGGCGAAGGTTTCCTATACGGCTCGCCGCCTTGTCGAACTGGGCTACGGAAGCACCAGAACACTGGGGCTGAGTGTGGAGGACGTGCCTCCGCGCGCCGGTGACCTGGTGCTCTGCCGGGTCACCGAAATCGGTCAGCACAGATTCCTCGGGCAGGTGCACGGAAAGCGAAACCGGCTGTTCGTGGGCGACCTGATCGTGGTCGCCTATGGCGCACGCTACGCCCCGGACCAATTCGAGTCGGAGGTGCCCGGCGACCTCGGACGCTGCGATCTGGTCGCCGGTGGCGGCATAGCCGGACGGGTGGTGTCCGCCCACTCAAGAATGAAAACCCCCACCCGGGTGGAGCCCGTGGGCCTGGTGACCGGCGAGCAGGGCGAAGTCATCAACCTCGCCCATCTGGCCCGGCCCGTGGTGCCGGTCCTCGCACCGCGCCCACGCACCATCGCCGTACTCGGCACCTCGATGAACGCGGGCAAGACGACCGTGGCCGCCGCCCTCATCCGCGGCCTCAGCCTGGCCGGCCGCCGGGTCGGCGCCGCGAAGGTGACCGGCACCGGTGCCCCCGGAGATCCGACGCTGATGGCCGACGCGGGCGCCTCGCGGGTCATCGACTTCACCGACCTGGGCTTCCCCACCACCTACCAGCTGCCGATGCCGCAGGTGGTCCGCGTTCTGCGCAGCGCGATCACGGATCTGACGAGCCACCAGGCGGACGCCATCGTGCTGGAGGTCGCGGACGGACTCCTCCAGCGGGAGACGGCGGCGCTGCTGCGGACACCGGAGTTCCGCGCCAGTGTGGACGGCATCGTGTTCGCCTCCGGTGACTCGATCAGCGCGGTGGCGGGCGTACGGCAGCTGCGCGAGGAGGGACTTCCCGTCGTGGCCCTGAGCGGGGTGCTGACGGCGTCCCCGCTGGCCACGGCCGAAGCGGTGACCGGCGTGGACATCCCGGTGTACCAGGCGGCCGCCATGGCCGACCCGGCCGTCGCCGTCCAGCTGCTCACCGGCACCGTCGCCGGCGTCGTAGGAGAGGGCAGCAGGCTGCCGGAGGACGCCGGTCAGCCGGCCGCCTGCGGAGGGCTGCCGCAGGAGCGCGGCCTGCCGGCCGCCTACAGCGGTCCGCTGACGGCCGAGACGGTGGCGTGACCGCGGCGGCACGGCGGCAGCGGGTCCGGATGCCGCACACGCTGGGCGGTGTGCGGCGCCGACTGATGCTGCTGCTGGTACTCGCGGGTTTCGGGCAGGCGGTCTGCGTGGTCGCCTTCGCCCTGCTGGTGCACGGCGCGGCCTACCGCGTCACGCACGGCGGGCAGACCGGGTCCGGCCACGACCGCAACGCCATCTACACGCACGTCGCCGGGTACGCGCCCACCACCCTGGCCGTCGGACTCATCACGTCGGCCTGCGCGACCGTGCTGCTCAAGGCGGCGGGCGAACCACTCGCGGAACGCCTCGCCCAGAGCTACGTACACAGCGTCAGAATGCGGCTCTTCGACCACGTCGCCGCCAGCGAGGCGGGGGGACCGGACCGGCGCACGGTCGGCGTGACCGTGCTCCGCTTCACCGGCGACGCCTCCGCGCTGCGGCTGTGGATCAGTAAGGGCGTGGCACCGATCCTGGTGGACGGGGTGTTCGTGGCGTGCGCGCTCGTCATCCTGACCGTCGCCGCGCCCGGCATGGGCGCGCTCTCGGTGGCGCTGGTCCTGCTCGCCGCGGCCGCCGTCGCGCTGTGCGGGCGGCGGCTGCGCGAACGCGTCCGCGAGACCAGACGGCACAACGGCCGACTCGCCGCCTTCGTCAACGAACGCGTCACCCACACCGCCGTCATGCAGTCCCTCGGCCGGGTCGCACAGGAGCGCCGGGTCATGCGGCGACGCAGTCGCGAATACGGCCGTGCCATGGTGCGCCAGGCCCGGCTCACCGGAGCGATGTCGGCGACGGCGGAGGCGTGCGGCATCGGGATCCTGCTGATCGTGGTCACCGTGGGCCTGGTGACGGGCACCACCTGGGAGGCCCTCGCCTCGCTGCTGACGGTGGCGGGCTTCCTGGGCGCGCCCCTGTCGTCGCTGGTCCGTGTGCAGGAGCACTGGCAGCAGTCGCGCGTCGCCCGCGGCCGCATCACCGAGATCCTCGCCGCGCCGGCCCCGCTGGGCCGGCCCCGCCGGGCCGAACCCCTCGCGAACGGGCCCGGGCGCCTGGAACTCGCGGGGCTGCGCGTGGACGGCGTACTGGAGGCGTCGGCCGTCGCACAGCCCGGCCAGCGAATAGTGCTGCAGGGACCTCCGGGCGCCGGAAAGTCCCTGCTGCTCCGCCTCATCGCCCGGCTCCAGGAGCCGGACGCCGGCGCCGTACTCCTCGACGGCCAGGATCTCGCCCGCCACGACCCCGAATCGGTGCGGCGCGCGATCCGGCTGACGAGCCCCGAACTGCCGTTGCTGCGCGGCAGCGTGGGCAAGAACCTGCGCCTCGGGGAACCTCCGGGGGCGGTCAAGAAGGGTGCCGAGGGGGCGGGTGCGAACGGGAGCGGAGACGGGACCGGGAGCGGGGACGACAGCGGGTGCGGCGACCACGTCGAGGCCTTGGCCGAGTTGCTGCCGCACGGTCTGCGCACCCGGCTCGGCGAGGGCGGGCACGGTCTGTCCATGGCGGTGCGCTACCAGGTGGCGATGGTCCGGGCGCTGCGCAGCGCACCCCGGGTGCTGCTGCTGGACGAGGCCAGGCTGGACGAGGCGCTCGGTTCCGACCTGGCGGAACGGCTGTTCGAGCGCTATCCGGGCACGGTCATCTACGTCACCGACGACCCCGCGCTCGCCGCCCGCGCGGATGCGCTCTGGCACATCGAAGGGGGCAGACTGACGGTCCGTGGACTGTATGCCCCGAGTCCGGTCGGGTCGGAGACCACGACGTGACAGCTTGCATCCGCAACTGGCATGCTCACGGTCGTCACAGTCGCGATCATTGTCGACATCGGGGGAACGGTGACCACAGGACCTGGAGGGTTCTCGGCACGAGTCGAGTCCATCGACGGCAGTTCGCATCTTCTGAACGAACTGGCCGGACTGCTGTACGCCGGGCGCATGGACGGGGAGAACGCCACCCAGTGCCGCGTACCGCGCGCGCATCCTCAAGTGGCCGAAGCGGTGGAGGACTTCGCGCTTTTCGCCGGGGACCAGTACGGCGACCTGGTGACGCTGCTGTCGGCCCTGTCGACCAAGCTGCGGTCGACCGGAAACGCCTATGTGCGGGCCGACACCGACGCACAGCGGGCGATGGACGACATCCTCGACAAGGGGCGTTACGTCGCCCCCGAGGAGCGGTGAGCGCCATGGCGTACCGCGCGGACGTCGAATTCCTCGACGCGTCGAACCCTCGGCTGATCGAACGGACCGCAGCCGAGTACGGCCGCCTCCACACCCTCCTGGCCTCCTGCGAAGACGACTTCCGCAAAGCCGGCAAGGTCGAATGGGAGAGCGAGCACCGGGAGCGCTACACCAAGCGGCTGAGGGAAGCACTCGACCTGGCGGAACACCTCTCGGCAGCCTTCGGCCGGGTACGCAGGGCGCTGGACGACTACGCCACGGCCGTCGAGCAGGCCAAGGGCCACTTCGAGAGCGGACAGACCACGGAAGGCCGCCTGGCCGAGGTGATGTCCCGCGAAGCCGACCCGATCACTCCCACGGCACGCGCCGCGGAACCCCTGCACCAGTGGGAAGACCTGCGGTCCACGACCGGCTTCCTCGACTGGGCGGCAGAGCTCACCGCCGACGTGGACGCGATCCGCGAAGAGGCCGAGCACTACTACGACGCCACCAAGAACCACTACGGCGACGCCCGGCGTGTGGAGTCCGCGGCCCGGGAGGACTGCGTCCACGAGATACGGGCGGCCCTGCGGTCCCTGCCGGACTTCCGCGGCGGAGCCGGCGACTACCCCGCCCTCCTGGTCGACGCGGTGGACGCGTTGCGCCAGGAGGTGAGTGATGCGAGCCACAACCCGATGACCCAGCTTTCCGGTACGGGCATGAAGGTCGACGCGATGACCGGGGTGCCGGGCGACACCCCGGTCTCACCGGCACTGCGGCGCATCCGGGACAGGCTCACGCATCTGCCTGCCGCGCAGGACCACTACCTGTACCTGCCGTCGAACGACGACGACGGCCGCCGAAAGTACATCGCGGGCAACAAGGCGCTGATCAACGACGCGGCGCGCAACTCCGGTCTTCCTCCGGAGATGTTGGCGGGCATCGCCTGGCAGGAGGTCGAAGGCGACCCTTCCTGGATCGACGACGCCGCCTACGGGGTCCGCCGTCACGTCCCCGGCCTGGGAGTGGCGGACCAGACCTCCATGGGCCCGATCGCGATCCAGGTACGCCGCTCCGCCGAAGTCCTCGGCTACGACCCGGAACACCTCACCGACGCACAGCGCGAAGAGGTGGTCAACGCTTCCAAGGACCCCGGCCAGAACATCTACATCGCCTCGGAGTACCTCGCCCAGCTGAAGGCCGAGAGTGAATTCGCCGACGTACCGCCGGAGCGGATGACCAGAGAGCAGATGCAGGAGCTGGCGGCGCGCTACAACGGCGGCCCCTACTACCGGAGCGACGACGCCCAGGCGTACGGCCGGCGGTTCGACGAGAACGTGGGGAACGCGAGGCGGGCACTCGAAGGATGACGGCGCCGCAGGCATCAG
Organism: Streptomyces sp. HD; assembly: GCF_028369295.1. Taxonomy (GTDB): domain Bacteria; phylum Actinomycetota; class Actinomycetes; order Streptomycetales; family Streptomycetaceae; genus Streptomyces. The sequence goes on from NZ_JAQMYP010000050.1 coordinate 52,464, forward strand.
GGGCCTCAGGGGCCTCAGGGGCCTCAGGGGCCTCAGGGGCATCAAGGGTGACGGGGCTATCGGGGGCATCTCGGGTGAAGGGCGTCATGTGCGCGACCCTGCTGGTCATCGGCTACCTCGCGGCGGGAGCCGCCACCGGCATCGCCTACCTGGCGAACCCGCTCGGCCCCTGGGACCACCAGTCCTTCGACAACATCCGCCTGTTCGGAAAGCTGGGCTTCACCCTGGCCCTGCTCACCGCACCGGTCACGATCCTGGCCGTCGCCCGCCGCCGGCTACGGCCGTGGTGGGCTCTTCCGTGCGCGGTGATCACCCTGGCCGCCTGGGCACGCCTCACGGTGTTCTTCCCCGCACACTGAGGCGGTGCGTGGGGCGGTTCGGTCTTGAAGGAGGCCGAACCGCCCGTACCCTCGTGTTGTCTACGGCGTCACATAGCGGGCGCCAAACATTGGAGGCAATACTCTCGTGCTGATCGCTCAGCGTCCGTCCCTGACCGAAGAGGTCGTCGACGAGTTCCGCTCCCGGTTCGTGATCGAGCCGCTGGAGCCGGGCTTCGGCTACACCCTCGGCAACTCCCTGCGCCGTACGCTCCTCTCCTCGATCCCCGGCGCTGCTGTCACCAGCATCCGCGTCGACGGTGTCCTGCACGAGTTCACCACCGTGCCGGGCGTCAAGGAGGACGTCACCGACCTGATCCTCAACATCAAGCAGCTGGTCGTCTCCTCGGAGCACGACGAGCCGGTCGTGATGTACCTGCGCAAGCAGGGCCCGGGTCTGGTCACCGCCGCCGACATCGCGCCCCCGGCCGGTGTCGAGGTACACAACCCCGACCTGGTCCTCGCCACGCTCAACGGCAAGGGCAAGCTGGAGATGGAGCTCACGGTCGAGCGCGGCCGTGGTTACGTCTCCGCCGTGCAGAACAAGCAGGTGGGCCAGGAGATCGGCCGTATCCCGGTCGACTCCATCTACAGCCCTGTGCTGAAGGTCACGTACAAGGTCGAGGCGACCCGTGTCGAGCAGCGCACCGACTTCGACAAGCTGATCGTCGACGTCGAGACCAAGCAGGCGATGCGTCCGCGTGACGCCATGGCGTCGGCCGGCAAGACCCTGGTCGAGCTGTTCGGTCTCGCCCGCGAGCTGAACATCGACGCCGAGGGCATCGACATGGGCCCGTCCCCCACGGACGCCGCCCTCGCCGCCGACCTGGCGCTGCCGATCGAGGAGCTGGAACTCACCGTCCGCTCCTACAACTGCCTCAAGCGCGAGGGCGTCCACTCGGTGGGCGAGCTCCTGGCGCGTTCCGAGGCGGACCTCCTCGACATCCGCAACTTCGGTGCGAAGTCGATCGACGAGGTCAAGGCGAAGCTGGCCGGTCTGGGCCTCGGCCTCAAGGACAGCCCGCCCGGATTCGACCCGACGGCCGCCGCGTTCGACGCCGACGACAACGCGGACGCGGGCTTCGTGGAGACCGAGCAGTACTGAACCCCGCGCCGGGTCGCGGGGGAGCCGGGACGGCAGGGCGGCCGGCGATGCCCACCGTCCAACCGCCCCCGGCTCCTTCCCCGGCTCCGGCTCCGCCAAGGCTCACCGGCGGAGACACAGAACCCGGGGCATGAAACAGCCCCCCTCGGAGATCACTCCGAGGGGGGCTGCGCACTACGTCTGCCGGGACCCGGGGGAGCTACCGGCCGAGGACGACGGTGTTGTTGCAGCCCAGAGTGGAGCCGATTCTGGTGGTCTGCGATCCGGGCGAGCCCGCGCTGTTGGACTGGGTGGTTCCCTGGCCGTTCTGGAACCCGTACTGACCCTGTACGTCGACGTTCTGTTCGGTCGTCGTGCACGTGGTGCTCTGGCTGATGAGGAGGGTCTTGGTCTCTTTGCCCTTGACCGCCTTGCTGTGCTGCTTGTGCCCGTGTCCCTGCCCGTGCTTGTGTCCGTGCCCGTCGGCGTAGGCTGCGCCGGTGCTGAGGAAGCCGATGGCGCTGAGGAGGACGGCCACGACGGCGGTCTTGCGAGGCTTGCGCATGTCTTCTCCGAGCGTTGAAGCGGACTACGCGTACGCGATCCGCCACGTCATAAGGTGACGAGAGGTTAATGTGCAAATGCCCGAGATATGCTCGTCGGCACGCCGGATCGTCTGACCGGCGGGCAGGGCTGTCGGCCCCATGGCCGGCCCAAGTCCCTTGTGTGGCCAAGGCGTCACGAAGTCGAACCCGGGAATAGGCGTTCCGCGCAGAACCACCCGTGTGGCCGCGCGACGAACGCGAGGAGGCCCAGGCTCTTCGCCACTGCCCCAGGGCGCCGACGAAACTCCCGTGCGGCTTGGACGAGTTCGTTCCGCAGGGGCACCTTCCTGGCAAGGCGTCAATTGCTCACACCCGGCGTGGCGGTGGCGCTGCCTGATCACGCGGCCCGACGGGGCATACTCAGGCCTGACCCCGAAGTTCAGCTCCTGGTCCGTGCGCGGCAGCTTCCGGGTCCTGGTCGACCACCCCCGGACATGACGGCCGTGGGCGAGGCCGCGAACGGAGCGGAGGCCGTCGAACTCGCCCGCCGCGAACAGCCGGACGTCGTGCTGATGGACATACGCCTGCCCGACCTCGACGGCATTGAGGCGACCCGGCAGATCTGCTCCGGCTCCACCAGCACATGGAGACTCAGTACGGCTTCCATCGTCGGCGTAGGCGAACCCCACCCGTTCCGCACCGCCGGCCGGGACCCGGAACACGATCGTCATGACCCGTCATCCTTGCCTCACGGCATCCGCGACGGGAGCCGCGCCGCGTTCTCGGCCTTCGGCCCACACCGATGTCGTGAGCGTGGGCAGGACGGCGTCGGCGCGCTGCTTCAGCATCGCGTTGAGCTGTTCCTCCTTCTCGCGCAGGTACGTCATGTCGCCGGGCACGATGGGTAGTTCGCGGCCGCGCTCGTCGACGTCGGAGGGCAGGATCGCGGGGTAGCCGACGACGTGGACCTCTGCCTCGGGGCATGTCGTTTTGCGACTCGGCCGGGCTGAACGTGCTGACTCGGGTCTTTTGGCAGCGATTGCCGCACCCAGTCCCCCTGCCGCCCTCAAGGTTGAGGCTCGGTCAGAGCAGCGGCGACGGAGAGGCCGCGTAGGCCGAGCCCTGAGCGTGTGACCGCGTCGTCCCGAAGCGCCTTGGGTGAGTGTTGGGGCTCGGCCGCTCTACCTCTCACCTGCGGTGATGGCCGTTGGCGTTCACCTGTGTCCGACGCAGTTCGCCGGTCTTGTGCCACTCGGTGGACACGCGCATAAGAGGTAGGTTTGGATCAAGTTCGGCAGTGCTCTGCCGAGGACATGCATGCCGGGCTGGAGCACGGGGGAGTCTGACCAACTCGCCCGTCCAGCCGCGGCTCGCGGAACGGGGGAACCATGACCAGGTACCAGTGCGTGCCCGCTGCGGCGGGCGTGGTTGCCGGCGGCGCCGCGCTTCGATCAAAACGGATCGGATGACCAGGGAACCAAGCTGTCCCTGAAGCAACGGCTGGAACGGCGCAGTCGTCGCGGCCGCGACCGCACGAAGCGGCTGCCGCTGCCGCGGACCCAGCTACCACCGTGCCCGCAGTCGGGATTGCCGGCGCGAGTCCGGCGTATGCCGAGCCGACTGGGCGGCCGTCCGTGAAGGACCCCCAGCATGCCAAGAGCTCCATACATGTCGAGGAAACATGCACATAAGTCGAATACATAAGCTACTGATGTCAGCCGGTGCGCTCATCCTGGCAACTGCCACGCCCGCCATCGCGGACACCCCTCCCCCGACTGCCCCTTCCACCGGCCCTGCGTCCTCCATGCCGTCCGATCCCTCCGCACCCTCCACGTCGGCGACACCCACCCCCTCCGCACCCTCTACGCCCGCACCCTCCGCCGCCGACGATGCGGTCGAAGCCGACCAGTGGACGAGCGAAGCGGCCGAGGAGTTCTGGACACCCGAGCGGATGGCCGCGGCCACACCGGACTCGCCCCGCCCCGAGGCTCCCGCCGACTGGAAGCCCGCCGCACGCCGGTCGGCCGCGGCAGCCGCCAAGGACGGCCACTACTTCGGAGGCGTCCCCACCGTCGGCACCTTCTTCCACTACACAAGGGACCCCGCCACCGACAAACTGGAAGGGCGTTTCTGCTCGGCCAGTGTCATCGACAGCCCGCAGGGCAACGTCATCCTGACCGCCGCACACTGCTCGGGCGGCAGCAAGGGCATGTTCGTACCCCGCTACGACGGCGCGGCGACGAACCCCGCCCCCTACGGCCGGTTCCCGGTGCAGAAGTGGATCCGCGACTCCCGCTGGTACAGGGTGGGCGACAACCCCACCCGTGACGCCTACTCCGACCTGGACTACGCCTTCGCCCGGGTAGGCACCAACAGCAGCAACCTCAGCCTGCAGAAGGCTGTCGGCGCCGCCCTCAAGCTCGGCCAGGTGAACGGCGACTACAGCCAGACCGTGACCGTGGTGGGCTACCCGGGAAGCCACAACCCGAAGAACCGGCCGATCATCTGCCCCGGCGTCACGACCCGGCAGCTTCCCGGCTACCGGCAGATGCGCATGGAGTGCGGCGGTTTCTACGGAGGCACCTCCGGAAGCCCCTGGATCACCGGCCTGAACACCACAACCGGCAGCGGAACCGTGGTCGGCAACCTCGGCGGCTACTACGGCGGCGGCCTGGAGAACGACAGCGACCGCATCTCCTTCGCCGTCACCTACGACGAGCGTGCCCTGGAGATCTACGCCGCCGCGAAGAACGACACCGAACTGCGGAAGTACCCGCGCGGCTACAGCATGTACCCCACCGGCGGCGGCCTGTGGACCAAAGCCAAGAAGATGGCCTCCGGTGACTACAACGGCGACGGCAAGACCGACATGATCGTGGTCTGGGTGGACGGCGAGGTCACCCTCTACGCCGGCGACGGCAAGGGCGGCTTCTCCGGCGAGAAGGGGATCACGAAGTCCGACACCTGGAAGAACGCCAAGGTCATCGCCGGAGGCGACTTCAACGGCAGCGACTCCTCCGACCTCGTCGTGGTCTGGGTGGACGGCGAAGTCACCCTCTACACCGGCGACGGCAAAGGCGGATTCGCCAAGGAGACGCAGCTCCAGAAGCCCAACGGCACCTGGCGGAACGCCATCCAGATCACGGCCGGACGCTACAGCGACAACAAGTGGACCGACGACCTCATGGTCCGCTGGGGCGACGGGGAACTCTCCCTCTACACCGACGTCGACGGCCGGGGCCTCCTCCACGAGCACAAGCTCAAGGACCCCAATGACACCTGGAAGCACGCCACGATCCTCACCGCCGGCAACTTCACCGGCGGCGCCAAGTGGGACGTGGTAGTGCGCTGGTCGGACGGCGAGCTCTCGCTCTACCGCGACGCGGGCCCCTCCGGTGTGGGAACGGAAGCCCGGATGTTGTCCTCTAACCAGCTGTGGACCCACGCCTCTGTCATGACCGCGGGCGCCTACACGCAGGGCGAGCCCAACGACCTGCTCGTGCGTTGGTCGGACGGTGAGACCACGCTCTACACCGACACCTCCACCACCCTCGGCCGTGAGCACATACTCGTGCCGCCCAAGGCAGGCTGACCCCCCTCTCAGGAAGGCGAGGTACGCGCGATGTACCTGCGCGCTGCAGCGACCGCTCTAACCGCGACCATCATCGGCCTCACGGCCTCTCACACAGCCTCGGCGGCGGACGGTCCGGGCCTGAGCATCAGCATCCGCGCAAGCGACAGCGACAGCACCGGGGACGGCCCCCTTCAGCAGGGTGCGCCCGTCGTGGTCACGTCCGACGTCGACCTGACCTCCCTGGCCGCGGACGGCAACGGCAGCTTCACCGTGAAGTCTCCGGCGTTCACCAAGGATGTGACCGTGGAGATGCGGAAGAACAGCTTCGGGGAGGGCACCGGCACCATCAGCTGCGACATAGGGCCGGGAAGCTACCCGGTCGACATCGCCGGGCAGCACCAGAAGTCCGAAGCGATCGGCAACCGGGGTCACCTGACCATCAAGGTCGAGGACGACAAGGACCACTACTGCGAGCAGGCGGCCGGTACCTTCAGCCCCACCGGGACCGGCACCGTTGCGGCAGTCGGCGCCGGCGGCGCGACAGTACTCGCCGCCATCGGCTACACCGCCGTACGCCGCCGGAGGACCAGGAACACCTGACCCGGCAGTAGCGGGGGCCGCCGTCACCGCACGGCGGCCTCCACCACAGAACCCACCACCAGGCCCCGCCTTCACCTCCCGGCCGATCCGCACGCCTGAACTCTCGTGCCGGTGGATGTTGTCCGACGAGGGCATGAGTTGCTCGGGGGAGTCGGCGAGTGGTCGTCGTGAGGCACGGGCGGCGTCTGGTCAGACTTTCTCGACTCGCACGGAGTGTCCTGCGACGAGTTGGTTCATGTCGTCGGTGTCGGAGGCGAAGACGGTTGCCTGAGCTCCCTGCGCGGCTTCCCGCCCGGTCACAGCTGCCAGGATGGCGGCGATGGCTTAAAGGCTGTTGCAGAACGACGATCACAGTAGGATCCGGCCACCCGCGGCAAGATCAACTGCCCGATTGTGCGCCGATTTCCACCGTCCTGACGGGGCCTTCGAAGCAGCTTTCTGGAGATCGGTCCGAGTTCTGCAACACCCCCTAGCGCCCTCTCAGACGATCACACACCCGACAACGTGACAACGCCGTGCGCAGGGCGACAGGCATGCCAGCCGGTGAACGGCACTGGAACGTGCCGTCCCCGACGCCACTAGGCTCGGTTTTGGGTAAGCGCCGGGTTCCGGGTGGGGGTGTCGGTCGGGGCCGGGACGTCCTTCCCGGCGTTCTCCGGCGCGCCGAACCAGGCCACCGCGACCGCGCCCGAGACCGCCAGGACGAAGCCGGTCACCGCCAGCCAGGCGAAGCCGGGGCGTGAGGCGTCCCCCAGCCACCAGACGCCGATCATGCCGGGCAGCACGGTCTCGCCGACCACCAGCGCCGCCGTCGCCCCGTTCACCGAGCCGATCTGCAGCGCGACGGTGTGCAGGTACATGCCGCCGATTCCGGCGACCAGAATGGCGTACAGGGCCGGGTCGGTGAGCAGCGTGCCCAGGTCGAACGGATCGATGCCGTTCAGCACTCGCACGCCCACGCCGAGCGCGCCGAAGCCGAGACCGGAGAGCAGACCGGCCAGGATCGCGGCCCGGGCGCCGAGCAGCCGGACCAGGACCGTGCCGCCCGCCATCAGCAGCAGTGAGATCGCGAGGAGCCACCAGTGGGTGGTGATCGGCGTGTGCCCGCTGCCCTCAGGGCCCGCCGCGCTCGCGAGCAGCACCAGCGCCGAGCAGACGACTGCGATCGAGGTCCACTCCGCCCGGGTCAGCCGGATGCCGAGCAGCTTGACGCTCAGGACGGCCGTGATGATGAGGTTGGCGCTGATGACCGTCTGGGAGAGGAACAGCGGCAGCAGACGGGCGGCGAGCGCGCCGAGCCCGAAGCCGATGAAGTCCAGGACCGTGCCGACGACGAACTCCCAGGTCATCGCCGCCTGGGCGGTGGAGGAGAGACTGGGGCCGCCATGCGCGGTGACCTGTCCGGTGGTGTGCCCGGCGGCGGCCGCCCCGCGGCGGGCCGACTTGCGGGAGCCGACGGCCTGGAGGACGGAGCCCGTGCCGTAACAAATCGAGGCCGCAACGGCGGTCAGGAGTCCTATGAGCACCGAGCACTCCGTTCAGGGGGTGGTTCCTGGCTGTTCCCCCTGCCAGACGCGGGATCGACCGCCCGCGTTGCGTGGACCGGGTCTGCGTCGAGACGGACGTGAAGAAGACCGTCCGGCATCCCGCGGGGGACGCGGCGTAACGATCAAGCGGAGATGCCCGCTGTGTGTTCACGCTGGAGTACGTACCGGCGATGTTCGGTCACTGAGTTTCGCCGCGCGGTGCTCCTGGACCTCGGCGTGCATCAGTTCCCGCGCCCAGGCGGGCGGCCTCCCCTCTCGGTGCTATCGGGCCCGGTCTTCTCTCGGTGCTCAGTGCGCCCCCTGTCGAGAGGTGAGGGCTCACGCTCCGAGGGCGCGTGCGAGGAGCATTCCCCGGGTGTTGGTCGAGGTCTTGGCGAAGATCGACTTCAGGTGGTCCTGCACGGTGAGCTCGGACAGGGACATCCGGCAGGCCACCGTGCGGTTGTCGCCGCCCCTGGCCAGGTGACCGAGCAGGTCGCCCTCGCGGGGGCTCAGGGCGAAAGCCCTGGCGAAAACCGCGAGCCGCTCGGTCGGCGAGGTCTCCTCGATGGTGACGGCGATGGCCCGGCGCCGGGCCGGTGGAGCCGCGTCGCTGATCCGGGCGGCGCTCAGGGTGAGCCACAGGCCGTCCGCCAGGTGAACCCGGGAGCGCGGCGGGTGCGCATCGACTCCCGCCTCGACGGCCAGCAGCTGGGCCGCGACGTTGTAGGCGCTCGCGGGCACCGCCGGGCGGCCGTGCTCGGGCGGCACCAGCAGGCTCAGACAGGTGTAGGTCTCCGGGGTCTGGGCGAGCACCAGCAGGTCGGGGGAGAGCAGCAGCACCAGCGGACCCGGGCGCGGGGCGTGGGACGGTCGTACCACGAAGGTCCTCGCCTGGCTGCGGCGCAGCGCCGTGGACACCGGGGCGGTGAGACGGGTCAGGTACGCGGCTTCCGCGGCGCTGAAGGCCCGGTCGTAGCGGTACAGGTCGAGGAAGCCCCAGCAGCCGAAGCGGTCCTTGAACACCAGCGAGGCGATGTCCCGCACGCCGTAGTCCCGCAGCAGTTCGCGCCACAGCAGGTTGCGGGAGGGGTCGGGGAGATCGCTCAGCAGGGCGACGCCGTCGAGTGCCGTCCAGCGGTCGAGCGCGGTCAGGTATTTCAGGCGGGTCATCTTGGGCAGTTCCGGCAGGCACGGTACGTCGGCGACCGGTGAGTAGCCCACGGCGGTCTCGGGGTCGGTGAAAAGGAAGGCGTACGCGTCGAAGCCGGTGGCCATCCGCAGCTCGTCGAGGAGCCGCACACGCAGGTTCCGGGAGTCGCCACCGGCCTCGCAGAGGCGGACGACACGCTCCAGCGACCGCGCGTAGGCGATAGGAACCGCCATGTTTCGAGCGTACGACGCAATTCCCCACATTTCTGGGATGGGCCGCGCCCCGGGCCGCCGTCCAGGATGGAGGGATCGGACCCAGGAGCAACCGATGAGCAGCAAACCAAATCCCCCTGCGACGGCCCACCCCGTCGCGACACCTCGACGCAGGCTCGGAGCCGGCACCCCCTGGCGTAAGGCCCTGGTCGCGACCGCGTTCGCTGCCACGGCCGCGCTCAGCACCGGCGCCCCGCTCGGAGCCGCGCACGCCGCCGAGACCCAGCAGGGTCAGGTGGTTGTGTGGATCCACGACAGCTTTGGCGGCGGAACCGTCACCAGCCAGCCGGCCGGGATCAACTGTCATGTGGTGGCGTTTCTGAACCCGTATGAGAGCGAAGAAGGGCGCCCGGCCCAGACCGGCACGTGCTCCGCGAGCTTCCCGGTCGGAACGACGGTCACCTTCATCGCCACGCCCGATCCGGGTTCTTACTTCAACTACGCCGACCCACCTCGCCTGACCGTGGGGGCACCCGGCTACAACACGGCCGGCATCTCCTTCTGCCCGGACCCGGAGGTCAGCCCCTACTGCTGGTACTACTGACACTTCACGCACCACACCGCTTGTGGATGCTGTTCGCAGCGAGCGCTTGGCAGACGTGCTTTCTGCATGGTCGTCGGGTCGGTCCTGCCGTTGCGGGCGGCCTTCCCACCCTTCCTGGAACTGGCGGAGACGGGCGTAGAAGAGTTCCAAAATCTCGGCCGTGAGCTTGCCGGCTTTCAGCGTGCCAAAGGTCGGCTTGAGGTAGTTGCGCATGATGCCTTCGGCCCGCTCATACGACGTCTCGTCGAGCTCGGCGACACCGAGCCGGCGGTTGAGGAAGAACGCCACGCCGGCCGGGTAGCCGGATCCGTTGGCTGCGGACTCTCCGAACGGGCTTGAGCTTAGTGTTCGCCATGCTGTGGAACTTACTGACGGCCAATGCCACGGCCACGACGAACAGCGTGCCTACCCGAGAGAGGTAAACGCGCTGGTCAGAAACTGTGCCCCCGGCAGGATTCGAACCTGCGACACCCGCTTTAGGAGTGGGATCGAATCCTTGCCGGGTGGTGCCCGGCGCTGCCTCGCGGTGCTGTTTCCCCTGGTCAGAAGCGTGCAGTGAGTCAGTTGATCCGGCTCATGCCGCCCTGTATCGGGTCGTCCGCTCACGCATCGCTCACGCGCAGCCGACTGCTGAGCAGCGCGTGGTCAGGTCTGGCCGAGGTCGATCTCCACCGGGAACGGGGCCGCTACCTTGAGGACGCCGGTGAACAAGTCTCCGTCCCGGTAGGTCTTCGTCGCGAGTCCGTTCTGGCTAGCCCTTCCTCCTTCAGGCGGTCGGCGCCTCGTGAGGTCGTCGGCAAGAGAGTGGGACGAGGAAGTGTGCGAGCCACGAAGCAGCTGCTCCCCGGGCAGATCATGCTCGACCGCGGTGCCGTCGGGCATGAGGGACGGGCCGCACAGGTGAGTGCCGGTCAGGTGCCGCGTCACCCGGGGAGTCGTTCGGGGGCGTTAGAGGCTCGACAGGTCCAGGAGGTTGACCATCGACTGTTTCCAGGCCGGGCAGAAACGCGTGGTCCGGATCGGTGCGAGCGTTCTTGGCGCGCTCGGGTACTGGGAGGATGCGGCGCCGATTCAGTTCAGCCACATCGATCAGAGGGGCGGTCACTATGCGGTCGAGTAACTCTGCCTGCCGCGGCTCCAGGTCAGTCAGGTGACTGAGTACGGCGAGGATCTCCACGAGCTCCCGACTCCACTCGTGCTCCCAGTGCTCTGGGCGCTCGCGGTCGAGTTCGCTGGTCACCTTGCCGGCGCTGCGGGTGCTGCGGTACGCGAGCCAGCTGTCGAGTACGTTACGACCGCCGGTGGTGTAGTTGCGCATGCGCGGCGTGACGCCAGTGAAGACGCCCCCCTCGATGATCAGGTGCTCGTTTTCGGAGTCGTAGGTGATCGTGGAGGGGAGCCCGTCAGGCGCGACTTGTCGGGCGTATGTGATCTCGGGATGCAGGTCTCTCCACCAGTTCGATGTGCCTGCGGGGCGTCCATCACCTGGACTGATGCTTCGTGTACCGAAGGTGGACGCCCACAGAATGTGGTGTCCCAGGCTGACGGCCTCATGCCAGAGGTCACTAGCGGCGGTCAAGGGGATGCGCACGCCGAGTGAGTTGAGGTCGTCTGCATAGCGCTCGGTGAAGGTGGGATGGGCGGTGACGGCGCCGACGTAGGCCAGCAGGTCTTCTGGGATGACCTCTTGGAGACCGTAGGAGTTGGCGAGGTGATGTAACAGTCCGGGGGCGATGTTGGGGGAGCCGTCAGCATGCAGGAACGGCAGCACGCGACCACCGTTGCCGTTGAAGTAGTGCATGTCCGGGATGAGCGCGGTAAAGAGCAGGGCTGGGCCGGTCTGCAGGCGTTGTGAGTGCTGTTCGACGATGAAGACCTGGCCGTCTATGGCGGCTTGCCACAGCTCCGGGCGGGAAAAGTCGATGACGCGCCCGTCGGGTATGAGCCATTGGCGGTCCCAGGCTCTGCGGGCGACGCGTATCGGAACAGGACAGGGGCTGTGCTCGTCGCGGAGAAGGGTCGGCGGGTGGGGGTGACCGGGTATCTGGACGGCTTCCTTGTCCAAGGTGCGGTCGCGGGTCTCTTTGAACAGTGCCTTTTGCGTTGAGAGGTCACGTTCCTGGACGAGGCGGTCCCATCGTCGGCGCAAGGTGGTTTTGGATGGACTGAAGACCCAGTTCCGGTTCGGTTTTATGCCCGGTTTACGCCAGGGTATGAGGTCGGTGAGAGCGGGAAAGGTGTCCCAGCCGCTGTGGGAGGCGGGTGTGAAGGGGGCGTGCTTGACAAGCCGGGAAGTGCGCCAGTTGGGGCCGTTGATGTGCAGGTCGTGTAGTTGCTCTTCTTTGTCCCGGCGAGTGCCGTGGACGGCCGTGTAGTGGACAGGGGCCAGTTGGTCTCGCCGCTCGCCTTCCTTGCGGACAAAAATGGCTATGGCTAATTCCTGCTGGACGCCCGGGAAGAAACGGCTGTTGAGTGGTGGTCTCTTCGTCTCAGGGGTGAGGTCGATGACCCAGCCCTCGGTGCAAGTGCGGCGCAGGTACGAGCGCATGCCCTGAAAGCCGGCGCCGCGGATGAACCCGCCGGTACTAACGAAGCAGACAACGCCGTGACGGTGGTCGTCGTACTGGTCGAACACCTTGTGCGTGGCCCAGCGCCAGAAGTAGGTGCAGAGGCTTTTCAGTTTGTTCTCGTACACCCCTGCCGCACCGTGTAGCCGGAAGGCGTCCAGCGGTGGGGCGCCTCGGTCTGGTGAGCCATTCTCGATCCATCCACCCTGGCCTTCCGCCTGTTCGCGGTGGGGAGGATTGCCGATGACGACAGTGATGCGGCCTTCGCGCTGGATGAAGCTTGCGGCTTCAGCGTCGTCGCGCAAGGGGCCCCACAGGGCGCCGTAGCGGGTGAAGAGTTCGCTCGGCCGCCAGGGGTCGGCAAGGGTGTCGGCTAGATGTAGGCGCATGTCGCGCAGCCGAACCCGGGCGTTGAGAGAACGCAGCATCTGCCCGACGCGCATCTGTGCAACGGCGAAAGCGCCCATCTGCTTTTCGAAGCCGATCAGTCGGCCTGCGAGTTCTTGGACGGATTCGGCGCGGAAGCCATCATTGCCGCCCTCGGACTGCTTGCGGGCGACGAGGTCGATGATGCCGGTGAGGAAGGTGCCGGTGCCCATGGCCGGGTCGATGATGGACACGCCAGGGTCGGCGAAACCGTCTGGGCAACCCAGCATGGTGATCAGCACTTCGTCGACAAGGCGGATCATCTCCTCCATCAGCGGCGCTGGGGTGTAGTAGGTGCCAGAGTCCTTGCGGAGGTCGGGGTCGTACTCCTGCAGGAAGTGTTCGTAAAGGTGGATGTGGAAGCCGGGTTCGCTGGCCAGGGCGCTCCGCCAGTCGATGGCGTCGATGACGCGAACGAGCATGTCGAGGCTGTCGCGAAATTCTCCCTCGACCTGGTCGGTGAGAATCTGCAGAGCGCGCCCCATGACGGAATGCTCCGCTCCCAGTCGGCGGCCGACCTCATGCAGGCTCATCTTGGCCAGTGAGCTGTCATGGGCATCGGCGGCATCTGAGCTGGCGAGTAGGAGCGCGAAGGTGACAGATTGGGCATAGCGGTCGGCGAAGGCCGCGCGTTTGTCCCGGTCATCAGTGGTGGGAAAGAGATCGACTTCGAGAGTGGAGGCCAGGTCAGTGAAGGGACGCCGATGGCGCGGGAGCCTGGCCTCGGCGTCGAGCCGGTCGTGGACAGCATCGCGCAGGAGTGTGCACAGCGGGGCTACCTGAGCGACAACTTCCCGCATTGATGTCAGTGGATGCGGCTGCCAACTGAAGAACGCTGTCAGCATTGATTCGAAGGCGGCCTCGCTGGCTACCGGTAGCCGCAGGCGGGCGCCGGCAGTACGCAGATCGCCGTCGAGATGGATGGCGTCGCCGTGTTGCCGCCCTGAGCGATACATGATCCAGGTCTGGCCGTTGGTGTAGATCAAGTTGGGGAGCTTCGCCATGCCCTCCCACTGCCGTCGATCACGTTGGTTCAGTCCGCCAGGATGGATCACGCTCTTGTCCGGGCTCTTCAGCTCGACGTAGCCGACGATGTTGCGAGATAACTTCCCGATCCGCACAGCCAGGTCGGGGCGGATTCGGTGCGCGGCGATCGCTACCTCGGCATGCAGGACGGCCTGTAGCCCTAACACGTTCGCCGCGTCGACGAGAAGCGTCTCCACGGCGCGACGGATCGCGGCTTCCTTCTGCCCGTGCAGCAATGCCTGCTTGCACGCTGCACCGAACTCGCTGATGATCCGCCGAAACCCGTCCCTGCGCTGCATCCTGCCCCCAGAGGCCAGCACACTCCCGGTATCCAACTCAACACACAGTAAGTGCAACATCACTGACCGTCGAGAGGGTCTCGAGGCTGCGTACACCCACAGGCCTGCGGCAGTGCCCCCTTCTCCCCGCGCTGCACGGTTCAATCTTCTGATCCGCAGCTCTGCTACAGGTCGGTGCTGCAGGCCCTTGAAGGGGTCCCCTAGGTGAACCATGGGACGGCGGCTGCTGCCTCTGGCAAAGTGATCGGCACTGCTAAACGATTCTCGTGAGGAACTTGTGAGCTCGCTCGGTAGCTTCATCTGGTCAATCGCTGACCAGCTTCGGGGTCCCTATCGCCCTAACCAGTACGGGACGGTGATTCTCCCGTTCACGATCTTGAGACGGCTCGACTGCGTACTCGAGCCGGACCGCGCGGCGGTACGGGAGCTGGCTGCGAGGTACGAGAACCCGAACCGGCTCAAGGTCGAGGTCAAGAAGGCCACGGGGCGGACGTTCTACAACACCTCCAACTACGAGTTCGCGAACTTGTTGGCCGATGCGGACGGGCTGGCGGACAACCTCGCTGACTACATCGACCGGTTCTCCGCCGACGTGGACGTGTTCGAGTACTTCGACTTCAAGAAGGAGATCTTGGCCCTGGAGAAGGCCGGGCTCCTGCGCGAGATCGTCAAGTCCTTCGGTGCCGTCGATCTCCACCCCGATGTGGTGTCGAACTCCGACATGGGCGACGCCTTCGAGTACATCATCCGCAAGTTCAACGAGGCCGCGAACGAGACCTCTGGAGACCACTACACGCCGCGCGACGCTATCCGGTTGCTGGTCGACCTGCTCTTCGCGGAGAAGGACGTCGACCTCACCGAGGGTGGCATCATCCGGTCGCTGTACGACCCCACCGCCGGCACTGGCGGCATGCTCTCCCTAGCAGAGGAGCACCTGCTCGCCCAGAACTCCGAGGCGAAGCTGAGCCTGTACGGCCAGGAGTACAACCCGCAGTCGTATGCCATCTGCAAGTCCGACCTGCTCGCCAAGGGCCACGACACGACCAACATCGCCTTCGGTAACACTCTCACCGACGACGCCTTCAAGGGCCGCCAGTTCGACTATTGCATGTCCAACCCGCCCTACGGGGTGGACTGGAAGCAGTACGCCAAGGCGGTCAAGGAGGAGCGCGACTCCGCTGGCCCTTACGGTCGCTTCGCGCCGGGACTCCCCGCGACCTCGGACGGCCAGATGCTCTTCCTGCTCCACCTGGTCCACAAGATGCGCGCACCCGAGGACGGCGGCGGCCGCGTCGGTATCGTCATGAACGGCTCGCCGCTCTTCAACGGCGCCGCCGAGTCCGGCCCCTCCAACATTCGCAGGTGGCTGCTGGAGAACGACCTTGTCGAGGCGATTGTCGCCCTGCCGACCAACATGTTCTTCAACACCGGCATCGCCACCTACATCTGGATTCTCGACAACACCAAACACCCCGACCGCCGGGGCAAGGTACAGCTCATCGACGGCACGTCGTTCTGGACAAAGATGCGCAAGAATCTCGGGTCCAAGGGACGCGAGATCAGCGACGATGACCGCGCCGAGGTCGTGCGGCTGTACGCCGACTTCGAGGACGCCGACCCCGACCTCTCCAAGGTGCTTCGCAACGACGAGTTCGGCTACTGGACCATCACCGTCGAGCGTCCCCTGCTCGATGAGGACGGGAATCCTGTCGTCGACCGCAGGGGCAACCCGAAGCCCGACTCGAAGAAGCGCGACACCGAAAACGTGCCCTTCACATACGGCGGCTCAACCGTCGGAGCGGCAGGAGAGAGGGAAGTCATTCAGACGTACTTCGATGCTGAGGTGAAGCCGCACGCTCCTGACGCCTGGATTGACTGGGCCAAGACCAAGACCGGCTACGAGGTCCCCTTCACTCGCCACTTCTACAAATACGCCCCACCGCGCACGCTCTCCGAGATTGACGCCGACCTGGAGAAGCAGGTCGCCAAGATCCTGGATCTCCTGCGGGAGGTCGAGGGATGACGTCGCGTACGGATCTGGTCGACTCCGGTGTGCCGTGGCTCGGTCGCGTGCCGACTGGCTGGAAGACGAAACCCCTGTGGTCGTTGTTCGAACGGATCAAGGATGTCGACCACCCGGAAGAGCAGATGCTCTCCGTATTCCGCGAATTCGGGGTCGTCGCAAAGGAATCGCGCGACAATTTCAACAGGACTGCTGAGAACCGCAGCATCTACCAATTGGTGCATCCAGGCTGGCTCGTCGCCAACCGCATGAAGGCGTGGCAGGGATCGGTGGGAATTTCCTCTCTCCGGGGCATCGTCTCTGGGCACTACATCTGCTTCGCTCCTCGCCACGGCGAGGACAACCGATACCTCAACTGGCTGCTGCGTTCGACGGCCTATACGAATGGCTACGGCCTGCTTTCTCGGGGCGTCCGGATCGGGCAGGCAGAGATCGACAACGATCAGTTCAGACTCATGCCGATCCTGCTGCCACCGGCGCAGGAGCAGGGCGCCATCGCCGACTACCTCGACCGCGAGACGGGCCGCATCGACACGCTCATTGAGGAGCAGCAGCGGTTGATCGGGATGCTCGGCGAACGACGACAGGCTGTGATCGATCTGGCATTCACGCAAGCTGGGGCGAACAGCCGCATTGTCCGCGCGTGCCTTGACGTTGTCGACTGTCCTCACACAACGCCTGCCGTTGACGATGATGGTCCGTTCGAAGCGGTGCGCACTGCTTCCGTCCGAAGCGGCAGGTATCGGCCTGGTCATGGTTTGCGAGTGAGCGAAGCGACCTGGCGCGAACGGAATGCCGGTGGATCTCCGTCGCTGGGCGACGTCATTTTCGCGAGAGAAGGTGGGTCCGCAGGCGAGGCGTCGATGGTCCCGTCCGACGCCATCTGTCTGGGGCAGAGGATGGTGCTACTCCGTGTAGACAAGAACTCGTGTGTCGGCGAGTTTCTGCTTTGGCAGCTCTACTCCACGTCAGTCCAGGACCATTTCCGTCTCTCCATGAGCGGTGCTGCCGCTGGGAACATCCGGGTATCAGTTCTGCGGAACACTGCCATCTGGCTTCCTCCGCTCGAGGTTCAGCGATCGGTCGCGGCACATCTGAATGAGCAGACGGCGAAGATCGACACACTCATCACAGAGACTGAACGGTTCATCGAGCTCGCTCGCGAGAGGCGGTCGGCGCTGATCACGGCGGCGGTGACGGGGCAGATCGACGTACGAGAGGTCGCGTGATGGCTGACCACAACGAGGTGGTCTTCGAGACGGAGATCTGCGAGTACCTGCGGGATCACGGCTGGCTGTACTCGAAGAATGACCGTGATGGTGGCGAGTACGACCAGGAGCGGGCGCTGTTCCCAGCGGATCTGTTCGCGTGGCTAGAGGAGACGCATAAGCCGGCGTACGAGAAGGCGCTGAAGGCAGCGGGCTCGCAGGCGAAGTTCCTCGACGTGCTGGCCGCGGCGCTCGACCGGCCGCTGGAACATGGCGGTGGGACGCTGAACATCCTGCGTAACGGCGTGCAGTACATCGGCGGTGGTCGGTTGAAGATGGCGCAGTTCCGTCCGGAGACGTCGCTCAACGAGACAACCACGGCGCACTACGAGGCGATGCGGGTGCGTGTGGTGCGGCAGGTGCACTTTTCGACCGCCGACCAGCGCAGTATCGATCTGGTGCTCTTCGTCAATGGGCTCCCGGTGGCCACCGTGGAGCTGAAGACCGACTTCACCCAGTCGCTCGACGAGGCGGTCAACCAGTACAAGCAGGATCGTAATCCGTTGACGAACGGGCGGCCGGAGCCGTTGCTGTCGTTCGGCCACAGGGCGCTGGTCCACTTCGCGGTCTCGAATGACCTGGCGGCGATGACCACGAGGCTGGAGGGGGAGAAGACCCACTTCTTGCCGTTCAACATCGGCTTCGACAGCGGTGCCGGCAACCCGCCCGGCACGGACGGACGGTCGTCGACGGCGTACCTGTGGGAACGCGTCTGGGAGAAACACGCCTGGCTGAACATCATCGGGCGGCTGATGATCGTGCAGACCAAGGAAGAGTGGGACGTCACCACCGGCACGTCGGTGCGGCGTACGAACATGCTCTTCCCGCGGTTCCACCAGTGGGAGGCCGTCACGAGCATCGTCGAGGCGGTGAAAGAGGAGGGTGTCGGGCAGCGGTACCTGATTGAGCACTCGGCCGGGTCGGGGAAGACGAACACCATCGCCTGGACGGCCCACCGGCTGGCGCGGCTGCACGTCGATGATCGGAAGGTCTTCGACTCAGTCATCGTGGTCGTGGACCGCACCGTGCTCGACTCCCAGCTGCAGGATGCGATCCGGCAGATCGACGGCACCGGCAAGATCGTCGCGACTATCAGCCCCGAGGACGTCCGCAAGGCCGGTGCGAAGTCGAAGTCGGGTCTGCTGGCACAGGCGCTGAAGAACGGTGAGCTAATCATCGCGGTGACGGTGCAGACCTTCCCACATGCGTTGAACGAAATCCGGACCGACGCTGGCCTGAAGGGCAAGCGGTTCGCCGTCATCGCTGACGAGGCGCACTCCTCCCAGTCGGGGCAGATCTCCTCGAAGCTGAAGCAGGTGCTGACTGCTGAAGAGGTCAAGGCGATTGAGGAGGGTGGCGAGGTCGATGTGGAGTCGGTGCTGGCATCGGAGATGACCGAGCGGGCCGAGTCGGAGAACATTTCCTACTTCGCCTTCACCGCGACGCCGAAGAACAAGACTCTCGAACTGTTCGGCCGCAAGGATGCCGACGGGAAGCCACGCGAGTTCCACCTGTACTCGATGAAGCAGGCGATCGAGGAGGGCTACATCCTCGACGTGCTCAAGGGCTATCAGTCTTACGACACCGCGTTGAAGATCGCCGGTAGGGCCGAGAGCGGTGACGGGGGAGAGGTTGAGGAGGCCGCCGCCCGTAAGGGGCTGATGCGGTGGGTTCAGCTCCACCCGACGAACATCAGCCAGAAGGTGCAGATCATCGTCGAGCACTTCCACGCCAACGTCGCTTACCTCCTTGAAGGCAAGGCGAAGGCGATGGTAGTGACCGACTCGCGCAAGTCCGCAGTGAAGTACAAGCTGGCCATCGACGCCTACATCGCCAGGCGCCGTACGGAAGACGCCTCGTACAACTACCGCACCCTGGTCGCCTTCTCCGCCGGGGTGACTATGACCGAGGACGAGACCTGGCACAGCGACTGGGGCCCGCAGCCGTCGAAGGATGACGAGTTCACCGAGGCCAACATGAACCCCGGCGCCGGGGCTGATCTGGCAGCCGCATTCAAGGGCGAGACATACAAGATCATGCTGGTCGCCAACAAGTTCCAGACGGGCTTCGACCAGCCCTTACTCTCGGCGATGTACATAGACAAGAAGCTGTCAGGGGTCACCGCGGTGCAGACGCTCTCGCGGCTCAACCGCACCCACCGCACCGCTGGTGGGGAGCAGAAGCGCAAGACGTTCGTCATCGACTTTGCCAACAAGCCCGAGGACATCAAGGCAGCCTTCGAGCCGTACTTCAAGAACGCGACCCTGGAGACCGAGACCGATCCGTACGTCGTCGTCCACCTGGCTAACAAGCTTGCCCAGGCCGGAATCTACGCCGAGGACGATGTTCGCAAGGTCGCCGAGCTGTGGGTGACTCGCAAGGGCAACAACGCGCTCTCGGCGGCGATCAGCCCGGCGCAGCACGGTTTCCGGCGCCGCTACGCGCGGGCGATCGAAGAGGAGGACAAGGTCACGCTCCAGGCGCTCGACCTGTTCCGCAAGGATGTCTCCACATACGTGCGTCTCTATGACTTTATGTCCCAAATCGTCGACTACGGCGACCCCTACATGGAGATGCTCTCGATCTTCCTGCGCCTGCTGGAGAAGGTCATCGCCGAGTCCGCTTGGGCGGCCAACGTGGACCTCTCCGATGTGGTTCTGGTCGGGGTCAAGCACAACAAGGCAATCCCGGTCAACATCTCGCTTGTGGGCGACGGGCAACTGAAAGGCATCAGCGCAGCCGGCACGGGAATGAAGAAGGATCCGAGGTACGTCGCGCTCCAGGTCGTCATAGACAAGATGAACGACCTCTTCGGCGCCGAATCGTTCGCCGAGTCCCAGATCAGGGAGTTCGTGCAGGGCCTCGTCCAGCGGTTGCTCGCAGACCCGAACCTGATCAACCAGACCAAGGTGAACACCAAGAAGCAGTTCCTGGAGTCACCAGACTTCCAAGCAGCCGTTACGGAGGCGGTCGCAGACAACCAGGACGCCCACAACACGATGGCTGACTACTTCTTCACCGACGGGCCGGCCATCAACTCGATCATCGTCGCCCTCGCGGATGCCTTCTACGAAGCAGCGGTTGATCAGCAGGTGGATTCTTAGATACGGCAGCACACATGTCGGGCCACGGATCCTGCTTGCCCTCACCTCCGCAGCGGCCTACCACTACGCCGAGCGTGGCACGGAGACGACCGCTGACCCGCACGGCACGGTCGGACTCTGGCTCCTCGGCCTCCAGGCCCGGGCCGCCGCGATGCTGGGCGACGCAGAGACCGTACGGGTCGCTAACGAGCAGGCTGCCGACGTCGGGGCCGCGCGAGGCTTGAAGTCGTGTGCGCAGGCTGGCAGTTCCGCAGTCTCGCGGTGTGCAAGGGGCAGGAAGTTGGTGAACCATCCCTAGGCCAACGAGCCTGGGGATGGATCACCCACGTGGGGCTGGCTGGTACCCCTATGGCGTCGCAACGAGGCGGGCGCTGCGCAGGGGGCTAGCTGCGCAGATGCACCGCCACTGCGCCTCGGAGGGGCACCGAGCCAATGTTTCGGGACTCGTCCTCACTGCTGGCACTAACGTATGGGTAGGCGCGGACAATCGCATCTCCTGGCGTGACGGATTCGGAGTCCAGCATTGCGCAGTCGACGTCGAGGACTACTCGCGCTGAGGCGTAGTCTCCGGGGATGGTCTGCCGATCGGCTGGCTGAGCTGCGGGGTGATGGCCGAGCGGTGATCTAGTGCTCTCTTCCCAACGGGACGCCAGGCTCCGCCACCGATCGATTGCGGCAGAGAACTCCTGACCGGGTGTCTCTGCCCACCATCCGGCGGCTGCTCGGGCGAGTTGTGCGACGACCACCGGGTCGTGTACGAGCAACCCGGGGAGGAGACAGTCCGCTGGCTCTTGTGCACCCAGCATTGGGAAGCCGCCCAAGACGGCAGTGCAGCCGCTGATGCCGCGCTCGGCCTTGCTATCCGCTATGACCATGCGGCTCACCGTTCCGGCGGGCCGGTCATTGAAACGCAGGGACCGGATGGAGCCATGTGCACTCTGTGCGGCAATGCGCTTCAGGTCAGCCCGTCCCTCCCCGTTATCGCCCTGCTCAGTTCCCCACAACACGTCGACGCACACGCCTCGTTCCAACGCGGCTTTAAGTAGGGGTTCCAACGTCCTCACACCTGTCGAGTTGAGCTCCGGAGTCATGATGAGGACGGAGGTCTGAGCTTGCTCGACGGCCCGGTGTACGGCTGTCAGGAAGTCGTCGGTGCTCTGGAGCAAATTTGTGCTCCCGGGGAGCAGAGGGTCCGGAGCGTTCTGCCGGATAGCGCTGCGGTTCGGCCCGGCGCTGGGATGACGGGAGATCAGCTGTGAGATCTCGTCGTGCGAGAACTCACGCATTTCCTCGGCCCGCTCTTCAGCCTCACGCAGCAGAGCACCGGACAGCAGCGGCTCCCAGGACCTAGGCAGGCCGGTCACAGTGCGACTGGGAAGATCAACGGCGACTGGCATGAACTCGTTGGCCTTGGTTTGCATACGTGGCTCGGCTACCCTGCGGATCCACTCGCCCGGCCGGTGCGGCAACAGTCCCTGGGCCTGTCCGACGGACAGGCTGTTGCGCGGGTTGCGTACGGTGACCAGCGAACGTTCCAGGTCGCTACGAGTCATCACGGACCTGAGGTCCCGCAGAGTCCGTACGTTGAGCCTGGACTGTGTCTCGCGTTGCAGAAGCCCGCACACACGCTCCATGTACAGACTCGTGTGCGCCTTACGCACGATCGTGCTGTGTGGCCTGCCTCCCTCGCTCAGAGTCTGCCTACCCTGCTCCGTGACGACGAGCCCCACCCCGATGTCCATAGCCGCCCATCCGGCGCGGACGAGGGTGACCACGCTCTCAAGCAGGAGGCGATCGTGCACCTGAAACGTGTCCCGCAGCTGTGTCAGCGTGACCGGCTGGTCGGCCTCGGCGATCAAGCGGCAGACGAGTTCTTCGAGCCGCGAATACGGTCGCCCTACGCCCACCTCGTAAGTGACGTGGAAGCGGCTTACCGGAATGAGCAGAATCACTGTGCACTCCCGCGACGGTTGCCGAGGACTTCCCGAACGGTGGGTTCCCGATAATTACTCAGGTCAGCGGGGAGCCGCAGCACCCGCCCGTCGGACTCCCATGTTTCCAGCGTGGTTAGTACTTTCTTCCAGTGCCAGAGTTCCTTGTCCTGCTCATCCAGCTCGATCAGCTCCGTTTGCTTACGGAAGAAATCCCACGAACCGACGAGCACGAGCAGCCGCTCCGCTCTTGAAAGCAGAACATTGAGTCGCGGCGCATCTTGAAGGAAGCCCATCCCCTGGCCTCGGAGATGCCCGGGAGCCTGGTTGTTCCGGACCAGGCTGACTGCGATGATGTCTGACTGGTCGCCCTGGAACGAGTCCACGGTGAAGGCGCCTGAGCGAGGCGGCCCACCACCTCGTCGGACCCGCTCTGCGAACCGCACCCCGGAAGGTAGTCGGCAGGACGAAAGATTGCGCTCCAGGTAGCCGACCTGCTGGCTGTAGGGCGAGAGCACGGTGAGCCTGAGAGCCTCCCGCCCGGCAGCGGCGGGGTCGACCTTCAGCTTCTCGATGAAGCGGAAGAGCGCGTGCGCCTCTGCTGGGTTGATGTACCGGGGTACCTGTTTGCCTCCTGTGGGTGCTCCCCACTCGCCTGCGTTCTCGCCTGCGGCACTCCAGGGGGTATCGATCCACACGATCGCCTTTCCGGCGATTCCGGTGGGGGCTACGAACGGGTGAGCCAGGTCGCCGAGTCGACCCGACGACGGTTTCGTCCTGTCGGAGTTGGTCAGTTCACCGTCGTAGTACGCTTCCGAAATCAGTGTGCCGATGTCCGAGTGCATCCGGTGTTGTACCGCGAGCATGCCTGCCATAGCGGCGCCCTGCTCCGTCTTGCCGGTCAGCACAGGGTCATTTTCCCCTCGGCCACCTTGTGCGTAAGCGCAGTTCTCGAAGATCGTCTTGAAGACTTTGAGCCACTCCCGGGAATAGGCGGTGAAATCGTCACGCTCGGCCTGGTCCCACTCCCGCCACATACGCACGAACTCGCGGTCCAGTAGGCGTGCCCCGCCGTCGGGAAGGGAGTCGAGCGCATCGACGACGCTGTCCAGGTGGTTGACCGCATCGAGGTATTCCTTGTCCCGGTACGGGGGCAACTGTTTCTGGTCGCCGATCAGGAGCCACCGGTGGCCCGCCTGAAGGGGGAGCGCCAGGTCGAATCCATGGACCTTCCCGGACTCCTCGACGATGGACCAGTCGAAGCTCAGCTCCGATGAGAGGCCCTCCAGCTCTCCAGCGCTGGTGGTGCAGAACGTCAGGTTGGCCCCCCTCTTGACGAGCTGACGGAAGTCCGGGAGGAGGGCGCCGGGCTCCGGAGCGGCCAACTCGGTCTGCATGTCACGGCATGCGTCCAGCCAGTCGTTCTGGACGGTATTGCGGTCTGGCACCGACAGAAGGCGACGGACTGCACTGTTCAAGGTCTTGCCGACGACCTCGTCGACCGAGCCCTCCTGCTCAGTGGCTCCCTCTGCCGACTTGCGCCCCAGCCGGACGGCCAGCGGCTGTCTTTCCTCGCGGACGTCGCGGAACGCCTCTTCCTTCACCTTCGACCACAGCACATCGACAGCCCCATGGGCCTGAGCCGTGATGAGGATCTGGGCGACTGGATCCTCGCTAAGGATCTGCCTTAGCAGCCAGGCCACCATGGTGGTCTTCCCTGTCCCCGGGGGACCTTGGAGCGCGTAGATGGGGCGCACACGGAGGATGTCCTGGATGACAGCTCGTTTGGACTGATCGAGCTTGGCGGGGTCAAGGGCGACCGGCGGCTCCATGTCGCCTGTGTCCATGAACACCTCGCCAGGGTTCGCCAGGCTGCGCAAGAGGTATGTGTGGCTGGGTAGTCGGTCGATGGCCTCTTTACGCCGCTTGATGAGCTTGATCTGGCCCTCCATACCGTGGCTACGCAGGATTCCGTGATCAGGCACCTCCGTGATCTGCGCCGCCACGTGTTGCCGGGTCAGTTTCGCCTGTCTGTGGGCCACATCGACCTGGGTGATGTTCCAGGTGGAGGAGAGCTCTGCTGGCGGTGAGCTCAATGAGTCCTGGCTGAGGCTTGTGAGGACGACAAGCCCGGCGTCGGTCTTGGAAGAGTTCTCGCGCTCGCGCTGGAGGAATTCCACCAGTCCGCCGTCTACTTGAAGGAAGCTCAGCACCTCTCGTGGGCGTTCCAGCTCCTCGATCGTGATCTCTTCCTTGCCGCTGTCGGTGACGGTGCGGTCCACGATGCGGTAGGCGAAGAGCTCGGCGTCTCGGAAGAGGAGCTCGATCTGGTTCGTCACTCGGACGAACGCGCAGAACTTTTCGAGCTCCGCTCGCTGCTTAGCCGCCCTGTCCACTTTAGGAAGGCGACGCTCCCAGCTTGACGCGTTCTGCAGCAAGGTGGGCTCGGTCCGGCGGAGGTTCTGGAGGATGTTCAGCACCGTGATGCTGTCTGGCGGAAATGCGGACACGGCGTCGTCGGACGCCCCACGCAGTTCTCCCACACCGAGGACGCGGGCGTGTTTCCAGGTAGCTTCCATCTCGCCGGCGCCTGCGTAACGATCCCGGTACTGGCCGATACGAAGCTGAAGTTTATCCCCGAGGAGCATGAAAAAAGGCTGGTTGCGGACCGCGTACAGGCGGGCCCCTTGACTGTTCAGATCTTGCTGCACGAACCGCGTCAGGGCGGCGGCATGGCTGGCGTCCCGCGGGTTGAACATCTCTGTGGGGCGCAGGCTGAGTTCCTTGCGGAGACCCGCTGCCATGGCAGAATCGGTCACCTGGGTGTTCTTTGGGTCGATCATCAGGACATACCGGTCGTCCCATTCATTGGGCGCTGGCGATCGTCCCAGTCGGCTTACGATGTCCTCTATACGTGCCGCGATGTCCTCATAGCGCGTCATTCGGTCCAGGGGGGATTCCGCCACCAGGCGCAGGAGAAAGTCTCGCTCCAGGTCCGTCAATAGATCCCTAGATTTTTCGATTTTGTTCAGGACTTGTTTGTAGCGTGCCTGGGGTGTGGGGGAATTATTATTGAGATGCTCGATGGGCAACAGGCATCGCGCCGCCAGAATCCCAAACCCGAACCAGTCTCCGTCTGGGCCGAACACCTGGTGTGGGCCGCCCATGGTCTCGGGCGGTGTACCCCAGTGTGCTGACATTGGACGCGCCGAGCCGGAGCCAACTCGCATGCTCCACTCGAATCCTCCGAGTCGCAGCGAGTCGGCTCCCTGCGCGGGATCCAGGAAGACACTCTCTGCTGAGACTCCGGTGTGCAGCACCTGCTGCTCGTGGAGGAGGTTGAGGCCGTCGGTAAGTCCCTTCAGGCCGTTCCATAGGTCGCGACGTGACTCGGTGTTCTCGTTGGTCAGCCAGTAGTGGGAGCCGCGATTTTCGGCGAGTTCGACGGCAAGGCAGGAATATCCTGGCGCCTCCAGGGCCATTGCAAGGAGCCCGTTTTCATTGTCGACGCCGGCCTCTCGGAGGACCATCAAAGAACGTTCAGCTCCTGGTGAACTGCACGCTCGATAGAGGGTTCGCAGCTCTGCATCCCACAAAGCTCGATTCATGTCCGAGACGTCGGGATCATCTTTGCTGTGAGGCCAGATTTTCAGCAAATATTCTTGTTCGTATTCCCCGATGGCGAGCCAGTTCTCCGCGCCTTCGGATGTGTTTCCTTCGCTGAGCTTGTCGCGAAGAACCCTTTCGATGAGTTCATAACGGCTCTGCAGTACTAGAGTGCCCTCACCCAGATTCACGCTAACTCCCATGCCCCCTGCGCACATTGATGTGCGGAGTGGGAGGGTATCGACTCTCGTCGTGGTGGCGCAGGAGAATAGAGGGACTACTGATTGGTAGGGATGGCAAGTG
>NZ_JAQMYP010000051.1 GCF_028369295.1 Streptomyces sp. HD
CGGGGGGGGGGGAGGGGCGGGGGGGGGGGCGCCCCCCCCCCGCGCCCCCCCCCCCCACTTCGGAGCTTCCGTCAGGTCCCCTCAAGGGCTACCCGACGACCGGGGCCACGCCCCTGCCCGGCGTCAGCTGCAGCCGCTGGTCGAGCCGCAGCCCTCGCAGATGTAGCAGGAGCCGGCGCGCTGCATCTTCGTACCGCAGGAGAAGCACAGCGGGGCGTCGGCCTGGATGCCCAACTGCATCTCCACCAGCTCGGCGCTGGTGTGGGCCTGCTGCGGGACCGCCTTGGCCGCCCCGGCGTCGGCCTTCGGGGTGGCGACGGCCTTCAGCTCCTGGGCGCGCGGCGCCGACTGGGCCAGGCCCTCGACGTCGACCTCGTCCTCGTTGGGCTCGTACGAACCCGTCTCCAGGTGACGCTGACGCTCCTCGGCGGAGTGGATGCCGAGCGCGGAACGCGTCTCGAAGGGCAGGAAGTCCAGCGCCAGGCGACGGAAGATGTAGTCGACGATCGACTGCGCCATCCGCACGTCCGGGTCGTCCGTCATACCGGCCGGCTCGAAGCGCATGTTCGTGAACTTCGAGACGTACGTCTCCAGCGGCACGCCGTACTGCAGGCCGACGGAGACCGCGATGGAGAAGGCGTCCATCATGCCGGCGAGGGTCGAACCCTGCTTGGACATCTTCAGGAAGACCTCGCCGAGACCGTCGTCCGGGTAGGAGTTGGCGGTCATGTAGCCCTCGGCGCCACCGACGGTGAAGGACGTCGTGATGCCGGGACGGCCCTTGGGGAGACGCTTGCGGACCGGGCGGTACTCGACGACCTTCTCGACCGTCTCACGGATGGTGGCCTCGGCCTTCTCCGTGATCTCGGTCTTCTCCTTCTCCTTGGTCTTGGCGGAGAGGGGCTGGCCGACCTTGCAGTTGTCGCGGTAGATGGCGAGCGCCTTGACGCCCAGCTTCCAGGCCTCGAAGTAGATCTCCTCGACCTCCTCGACGGTCGCCGACTCCGGCATGTTGACCGTCTTGGAGAGCGCGCCGGAGATCCAGGGCTGGATCGCGGCCATCATGCGGACGTGGCCCATCGCCGAGATGGAGCGCTCGCCCATGGCGCAGTCGAACACCTCGTAGTGCTCGTGCTTGAGGCCCGGGGCATCGACGACATTGCCGTGCTCGGCGATGTGGGCGACGATCGCCTCGATCTGCTCCTCCTGGTAGCCCAGGCGGCGCAGGGCCTGCGGAACGGTGCCGTTGACGATCTGCATCGAGCCGCCGCCGACCAGCTTCTTGAACTTGACCAGCGCGAGGTCGGGCTCAAGACCGGTGGTGTCGCAGGACATCGCGAGACCGATGGTGCCGGTCGGGGCGATGACAGACGCCTGAGAGTTACGGAAACCGTTCTTCTCACCGAGGCGCAGCACGTCCTGCCAGGCCTCCGTGGCGGCGGCCCACACCGGCGTGTCCAGGTCGTCCATGCGGACGGCCACGGCGTTGGCGTCGGAGTGCTGCTTCATGACGCGCTGGTGCGGCTGGGCGTTGCGGGCGTAACCGTCGTACGGGCCGACGACCGCGGCGAGTTCGGCGGAGCGCTTGTACGACGTGCCGGTCATCAGGGAGGTGATGGCCCCGGCGAGGGCGCGGCCGCCGTCGGAGTCGTAGGCGTGGCCGGTCGCCATCAGCAGGGCGCCGAGGTTGGCGTAGCCGATGCCGAGTTGGCGGAACGCGCGCGTGTTCTCACCGATCTTCTGCGTCGGGAAGTCCGCGAAGCAGATGGAGATGTCCATCGCGGTGATGACGAGCTCGACGACCTTGGCGAAGCGCTCGACCTCGAAGGACTGGTTGCCCTTGCCGTCGTCCTTCAGGAACTTCATCAGGTTCAGCGAGGCGAGGTTGCAGGACGTGTTGTCCAGGTGCATGTACTCGCTGCAGGGGTTCGAGCCGTTGATACGGCCGGACTCCGGGCAGGTGTGCCAGTGGTTGATGGTGTCGTCGTACTGGATGCCGGGGTCGGCGCAGGCCCAGGCGGCCTCGGCCATCTTGCGGAACAGGGCCTTGGCGTCGACCTCTTCGATGACCTCGCCGGTCATCCGCGCGCGGAGGCCGAACTTGCCGCCCGCCTCGACCGCCTTCATGAACTCGTCGTTCACGCGGACCGAGTTGTTGGCGTTCTGGTACTGGACGGACGTGATGTCGTCGCCGCCCAGGTCCATGTCGAAGCCCGCGTCACGCAGGGCGCGGATCTTCTCCTCTTCCTTCACCTTGGTCTCGATGAAGTCCTCGATGTCGGGGTGGTCGACGTCGAGGATGACCATCTTGGCGGCGCGGCGGGTCGCGCCGCCCGACTTGATCGTTCCTGCGGAGGCGTCGGCGCCGCGCATGAAGGAGACCGGACCGGAGGCGTTGCCGCCCGAGGACAGAAGCTCCTTGGAGGAGCGGATGCGGGAGAGGTTCAGGCCGGCGCCGGAGCCGCCCTTGAAGATCATGCCCTCTTCCTTGTACCAGTCGAGGATCGACTCCATGGAGTCGTCGACGGCCAGGATGAAGCAGGCGGAGACCTGCTGGGGCTGGGGCGTACCGACGTTGAACCAGACAGGGCTGTTGAAGCTGAAGACCTGGTGCAGGAGGGCGTACGCCAGCTCGTGCTCGAAGATCTCGGCGTCGGCGGGCGAGGCGAAGTACTTGTGGTCCTCGCCGGCCTTCCGATACGTCTTCACGATGCGGTCGATCAGCTGCTTGAGGCCGGTCTCGCGCTGCGGGGTGCCGACGGCACCACGGAAGTACTTGCTGGTGACGATGTTGACCGCGTTCACCGACCAGAAGTCGGGGAACTCGACGCCACGCTGCTCGAAGTTCACAGAGCCGTCGCGCCAGTTGGTCATGACGACGTCACGGCGCTCCCAGGCCACCTCGTCGTACGGGTGCACGCCGGGGGTGGTGTGGATGCGCTCGATACGCAGTCCCTTGGCCGCCTTGGGGCCCTTGGCGCGGGAACTCCGTGCCGGACCGCTCGCCGTCTCTGTCATGCCGCCTCCCTGTACGGGCTAAAACGCCCTGAAGTGCCCCGATGTTCCCCGTGGCACGGTGTTCTGTCTGGTGCTGCGGGCACCCTCTGATCGCCACCCGCAGCAGGTCTTCTGTAGCCGCCTCACGGCCGGATCCGGAGTACGAGGACCGGATCCGGCCCGCCTCAGTCGGCGGCGCCGGCGGGAACGGGGACTTGTCCAGCCCCTCCGGACCCGCGATCGTCTTCTCGGCCCCCCGTGACAGGTCCTGCGTCGTCTTCGCGGTCGTCGTCGTCCGCGGCGGGGCTCCCCGTCACCACCCTCAGTTCCGCGATCGCGGCCTCGAAGTCCTCAAGCGAGTCGAACGCCCGGTAGACAGAGGCGAATCGCAGATAGGCGACGAGGTCGAGCTCCTGCAACGGGCCGAGTATGGCCAGCCCCACGTCATGGGTGGTCAGCTCGGCACTTCCAGTGGCCCGCACGGCCTCCTCGACCCGCTGGCCGAGCTGGGCGAGAGCATCCTCGGTGACAGGTCGTCCCTGGCATGCCTTGCGCACACCGTTGATGACCTTGGTACGGCTGAACGGCTCGGTGACTCCGGATCGCTTGATCACCATCAGTGAGCACGTCTCCACGGTCGTGAAACGACGGGAGCAGTCCGGACACTGACGGCGCCTGCGGATCGACGTGCCGTCGTCGGTCGTACGACTGTCGACGACACGGCTGTCGGGGTGCCTGCAGAAGGGGCAATGCATAACTCCAACCCTCCTCACAGCAGACTCAATAGCCTCGCTGGGCCTCATGGGCCCCTCGAAGCAGCCCCAAGCATAGGCGATCTCCGAGCGTCCAAAGACCCGGGGGACCACAACTTCTGGGCCGCTGCTGCAATCCAACCACTACATGTGGGGATTGGCTCATACATGCACACCCTGCGCGCGTGTCGCGTACGCACGGTCACGCGCTGTATGGCCACAGGGCCACGACACACACGTGGGCGCACAGCCGTATCGCCGCGACACATACGGAGATAGCGTGAGCGCCACACGGAGGGGACGTGCGACTCCCGCACAGATGGGGGTCACTCCACGGTTGATCCGATGTCGGATGGCAGACTGGGGCAACAACCCACGAGGTCGCACACCGACGGTGAAGAGTACAACAATGAGCCCTTTTTTCCGCCGGGAAGCGCGTTAGCCATACACCCAGACACATGATCGCGTCAGGCGATTCGCGATTTTTCACTCGAACGTGTGTTTGGCGCAACCTTTCGAAAGCAACTACCGTTGTGCAGCAGGGAGACCATCGAGAGGGGCCGACGTGACCACCACCGCAGACAGTGCCACCATCACTGCCCAGGACCGCTCCCAGGGCCGACTCGAGCCGGTGCATGCAATGAACGAAGCCATGAATCCCGAGGGACACAAGCGTTCCCTACCGGGCCGACCTCCTGGCATCCGGGCGGACAGCTCAGGGCTCACGGACCGGCAGCGCCGGGTGATCGAGGTCATCAGGGATTCGGTGCAGCGGCGTGGCTACCCGCCGTCCATGCGGGAGATCGGCCAGGCGGTCGGCCTGTCGAGCACGTCCTCGGTCGCACACCAGCTGATGGCACTGGAGCGCAAGGGCTTCCTCCGTCGCGACCCGCACCGCCCGCGAGCGTACGAGGTGCGCGGCTCCGACCAGGCCGCCTCCGTGCAGCCCACGGACACCGCAGGCAAGCCCGCCGCGTCCTACGTCCCGCTGGTCGGCCGCATCGCCGCCGGCGGACCGATCCTCGCGGAGGAGTCGGTCGAGGACGTCTTCCCCCTGCCCCGGCAGCTGGTCGGCGACGGCGAACTCTTCGTACTGAAGGTCGTCGGTGACTCGATGATCGAGGCCGCGATCTGCGACGGCGACTGGGTCACCGTCCGGCGCCAGCCGGTCGCCGAGAACGGCGACATCGTGGCCGCGATGCTCGACGGCGAGGCCACCGTCAAGCGATTCAAGCGCGAGGACGGCCACGTCTGGCTCCTCCCGCACAACTCGGCGTACGAGCCGATCCCGGGCGACGACGCGACCATCCTGGGCAAGGTGGTGGCGGTGCTGCGCCGCGTGTGACGGCTGCGGCGGGCGATGCCGAGAGGCATCGCTCTCTGACCGGGCCCCGGAACCCCTGCGCCGGTTCCGGGGCCCTGCGCTGTCCTGGGCCCTTTGACTCCGGGGCCCTGTGCTGTCGTGGGCCCTCTTGCCAGGGTGCTGCGTCGCCCTGGTGCAGGGCGACAGCCGACGTCGGCGGATGTCGGATCGAGGGGTGCCGGATCGAGGGTTGGCCTGTCGCGGAGGATGAGGACGGGGAGTTGGCCTGTCTCGGCGTCGTGACAGGCCGCCCCTCATCACTCCGGCTGATCCGCCTCCGCCTCTGCCTGCTTCGCCGCCGCGTCGATCGTGGCCAGCGACTTTCGGACCTGATTACGGTCCGTCGTGTACCAGAAGTCGGGCAGTGACGCCTTCAGGTAGCTCCCGTACCGGGCCGTGGCCAGCCGCTGGTCCAGCACGGCGACCACGCCGCGGTCCCCCGATGCCCGGACGAGGCGGCCGGCGCCCTGGGCCATGAGCAGCGCGGCGTGGGTGGCGGCTACCGCCATGAAGCCGTTGCCGCCGGCGTCCTCCACGGCCTTCTGGCGGGCGCTCATGAGCGGGTCGTCCGGGCGCGGGAACGGGATTTTGTCCATGACGACCAGCTGGCAGCTGGGACCGGGCACGTCGACGCCCTGCCAGAGGGACAGGGTGCCGAAGAGGCAGGTCTTCGAGTCGGCCGAGAAGTTCTTGATCAGCTCGCCGAGCGTCTCCTCGCCCTGGAGGAGGATGGGGAACTCGGGGATACGGGAGCGAAGTTCCTCGGCGGCCAGCTGGGCGGCCCGCATGGAGGAGAACAGGCCGAGCGTGCGGCCGCCCGCCGCCTGGATCAGTTCCGTCAGCTCATCGAGCATGTCGACACGGTCGCCGTCCCGCGCGGGACGGGACAGGTGCTTGGCGACGTACAGGATGCCCTGCTTGCGGTACTCGAAGGGCGAGCCGACATCCACCCCCTTCCACTGCGGGAAGTCGTCGCCTTCCGTCCCCTCGGGGGCCAGCCCCAGGGACGCGCCCACGCCGTTGAAGTCGCCGCCCAGCTTCAGGGTCGCGGAGGTCAGGATGACGGAGCGGTCCTCGAAGAGCTTCTCGCGCAGGAGTCCTGACACCGACATGGGGGCCACGCGCAGGGAGGCGCCGAAACGGTCGTGCCGCTCGTACCAGACGACGTCCCACTCGGAGCCGTTGGTGATCCGCTCCGCCACGTCGTGCACCGTCTCGACCGAGGCCAGCGCCTGCTTGCGGACCGCGTCCTCGTCCTGCACGGACTTGTCGCGGGTCGCGCCGATCGCGGAGATGACGGTGCGGCACGCGTCGCGCAGCGCCATGAGTGCGTAGGCGAGGTCCTCCGGGATCTCCTCCAGGCGGCCCGGCAGGGCCAGCTCCATCAGCCGTTCAAAACCCTCGGCGGCGGTCTGGAGCTGGTCGGCGGCCTTCTCGTTGGCGAGCTTCGCGGCGCGGCGTACCGCGCGGTTGACCTGGCCGGGAGTGAGTTCGCCGGTGGCGACTCCGGTGACCCGGGAGACAAGTTCGTGCGCCTCGTCGACGATCAGGACCTCGTGCTGCGGGAGGACGGGGGCGCCCTCGATGGCGTCGATCGCGAGCAGCGCGTGGTTGGTGACGACGACCTCCGCGAGCTTGGCCCGCTCACGGGCCATCTCGGCGAAGCACTCGGCGCCATAGGCGCACTTCGAGGCGCCTAGGCACTCCCGCGAGGACACCGACACCTGGGCCCAGGCGCGGTCGGACACGCCGGGCGTCAGGTCATCGCGGTCGCCCGTCTCCGTCTCGTCCGACCAGTCGCGCAGCCGCAGCAGGTCCTGGCCCAGCTTGCTGGTGGGTGCGGCTGCCTCGAACTGGTCGAAGAGGCCCTCCTCCTCATCCTGCGGGACGCCCTCGTGCAGGCGGTGCAGGCACAGATAGTTCGACCTGCCCTTGAGCATCGCGAACTCGGGGCGACGGCGCAGCAGGGGGTGGAGTGCATCGACGGTGCGAGGCAGATCCCGCTCCACGAGCTGGCGCTGCAGCGCCAGGGTGGCCGTCGCCACGACGACTCGCTCCCCGTGCGCGAGCGCGGGCACGAGGTAGCCCAGCGACTTTCCGGTACCGGTGCCGGCCTGGACCAGCAGATGGGAGTCGCCGTCGATCGCCTCCGCGACGGATTCGGCCATGGTCACCTGGCCGGGGCGCTCCGTACCGCCGACGGCAGTGACGGCAGCATGCAGGAGTTCGGGGAGTGAGGGCTTTGTCATAGCGCGACCACCCTACGGCCCGGCACTGACAAACGGGTGGTCGCGGTGGGGACGGGGGACGGGATCAAGACCGGGGGTTCCTCGGGTGGGGATCGGATCGGTTCGGGTACGTGTGAGGTCGGTTCGATTGAGGTCAGGGATGGTTCGAGTGCGATCGAAGTTGGTTCGGGTGCCGTCCGGGTCGGTTCGGAGGGGCCCCGGGCTAATCAGGGTCGGGGTGAGGGGGCGGCCGGTACTGGTGCCGGGTTGGGCGCTCCGTGAAGCGATCGGCTTGTCGAGTGGGGCGGCTGTGTCAGTGCAGTGCTGGGTGACTGCAGTGCTGCGTGACTGCAGTGCCGGCTGACTGCAGTGGTGAGTGACTGCACCCGCGGCGTGAATGCGGTGGTAGCTCGGCCATGAGTGGGATCTGTGTCGAGTGCCGGGGTGGAATCTGGGTCAGCTGGTCAGGAGTGGGAACCGGATCGGCGCGAGCGGTGTACCAAAAGTGACGACGCTGCGACATGGCGTCACAGAAGGTGGCGCAGGCTGCGGTCTCTGACCATCAGGGCGGCCCGCTTGGCGGGCAGCTCGACCTCGGCGGAGAAGCGGAAGCCGGCGCTCAGGAAGGCCGCGACGGAAGGGGTGTTGCGAATGTCGGGTTCAGCGACGACGCGAGCGCAGGCAGGCCGCCTGTCGAGTACGAGGTCGGCGACGGCCCGGAGCAGAGTGCCACCGAGTCCTCTCCCACGGTCCCCGACGGCACCGATGAGGAGATGGACTCCGGTGTCATGGGGCCGAGCCGGGTAGTGCCGGGCCAGTGGGTCGAGGTCGGCACGGTAGATCTCCCAGTAGCTCATCGGCGTGCCCTCCAGCATGCCCAGGCACGGAACGCTGCGCCCGTCACCGGTGAGCTGCGACCGCAGATGCTCCTCGGCCGCGTTCTCAGGCCCGCCGAGTTCCCAGAACGCCGCGACGGCAGGGTCGTTCATCCACCGGTCGATGATCGGAAGGTCTCGCTCGACCCATACAGGGACAAGGTGAAGCACTCCCGCTGGTGTGCTGATCGGGCCCCAGTCGGCCACGCGGTCGAGTAGATCTTCGGTGGTCGGAAGAGAAGACGTGGGATCGGCCGTCCCTGCACCAGCCGGGCTCCGGCTCCGGCCCCCGTCCGCATCGGCATTCTCCGCGAAGAGCGCGATGAACTCGTCGGGCAGACGCAGGTCCAGCGTGTCCTCGCAGTCTGCATCGCCTGCGCCCTTGCCGGCGGTCGTGTCGATCGGACTCACACGAGTACCCGGGCTCGTGACGATGCCGATCTCGGTGAAGGGGGCGGTACCGGCGTTGGCACTGGCGTCGGTAGGAGGCACGGCGACACTCCTCTCAGGAGGCTGGGGTGGGTCATGTACCCGAGAGATGAAGGGAGTTGGTGAACAGCAGAGGTGTTGGTCAGGGATACGGGGAACGAGCGGTGTTGGTCGGCCGTGGCCGAGGTGGGTCGACCGCGATGAAGGTGCGGCGTGACGGGGAGCGACGGTGATGGTCAGTGATGCAGGGGGTTGGCGATGGTGACGTAGACGGACTGGGTGTCGACCGGGCCGACGAGTTCATCGAGTCCGTGCAGCCGGGTCAGCAGGTTGGCCTTGCAGCGCAGGACGGGTGAGTCGAGCAGGTGGGCCGGCAGTGAGGTGCGCAGCCGGGTCGGACCGGTGGCCGCATCGCTCAGGAAGCGACGGAAGGCGGCGAGCAGCAACTGTTCGTCGGCGAGACGCTGCGAGCCGAACGCTCCGATGAGACCGAAGGCGTTGTTGATCGCGAGGTAGTACGCGAAGCGCTCGTCGGCGACTTCGTCGGAGACGAAGGTGTCGCTGTGCTCGCCGATGCCGGGCAGCCGGGTGTCGAGGTCCGTGTGCCGGGACTCACGGAAGTAGTAGCCCTGGTTGTCGCGGTATCGGCCGCCCGAAGGCCAGCCGTCGGCGTCCAGCAGGAGCAGCGTGTTCTGCTGGTGTGCCTCCAGGGCGATTCCGGCCTCGGCGTCCAGCCACAGCACCGGCCGGACGGCCTGTTCGAGGTAGCGCAGGAACCACTCGGCGGCAACGGCACTACGGGGGCGGCCTGTCCGGGCGGCGAGGCGCGTAATCACGTCGGCGAGGCGAGACCGCAGGGGCTGCTCGTCCGGCCGGGGGCGGCCCGCGACGTTGCCGGTCTGTGCCTCTGGGCGGGGCGAGACGAGTCCGGCTACGCAGGACACGTCGTCGGAGGGCTTGAAGGGGTTGTGCCGGATCATCACGTCGAGGCCAGCCAGGGGGCCACCGTCCAGCCCGTTGACGGCGAGCCAGGCCGGGTCGCGCACGATGTCGAATCCCGGGTGCGCGGCCTGCCACTGCGTCGAGAGGCCGCTGCGCAGAAGTCGGTGGACCTCGACACCGCGGTGCAACTCCTTGCGGAGGTTCTCACGCCGGGAGTTGGTGATGCGCAGGCCCAACGAGAGCTTGAGCATGGCCGCGGCGTCGGATCTGTGGACGGTTCGGACGGAGGAGGTGGGGTGCCATGGGGCGCCGTTGGCGCCGAGGTCCCGGAGTAGTCCGGCATCGAGGAAGGCCGCGGTCTCGGGACGATGCAGGGTCTCGCGCAGCTGCCAGGGATGCAGGGGCAGAGCTGCGTACCCGTCGGGCAGCGGCAGGCCGGGCCCTGCCACGCGGGCCGTGAGCTGGGCGGCGGGCACGATACGGCCGCGCTCGGTCCAGGCCGAGTCGGTGGCGAGGAGGGAAGGAGCGACTGCCAGCCAGTGAAGGGGGAAGGAGCCGCACAACTCAGGTGAGTACAGCCGTGATTCGGCATCGGAGAGACCCTCGCGGCTCTTCGGGGTCGGGTGGAGTGGGTGTCCGAGCGTGAGTGCCTGCTCGGCGTTGAGAAAGAGGTCGGAGCCTTCGGCGGGCCTGTCCCGGTATTCGCTGATGAATGTGGCGGTGCGTCGGACGGAGTCGGCGACACGGGCGACGAGGTCGGTGGCAGCCGAGGCGGTGTCGGCTCCCCCGTCCGTCTCACGGGTGAGCAGCGCCGCCAAGGTGACGGCGTCGGTCGGTGGGGAGTCGTCGGGTGCGTCGGCGAGGCGTGGGAGGCCGAAGCGGTGCCACCCCGTCGGGGACCAGTAGCGGACCGGGATCAGCAGGACCGTACCGGTAGCTGGCATGGGGATGCGGAGGATCCCGTTGTCGGGAGCCGGGATGTTGGTCTCGCGTACCCAGCAGCGGAGCAGGTTCTCCACGGCGGCGGCCTGAGCCGCGGTGTGCGGGTCGGGATGCTCCAGGAGGTCGGAGACGGCGTCGCGCAGCCGCTCGCTGTGCGGGGTGCCCGCCGGGGCCGGCACCTGGACCGGCACCTGCGCGGCACCTCCCTGCCCCGACACCTGCTCCTGCGGCGCTCCTCTCTCCAGTGCTGGTGCACCTGCCTGTGCGGGGGCAACTGGCTCTGCGGGAGAACCCTGGGTGGGTCCTGGCCCCCGAGTGGATGAAGGTGCCTGTCTGGACGTACCCACCGGTACAGAAGCGCGTCCCTGCCCGCGAGGAGCCGGTGCGGTCGTCGATGCGGGGGTGGTGATCAAGGCTGGTCCTCTTGGGGTGGGTCCGGCTCGTGCGGCGACGGCCGACGTTCTGCGGTGAGTGAGGGGCGGGCGGGCGCTTGAGGGCCGCGTTCCGAAGGTGCGGTTGGAGGGGGTGTGTCAGTTGGGAGCGATGTTCGGTGGGGAAGCGATGTGTCGCTTGGCAGTGAGTCGTAGCCCATGTGCGGACGGGCCGACGGGTACCGGCGCGCGGGCGGCAGGCGGAGTGCGGGTTGTCACGCCCTCATCGGCTGCTGTGCTAGCCGGCCCAATCGGCCCGGTCGTCGTACTGACGACGGCGCGGGTTCGGCTGATGTCCGCGGTCGTGACCTGCGTGGCCGCGGGACACTGCCTCCACCGCATCGGCCAGCCGGTCCAGTACGGCGGCTGCCTGTTCGTCGCTGATGGTCAGGGGCGGAAGCAGCCGTACGACGCTGGAGTGGCGGCCGCCGAGTTCGACGATCAGACCGCGTCGCAGGCACTCCCGTTGAACGGCGGCCGCAAGCTCGGGGGCGGCGGGGCGAGGGCGGGGATCGGGGCCCGGCGTTGTCTCAGCCCCGGCGCCTCGTCCGGTGGGGGCGCGGTCTGCCGAGGGGCCACCCGCGTTTCCGGCAGGGTCGAGCCCTCCCAGTACGCCGCGTCCGCCTCCATGGCGACCGAGATCGGCGGCAACTCCCCCGTCGGCCGGACCGGGGGCGCCCCCGCCCTCTCCAGTAGCAGCCAGATGCGCCGGCCCCGGCCCACCGCCCGCACCCTCGATCCGCGCCAGGGCCGCCGGGCATCCCTCGTCACGCCCGGAGTGGCCCTCCGGCTCCACCACCTCGGCCCCGATCATCAGCCCCCTTCCCCGCACATCGCCGATGCAGGCGAATTCCCCTGCCAGCTGCCGGAGTTGGCTCAGCATCCGCGAGCCGAGGTCGGCCGCGCGCTCGGCGAGACCGTTCTCGCGGACGTAGGCGAGGGTGGCCGTGCCGGCGGCCATGGCGAGTTGGTTGCCGCGGAACGTGCCCGCGTGGGCGCCGGGTTGCCAGGCGTCGAGGTCGTCGCGGTAGACGATGACGGCCAGCGGAAGGCTTCCGCCGATGGCCTTGGAGAGGACCATCACATCGGGAGTGACGCCGCTGTGTTCCACCGCCCAGAAGGAGCCGGTGCGCCCGACCCCCGTCTGGACCTCGTCGGCGATCAGGGGGATGGACCGGTCGGCCGTGATCTGCCGCATGCTTCGCAGCCAGCCGTCGGGCGCGGGGATCACTCCGCCCTCGCCCTGGACGGGTTCGAGGATCATCCCGGCGGGGCGCGGGACGCCCGACTTGGGGTCGTCGAGGACGGATTCGGTCCAGCGGGCGGCGAGTTCGGCGCCGCGTTCCCCGCCGACGCCGAAGGGGCAGCGGTAGTCCTGCGGGTAGGGCAGGCGGGCGACCCGTACGTCGTAGGCGCCCCCGGATGCTTCGAGCGCTCCGGCGGTCATGCCGTGGTAGGCGCCGCTGAAGGCGAGGATTCCGGTGCGTCCGGTCGCGGCTCGGACGAGCTTGAAGGCGGCCTCCACTGCATCGGTGCCGGCCGGTCCGCAGAACTGTACGCGCGCGTGGTCGGCGAGACCGGGCGGCAGGGTCTGGAACAGCTCGGTGATGAAGGCGTCCTTGACGGGGGTCGCCAGGTCGAGGACGTGCAGGGGCGCGCCCGAGTCCAGGACCTTGCGGATGGCCTCCAGGACGACCGGGTGATTGTGTCCGAGCGCCAAGGTCCCGGCGCCCGAGAGGCAGTCCAGGTAGCGGCGGCCGTCCGCGCCCTCGATGGTCATCCCGCGGGCTCGCACCGGCACGATCGGCAGGGCGCGCGCGTAGGTGCGGGCCGCCGACTCGCGCGCCGACTGTCGTCGCAGGATCCCCTCGTGTACGGCGTGCGCCCCCGCCGACTCGGTCGTCCCCCCGTGCAAAGATTCGGTCACGGTCATGGCTCCCTGTCCTCCCGCTGTCCAGGGGCGAGCAGGTCTCACACTTCCTCGCCCGACCCGACATACGAAGCCCCGCGAGCGTCCACTCGAAACTCCGGGGAACTGGGCACTGGGGACCGCACACGGACCCCAGGCCCCCCGCCGCTACCAACCCCGGACCGTTCACCGGGTTACGGGTTGTCTCAAGATCCTTGCCGTACCGAACCGTCGGTACGACGACGGACACCCGGCCGTCGTGCCTCGCTGGACAGGAGCGCGGCCAGCGCCCGGTGCTCCTGCTTCTGGGCCTCAGCGGTGCCCCGTTGGGCCTCGCCGGACTTCTCCACCACGAGCAGCCCGCTCGTCAGGGCGATGACCAGGAGCACGGCGAGCCCTGCGACCAGTTGCCACAATCTGCGGCTGCGTCGGCGCTCGGCCTCCTCGTAGGTCCGGCAGGCGCGCAGGAACTCGCGTTCCACCGGACGCAGCACGGGATGCGCACCGGTCTCTTCGCCCAACCAGTCCGACACCGTGGCCAGCCGGGCCCCGCACAGCAGGAGGGAGGTGTCCCTGCCTTCCACGTGCCAGATGCGGGCCGCCTCCGTGAGCCGCTGGTGGAGCCTGAGCCGGGCCCGGGGGCCGTCGATCCACTCGCGCAGCCGCGGCCACGCCCACTGCAGGGCCTCATGGCCGGTCTCCACATGGTCGGCGTGGGCTGTCAGCAGCCGGGCACCGGTGAAGGCTTCCACGTCGGCCGTCACATCCTGCGCCCGCGTGCTTGGGACGCCGGCCGTGGTCAGCTCGATCAGGTCGTCGCGGGCGGTCCGGTTGCGGGTGTCGTCCCCGGCGTCGCCCACGTGCACCAGGTTCAGCAAGAGCATGCGGGCGATGTCCTGGTGTTCCGGGGGCAGCTGTCCGTGCACGCGCT
This sequence comes from Streptomyces sp. HD, assembly GCF_028369295.1. Classification (GTDB taxonomy): domain Bacteria; phylum Actinomycetota; class Actinomycetes; order Streptomycetales; family Streptomycetaceae; genus Streptomyces. Next base: position 13,800 of record NZ_JAQMYP010000051.1, read on the forward strand.
CGGCCGTCGCGGCCACCGCCTCGTGCACACCGCCGGTCCGTGCGTATCCCGCCACGGTCAGAGTGTCGTCCGGCCGTTGCTGCCAGGTCGCGCGCAGCGCGTGGGACAGCAGGGGCAGGGTCGCGGCTTCGGACGTGCCCGTTCCACCGACGGCACCGAGGTCACGCAGCAGCACCTCGACCAGGCCGGGCTCCAGCGCGAGTCCCTCGGCGGCGGCCGGTTCGGTGATCGCCTGTCGGAGTTCCCCGGGTCCCATCGGGCCGAGGGGCAGCGTGCGTCAGCCCCGGAAGGAGAGCAAGTTCGCGCACGGGGAGTTCACTGTGTGCGGCGGCAGTGCCACGTACTGGATGACGTTTCTGCAGCCGCCGGAACCCGGCAACTGCGGAAACGGATGCGGGCGGGCCGCAGGGGACACGTCCATCCAGTACCACCTGACGCGGGTGGGCGTCCACGATCGCCGCGACACCTACTGGCACTGGTGCACATGTCTGGCTCCCGATGAGCCCTCCGCGTGCTACCGGGGCAACTCGCATGTGAAACCGATGCTGCAGGTCCTCGACGACTCCGGAGCCTTCCGGGGCTGGGTCGGTGTGGAGGCGTCCTTCTCGACGGCCGGCAAACGGGATGACGACATGCTGGGCGTCTTCCGGATGACGGACTGGCCGCTTCCTGTGCGAAGAGGGACACGCGTTCCCGGGGGGGGCGGCACGGCGGCCATGCCGTCGTGCCGCGCATTCATCCATGTCCGGGTCCCGAGGATTCGCCGCGCGGACGCGGCACCGGAGGCTGCCCGGGTCCGCGCCGGTCCGGGGCCGGCGGAGCGAGGCGTTCCTGCAGGCGCAGATGCCGGAAGTGGTAGACGGCGCCCACCTGCCTGAGCACTCCCCGAACGTGTGCGTCGTCGAGGAACGCCATGAGCCGCCAGGGCAGTCGCCCGGTCACGGCGAACCACACCCGGACGGTCAGGAACCTTCCCCAGGCGCTCAGCGCCAGCGCGGCCGGGCCTGTCATCAGCCACAGCTGGCCGGCAATTCCGACGATGTTGCCTCCGGACCGGGGCAACGGGAGCGCCACGGTCAACAGGAGCACGGAGGTGACCGCGCTGAGCAGTGCGCCGCGCACGAGGGCGGCCGATCGGTCCTGGATGAGGCTCCGCTCCGGAGTCAGCACCAGGGGACGGTCGCCCGGGTCGTGCGGGGTGCGCAGGATGAGGCCCGCGATCACCGCGACCGTGCCGGTGAAGCCGCCGACGACGGCTCCCGGCACCACAGACCCCCACAGTGTCAGTCCCGGCAGCTTGAACAGCCCGTCGACGCGCGCCCCGAACCAGAACAGCACGCCCCCCGCCACAGCTCCGGTCGCGGTACCGCTCAGCAGGGCAAGACCCGGCGCGAACGCCCGGCCTCTCCGTGAGGCCAAGCGCGGGAGAACCGCCGGCGGCTGTGTCCGGCGCAGCCCGTAGAAGCCGAACAGGAGCGCCGTGGTGAGCCCGAAAGCCACCTGATAGCCCTCCTGAAGCGCAGTTCCCCGCCAGGCCACTTCACGACCGGCGGGGCTGGCCCGGTCCCAGAACGACTGCCAGTGATCACCGCCCATCCAGGTGGTGAAGCACGCCACGGCGAGCCCGGCCAGCACGGTGATCGTCCGCCGACGTCGTACGAACCGATTCCGCTCCCGTTCGTCTGCGCTCGGACGATGCTCCGTGAGCAGGGCCGTGCCCAGGCTGAAGCCGGCGATCCAGGGCATCTTGACGGCCGGAAACAGCGACGGGCCGCCCGTGTCCCACAACCGGCCATAGGCCCACTGCGGGACGAACGCCTCCAACAGGCAGAGAACGGGCCAGGCGACGAGCACCGCCACGACGGCCGGGCCGAGCACCCGCACCCAGCGCGGCAGTGCCGTTTCCAGACGCCACCAGGCGATGGCGCCGTCGCCCTCCCGCTGCACATGACGAGCCAGGAACGCGAGCCTGCTCCGGGCACGTTCGCCCGCCTCGGTAGCGATTCCGGTTCCGGTGCTTTCCGAGGCCGAGGCATAGACGGCCGGGACATAGGCGTCGAGCAGGTGCTCCTCGATCGCCCCGACCCGTCCGAGCCGCGGATCGAGCAGGCGCATGGGATCCCGGTTCGGGTCCCGGCGGGAGCCGTCGGACACCGCTCGGGCCATGGCCACCATCAACGGCGAGGTGAGTACGGTGCGCAGTGCGGCGGCCGGGGTCCCCTCGGGGTCGGTGCGCACCCGTTCCAGGACCGGGGCCCAGGCGGTGTCCGGGGCGCCGTCCGCCCGCGGCCGGGGTGGCGCGGAGGAGGCCAGGTAGGAGCACACCTCGGCCAGACTGACGGGCAGCAGTTCCAGAACGGTGGCCGTGGTGAGTACGTCCGTGGACTCCACGGTCTCGCTGTACTCGTCCACGCGGCTGGTGAGCAGCAGCGGAGTGTCCGTGTCGAGCGCGGCGTTGAGCCGTCGAAGGGCGAGGGGCCGTACGGCCGGGGGCAGTTCGTCGAAGCCGTCGAGGACCGGCAGGATCCGTTCCCGCGCAAGGAGTTCACGTGCGACGTCCCTGCCGGGGGCGCCGGCTCCCAACGCCTCGTAGTCGGTGGCCAGCCGGTGTACGAGCCAGTCGGTGAGGCCGTCGCGCTGCACATCCCAGCTGGAGAGCGGAAAGATCACCGGAAGCCGGTCGGCCGCCGCGCGCTCCTTGAGAAGGCCCAGGGTGAATCGCACGGCCAGGACGCTCTTTCCCGAGCCGGGAGGGCCGAGAATGACGACCCTGCGGCCCGGGGCGGTGACGAATGCCCGGACCAGTTCCGCGGTGTCTCCGCTGCCTTCGGGCAGGCCGAGTGTGCCGTCCCGGGGGATGTTGCTCCGGTGATCGGTCAGCGTGGGGGCACCGCGCACCCAGCGCACCCGCATCGGCGCGGGGTCCTGCAGCCGCCGTAGCCGCGCCTCCGCCTTCCACTGCTCGCCCACCTCCACGGCAAGGGCCTCCAGTGAGCGCGGCAGCCTGGTCTCCAGGTTGTCCGACGGGGCCCCGAGACATCGGGTGAGCAAGGGCGCGAGGGCGGCGGCGACGCCGGAGACGAACAGACCCAGGGTGGTCACCAGGAGGGTCTTTTCGCCAAGGGGCAAGTGCGACACGAGCACGGCGACGGCCAGCGCCAAACTCGCGGCCAGCGCCACAAGTCCCAGCGTGAGAAGCACTCTGACAGTCCTGTGACCGGTTGGTTGTGGCATGCCCCGCCTCGTCCCGCGCCCATCCATGTGACCTTCCTCTCTCCCAACGCGGGCCGGGCGCAGTCCGGCTCGGTGGAAATGAGGCAGTGGATGCACATACGGCGCATGGACAGCGCACGGCAGTTGCACGGCCGGGGACCTGGCAGTTCGGTGGTTTTCTGGACTATTGCCAGGTCAGACCGCCCGTAGCGAAACCGTTGCCGTTCCGTCGGAACTCCCCCACAGCAACCGCATAGTGTGTGATGCCGTCCCGACGCGCCGTGACATCACCCGGAACCAGCGAGTGATCAGCGGGAGTTCACGGCCACGGCGCCCAGCACTGTCACCCCAGGGGGAGTTCAGATCATGCGATCGATACGGCCGTCGTTCACCGCTCGCCGAGGGAGGAGCGCGCGCCGCGGAACCTCCCCCCTGCCCGTGGTCGCGCTCGCCGCGGCACTCGCCCTCACCGCCACGGCCTGCGAGTCGGGCGATGCCGATGCGGGCGGCGAGGCCACCGCGTCCGCGGCGGCCGGGGGTGAAGGCAAGATCACGATCCCGCAGGACATCAAGGACAAGCTCAAGGAACACGGGATCGATCTGGACAAGTGGAAGGACGGCGCCTGGAAGCAGTGGGACAAGGACGACTGGCTGCGCGAGGCCAAGGACTACATCAACCCGATCATCGAGGGACTGTGGGACCCGGACCGTATGCGCGAGGCCGAGGACCCGGACCGCGGCGTCGACGAAAGCGACCTCTCCGGTGACCAGGGTGTGACCGACCCGACGCCTCAGCCGGTGGACGCGCAGGCCGTGTCGCCCAGGTACCACGCCAACGCCCCCGAGGCGGGCAAGGTGTTCTTCGACTCCCCCGAAGGCACAATGGTCTGCTCGGCGACGGTCGTGCAGGACCCGGCCAACCCCGGCAAGTCCAACATGGTGTGGACCGCGGGCCACTGTGTGCACGCGGGCAAGAGCGGCGGCTGGTACCGCAACATCGCGTTCGTGCCCTCGTACAACGATGCGGGCAAGAACGCCGCGCAGATGAAGGACGTCACCAAGGAGGAGGCCGCTCCGTACGGCGTCTGGTGGGCCGACTGGGCGCAGACCTCGGAGCAGTGGATCGCGCAGGGCGGTCCGACGGGCGGGAACGGCGCCTCGTACGACTTCGCCGTGCTGCATGTGAAGCCGGAGGCGGGCGGCAACGGCAAGTCCCTTGAGGAGACCGTGGGTTCGGCCCTTCCGGTGAACTTCAACGCCCCGGCCGTGCCCGACGTGGACAGCATCAAGGCGATGGGCTACCCGGCCGCGCCGCCGTTCGACGGGCAGAAGCTGTACCAGTGCCAGGACAAGCCGGGCCGGCTGTCGCTCGCCGCTTCGGACCCGACGATGTACCGCATCGGCTGCACCATGACCGGCGGTTCCTCCGGTGGCGGCTGGGTCGCGACCGGCTCGGACGGCAAGCCCGCGCTGGTGTCCAACACCTCGATCGGGCCGGTGGATTCGGGCTGGCTCGCGGGCCCGCGGCTGGGCAAGGAGGCCAAGGGCATCTTCGACTCGGTGAGTGACAAGTTCGCCGGGCAGTGACGTTCGCGCGATGCCGGTCAGTGACATCGCAGGATGCCGGTCAGTGACGCCGCCAGGTGGTCAGTGACGGCTCGTAGGCGTCGGCGGCGGGGCGGTGGGGAAACCTTCACCGCCTCACCGCCGTTAGCCCTCAACTCCACGGGCATAGTGGGGTGTCGTGTCCGAGGGGCCGCACCGCAGCGTGCACGCCCTTCGGGTGCCAAGCACACGTTCCAACGGGGGGTACCGCATCATGCGTTCCACACCTACGCCCACGGCGCCACGTCGCAGGCGCCGCTCCGTCCTCACCGTCACCGGCCTCGCCGCCGCCCTCGCCCTGACCGCGACCGCCTGTGAAGGCTCGGCGCAGGACAAGGCGAGCGACAAGGCCGACGCGGCCGCGTCCCAGGCCGCCGAACTCGGCGACGGCAAGATCAAGATCCCGACCGACATCGCGGACCAGCTCAAGGAGCACGGCATCGATGTCGACAAGTGGATCGACGGCGGCTGGCAGGACTGGGACAAGGACAAGTGGCTCAGCGAGGCCAAGGACTTCGTCAACCCGGTGATCGAGGGCCTCTGGAAACCCGATCGGATGCAGTCGGCCAAGGAGGCCAACAAGACGATCACCATCCAGGACGCCGCCGCCGACCAGGGCGTCAGCGACCCTGAGCCGGCACCCGTCGAGGCGACGGCCGAGAAGACGCCGTACCACGACAACGCCGCACCGGTCGGCAAGGTCTTCTTCGACTCCCCCGACGGCCCGGCCGTCTGCTCCGGCACGGTCGTCAAGGACGTCAACCACCCCGGCAAGTCCAACCTCGTCTGGACGGCCGGCCACTGTGTGCACGCCGGTGCCAACGGCGGCTGGTACCGCAACATCGTCTTCGTGCCGTCCTACAACGACCTCGGCAAGTCCGAGGCACAGCTGGGCAACGCCACGACCTCGGAGGTCGCCCCCTACGGCAACTGGTGGGCCGACTGGGTCTCGACCTCGAACGAGTGGATCCAGGGCGGTTCGGAGACGGGCGGCGCGGGTGCCGCGTACGACTACTCCGTGCTGCATGTGAAGCCGGAGCAGGGCGCCAAGTCCCTGGAGGAGACGGTCGGCGCCGCTCTCGACGTGGACTTCTCGGCGCCGTCGGCGACCGACGTCGCCACGATGGGCGCCTGGGGCTACCCGGCGGCACCGCCGTACAACGGCCTGCAGATGTTCAAGTGCCTCGACCGGCCCGGCCGCTTCTCGCTCAGCGCGACCCTGCCGACGATGTACCGCATCGGCTGCACCATGACCGGCGGCTCGTCGGGCGGCGGCTGGTTCCGCGTGGAGAACGGCGAGACCAAGCTGGTGTCGAACACATCGATCGGCCCGGAGAACAACACCTGGCTCGCGGGACCGCAGTTGGGAACGGGCGCCGAGGCGGTGTACCAGAACATGAGCAGGACGTACGGCGGTCGGTGACCGCCGCGCCCTGGCACGCGGAAGGCCCGCCCCCTGCGACAGAGGGCGGGCCTTCCGCGATTTCACGACAGTCCGGGCAGGCCGGCCGGCGACGGCTCAGGCGGTCGGCGCCGGAACGTACGGCGCGAGATCCGCCGCCAGTTCCTCGTGCACCCGCGCCTTGAGCAGCGTGCCCTCCGGGGTGTGCTCCTCGGAGATCACCTCGCCCTCGGTGTGGGCGCGGGCGACCAGCTTGCCGTGGGTGTACGGCACGAGCGCCTCGATCTCGACGGACGGCCTCGGCAGCTCGTTGTCGATGAGCGCGAGCAGCTCCTGGATGCCCTGGCCGGTGCGGGCCGAGACGGCGATGGAACGCTTCTCGATCCGCATGAGCCGCTGAAGGGTCAGCGGGTCGGCCGCGTCCGCCTTGTTGATCACGACGATCTCCGGTACGTCGACGGCGTCGACGTCCCTGATCACCTCGCGCACCGCGGCCAGCTGCTCCTCCGGGTTCGGGTGCGACCCGTCCACCACGTGCAGGATCAGGTCGGACTCGCCGACCTCCTCCATGGTGGAGCGGAACGCCTCGACCAGGTGGTGCGGCAGGTGCCGTACGAAACCGACCGTGTCGGCCAGGGTGTACAGCCGTCCGCTCGGGGTCTCGGCCCGGCGCACGGTCGGGTCCAGGGTCGCGAACAGGGCGTTCTCCACCAGCACGCCCGCGCCTGTGAGGCGGTTGAGCAGGGAGGACTTGCCGGCGTTGGTGTAGCCGGCGATGGCCACCGACGGCACCCTGTGGCGCTTGCGCTCCTTGCGCTTGATCTCGCGGCCGGTCTTCATCTCCGCGATCTCCCGGCGCATCTTCGCCATCTTCTCGCGGATCCGTCGCCGGTCCGTCTCGATCTTGGTCTCACCGGGACCACGGGTGGCGAGGCCGCCGCCCTTGCCGCCGCCCATCTGCCGGGACAGCGACTGACCCCAGCCGCGGAGCCTCGGCAGCATGTACTGCATCTGCGCGAGCGCGACCTGCGCCTTGCCCTCTCGGGACTTGGCGTGCTGGGCGAAGATGTCGAGGATCAGGGCCGTACGGTCGATGACCTTGACCTTGACGACGTCCTCAAGGTGGATGAGCTGCCCCGGGCTGAGTTCACCGTCGCAGATGACGGTGTCGGCGCCGCTCTCCAGGACGATGTCCCGCAGCTCGTCGGCCTTGCCGGAGCCGATGTAGGTGGCCGCGTCGGGCTTGTCGCGACGCTGGATCACGCCGTCGAGCACGAGCGCGCCCGCGGTCTCCGCCAGGGCGGCGAGCTCCGCCAGCGAGTTGTCCGCGTCCTGCGCGGTCCCCGAGGTCCAGACACCGACGAGCACGACCCGCTCCAGACGGAGCTGGCGGTACTCGACCTCGGTGACGTCCTCAAGCTCGGTGGAGAGGCCGACGACGCGGCGCAGAGCCGCGCGGTCGGAGCGGTCGAACTGGTCGCCGTCCCGCTCTCCGTCGATCTCGTGGCTCCAGGCGACGTCCTCTTCCATCAGGGCATCGGCCCGAAGACCTTCGGGATTGCTGTGCGCGAAGCGCTGAGTGTCCTGGGAAAAGGAAGAAGAGGAGGTCATTGGATCCTTACGTCGATGGGCAATCCGTTGGCGCCGACGGCGGCAGTGACACACGCGCCTCGGAACGGGTCCGTAGCGCCCGGAATCCGGTCCGTCACTGTTCACAACGTACGAGTGCCCCGGGAGATTCCCGTGCCCCGTGCCGCGCCGACCCGAAGATGGTCGCACGGCACGGGGCGTCTCGTCACCGCCTTATTCCGCGGTCTTCCCGGTCTTGTCGCTCTTGTCGGTCTTCCCGCTCTTCACGGGCTTCCCCGCGGTCCCGGCCTTGGCGGGCTTCGCCGTCGTCGCCGGCTTCTTGTCGGGGTCCGCGGCCTTCCACTCCGGCTGGCCCGGCATCGGCGGGGTCTTCTCGCCGTACAGCCAGGAATGCATGAATCCGTCCAGGTGGCGTCCGGAGACCTCCTCCGCGAGCGCGACGAAGTCCGAGGTCGAGGCGGTCCGGTCCTGGTAGCGGCTCACCCACTCGCGTTGCAGTCGCTCGAAGGCCGGGGCGCCGATCTCCTGGCGGAGGGCGTACAGGACCAGGGCCGCTCCGTCGTAGACGTTCGGCCTGAAGATGCCGTTCTTCTTGCCGGGCTCGGGCGCCTTGGGGGACGCGGGCGGTCCGCCGGCCGCGCGCCAGCGGTCGGAGGCGGCGTAGGCGGCCTTCATCCGGGCCTCCAGCGGCCGGCCCGCCTTCTCCGCCGCGTACAGGGCCTCGTACCAGGTGGCGTGCCCCTCACTGAGCCACAGGTCGGACCAGGTGCGCGGGCTGACGCTGTCGCCGAACCACTGGTGGGCCAGCTCATGCACCATGATCGACTCGACGTACCACTTCGGGAAGGCGGGCTCGGTGAAGAGCCCTCGCTCGAAGAGGGAGAGCGTCTGGGTCTCCAGCTCGAAGCCGGTGGAGGCGTCGGCCACGAGCAGGCCGTACGTCTCGAAGGGGTACTCCCCGATCTTGCTCTCCATCCAGGAGATCTGTTCGGGGGTCTTCTTCAGCCACGGTTCGAGCTTCTCGCGCTGCTCGGCGGGCACGACGTCCCGGACGGGCAGTCCGTGCGGCCCGGTGCGGTTCAGCACCTTGGAACGGCCGATGGACACCTGGGCGAGCTCGGTGGCCATGGGATGTGAGGTGCGATACGTCCATGTCGTCGCCTTGCCCGCGCGTTTCACGTCGGCCCGCTGACCGTTGGCGACAACCGTGTAGGCGTTGGGCGCGGTGACCCGGAAGGTGAACATCGCCTTGTCGGAAGGGTGGTCGTTGCACGGGAACACGACGTGGGCGGCGTCGGCCTGGTTGGCCATGGCGAGTCCGTCGGCGGTCCGCACCCAGCCGCCCTCCCGCTGCTCCCCGTACTCGGGATCACTGGTGTGCCGCACGGTGATCCGCGTCCAGTTGCCTTCGGACAACGGCGTCTCGGGCGTGATCACGAGGTCCTCACCGGCGGTGCTGAACTTCGCGGGCTCACCGTCGACCAGGACGGACTCGACCTTGCCGTGGGCGAAGTCGAGGTTAATGCGGTCGAGATCCTCGGTCGTCCAGGCGTCGATCCTGGTGACGGCCTGAAGATGCTTGGTGTTGGTGCCCGGATAGGTCAAGGAGAGGTCGTACGCCGCCACGTCGTAGCCGGGATTGCCCAGGTACGGGTAGAGGCGGTCGCCGACACCCAGGGGTGTCGCGGGAGCGCTCGCGGCGAGGAGACAGGTGGAGACGGCCACTGCGAGCAGCGCGGGCACCCTGCGGCGCCAGGGGGATCGGGGGCGAGGGCGAGGGGCGCCAGGGACTGGTCGCAAGGCCTCGATGCGGGGGGTGAGCAGCATGCACCACCGCTATCAGCGCGCGCGTGCGAGGCGGTGACGACGCGCGACCAGCACACTCGAAGGGGTGTTTCGGGTGGGTGCAGTGTTTGTCGAGTGGGCGGTGTTCGTCAGGTGGGGGTGGCGTTCGCCGGGTGGGTGCGGTGTTCAGGGAACGGCGCGTGGCGCACCGCCGACACGGGTGGTGTGGGCTGCACCGTAGGGCGCTCCCGCCCACGCACGCGCCCGGCGTGAACCGCGCGCCCTCACACCCCGTGCGTCTGCGTCTGTGTCTGCGCCCGGCTCACGTCGTACACGCCCCCCACGTTCCGCATGGCCCGCATCAGCCCCGGGAGCTGCGCCGCGTCGGGGAGCTGGACCGTATACGTGTGGCGTACGCGCTGCTGGGTCGGCGGCTCGACCGTCGCCGAGACGATTTCCGCGCCCTCCAGGGCCATCGCTTCCGTGAGGTCCGCCAGCAGGTGCGGGCGAACGAACGATTCGGCGACCAGGGTGACCCGGCACTCGGTGGTGTCACCCCAGCGCACGTCGACCTCCGGGCGGCCCACGCTCTTCATCCGCGCCACCGCCGCGCACTCGACCCGGTGGACGGTCACCACTCCCCCGCGCACGGTGAACCCGGTGACCTCGTCGGGCGGTACGGGGGTGCAGCAGCCGGCGAGGCGTACGGACGCGCCGGGACGGTCGACGAGGATGTTGTCGGTAGTGGAGCGGCCGGCCGACCCGGTGGCCGGTCCCTCGGCGGCCGGACGGGCGGCCGGTTCCTCGAAGGCGACTTCCCGGGCGGCCGAAGCGTCCGCCTCAGCCCGGAAGAGCTCCGCCCCGGGCTCCTCGCCACCGGCGGTGTCGCCCTGCGGGGGATGGGTGGCCAGCCACCGCTGGATGGCGATGCGGGCGGCGGGCGTGTGGGCGTGCTCCAGCCACTCCCTGGACGGCTCCGAGGCCGGGTCCTGGCCCATGAGGAGCTGGACGGTGTCGCCGTCCCGCAGCACGGTGCTGAGGGTCGCCAGGCGGCCGTTGACGCGGGCGCCGATGCACGCGTGAGCGTCCTCGCCGTACTGCGCGTATGCGGCGTCCACACAGGTCGCGCCCTCGGGCAGGCCCAGCGTCCCGCCGTCGGGCCGGAAGACGGCGATCTCGCGGTCCTGGGCAAGGTCCTCGCGCAGGGTGGACCAGAAGGTGTCCGGGTCGGGTGCGCCCTCCTGCCAGTCGAGGAGGCGGGAGAGCCAGCCGGGGCGGGTGGGGTCCACCCGCTCGCCGTCGCTCGTGGCGGCCTGCTCCTCCGCGGGAGCGGCGTAGGGATTGCCGAGCGCGACGACGCCGGCCTCGGCGACCTTGTGCATCTGGTGGGTACGGATGAGGACTTCGGTGACCTGACCGTCCTCGCGGGCCACGGCGGTGTGCAGCGACTGGTACAGGTTGAACTTGGGGACGGCGATGAAGTCCTTGAACTCCGAGACCACGGGCGTCATACAGGTGTGCAGTTCGCCCAGGACGGCGTAACAGTCCGCGTCCTCGTTCACCAGCACCAGCAGCCGTCCGAAGTCGGCGCCGCGCAACCGCCCCCGTTTGCGGGCCACTCGGTGCACGGAGACGAAGTGGCGTGGCCGGATGAGGACTTCGGCCTGGATGTCGGCCTCGCGCAGGACCGAGCGCATCGCGTCGGCCATCTCGGCGAGCGGGTCGTCCGCGCGGGAGGCGTTGTCGACGATCAACTCCCGTGTGTGCTCGTACTCCTCGGGGTGCAGGATCGCGAAGACCAGGTCCTCCAGTTCGGTCTTGAGTGCCTGGACGCCGAGTCGTTCGGCGAGCGGGATGAGGACGTCGCGGGTCACCTTGGCGATGCGGGCCTGTTTCTCGGGGCGCATCACGCCCAGGGTGCGCATGTTGTGCAGCCGGTCGGCGAGTTTGATCGACATCACCCGGACGTCGTTGCCGGTGGCGACGAGCATCTTGCGGAAGGTCTCGGGCTCGGCGGCGGCGCCGTAGTCGACCTTCTCCAGCTTCGTCACGCCGTCGACGAGGAAGCGGACCTCCGCGCCGAACTGCTCGCCGACCTGATCGAGCGTCACATCGGTGTCCTCGACGGTGTCGTGGAGCAGGGAGGACGTCAAGGTCGTGGTCTCCGCGCCGAGTTCGGCGAGGATCAGGGTCACGGCGAGCGGGTGGGTGATGTACGGCTCGCCGCTCTTGCGCATCTGGCCGCGGTGCGAGGACTCGGCCAGCACGTAGGCGCGGCGCAGCGGTTCGAGGTCGGCGTCCGGGTGGTGGGCGCGGTGGGCGTCGACGACATGGCTGATCGCGTCGGGCAGCCGGTCGCGCGAGGCGGGGCCGAGCAACGCCGCCCGGCCGAGGCGACGCAGATCGAGCCGGGCGCGGGCCTTCCTGCGGGGCTCGGCAGGCGTCGCAGGGCCTGCTACCGGGCCTGGCGTCGCGGGGTTCGTTGCCTCCGCACTCATGGGCACCTCCGGCTGCGTGGACCGGCGGACGGGGTGCCCCATGGCGGACACGGCACAGGGGGTGGCGACTTCTCCCCCGTCCGGGCCGGTGCTTGATGCTACCGAGCCCATCACGTGCGGCTGACCGCCTCTCGCCGAGCGTGAAACGGATCACCCATTCGAGCGAGGGTTCGCAGGATTGTTGTTTCGCGCCATGCCACGAACCGGAGTTCATGCTTCCGGAGCGTGCCCGGGGTGCAAGCGCCCCAACTCTCAGGCCGTGAGCAGCCCCGGGCTCTGATCCCAAGCCGGCGAACCGCTCAGCGACCGAGCGTTTCCAGCCACTCCGCGTCGATCTCTCCCTCGGCCACGATCACCGCGGGACCGGTCATCTCGATCTCGCCGTCGGGCCGCTCGGTGATCACCAGGGTGCCGCCGGGCACATCGACGGTGTACGTCGCGGGGGCTCCGGTGACCGCCGGGTCGGCCCCGTCCCGCCGCGCGGCGGCCACGGCGACGGCGCACGCGCCCGTGCCGCACGACCGCGTCTCGCCGGAACCGCGCTCATGCACGCGCAGGGCGACGTGCCGGGGACCCCGGTCAACCACGAACTCGACGTTGACCCCGTCCGGATAGGCGGAGGCCGGGCTGAACGGCGGCGGTGAGTACAGGTTCCCGGCGTGTGAGAGGTCGTCCACGAAGGCGACGGCGTGCGGGTTGCCCATGTTCACGTTGCGCGCGGGCCAGCTGCGCTCGCCGACGCTGACCGTGACGTCCCCTTCGGGGAGCAGTGCCTTGCCCATGCCGACGGTGACATCCCCCACGGCGGAGCCGCCCTGGGACGCGGTCTTGGCGATGTGCACGGTCTTCACGCCCCCGCGCGTGGCCACCGCGAGGTCGCCCTCGGCCACGTGTCCGGCGCGCTGGAGGTAGCGCGCGAAGACGCGCACGCCGTTGCCGCACATCTCCGCGATCGAACCGTCGCCGTTGCGGTAGTCCATGAACCACTCGGCCTCGGCCGCCATGTGCCTGGCCTCGGGGTGCGCCGCGGACCGGACCACGTGCAGCAGCCCGTCACCGCCGATGCCCGCGCGACGGTCGCACAGGGCGGCGACGGCGGCCTGCGGCAGGTCGATGACGTTCTCGGGGTCCGGGACGATCACGAAGTCGTTCTCGGTGCCGTGACCCTTGAGGAAGGCGATCCGCGTGCTCATTCCTCGATCGTAAGGGGTCGGTACGACACCGCAGGCTTGCGCGGGTTCCTACGACCACCCACGCGCGCGTGGGGTGCGACGACGACGCACGCGCGTGCGTGAAGGTCAGCGCAGCCGGGCCACTCGCCACACGGCGAGCACGACCACGGCGGCGACGACCAGGACGTAAGCCAGCACGACCCGCCAGTCCGCTCTGCGGCCGGATCCCCGCTGCGGCAGCCCGGGCCACGTGTAACCGACGCGGCGCGCGGCCATCATGCCCCAGCCGGCCGCACAGGAGCAGATCAGCAGCCCCAGCATGGCGATCACGGCACCGCTGTCGCCGAAGTCGAAGGCCAGCGGGAACGCGAACATCAGGGAGCCGACCGCGGCCAGGGACACGATGGGCGCGAGCTGCCAGATGCGCAGTCGGCGCTGCGGGCGCAGCTCGACCTCGACCTCCGGGCCGCCGGCGTACATCTCCTCGGGCTCGGGGCCGTCGTCCGTGACGCCGCCCTCGGTCTCGGTCTCGTCGAGCCCGTCGGGGATCGGACGGTCGCCGTCCTGTTCACGTTCACCCTGGTCAGTGGTGACGTTCTCGGTGCCTTGTGCGGTGTCGCGAGGGCCGGCCTCCATCGCCACGCGCCCTCCCAACTCGGACTCCACTTGGTCGATCGAAGCTCGATGATGGCATGGCGCCGGAGGCCGGGATGGCGGCCGGAGCGTCCCGATGCCATCACGTGATCAGGCTGTAACCGGTCGTTCGACCAACGCCAGCGCGAGATGCGGAAGTTCTGTGAGATCTGCCGCAGCCCCACTCAGCCAGTGCACCCGCGGATCCCGCCTGAACCACGAATCCTGGCGGCGCGCGAAGCGCTTGGTGGCCCGTACGGTCTCGGCCCGCGCCTCTTCGAGGGTGCACTCCCCGGCGAGCGCCGCGAGCACCTGCTGGTAGCCGAGCGCGCGCGAGGCCGTACGCCCCTCACGCAACCCCTGCGCCTCCAGCGCGCGCACCTCGTCCACGAGCCCGGCGTCCCACATCCGGTCGACGCGCCGGGCGATGCGCTCGTCCAGTTCGGGGCGGGCCACGTCGACGCCTATCTGGACGGTGTCGTAGACCGAGTCATGGCCGGGGAGGTTGGCGGTGAAGGGCTGGCCGGTGATCTCGATCACTTCGAGGGCGCGGACGATCCGGCGGCCGTTGCTGGGCAGGATCGCCTTCGCGGCATCGGGGTCGGCGGCGGCCAGGCGGGCGTGCAGCGCCCCGGAGCCGCGCAGCGCGAGCTCCTCCTCCAGCCGGGCCCTGACCTCGGGGTCGGTGCCGGGGAACTCCAGGTTGTCGACGGCGCCGCGGACGTACAGCCCCGAGCCGCCCACGAGGATCGGCCAGCGCCCCTCGGCGAGCAGTGCGTCGATCCGCTCCCGGGCGAGCCGCTGGTACTCGGCGACCGACGCGGTGACCGTCACGTCCCAGATGTCCAGCAGGTGGTGCGGTACACCGGCGCGCTCCTCGGGCGTCAGCTTGGCGGTGCCGATGTCCATCCCTCGGTAGAGCTGCATGGAGTCGGCGTTGACGACCTCGCCGCCGAGCCGCTGGGCCAGAAAGACGCCCAGATCGGACTTTCCGGCTGCGGTGGGTCCGACGACGGCGATGACGCGGGGGGTGGGGGATGCACTACTCACCGGCCCAGTCTCGCAAACCTCACGGGGTGGACTCGAACGAGTTACGTGACGGCACAGGCGTGGGGTCGTTGCCAGTTGCGAGGTTTTCGCCGCTGGTTTCCAGGGGGCGGCAACCGGGCGGCGCAATCGGGCGCACCGGACGACGCGGGATTTCGCCCGCACGAGTAACGTATGGAGTGGATATGGGCGTTTTTGCACGACTTCTCCGGAGGTCGAAGGCCACGGAGGAGGCGTCAACCGCCGAGGCGCAGGCCGACACCCCAACGGCCGAAGCCGTGGCGGATGAGGCGGCAGAGGCGAAGGGGGCGGCGGGGACCAAGGCCGAGGACACCGCCGAGTCGACGACGGTGGAGTCCGCCGAGAGCGACGCCAAGGAAGGCGCCGAGGACGGCGTCGAGATCCCCAAGCAGCAGTCCGCCGACGAGGCGGCCGACAGCGAGGCCGGTGAGGGCGCCCGCACATAGGTGCCCCGCGCGGGAAGGTGAAGCATGGGTCTGATGCACAGTTTGAAAGCCAAACTCGGCCCGGCCAAGGACAAGGTCCACGACTTCGCACAGCGGCACGAGGAGCAGGTCCAGCACGGCCTCGACAAGGCCGCGAAGGTCGTCGACAAGAAGACCAAGGGCAAGTACAGCGACAAGATCCATTCGGGCACGGACAAGGCCAAGGGCGCCATGGACCGACTCGCGCACAAGGGCGACGACACGGGGGCCGGCAGCAGCACACCGCCGCCGGGCTCACCCCCGCCGACGACCTGAACGGCACACCGACGGACGGCCGCGGAGCTTGAGGGCTCCCGGCCGTCCGCCGTTTGTCCGATGTGCCCTGCCTGGTGCGCGCTGCCGACCTGCGTCGGGCGTGCTCTACGACCAGGTCGCGACCAGGTACCCGACCCCGTACGGGGCGTCGTCGTACAGCAGGGTGCCCGAGAGGCCCGACTGCTCGGCGGCGCCCGCGAGGATCTGCCACGGCGCCCGGCCGGATGCCTTCAGGTCGTGCGCGAGCTGGATGTCCAGCGTCTTGAGCGCCGCCACGTCCGCCTTGCCCAGCGCACGCGCGACGGACGCGTCGAACGGCTCCGCGCGCTCGTCGAGGTAGCCGGGGGCCTTGAGCGTGCGGCAGGCGCTGGCGTCGCCCATCACCAGCAGCGCCACCCGCTCGGCCCGGGTGGCGATGTCCCTCCCGGTTTGAATACACCGCTCGGCCGTCAGAGGTTCCACCGCGAGACCCTCGATCGGGGCGTCCGCCCATCCGGTCCGCTCCAGCAGCCACGCTGCGACGGCGAGCGACGTCGGAAGCGGTCCTCGCGACGGTTCCGGCAGTACTGCCTGGTCCGCAGCGGCGCGCCCCAGCCGTACGTCGACGTCCACGCCGAACCCGCGGAAGGAACCCGCCGTCCCTTGCGCGTACGCCCCGTGCCCTCTCTCGTCGCCGGGCCCGACGACCACCAGCCGGTCCGGTCGGGCGGCCGCGAGTACGCCGAGCGCGTCCGTGCAGGCGGCACGCGCGGTGTCCAGCTCGGGGGCGGCGCCCGCCGCGAGCTCGGGCACGAGGAGCGGCGGGCAGGGGCAGACTGCTGCGGCGACAAGCATGATCGGGAGCCTACTGCGAGGGGGGCGCCTCGGGGTCGGTGCTCCACACCCGCCGGGCCAGCTGGAAGATGACGCGGTGGGATGTCATCCGGCCCTCTATGCGCGCGTAGTACGTGTCCCCGTCACCGACCCTGAACACCTCACGGCTCCGCTGGCGCAGCCCGCTGCGGGGCTTGTGGGTGCAGGCGACCTCGTAGAGGAGGGCGCGGGCCTGTTCCAGGGTGCCCTCGAAGCGGGCCGCCTCCTCGCAGCGGTACTGCTCCCCGGAACCGGACTGCACGAGCACGACCCACTGCGCCATGTCCGCCCCCGTCTCTCCCGCTCGGTCCGCCCCCCGCACGCGCGCGTGGGGTCAGTGCGCCGCGCAGCCGCCCGTCGCCGCCGGCAGTGGCTCGGGGACGCCGATCTTCGGCAGGCCGAGCAGGACGCCGGCCGGCTTGGCGGCCTCGTCGGTGTTGCGCTTCTCCCAGGCGTCGCCGGCGCGCGTGCGGCGCACGTCGAGGACCGGCCCCTCGGCGAGGAGGTGGTGCGGGGCGGCGTACGTGATCTCGACGGTGACCACGTCGCCGGGGCGTACTTCCTGGTCCGGCTTGGTGAAGTGGACCAGTCGGTTGTCGGGGGCGCGGCCGGAGAGGCGGTGGGTGGCGTCGTCCTTGCGGCCCTCGCCCTCGGCGACCATCAGCTCCAGCGTGCGGCCGACCTGCTTCTTGTTCTCCTCCCAGGAGATCTCCTCCTGGAGGGCGACGAGACGCTCGTAGCGCGCCTGGACGACCTTCTTGGGGATCTGGTTCTCCATGGTCGCGGCCGGGGTTCCGGGGCGCTTGGAGTACTGGAAGGTGAAGGCCTGCGCGAACCGTGCCTCGCGCACCACGTGCATCGTCTCCTCGAAGTCCTCCTCGGTCTCGCCGGGGAAGCCCACGATGATGTCGGTGGTGATCGCGGCGTGCGGGATGGCGGCGCGGACCTTCTCGATGATCCCGAGGTAGCGCTCCTGCCGGTAGGAGCGGCGCATCGCCTTCAGGACGGTGTCCGAGCCGGACTGGAGCGGCATGTGCAGCTGCGGCATCACGTTCGGCGTCTCGGCCATCGCCGCGATCACGTCGTCGGTGAAGTCGCGCGGGTGCGGGGAGGTGAAGCGGACGCGCTCCAGACCCTCGATCTTTCCGCAGGCCCGCAGCAGCTTGCTGAACGCCTCGCGGTCGCCGATGTCGGAGCCGTACGCGTTGACGTTCTGGCCGAGCAGTGTGATCTCGGAGACGCCCTCGCCGACCAGGGCCTCGATCTCGGCGAGGATGTCACCGGTGCGGCGGTCCTTCTCCTTGCCGCGCAGGGCCGGGACGATGCAGAAGGTGCAGGTGTTGTTGCAGCCGACGGAGATCGACACCCAGGCCGCGTAGGCGCTCTCGCGCCGGGTCGGCAGCGTCGACGGGAACGCCTCCAGCGATTCGGCGATCTCGACCTGCGCCTCCTCCTGCACGCGCGCGCGTTCCAGCAGGACGGGCAGCTTGCCGATGTTGTGCGTGCCGAAGACGACGTCAACCCAGGGCGCCCGCTTCACGATGGTGTCGCGGTCCTTCTGCGCCAGACAGCCGCCGACCGCGATCTGCATGCCGGGGCGCTTGCTCTTCATCGGCGCGAGGTGGCCGAGGTTGCCGTACAGCTTGTTGTCGGCGTTCTCGCGGACCGCGCAGGTGTTGAAGACGACGACGTCCGCGTCGCCGTTCGCGTCCTCGGGCGCGCGTACGTAACCGGCGTCTTCGAGCAGCCCCGACAATCGCTCGGAATCGTGGACGTTCATCTGGCACCCGTAGGTGCGCACTTCGTACGTCTTGGTTCGAACGTCCACTGCCGTGCTCCGGTCGCTGCTGCTCATGGGACAAGGGTATGCGGTCGTGAGAACCGCCCGCCCCGGGCCGAGGCGGCGGCAGCAGAGCGGGAAACACAAGCGCCGGTCACCGGCCCGGGGGCTGGACAGAGGCCGGGCCGCGGCGCTACGCCTCGCCGGCCGCCCACCCCTGGCGGCGCAGCACTCCCGACACGTCCGGTGCCTCGTAGTGCTCCCCCTTGAGCACCTTGCCGTCGGCCCGGCGGGCGACCTGGCCGTCGGGGCCCAGCTTGGTCATGTTGGAGCGGTGGATCTCGGCGAGTACGGCGTCGAGGTCGATCCCGTGGACGAGTGCCGTGCCGTACGCGACGTAGACGACGTCCGCCAGCTCGTGCGCGAGTCTGTCGAGCGGGCCGGTGACGCAGACCTCGGCGACCTCAGCGGCCTCCTCGGCGAGCAGCTCGCCACGGTGCCCGGCCAGTTCCGGGGAGACCTCGGTGGGCGTACTGCGGGCGTCGAGCCCGAAGGCAAGGTGGAACTCACGGACCAGGTCGGCAGGCGAGGAACTCATGCGGCCGACTGTAGCGGCCGGGTACGACAGTCCCTGTCGGCCGGAGGCTTCCGGCTCCGGCGGCCACCCCGTGCCCTCCCTTCCTGTGACCCCTGCCCTGGTCAGCACCGCGTACCGGCTGGCAGGATCTCGCCCATGTCCGAGATCCTCACCCGAAACCGCAGGCGCCGGACCCTGCAGGGCGCGGCCGCCGGGTTCGTCGCCCTGGGGCTCCTGCTGTGGTGGCTGCTGCCCCTGGGCGAGGAGCCGCCGAGCGGGACGATCACGTTCAGCACGGGCACGCGCGCGGGGGTGTATCAGGAGTACGGCGCCCTGCTGCGCAAGGAGCTCGCCAAGGACATGCCGCAGCTGAAGGTGAAGCTGCTGACCAGCGACGGCTCGCAGGAGAACGTCGAGCGCGTGGCGACCGGGAAGGCCGACTTCACGATCGCGGCCGCCGACGCCGTGGACACGTACGAGGTCGGCGACAAGCCCGTCATCAACCGGCTGCGCGGGGTCGCCCGGCTGTACGACGACTATGTCCAGCTGGTCGTGCCGCCGAACTCCGACATCCGCTCCGTCGCGGACCTGAAGGGCAAGCGGGTGGCGATAGGGCTGCCCGACTCCGGTGTCCGGCTGATCGCCACCCGGGTGCTGGAGGCCGCCGGCATCGACCCGGAGAAGGACATCACGCCCCGGTCGGACGGCATCGACACCGGGCCCGAGCGGCTGGGGCGGGAGCTCGACGCGTTCTTCTGGTCGAGCGGGGTGCCGACGGACGGGCTGGAGAAGATCGCCGAGACGTCCTCGTTCCGGTTCGTGCCGATCGACGCCCGCCTCGTCGCCAAGGTGCACGCCCAGGGCGACGCGGCCCACTTCTACCGCGCGACCAACATGCCGGAGTCGGCGTATCCCACCATCCAGAACGGCGACACGGTGCCGACGATCGCCGTCTCCAACCTGCTGATCACCCGTAAGGACATGGACCCCCGGCTCACCGAATGGCTGACCCGCACGGTGATCAAGAGCCGCGACGGCATCGGCGCCCACGTCCACTCCGCGCAACTGGTCGATCTGCGCACGGCGATCTACACCGACCCGCTGTCGTTGCACGAGGGCGCCCAGCGCTATTACCGCTCGGTCAAGCCGTAGGAAACCTGAGCCGCAGTGGTAGCCACCTGTCGGCGTCGGTCCGTCTGCCGTGCCTGCCCGGCTACGACCCTGCGTAGCCCGGCTACGACCCTGCGTGGATACGACCGGGCCGGGCTGCGGCTGTGCCGGGCCAGGACCGGGCTGCGGCTGGACCGTCCGGCTGCGGCCGCCTGCGGTGGGCCGCCCGGCTACAGCTCTGCCGGGCTACGGCTGTGCTGTAGCCCGGCAGAGCCGTAGGCAACGGGCTGGGCCCGCCGGCTACTGCGTCGGCGCCGTCCGGGGCACCGTCACCGTCACCCGGAGCCCGGTCGGTTCGTTGCGGGCGTACGAGATGGAGCCCCCGCCCGCCGCGAGCAGCACCCGCGAGATCGACAGGCCCAGGCCCGAGCCCTTGATGTTCTGGTGCCGGCCGCTGCGCCAGAAGCGGTCGCCGATGCGGGCGAGTTCCTCGTCGGTGAGGCCGGGGCCGTGGTCGGCGACCACGATCGTCGACGCACTGCCGTTGAAGGTCACGGTCACCTCGACCCGCTCGCCCTCCGGCGTGAACTTGACCGCGTTGTCGATCACCGCGTCCAGCGCGCTGGACAGCGCCACCGGGTCGGCCCAGGCGGTCGTGGCCGGGCAGTCCCCCACCAGCCGTACTCCCTTGGCCTCGGCGGTCGGCGCCCAGGCCGCGACGCGCTCGTCGGTCAGCGCGCCGATGTCGGTGAGCCGCAGGTCGGCTTCGGTGTGCTCGGCCAGCGCGAGGTCGAGCAGGTCGTCCAGAACCTGGGCCAGGCGCTTGCCCTCGCCCTGGACCGAGGCGATCTCCGCATTGCCCTCCGGTAGTTCGAAAGCGAGCAGTTCGATGCGCAGCAGCAGCGCCGCGAGCGGGTTGCGCAGCTGGTGCGAGGCGTCCGCGACGAAGGCGCGCTGCTGCTCCAGCACGTCCTCGACGTTGTCCGCCATCTCGTTGAACGACCGGGCCAGCCGCCGGAGTTCCGGCGGACCACTGGCAACCGCGACCCGTGTCTTCAGGCGCCCGCTCGCGATCGCGTGCGTGGTGGTGTCCAGCACCCGAACCGGCCTGAGCACCCAGCCGGTCAGCCGGAGCGCGGCCCCGACGGCCACCAGCATCGCGGCCGTCAGACCCGCGCCGATGATCAGCCAGCCGTCCACGATCCGCGAACGCATCTGCCCGGTGGGCGAATCGGTGACGACGACCGCGACGACGTCGCCGTCCCGGATGACCGGCGAGGCAACGACGAGATGGCCCTGCTGCCAGGGCCACACCTGCTGCGGGTCATGGCTGCGCCGGCTGAGCAGCGACTCCTCGAAGGCCTCGCGCACCTCGCCGGTCCCGGGCAGGAACCAGGTCGTCGGCCCGTTGGCCAGGGGCGTGTCATTGGGCAGGAAGACGCCGGCCCGGATGCCGTAGACCTCGTAGTAGTTCTCCAGCTCACGGCTGAGGATGCGCAGCTCGTCGCGGGATCCGGAGGTCGTATCCGCGGCGGGCCTTGCGATGGCCGCGAAATACGCCGTGTCGTCGATCCGGTCGACGACCACCTTCTGCTGCTGGGCCGACGCCAGGCTGACGGCGAGCGGGACGCCGAGCGCGAGCAGCACGGCCGCCATCAGGACGATGAGCAGCGGGAGGAGACGAGTGCGCACCCTTACCCGCTACGCGGCCGGGGCGACGAGCCGGTAGCCGACGCCGCGTACGGTCTCGATCAGCGCAGGCATGCGCAGCTTGGCGCGCAGGGACGCCACATGCACCTCAAGAGTGCGCCCGGTCCCCTCCCAACTCGTGCGCCACACCTCGCTGATGATCTGCTCCCGACGGAAGACGACCCCGGGGCGCTGGGCGAGCAGAGCGAGGAGATCGAACTCCTTGCGCGTCAGTTGGACAACTGAACCGTCCACGCTGACCTGGCGAGTGGGCAGCTCGATATGTACGGCGCCCAGGCGCAGCACGCTGTCGCCGCCCGTCCCGGCGTCCTCCTGGACGTTGCGCCGGCTGACGGCGTGGATCCGGGCGAGCAGTTCTCCGGTGTCGTACGGCTTCACCACATAGTCGTCGGCCCCGAGGTTGAGGCCGTGGATGCGGGAACGGACGTCGGAGCGCGCGGTGACCATGATCACCGGGGTGCTGGTGCGCTTGCGGATCTTGCCGCAGACCTCGTATCCGTCCTGGTCGGGCAGGCCGAGGTCGAGGAGGACGACACCGAAGCCGTTGCCCTCGGGGACGAGCGCCTGAAGGGCCTCCTCGCCGCTACGCGCGTGCGTGACGTCGAAACCGTGCCGCGCCAGGACCGCGGACAGCGCGGCTGCGACATGGTTGTCGTCCTCGACGAGGAGGAGTCTCATCCCGGCCTCCCTCAGTTCATCGGCCGTACGATTCGTCTGGTTACACAGTGCGTGCGCACGCGCGCGTGCACCATGGAAGTCACGCTGATGGACGACGACGCCGTCAAGTAGGTTCCGGTTGCGGGCGGCTTCCGTTATCCAGCCGGTACGCGCACAGGCCACAAGTGCTACGACACGTGTCCGATTGCTATCGGATCGTGATGCTCAGATTCCCCTCAGAACTAATGACGCAGGTCGGATACGGTTATTACTGTCCTCCGAAACCGAGGAGGACGGAGCCTGAGAGCGATGACCGAAGTATCGGTGGCCAAGGAAGACGTGGCCGCGACCGACGAACTGGTCGTCCTGAAAGACGTCAACAAGCACTTCGGCGCGTTGCACGTACTCCAGGACATCGATCTGACGATCGCCCGCGGTGAGGTCGTCGTGGTCATCGGACCCTCCGGGTCCGGGAAGTCCACCCTGTGCCGCACCATCAACCGCCTGGAGACGATCGACTCCGGCACGATCGCCATCGACGGTAAGCCTCTGCCCGCGGAGGGCAAGGCGCTGGCCAAGCTGCGTGCCGACGTCGGAATGGTCTTCCAGTCCTTCAACCTGTTCGCGCACAAGACCGTGCTCGAAAACGTGATGCTGGGCCAGATCAAGGTCCGCAAGGCCGACAAGAAGAAGGCCGAGGAGAAGGCCCGCGCCCTGTTGGACCGTGTGGGTGTGGGTACTCAGGCGGACAAGTACCCTGCACAGCTCTCCGGCGGTCAGCAGCAGCGTGTGGCCATCGCCCGGGCACTCGCCATGGACCCCAAGGTCATGCTCTTCGACGAGCCCACGTCGGCGCTCGACCCGGAGATGATCAATGAGGTCCTGGAGGTCATGCAACAGCTCGCCCGAGACGGTATGACCATGATCGTCGTCACCCATGAGATGGGCTTCGCCCGTTCGGCCGCCAACCGGGTGGTGTTCATGGCGGACGGCAAGATCGTCGAAGAAGCTGTGCCGGACCAGTTCTTCAGCAACCCTCGCAGCGACCGTGCGAAGGACTTCCTGTCCAAGATCCTGCACCACTGACGGACTGCTTCACGCACCCGACGACCTGCGTCATCCAGCCCTCGGAGGGACACCCCTCCGACGGGACGCATCTCTTCATCACGCAAAGGATGTTCACCATGAAGCTCCGCAAGGTCTCCGCCGCGGCCGCCGCTGCACTCGTTCTCTCCATCACCGCCACCGCGTGTGGTGGCGGTGACGGTGACAACGAGGGTGGGTCGGGCTCGGACGGCGGCAAGAAGATCACCGTCGGCATCAAGTTCGACCAGCCCGGCGTCGGCCAGAAGACTCCGCAGGGCTACTCAGGCTTCGACGTCGACGTCGCCACCTACGTCGCCAAGAAGCTCGGGTACTCCGAGGACCAGATCGTGTGGAAGGAAGCGAAGAGCGCCGACCGCGAGACCATGCTTCAGCGCGGTGACGTCGACTTCATCGCCGCCTCCTACTCGATCACCCCCGAGCGCCAGGAGAAGGTCGACTTCGCCGGCCCGTACCTGCTGGCCCACCAGGACGTCCTGGTCCGCGCCGACGACAGCTCGATCAAGTCGCCGAAGGACCTGAACAGCAAGAAGCTGTGCTCGGTAACGGGGTCGACCTCGGCGCAGAACGTGAAGGAGAAGCTGGCACCCGATGCGGATCTCCTGAAGTACCCGACGTACTCGGCCTGTCTGACGGGTCTGCAGAACAAGGCCATCGACGCGCTGACCACGGACGACTCGATCCTGGCCGGTTACGCCTCCCAGGATCAGTTCAAGGGCAAGTTCAAGCTGGGCGGCTTCAAGATGACCAACGAGAACTACGGCATCGGCGTCAAGAAGGGCAGCGACCTCAAGGCCAAGATCGACAAGGCCCTGGAGGACATGGTCGCCGACAAGTCCTGGGACGCGGCCGTGAAGGCGAACTTCGGTCCCGCGCAATACCAGAACGAGCCCGCGCCGAAGATCGGCGACATCAAGAGCTGAAGCAGCCTGATGGGTGCGCCGTCCGCGGGGGCGGCGCACCGAGCCCCATCCACACGCGGAAGCGCGGGAGATCGTGTTCGACTTTCTTGAAGGTTATGACCTGCTGGGAGCCTTCTGGGTGACGGTGCAGCTCACCCTGCTCTCCGCTGTTGGCTCCCTGGTTTGGGGAACCCTGTTGGCCGCCATGCGCGTCGGCCCGGTACCTCTGATGCGGGGCTTCGGCACGGCGTACGTCAACGTGGTGCGCAACATCCCGCTGACGGTGATCATTCTGTTCACCTCGCTGGGCCTCAATCAGACCCTGGGCATCACCCTGGGCACGGACAGTTTCGACTCCATCAACTTCCGGCTCGCCGTGCTCGGTCTGATCGCCTACACCTCTGCGTTCGTCTGCGAGGCGCTCCGCTCCGGCATCAACACCGTTCCGGTCGGCCAGGCGGAGGCGGCCCGAGCCATCGGCTTGAGCTTCACCCAGGTCCTGATGCTGATCGTGCTGCCGCAGGCGTTCCGTTCGGTCGTCGGTCCACTCACCAACGTTCTGATCGCGCTCACCAAGAACACTACGGTCGCCGCCGCGATCGGTGTGACCGAAGCCGCCCTGCTGATGAAGGAAATGATCGAGAACGAGGCACAACTCCTGCTGATCTCCGCTGTCTTCGCGTTCGGATTCGTGTGCCTGACTCTGCCGACCGGGCTGATCCTCGGCTGGGTGGGCAAGAAGGTGGCGGTGAAGCGATGAGCGCCCTCCTGTACGACGCCCAAGGGCCGCGGGCCAAGCGGCGCAACCTCCTCTTCACCGGGCTGTTCCTGATTGCACTGTTCGGGGTCTTGTGGTGGGTCTACAAGGGCCTCGACGACAAGGGCCAGTTGGACTGGGAGAAGTGGAAGCCGTTCTTCTCCGGCAGCGAGGCATGGACCACGTACATCCTGCCCGGCCTGAAGAACACGGTGATCGCAGCAGCCCTCTCCATGATCATCGCGCTGCCGCTGGGCGCCGTATTCGGCATCGCACGTATGTCGGACCATGCTTGGATCCGGATTCCCGCCGGAGTCGTCGTCGAGTTCTTCCGTGCCATCCCGGTACTGATCCTGATGATCTTCGGCCTGGCTCTGTACTCCGAGTACACGAACGTCAGCTCCGACGACCGCCCGCTGTACGCGGTTGTCACCGGCCTGGTGCTCTACAACGCCTCGGTGCTCGCGGAGATCGTTCGCGCCGGCATCCTGGCCCTCCCCAAGGGCCAGACGGAGGCCGCGCATGCGATCGGTCTGCGCAAGACCCAGACTATGACGTCAATCCTGCTCCCTCAGGCGGTCACCGCGATGCTGCCGGCGATCGTCAGCCAGCTCGTAGTGATCGTGAAGGACACTGCCCTGGGCGGCGCGGTCCTCACGTTCCCCGACCTGATCGCCGCCGTGAGCCCGATGAGCTCGTACTACGGCGCGAACACCATCGCCAGCTTTACTGTCGTGGCCGTGATCTTCGTCGTGATCAACTTTGCCCTCACGAGCTTCGCCAGTTGGCTGGAGCGCAGGCTCAGGCGCAGCAAGAAGAGCACGGGCGCGGTTCTCAGCGCCGAGGACACGGAGGAACTCAACCCTGCTGCGGTAGGTGGCAGCTTCGGGACCGGTGCCCAGAGCTAGTCAGACGGTAAGGAACAAATGGAGGGCAGCGGCATGATCGCCACTGCCCTCCGAACTTTCTACCGGTGTACCGCGCCAGTCGGTCAGACGGGCTTGACCGAGACACTATGAGTGTCTCCACTCACGGAAAGAGTGATGCCGAGGGTGACGTTGGCATTCAGCTTGCCGATGGTGCTCACCACAGCGGTCTTGTTGCACCCCGCCACGGTGGTCTCATCCTCGGTATATCCGCCCTGGGGATGAGCCACGGCGATACGCACCCTCCATTCCTGGCACCCCTTGTAGGTCACACGAAAGTAGTGGTTCCGTGTGTTCCTCATCATCAGGCTGCGGTACTGCTTGTCCGAGTACTCCCACTTCAGATGACCACCCATACTGACGGTACCCTTGCGCGTGCCGAGGTAAATGGCATCGGCATCGTCGGCCACAGCGGGCGCCACCGCGAAAGCGCTGGTCATGACCGCCAGGGAAGTACCGAGGACAACCAGTCTCGTGCGCGCCTTAGTGTGCGCTCGGGGCATCTGAAGCTCCTTGGTCATGTTAGGGACTGCGTCACATGAAGCAGCGACCGAACGCCATCTGGTCATGCCGGGTAGTCACCATACTTCCATGTCCACATGTCCTCGAAGTCTTCACCGACGTAATAATTGACCACGCCCTTGGCGACGAACTTCTTACACTTGCTCTTGGGTGGCAGAGTTTTCATTTCCGTTTCAATGGGCGCTCGCCCCTTGGCACGTTTGTCGTACACCTTCCCCACGTCGCAAAAGATCTGGCCTCGCAGGTTGAGCACTCTCGCTGTGCAGCCCGAGTTGGTCTCAAACCACGCCTTCAGGTACGACCCATACTGATCCGAGTCGTACCAGATCTTGAGCTTCGGCGAAGTGCATCCAGCAGCCGCCGCAGAGGGTGCGGCGGTCAACACGACCGACGAAGCAAGCACGGCGCCGGCCATTACGATTGAAGTGCGCCGCCCCAAGGAGCGCAGCGGTCGACTTTCTGAGACTGGCAAATTCGTCCCCGTTCACGATTCCTGGTCCATTTTCCGCGTTCAGGCATGCGGATCATCTCCGATGTCGAACCGGGCAGTCATTACAGCAGAGCAGCCCACTGTCCCGTATCCCCCACTAGGGGGATACGCGCCGCCCTCTCCCCAGGCGAATCACGGAACTTCGCAGGCCAGAGATCGGGAATCCCCAACCGCCACCCAAAAATGATCACACCTAGCATTCACGACATACAGGACTCTGCACCCGCCAGAAATCGCCGACACACCTCAAGCAGCCCTCAAATATCCCAAAACCGAGAGCCGGAATCTTGACGCCATAGCCCAAAAAGGGGAGGATGGGCAATTGACTGCCTGACCAGCAGCCGCTCAGCAATTCTCGCAAATTGCAAAATTCAACGGGGTGCGATGTGCGAATCGAATTGAGATGCGACGATCCTTCACTCCTAAAGGATCTCAATACAATTCTCAAATCCCAGCCATTTCCAACTATCGTCACAAAAACTAGACCTCAGATCCTCATCATCAGCCACGCTCGCCAGCTCGACTCCGTCAACAGCCTGCGTCGCGCAAGAAAGTCAGCCCCGACAATCCCAACGCTGGTCATCGCCGGAGAAATACAGGACTACGAAATCCGGCAAATACTCGCGATGGGCGCCGCCGGAATTCTACTGAGGAAAACATTTGCCCAGCACATTTCATGGGCAATTCCGGCGATCTCGAACGGCTGCCATGCCTTGTCGCCCGATATCTCCGAATCAATGATCGGAGAATATTTGGCAGCCACACCGTCACCATCACAACAGGCCGCCAAAGAGAGGGTTAAGAATTTGAGCAGCAGGGAGCGCGAGGTTCTACAGCTTCTCAGCCGCGGCATGTCCAACCGTGAAATCGCTTCACTTCTCTTCATCAGTCCCGAGACGGTCAAGGATCACATAAGGGCAATACGATCCAAGCTGGGCGTCGCCAACCGAGTTCGCGCCGCTCAGGTTGCGTGGCTGGCGCGAGGCTCGACAGCCCGGAACGCCGTCCAGGAACAGGACTTCACTCTGCAACCGAGGTAGCGCCCACGCGGCGGTCTCGTCCACAGCACCGGATAGCCCGTCACAGGCCCGAGTGATCCTCGCCGCCTACAGCTACGACGATGCAAGGGCAGGGTGCTCAATCGTGGAAGAGTGAGCTCTCCAAACAGTCAGCGGCTCCAACCCGGACTGTTCGGCCTCCCCCAGGAGCATTGGATCAACCGCTTGACTGTCGGCGTCGCCGTCACTTGACGCAAGCACCGGCAATAGGTTGCATACGTTCTGTGATCGTGCACCCTGCTCCAACTTTCTGTTCACTTGCGTCTTTCGGGACACCGCTGCGGGCAGGGGGCGCCGCGCCGTGGACCCGGTGATCATCGTCGGAGCGGGGCCCGTCGGGCTCACGCTCGCCCTGGCGCTGGCCCGCCAGGAGGTGCCGTCCGTCGTTCTCGACGAGGGGCCCGGCAAGGACGAGCCCCGCCTCGCACGCACCGTCGTCCTGCGCGAGGACACCGCCGCCCTGATGGAGCGCCTGACGGGCGTGCCGCTCGCCCAGGCCGGGGCCCGTTGGGCCGGATGGCGGGCTATGCGGCGCAAGCAGGTGATGCGCGAGGTCACTTTCGACGACGCCGCAGAAGGGGGCGAGGGCGGCACGAACCCCGCTCCCTTGCACATCGCCCAGCACGTCCTGACCAACGCCCTGCGCGCGGCCCTCGCCGACGAACCGCTGGTCAAGGTCGCCGTGGACAGCCGTCTGGACGCCGTAGAGCAG
This sequence comes from Streptomyces sp. HD, assembly GCF_028369295.1. Lineage (GTDB taxonomy): Bacteria > Actinomycetota > Actinomycetes > Streptomycetales > Streptomycetaceae > Streptomyces. The sequence continues at coordinate 42,663 of NZ_JAQMYP010000051.1, forward strand.
GAGCCCTCGGGCGTCACCGCCCACACCCGCGGTCCCAAGGGCACCTGGTGGCGCGGCAGCTATCTGGTCGGCTGCGACGGCCCCCGCTCGACGGTCCGCAAGCTCCAGGACATCCGTTTCCCCGGCCGTACGGCGGTGGAGCGACACGCCGTGGCCGCGCTGCGGGCGGAACTTCCGTGGGGTGGTCGGGCGTTGCTCCATCGGATGCCGCCCTGGCGGACGGCCGGACCTTCGGGCGGGGAGGTCACCGGACGGCCGCTTCCGGACGGGGTGTGGCGTCTGGACTGGCTGCTGCCGCCGAGCAAGGACCTGGTCACACCCGAGATGCTGGTGACCCACGTCCGGGAGACCCTCGCCGGGTGGACCGGCGGGCCGACCCCGTCGTACGAACTCCTCGACACCGGGGTGCACACGGTCCACCACCGTCTGGCCCGTCGTTGGCGGGTGGGTCGCGTCTTTCTCGCCGGGGACGCGGCGCACTGTCTCGGCACGCTCGGCACACACGGCCTCGACGAGGGGCTGCGGGACGCCGACAACCTCGCCTGGAAGCTGGCGCCGGCCTGGCACCACGGGCCGCACGAGGCGCTGCTCGACAGCTACCAGGCGGAGCGGCGCGCCGTCGTCGCCGCCCGGCTGCGCGCCGCCGACCAGGCGCTGCCGCTGCTGCGCGGCGGCGGAGGGCTGCGCGCGGTCGTCCCCGGCTCCGGCCGGGGCCATGACGCGCTGCTGATGGACGGCCACCTGGGGCACGGCGCGATCGGTGCGCCGGGCACGTACGCCAACTCGCCCCTCTCGCCCCAGCGCCTGGAGGGCGAGGTCCCCGTGGACACGCCGCGCGGTGCGCAGGTCATGGACGTGCGAGTCACCGCGGAGGACGGCTCCTTCGTACGGCTGCGGGACCGCCTCGGGCGCGGCGCGCTGCTGGTCCTGCTGATCGCGCCGGGCACGGGCGTGTGGGACCGCAAGCACTGGGCGACCGCCGGGATCATGCCCCGGCTGGCGGCGGCCGTGACGGCGTTGCCCTATCGGGCCGAGTTGCTGGTCGCGGAGAGCTACCCGGGGGCGGCCGCCCACACGGTTCTGCTGGTGCGGCCCGACGGGCACCTGGTGACGGCATTGAGCGGCGTCCGGCCGGCCGATCTGTACACGGCGGCCGAGGCGACACTGGGCGGACCGGGCAAGGCACAGGCCGGGGCCACGGCCAGGGCGGCGGAGGCCGGCGCGGCAGCCGGGTCGCGCTGACGCCGCCGTACGGAAGCCGTACTCACCTGGAAACGGAAGCCGCAGCAACTGCCCGAAGTGGCATTCGCCATGGCACTCACCGTCACTGTGCGGTCCGCATAGTGACGGTGAGTTGACCGGTTCGCACCGGCATGGTCTACTCCGGATCGTGACCGACACCTGTGTGCGCCTGTGGCGGAGGGTCCATATGGACCTTGTCCGCTATGCGGGCTGCGTGTGTCGCCCGTCCTGCTGAATTCGCATCCCCATTTCTTCCCGCGTTCTTCCCGCGCGTGCCACTCGTGTCGCCTGTGGCCCCGCGGGCCCTTTGCGAACTCTCTCCAGGACGGTGCCCGTGTCTGTCCCTTCTGCCGCCGTTGCCGCTTCTCAGCAGGTGTCCACCCCGGCCTCGACGCCGGTGTCCACGCCGTCGCAGGCGGACCTTCTCGACTTCGTACGGCGTACTGCCGCCGACCCCGACTTGATCGCCTCGCTTCCGCTCGACCCCGAGGGCCGTACCTGGGTACGGCTCGAAGGCCCCGGCGGGAGCGAGGCCTGGCTCATCGGGTGGCCGCCCGGAACCGGCACCGGCTGGCACGACCACGCCGAATCCGTCGGGGCCTTCGTCACGGCGGCCGGTGAGCTCAGGGAGCACTCCCTGGCCGTCCGGCTGCCCGCCGACGGCTGGAAGACGCTGGAACTGACTGACGACGTGGACCGCTCGCGCCACCTACCGGCCGGCAAGGGCCGCTCCTTCGGCCGTCACCATGTACACGAGGTCCTCAACGAATCCGCCGACCGGCACGCGATCTCCGTCCACGCCTACTACCCGCCTCTCCCACAGATCCGCCGCTTCAGTCGCAGCGGACCGATCCTGCGGTTGGAGCAGGTGGAGCAGCCGGAGGACTGGCAGTGAGCGGTGTGAATGGGGAGGACGGCGTGAGCGGTCTGAATGGTGTGAGCGGTGTGGGTGAAGTGGCGGTCGGCCGGGGCGAGCTGAGGACGGGCGCGCACGACGTCAGCGAGCCCGCGATCCGCGGCAGCGAAGCGAACAGGGCACCGTCGACGGGTAGGGCCGACGTGGCTGAACAGCCGGTCGGTATCGACGAGTTGCTGGAGCGCGTGCGAGCCGGCTACGTGCGGATCGAGCCGCGGGAGGCCTACGAGGCTGCTCAGCACGGTGAGGCTCTGCTGGTCGACATCCGGTATGCGGCCCTGCGCGAGCGGGACGGCCTGATCCCCGGTGCCCTCGTCATCGAGCGCAACGAACTGGAGTGGCGGCTCGATCCACAGGGCAGCCATCGCGCCCCCGAGGCCACGAGCCACGACCTGCGAGTCGTGGTGATCTGCAACGAGGGCTACGCGTCCAGCCTGGCGGTCGAGTCGCTACAACGACTGGGGCTGCACCGGGCCACCGATCTCGTCGGGGGCTTCCAGGGGTGGCGCGCGGAAGGGTTCCCGGTGACTTCTGGGGCGGGGTCTGTTGCCGGGGCGGAGGTCGAGGCGGAGGGCTAGCGGCTGGACTGAGTTCATCTCTGACGGGGGGCCGTAGTCATCTCCGTCGTTGCCGTCATCTCCGTCGTTTGCCTTCGTCTCCGTCCTCACCGCCCGCGACGGCGGTCAGACTCGCGGCTGGCGATGACGCTGCCACCGCCGCTGACCGCGGTCGCGGCCACGTAGCGCGGCACGCGCGGGCTCGCCGAGCCTCACCCCCGCGTCTCCTACGACCGCCCCCTCACCCCGAACCGACCCCGCCCCGGCCCCGAACGCGATGAGCGCCCCCGCGCGTCCACCGTGTCCAGGGCCGGAATCCTGCGTTCGCGAACCTTCGCCCGCTTCCAGGCCCTCGGCTACCAAACCCTCTGCCTCCAAGCCCGGCCCGTCACAGGGGTCAGAACCCCTCGTCCCCGAGGAACTCCGTGTCTTCGCCCTCTTCCTCCAGTGCCTGCCGGACCACCCGCAGTGCCATCCCCTCGGGGTAGCCTTTGCGGGCGAGCATGCCCGCGAGGCGGCGCAGGCGTTTGTCGCGGTCGAGGCCGCGGGTGGAGCGGAGCTTGCGGGCGACGAGTTCGCGTGCGGTCGTCTCTTCCTGCTCGGAGTCGAGCTGTGCTACGGCCGCGTCGATCAGTGTGGACTCGACGCCCTTCGTCCGCAGTTCCTGGGCGAGCGCACGTCGGGCCAGCCCTCGGCCGTGGTGCCGGGACTCCACCCAGGCGTCCGCGAACGCACTGTCGTTGATGAGGCCGACCTCCTCGAACCGCGACAGCACCTCCTCGGCGGCGTCGTCCGGGATCTCCCGCTTGCGCAGGGCGTCCGCGAGTTGCTTCCGCGTGCGCGGGGTCCCGGTGAGCAGACGCAGACAGATCGCCCGCGCCTGCTCCACCGGGTCCGCCGGGGGCGCCACCGTCCCGGCCCTCGACGAGGCAGGGGCGCCTCCATCCTCACCGGACGGCTCCGTGCGGCCGCGCCGACGACGCCCGCGTGAGCCGCCCGAGCCATCCGATCCCCGAGCCTCACCACGGCCACGGCCACGGCCACGACCGCGACGCGAGCCACCAACGGGCGCACCGGCACCGAGCACCGAGCCGCCCTCCGACCCCGCCTCGCCGTCCTCCACCGCGCCATGGCGCTGCTCGTCGCCATACGCCAAGCCCGCACCGTCGCCGTACGCCAGGCCCGACCCGTCGTCATACGCTGGGCCCGGCTCATCGCCGTACCCGTCGTACGCCCCACTCGTGCCGTACGGCGCCGTGCCGTCGTTCCCCCCGTCCATGCCATGGGCCGCGTCGGTCGCGTCCCCTCCGTAGGCGTAGCCGCCCGGTCCGGAGGAGCCCGTGTCGCCGCCTCTCCCCCGCTTACGCGGAGGGTCCGGGTAGGCGGCGTACTCGGCCCAGTCCGTTCGCCGTGTCACCGATCAGCTCTTGGCGGCAGCGGCCTTGGTCTTGGCGGTCTTGGCCGCTACCGGAGCGGGCACCGCCTTCGCGGCGTCGTCCGGGGTGGCGGAGACCGCGGCGTCCGCGCCCGGCTCGGCGGCCGGCTCCTCCGGGCGCACTCCGACGCCCAGCTTCTCCTTGATCTTCTTCTCGATCTCGTTGGCCAGGTCGGGGTTGTCCTTCAGGAAGTTGCGCGCGTTCTCCTTGCCCTGGCCGAGCTGGTCGCCCTCGTACGTGTACCAGGCGCCGGCCTTGCGGACGAAGCCGTGCTCCACGCCCATGTCGATCAGACCGCCCTCGCGGCTGATGCCCTGGCCGTAGAGGATGTCGAACTCGGCCTGCTTGAAGGGCGGTGCGACCTTGTTCTTGACGACCTTGCAGCGGGTGCGGTTGCCGACCGCGTCCGTGCCGTCCTTCAGGGTCTCGATGCGACGGATGTCGATACGCACCGAGGCGTAGAACTTCAGCGCCCGGCCACCGGTCGTGGTCTCCGGCGAACCGAACATCACGCCGATCTTCTCGCGGAGCTGGTTGATGAAGATCGCGGTGGTCTTGGACTGGTTGAGCGCGCTGGTGATCTTCCGCAGGGCCTGGCTCATCAGTCGGGCCTGCAGACCGACGTGGCTGTCGCCCATCTCGCCCTCGATCTCCGCGCGCGGGACGAGCGCGGCGACGGAGTCGATGACGATGAGGTCGAGGGCACCGGAGCGGACCAGCATGTCCACGATCTCCAGCGCCTGCTCGCCGTTGTCGGGCTGAGAGAGGATCAGGTTGTCGATGTCGACGCCGAGCTTCTTCGCGTACTCGGGGTCGAGGGCGTGCTCCGCGTCCACAAAGGCGACCTGACCGCCGGCCTTCTGCGCGTTGGCCACCGCATGCAGGGTCAGCGTGGTCTTACCGGAGGACTCCGGTCCGTACACCTCCACCACGCGGCCGCGCGGCAGGCCACCGACGCCGAGGGCGACGTCGAGCGCGGTCGACCCGGTGGGGATGACCTCGATGGGCTCGTTCGGCCGCTCGCCCAGGCGCATGACCGCGCCCTTGCCGAATTGCCGTTCAATCTGTGCGAGCGCGGCGTCGAGCGCCTTCTCGCGGTCGGTTCCTGCCATGGGTTCCACCCGGTTTGCTTGAGTCGATCGCTTCACGTCAAAGACGCTAACGCCTGCCACTGACAATGCGCCCCGACGCCCGTCCGGCCTGTGGATAACTCGGGCATTTCTCTGTCGAAACCGTGGCGAAGTGCCCGCCGAGCGTCTCGCCGGAGACTTCATGAGAATGGATGTTCGATTTTTGTGTCAAGCGCACCACCCGGCACTTCCGAGACTACGTTCGCGGTCCGAACCGCCTCAGGCGGAGGAGCTCTCCCCGGAGCTGCCCGTATCCGTCGAGCCCGCCTTCCCCGGCCGTCGCCCCCACAGCGCACGCGCGCGTGCGAACAGGCTGCGCCCCGCTCCCCCTCCCCGGTGCCCGTGGACACGGGGATCGTCCGTGACGTCGTACCGCTTCACATACGCCCCCAGGAACGCCTGCAGCGTGGCGACCGCAGGGATGGCGATCAGCGCGCCCACCGCGCCGAGGAGGGCGGTGCCGGCGATGACCGAACCGAAGGCGACAGCGGGGTGGATGTCGACGGTCTTCGAGGTCAGCTTGGGCTGGAGCACATAGTTCTCGAACTGCTGGTAGACCACGACGAAGATCAGCACCCACAGCGCGTACCAGGGATCGACCGTGAAGGCGATCAGCATGGGCAGGGCGCCCGCGAGATAGGTGCCGATGGTGGGGATGAACTGCGAGACCAGACCGACCCAGACGGCCAGCACGGGCGCGTACGGCACATCCAGGCTTTCCAGCAGGATGTAGTGGGCTATGCCGGAGATCAGCGCCATCAGGCCGCGCGAGTACAGGTAGCCGCCGGTCTTGTTGACGGCGATCTCCCACGCGCGCAGCACCTCGGCCTGCTTGGCGGGCGGCAGTACGGAGCACAGGGCGCGGCGCAGTCGGGGGCCGTCCGCGGCGAAGTAGAACGAGAACAGGGTGATCGTCAGCAGTTGGAAGAGGCCGCCGAGAACCTGCGCGGACACGTCCAGCACGCCGGTGGCGCTGTTCTGCACGTAATTGCGCAGCCAGTCGGAACGGAGCAGGCCCTCCTGGACGTCCACGCGGCGCAGTTCGGTGTGGAAGTGCGTGTTGATCCAGTTGATGAGGGAGTCGAGGTAGTTCGGGAAGTCCTCGACGATCTTGATGATCTGGCCCGCGAGCATGGAGCCCAGCAGCGTCACGAACCCGGCGGACACGATGATCACGGCGAGGAAGACAACGGCCGTGGCCAGCCCTCGGCGCATGCCGCGCGAGGCCATCCAGCTCACCGCGGGCTCGATTGCCAGCGCCAGGAAGAACGCGATGAGGATGTTGATCAGCAGCCCGGTGAGCTGGTGAAAGGCCCAGCTGCCCAGCTGGAACGCGCCGAAGAGCGCCAGCGCGAGCACCATGGCGCGCGGCAGCCAGCGCGGCATGCGGGCACCCGGCCCTGCGCCGCCCTCGCCGGGCGGCGGGTTGGGCGGCGTCGTGCCGAACGGGGATCCGTGCCGGGCGGGCTGCCCGGTCTCGTCAGTGCGTGCCACGAGGCAAGTCTCGCCCACTGCACCGACAACCGGCTGCCGTCCTGCGATCTTCGTGACCGGTCAGCGCCTTTCCCCCGGAATGTTCATGACGGCACACACCACGCGCCACACGTCCTTCGCCTCCCAGCCGGCGTCCAGCGCCTCGTGCACCGTGCGCCCGCCCAGCTCCGCCATCACGTGATCGCGCGCGAAAGTGTCGGCGTACCCGGAACCGAAGTGGTCCGCCATCCGCTGCCAGAAGACCGTCAACCGCATGCGTCCAGTATCCCGCCCCTGAGAGTGGGCCTGAGCCGGGTCCGCTTGTCGAGACCGCTTTCCGCCCTACGGTCTGACGCATGCCCGAAACAGGAGCTTCTGCACTGAGTCCGACGCCCTCGTCGCACCCCCCGCTGTTCCGCGCCGAGCAGTTCGTCTGGCTCACCGCGCGCGTGCTCGAACAGCGCCTCTTCGCGTACCACTTCCTGAACGGCGCCGCCGACCCGGTGGAGACCGCATTGGACGCCTACCGCAACGAGGACGGCGGGTACGGCCACGCCCTGGAGCCCGATCTGCGCGGCCCGGTCAGTCAGCCGCTGCACACCGGTCACGCCCTGCACGTCCTGGACGCCGTCGAGCGCTGCGGCGGACAGCGCGTGGACCGCGTGTGCCGCTACCTCACCTCGGTCTCCACCCCGGAGGGCGCCCTCCCGACGATCCACCCCAGCCAGCGCGGCTACCCCGTGGCCCCGTTCATCCCGATCGTGGACGACCCGCCCAGCGCGCTCCTGGCCACCGGACCGGTGGTCGGCCTGCTGCACCGCAACGACGTGTGGCACGCCTGGCTGTTCCGGGCCACGGACTTCTGCTGGCAGGCGGTCGAGTCCCTGGAGAAGTCCCATCCCTACGAGATCGAGGCCGCCGTGGCCTTCCTGGACTCCGCTCCCGACCGCACGCGCGCGCAGGCGGCTGCCGACCGCCTGGGCCGTCTGGTACGCGAGCAGCGCCTGGCGGTATTGGAGCCGGAAAAACTCGACGTGTACCCGGTCTCCCCCGGCTACGCCCCCGCCGAGCACCACTTCCCGCACGACTACGCGAGGACACCGCGCTCCCTCGCGCGCGCGTGGTTCACGGACGACGAGATGAGCCGTTCCCTGGACCATCTGGCCGGCGAGCAGCAGGAGGACGGCGGCTGGCCGGTCCGCTGGCGCCAGTGGGCGCCGGGCACCGCCCTGGAGGCACGCCCCATGGTGACGATCGAGGCGCTGCGCACGCTCAGGGCGTACGGCCGCCACATCGGCTGACGAGCCTCACCCGCCCATGGCCCGCACCCCCGCCGTCACCACCACGGCCACCGTGACGACGAGCAGGAACGGGGCCCGCAGGACGAGGGCGACAGCAGCCGCGGCGACCCCGGCCACCCTCGCGTCCAGCACCAGCGCATGCCCGTCACCGAACGTCTGCTGAGCCGTGAGCGCGGCGAGGAGCGCGACGGGCAGCAGCGCGGCAAGACGCCGCACGACGGGCCTCTCAAGAGCACCGGCGGGCACGAGCAGCCCGACCAGCTTGACGGCGTAGCAGCCGAGAGCGGTGGCGCCGATCGCGATCCAGGTGCTCACCGTTCTTCCTTCCGCACGTCTGCCCTGCGACGCCCGTGGGCGCACAGCACGGCCGGCGCCGCGAGGGCGGCCACCAGAACAGGCACCCCGGCAGGCAGCACGGGCAACAACCCGAGCCCCAGCACCACGGCGAGGCCGGCGACGGCACGCTCGGTCGTGGACGTCAGCATCGGCGCGAGCAACGCCAGGAACACGGCGGGCCCTGCCGCATCGAGCCCCCAGGCATCGGTGTCACCGATGGCCTCGGCGCCCAGACCGCCGAGCAGTGTCGTGAGATTCCACAGCACATACAGGCTGAGCCCGGTCACCAGGAACCCGATCCGCGCACTGCGCCGCGTCGGCTGCGCCAGTGCGACAGCCGCCGTCTCGTCGATCACCCACTGCGCGGCGAACGGCCGCACCGCGCGCGTGAGGCGCAGCAATTGCGACAGCCGCAGCCCGTAGAACGCGTTGCGCACTCCGAGAAAGAAGGCCCCGGCGGCCGCGGTCAACGGGCTGCCACCGGCCGCGAGCGCCCCGACCAGCGCGAACTGCGACGCCCCGGTGAACACCAGCAGGCTGAGCGCACAGGTCTGCGCGAGCGTGAGCCCACTGCCCGCCGACGTCACCCCGAAGGCGAACCCGGACAGCCCGACGGCGACTCCTACGCCCAGGCCGTCCCGTACGACAGCCCCGTCGGGCTTGCCTCCTCCGTCGGTCCGGCGATCTGTGAGAGTTCTCTGTTCTGACACGCCTGCGACGCTAGGACAGCCCCTGTCACGCGTCTTGTACGTTCTTGCGCTCGCGCTGATAAGCCCCCGGCGGCACACCGACGATCCGTGTGAAGTGCCGGTTCAGATGCGGCTGATCAGTGAATCCCACGGCAACGGCCGCTTCCGCGGGCGAACGCCCCGCGTCCAACAGCAGCCGAGCCCGGCGTACCCGCGCATCGGTCAGCCAGGCATGCGGCGGTATCCCGTACAGGTCCCGAAACGCCCGCAGCAGAGCGAACGGGCCGGTTCCGAGATCGGAAGCCAGCTTCTCCAGACTCGGCGGCTCGGTCATCCGTCCCTCCAGCACCTCACGCGCGCGTGCCGCGATCCGCTCACCCGCCGTGCGCACCTCCCGCTGCGGCAGGGCCCCGCCGTTCAACCGCAGCAACCGAGTCACGGCGACCCGCAGCAGTGTGTCGGCGGCCAGCGCATTGCCTTCGTCCGCAGCCCGCAGCCCGCAGCACCTGATGCACCAGCCCCATGGTGTACGGGTCATCCGCGACCGGCCTGACAAACCCCGGCGTCCCCCGAATCGCGGTGGTCTCGGCCGCGATCCCGGCCACCACCTCCGGCGACGGATACACGGCCCCGTACCGCCACCCCTCGGGCACCCCCGCCCGCCCGGTGTGCGCCGTGTCCGGATTGACCAGCGCGAGCGCACCGGCCCCCGCGTACTGATCGGCCCCCCGACAGTGAAAGACCTCCACCCCGTCCTCGATGGCAGCGATCACAAAGCTCTCATGGGTATGCCGCACGAACCTCTTCCGGACGTACCGGGCCCGCAGCAGATCCACACCCGGCAACTCGGCATACCGCCAATGCCGCGCCCGTTCACCCGAACCTGCCATACCCCCCATTCTCAGCGACGGCGGCAGGCCGGCGACCTGTGCGTCCACGGCGCCTGGCACAACCCCGGAAAAGGGCGTTTTACCAGCTCAGTCCCGTTGTCAGTCCTCGGGTGCAGGATGGACGCATGGTCAGCAATCCGCACCGAGCCCTAGCCGGCTTCTCTCCCGCGACCCGCGGCTGGTTCACGGGCGCCTTCTCCGCGCCCACCGCAGCCCAGGCAGGAGCGTGGCAGGCCATCAACGAGGGCTCGGACGTGCTGGTCGTAGCCCCCACCGGCTCCGGCAAGACCCTGGCCGCCTTCCTCGCCGCCCTGGACCAGCTGGCCTCCACACCCCCACCGGCCGATCCCAAGAAACGCTGCCGAGTCCTCTACGTCTCCCCCCTCAAGGCCCTCGCCGTAGACGTCGAGCGCAACCTTCGCAGCCCCCTGACCGGCATCCGCCAGGAATCCGTACGTCTGGGCCTCCCCGAACCAGAGGTGAAGGTCGGCATCCGCTCGGGCGACACCCCCGCCGCAGAGCGCCGAGCCCTGTCGACCCGCCCCCCGGACATCCTGATCACCACCCCCGAGTCCCTGTTCCTGATGCTGACGTCGGCCACCCGCGACGCCCTGACCGGCATCGAGACGGTGATCCTGGACGAGGTCCACGCGGTGGCGGGCACCAAGCGCGGCGCCCATCTCGCGCTCACCCTGGAGCGCCTGGACGAGCTCCTGCCGAAGCCGGCCCGCCGCATCGGCCTCTCCGCGACCGTCCGCCCGGTCGACGAGATCGCCCGCTACCTCTCACCCCGCCGCAGGGTGGAGATCGTCCAGCCGAAGTCGGGCAAGGAGTTCGACCTCTCGGTCGTGGTCCCGGTAGAAGACCTCGGTGAGCTCGGCGGCTCCCCGGTGGCAGACGGCTCCGAAGGCAAGGAACGCCCCTCGATCTGGCCCCACGTCGAGGAACGCATCACTGACCTGGTCCAGTCCCACCGCTCCACTATCGTCTTCGCCAACTCCCGCCGCCTCGCGGAACGCCTCTGCAACCGCCTCAACGAGATCGCCTACGAGCGCGCCACCGGCGAAACCCTGGACGAGCACCACGCCCCGGCCGAACTCATGGGCGGCTCCGGCGCGGCCCAGGGCGCGCCCCCGGTGATCGCCCGAGCCCACCACGGCTCGGTCTCCAAGGAACAGCGCGCCCTGGTCGAGGAGGACCTCAAGGCGGGCCGCCTCCCCGCGGTCGTAGCCACCTCCAGCCTCGAACTGGGCATCGACATGGGCGCCGTCGACCTCGTCGTCCAGGTCGAATCACCGCCCTCCGTGGCCTCCGGTCTCCAACGCGTCGGCCGCGCGGGACACCAGGTCGGCGCAGTCTCCACCGGCGTGGTCTTCCCGAAGTACCGCGGCGACCTGGTCCAGTCGGCGGTCGTCACCGAACGCATGCGCACCGGCGCCATCGAGTCCCTCAGGGTCCCCGCCAACCCCCTGGACGTCCTCGCCCAGCAGGTCGTCGCCATGACGGCGATGGACACCTGGCAGTTCGACGACCTCCTCGCCACCGTCCGCCGGGCCGCCCCCTTCGCGTCCCTCCCCGAGTCCGCATTCACCGCGGTCCTCGACATGCTCGCCGGCCGCTACCCGTCCGACGCCTTCGCCGAACTCCGCCCGCGCGTGGTGTGGGACCGCATCGCCGGCACGATCACCAGCCGCCCCGGCGCCCAGCGCCTCGCCGTCACCTCCGGTGGGACGATCCCCGACCGCGGCCTCTTCGGAGTCTTCCTCGCCGGCTCAGACCCCAAGAAGGGCGGCGGCCGGGTCGGCGAACTGGACGAGGAGATGGTCTACGAGTCCCGCGTCGGCGACGTCTTCACGCTCGGCACTAGCTCCTGGCGCATCGAGGACATCACGCGCGACCGCGTCCTGGTCTCCCCCGCCCCCGGCGTACCGGGCCGCCTGCCCTTCTGGAAGGGCGACCAGCTGGGCCGCCCGCTCGAACTGGGCCGCGCGGTGGGCGCGTTCCTGCGCGAGGTCGGCTCGCTGCCCAAGGAGGACGCCCGTCTGCGCCTGCTCGCCGCGGGCCTGGACGCATGGGCGGTGGACAACGTCCTCTCCTATCTCGACGAGCAGCGCGAGGCCTGCGGCCACGTCCCGGACGACCGCACGATCGTCGTCGAGCGTTTCCGCGACGAGCTCGGCGACTGGCGCGTCGTCGTGCACTCCCCCTTCGGCGCCCAGGTCCACGCCCCCTGGGCCCTCGCCCTCGGCGCGAAGCTCTCCGAGCGGTACGGCATGGACGCGCAGGTCATGCACGCCGACGACGGCATCGTGCTGCGCCTGCCCGACGCCGACCTCATGGGCCTGGACCTCCTGGATCAGGAACCGCGAAAAGCCGGCACGGAGTACGACGCCGACCAGGCGCCCGTCGGCGCGGCGGACGTCGTCTTCGACAAGGGCGACGTCGACCAGCTCGTCACCGACCAGGTCGGCGGCTCGGCCCTGTTCGCGTCCCGCTTCCGCGAGTGCGCCGCCCGCGCACTGCTGCTCCCGCGCCGCAACCCCGGCAAGCGCACCCCGCTGTGGCAGCAGCGCCAGCGCGCCGCCCAACTGCTCCAGGTGGCCAGCGAGTTCGGCTCGTTCCCGATCGTCCTGGAAGCGGTCCGCGAGTGCCTCCAGGACGTCTTCGACGTCCCCGGACTCGTCGAGCTGATGGGCGACCTCGAATCCCGCAAGGTGCGCCTGGTCGAGGTCACCACCCCCGAGCCGTCCCCCTTCGCGCGCTCCCTCCTCTTCGGGTACGTCGCCCAGTTCCTGTACGAGGGAGACTCCCCGCTCGCCGAGCGCCGCGCCGCCGCCCTGTCGCTGGACTCACGGCTGCTGGCCGAGCTGCTCGGCCAGGCGGAGCTGCGCGAGCTGCTCGACGCCGAGGTGCTGACCGAGCTGGAGCGGGAGCTCCAGCGGCTCACCGAGGACCGCCGCGTCAAGGACGCCGAGGGCGTCGCGGACATCCTGCGCCTACTCGGCCCGCTCACCGACGCCGAGCTGGCCGAGCGCGGAGCCGAACCGCACTGGGCGCAGGAGCTGGCCGCCGCCCGCCGCGTCATCAAGGTCCGCATCGCCGGCACCGACCACTGGGCGGCCATCGAGGACGCGGGCCGTCTGCGCGACGCGCTCGGCACAGCCCTGCCGGTCGGCGTCCCCGAAGCCTTCACCGAGCCCGTGAAGGACCCCCTCGGCGACCTCCTCGCGCGCCATGCCCGCACCCACGGCCCGTTCACCTCCGCCACGGCAGCAGCCCGCTTCGGCCTGGGCGTGGCCATCACGGACGGCGCCCTCCAGCGGCTGGCGGCGAGCGGGCGGGTCGTCCAGGGCGAGTTCCACCCGGCCGGCATCGGCCAGGAGTGGTGCGACGCGGGGGTCCTGCGTCGCCTGCGCCGCCGCTCCCTGGCCGCCCTGCGGCACGAACTGGAGCCGGTGCCACCGACCGCGCTCGCGCAGTTCCTGCCGCAGTGGCAGCACATCGGCAAGGGCCACGGGCTGCGCGGCATCGACGGACTGGTGCGCGCCATCGAGCAGTTGCAGGGCGCGTCCGTGCCCGCGTCCGCCCTGGAGAAGCTCGTCCTGCCGTCCCGCGTCGCCGGCTACACCCCCGCGATGCTCGACGAGCTCACGGCAGCCGGCGAGGTCGTCTGGGCCGGCGCGGGCTCACTCCCCGGCAAGGACGGCTGGGTCTCCCTCTACATGGCGGACGCGGCCCCCCTGCTTCTGCCGCAACCCCACCCTCTGGAGCTCACGGCGCTGCACCAGTCCGTCCTGGACACCCTCTCCGGCGGCTACGGCCTGTTCTTCCGCCAGATCGCCGACCAGATCCGCGCCACCACCCACCCCGACGCCACCGACCCCCAACTCGCCGACGCCCTCTGGGAACTGGCCTGGTCGGGCCGCCTCACCAACGACACACTCGCCCCCATGCGCTCCCTGCTGGGCTCGGGCCGCACCGCCGGCTCCACGGCCCACCGCGCCAAGCGCACCATCCCCCGAGGACGCTACGGCTCCCTCACCTCCGCCGCCCGCCCCGCCTCCCGCACCGGCCCCCCGACGGTCGCCGGCCGCTGGTCCCTGCTGCCGGCACACGAACCCGACCCCACCGTCCGCGCCCACGCCCTCGCCCGCACCCTCCTCGACCGGCACGGCGTCGTGACCCGGGGAGCGGTCACCGCCGAGGGCGTCGAGGGCGGCTTCTCGGCGACGTACCGCATCCTGTCCGCCTTCGAGGAGAGCGGCCAGGCACGACGCGGCTACGTGGTCGAAGGTCTCGGCGCCGCCCAGTTCGCCATGGACGGCGCGGTGGACCGCCTCCGCGCGGTGTCCAACGCCCGCGACCGAGGCGAGGACCTGCCCGGCCCGGTCACCCCCGACACCTTCGCCCCACCCGGCGGCCCCGCAGCCCTCGGCACCTACGGCCCTGGCACCACCGGCACAGCCGACGATCACGGCACAGCCGATGACTTCGGCACTTCTGAAGCCCCCCGCTCCCACGACAACCCCGACCACGACAACCCCGACGGCACCCCCACCTACGACATCCCCGACCTCGACCACGACTTCCTGGACGCCCACCTCGGCCCGAGCGAGTGGGTCTCCCCTCGCGATCTCGCCCCCCAGGACGACCAGCGCACCGGACATGCCCCCGTGTGGCACAACGGCGGCACCCCGTACGGTTCCAGCCCCGGATCCGGCCCCGGTTTCGCCTCCCGCCGCAACCGCCCCGGCCCCGGCCCCGACACCCGAGCCGTCGTCCTCGCCGCCGCCGACCCCGCGAACGCATACGGCGCAGCCCTCGCCTGGCCCGAGCCTCCCACCGGCGCCGGCCACAAACCGGGCCGCAAGGCAGGCTCCCTGGTCGTGCTCGTCGACGGCGAACTCACCCTCTACATGGAACGCGGCGGCAAAACCCTGCTGGCCTGGCCCTCGGCCCCGGACATCGACCCCACCGACGACCCCCGCCTGCACACGGCAGCCGAGGCCCTCGCCACAGCCGCCCGAGCGGGCTCCCTCGGCACGGTCACGGTGGAACGCGTGAACGGCGCCGCGGCCCTGACCTCCCCCATCGGCACCCTCCTGGAAGGAGCGGGCTTCATCGCGACCCCCAGAGGCCTTCGCCTACGCGCCTGACCCGCACCGCCCCGGACAGCCGTCCCCCGGACCACCGTCACCCGCCGCCCCACGCCGCACACCCAACCCACGCAGACGCAGACGCACACGCGCCCCAGCCCCGACCCCGCCTCCCCCAGACCCAGCCCCGCACAGGCACAGGAACCCGCACCCGCACCCGCACCCGCACCCGACCAGCGCCCCCAGGCCCCACCCCCGCATGCCACCCTTGACCCATGCCCGAAGGAGATACGGTCTGGCAAACCGCGAAGCGTCTGCACACCGCCCTCGCGGGCAAGACGCTGACCCGCACCGACTTCCGGGTACCGAAGTACGCCACGGTGGACCTCACGGGCCGCACCGTCCTGGACGTCATCGCACGCGGCAAACACCTCCTCACCCGCATCGAGGGCGGCCTCACCATCCACTCGCACCTCGGCATGGAAGGCTCCTGGAAGGTGTACGCCGACCAGCAGCGCTGGACAGGCGGCCCCGCCCACCAGATCCGCATAGTCCTCACCGCTGCCTCCGTCGGCCCCGCCACCCCCGATCCCGACGCGGCAGACGCCACCGAGACCCGCCCCGCCGGCACAGCCACCCGCACAGCCGTCGGCTACCGCCTCCCCGTCCTGGACCTCCTGCGCACCACCGAGGAACACCGCGCCGTCGGCCACCTGGGCCCCGACCTCCTGGGCCCGGACTGGGACCCCGACCGCGCCCTCGCCAACCTGCTCACCGATCCCGCCCGCCCCCTCGGCGAGGCCCTGCTGGACCAGCGCAACCTCGCCGGCATCGGCAATGTCTACAAGAGCGAGCTCTGCTTCCTGCTCCGTGTCACGCCCTGGCTCCCCGTCGGCGCACTCCCCACCGAGCACACCGCCCAACTGCCCCTGCTCGCCAAGAAACTCCTGGAAGCCAACCGCGACCGCCCGATCCGCAGCACGACGGGCCGCCGCGGCCAGGACCTCTTCGTGTACTCCCGCGCCAACCGCCCCTGCCTGCGCTGCACCACCCCGATCCGCGCGGCCGGCCAGGGCGACGGCTCCCGCGAGCGCCCCACCTACTGGTGCCCGAACTGCCAGGCGGGCCCGGCCCCGAGCACAACGCCCGGCAGCACTCCACATCGCAGAACCCAACACCGTACGACTAATTGACGATCCGTCAGAACTCCTCGTACCGTCCCTTCATGGCCGTCAAGGCGTACGACCTCACCGGACGCACCGCATTCGTCACGGGCGCCGCCAGCGGTATCGGGCGCGCCTCGGCCGTCCTGCTCGCCGAGGCCGGCGCTGCCGTGCACTGTGCCGACCATGACGCACAGGGACTGCATGACACGGCGACCCTGATCAAGGCGAGCAGTGGCACCGCCCACACCCATCACCTCGACGTCACCGACCGCGACCAGCTCCACCGGGCCGTCGCATCCTGCGAGCGGCTGGACGTGATGGCCGCGGTCGCCGGGATCATGCACAGCAGCCCGGTCCTGGAGACCCGTGACGAAGACCTCGACCGGGTACTGAACGTCAACTTCAAGGGAGTGCTGTACGCCTGCCAGGAGGCGGCCCGCGCGATGCTCGCCCGGCGCATCAGGGGCAGCATCATCACCATGGCCTCGGGCGCCGTCGACACCGGCGGCCCCGGCCTGCTCTGCTACGGCGCGGCCAAGGCGGCCGTCGTACAGCTGACGAAGACGCTGGCGACGGAGATGGGGCCGCACGGCATCCGCGTCAACGCGGTCGCCCCGGGCTGGATCCGCACCCCCATGACCGACCGCCACGACACCGCGGCACAGACCCACACCGAGGCGCTGATGGCCCGGATGTCACCGCTGGGCCGCGTCGGCGAACCGGAGGACATCGCACACGCGGTGCTGCACCTGGCGTCCGACGCGTCGTCCTTCACCACGGGCCAGATCCTGCGTCCGAACGGCGGTGTGGCGATGCCTTGGTAGCCGGCGTCGGCCGTCCTGCCCGCCCCGCCCGCCAGGCCTCCACCCAGCGCCGTGGCTCGACGGCTCCCACAGCCCGCGCCTTCGCCACACAGTGCACCGGCAACAGGCTCAGCCCCCATCCTCCGGCGGCGACGGCCCCCTCCAGCACCCCGGCGTCCGGCACCAGCGCGAGCCGCAGCACGGCCCACCACCACAGCGCCCCGAACGCGAGGATCGCCCCCCAGCGCGCTATCGGCCGTGCCATTCACCCACCTCCAGCCCGAGGCTAGGCCGCCCGTTCACCCGCCGGGGAGGGCGCACCAACGGCACACAGGTGCAGCGCGGGCCAACGTCGTCACAGCGCGTCAGGCGCCGTCACACTCCTCCACGATGGCCTTCACACCCCGCCCCGGCAAACGGACCTCGAAGGCCCCGGACGTCGAAGGACCGGTATGTCGGACGGGCCCCGGAAGACCTCACACAGCGCGAAACCCCGGCCGCACTCCCCCAGGTGGTCCCCTGGAGAAGCCCCGGCCGGGGTCTCACACAACTCCTCAGCGCATGGTCAGCCCATGCGCACCGGCGTCACCGTCACGCGGCGACCACGTCCACCGCCTCGGAAGGCGCCTTGATGGTCACCCGTTCCGGTGGCACACCGGTCACCGACACAGAACCCAGCATCGGACGGACCGACGCCGGTACAGGCTCGCTGGGTGTGGCCGCAGCAGACTGGGCCAGCTCGGCGAGGGCGAGCTCGTCGCTCACTTCCCGCATGAGCTCGGACATCCGTACGTCCAGCGCGTCGCAGATCGCGGCGAGCAGTTCGGAGGAAGCCTCCTTCTGCCCCCGCTCCACCTCGGAGAGATAGCCGAGTGAAACTCGGGCGGACGAGGAGACTTCGCGCAGAGTACGGCCCTGGCGCTGGCGCTGCCGACGCAGCACGTCACCCAGCAGGCGACGGAGCAGAATCATCGGTGGCTCCCTCCTCGGACCGCGTAGCCGCATCCTTCACGCCCCACCGTACCGCCTTGCGCCGCGGCCGTGCGGGGAGCGATGTCGTGTTCACTAAGGGCTGCAAACATCAAAACCCCCCGTTCTGTTCCGTATCCTGTGTCCGCTCATTCCCAGTGTGTTCGCTCGCAAGCTCCTTCAGGAGCAGTGCGAGTACGCTCCGTACACTCTCCATACGAATTTCCGCGCGGTCGCCGTTCAACCGCAGGGCCTCCACTTTTCCGCCACCGGCAGAACCGGAACCGGGTCCGAAAGGCCCGGACACGGCGATGAAAACCGTCCCTACGGGCTGTCCGTCCTGCGTCTCGGGCCCTGCGACGCCGGTCGTCGCGAGCCCCCAGTCGGCCCCCAGAGCCTTCCGCACGCCGACCGCCATCTGGGCTGCCACCTGCGGATTCACCGCTCCGCGCTGCGCCAGTAGGGTGGCGTCGACCCCGAGCAGCTCGTGCTTCAGCTCGGTGGCGTAGGCGATCACCGAGCCCCTGAACGCCTTGGAGGCCCCAGGGGCGGCTGTGACTTCCGCCGCAACCAGGCCGCCCGTGAGCGACTCGGCGACCGCGAGCGTCTCACCCTTCACTGTGAGTAGTCGCACCACGTCGGCGGCCGTGGAACTCACGCTTCCGTCTCCTCCAACGCCGCCTTGCGCTCGGCGATTCCCTGCCTGCGCAGCACAATGGCTTGTCTCACATAGTCGAGCCCGGTCACCACGGTCAGGACGACCGCCGCAGCCATCACCCAGAACCTCAGAGTGGCCAGCCACCCCGTCAGCGCCAGGATGTACATCCCGACGGCCACGCCCTGCGTGAGGGTCTTGAGCTTGCCGCCCCGGCTCGCCGGGATCACGCCGTACCGGATAACCAGGAAACGCAGCAGAGTGATGCCGAGTTCCCGGCCGAGGATGACGGCCGTCACCCACCACGGCAGATCGCCCAGCGCGGACAGACAGATCAGCGCCGCTCCCATGATCGCCTTGTCGGCGATGGGGTCGGCGATCTTCCCGAAGTCGGTGACGAGGTCGTAGGCCCGCGCCAGATGACCGTCGAACAGGTCGGTGATCATGGCGATGGCGAAGGCCGCCCAGGCGAGCGAGCGCCACGCCGGGTCGTATCCGCCGTCGGCCAGCATCAGCGCGACGAAGGCGGGCACGAGGACCAGCCGGAGCATGGTCAGCAGGTTGGCGATGTTCCAGACGCTGGCCTGGTTGACGGCCGCGGCCGCGATCTTCCCGCCGCGCGCGGGCTTCGCACCGCCCGGGACGCCGGCTTCCGCGCCGCCGCCCGCCTTCGGGCCACCGCCACCGCCCTTGGCCGCACCCACCGCACTCGCCTTGCCCGGCGCACCCGCCGGGGAGGCGCCACCTGCGGCGGACGCCGGAACTCCGGTCATCTGCCCGCCTCCTCACTACACGCGAGCGTGCCCTGCAGCGGCTCGGCCACCAGGTCGACACCTTCCGTACCGACCACCTTCGCCTCGACCATACGACCGATGCTCAGCCCCGCGCCGCTCGTGAGCAGCACCTGGCCGTCCGTCTCCGGCGCCTGGTGCGCGCCACGGCCGTACGCGCCCTCCGTCGGGTCCTCGGCGCCGACCGCCTCGACGAGCACCTGCACGGTCTCCCCGAGGCGCTCCTCGGCGCGTTGCGAGACGAGCTCCTCGGCCAGCCGTGAGACATGCGCCAGCCGCTCGGCGACGACGTCCTCGTCGAGCTTGTTGTCGTACGTCGCAGCCTCCGTGCCGTCCTCGTCGGAGTAGCCGAAGACACCGATGGCGTCCAGCCGCGCGCCGTTCAGGAAGCGCTCCAGCTCCGCCAGGTCGGCCTCGGTCTCGCCGGGGAAGCCCACGATGAAGTTGGAGCGCACGCCGGCCTGGGGGGCCTTGCTGCGGATGGTGTCGAGCAGCTCCAGGAAGCGGTCGGTGTCGCCGAAGCGGCGCATCGCGCGCAGCACGTCGGGAGCGGAGTGCTGGAAGGAGAGGTCGAAGTAGGGCGCCACCTTGGGCGTGGACGTCAGTACGTCGATCAGCCCGGGCCGCATCTCGGCCGGCTGGAGGTAGCTGACACGTACACGCTCGATGCCGTCGACCTCCGCCAGCTCCGGCAGCAGGGACTCCAGCAGCCGGATGTCGCCGAGGTCCTTGCCGTACGAGGTGTTGTTCTCGGAGACCAGCATGATCTCCTTCACGCCCTGTTCGGCCAGCCAGCGCGTCTCGTTCAGCACGTCGCTGGGCCGGCGCGAGATGAAGGAGCCGCGGAAGGACGGGATGGCGCAGAAGGAGCAGCGCCGGTCGCAGCCGGAGGCGAGCTTCACCGAGGCGACCGGGGAGCCGTCGAGGCGGCGGCGCAGGGGCGCACGCGGGCCCGAGGCGGGCGCGAGGCCCTCCGGCAGGTCCACCGGGGCGTGCCCGGGCAGCGCGACGTCGGCCGCGGACTCCTGCCGCTCGGCGGGGCTGATCGGCAGCAGCTTGCGCCGGTCACGCGGGGTGTGCGCGGCGTGGATGCCGCCGTTCAGGATGGTCTGGAGGCGGTCCGAGATGTTCGAGTAGTCGTCGAAGCCGAGCACGCCGTCGGCCTCGGGAAGAGCCTCCGCGAGCTCCTTGCCGTACCGCTCGGCCATGCAGCCCACCGCCACGACGGCCTGGGTTCTTCCATGGCCCTTGAGATCGTTGGCCTCCAGGAGCGCGTCGACGGAGTCCTTCTTGGCGGCGTCGACGAAGCCGCACGTGTTGACCACGGCGACATCCGCGTCCTCGGCGTCCTCGACGAGATCCCAGCCGTCCGCCTCCAAACGGCCTGCGAGCTCCTCCGAGTCCACCTCGTTACGGGCGCAGCCAAGAGTGACGAGTGCGACGGTACGGCGTTCAGGCATGGGCTCAAGACTACTTTGTCTCACTGACACCCCACGTCGACGGGGTTGGCCGATCTTGGCCAACCCCGTCCTCAGCTCACCCCTTCAGCCGGACTTATCCGGCCTGCGGGTCGCCCTTCGTGTATGTGAGGCGCTCCACGGCGCCCGGCTGCCAGTCGTCATCGATCTTCTTGCCGTTGACATACAGGTCGATCGCACCCGCGTCACCGAGGACGAGGTTGATCTTCTCGCTGTCCTGGAAGGTCTTGGAGTCGCCCTGCTTGAGCAGGTCGTCGAAGAGCAGCCGACCGTTGTGGTCCTTGACCCCGACCCAGCTCCTGCCGTCAACGGCGGTGACCTGGACGGTCACCTTGTCCTGCGGGACGGCTGCGATGGCGCTGTCCGACGGCTCCGGCTTCGGGTCCTTGGGCTTGTCGGTCTTCGGGGTGGGCGTGGTCTTGCCGGCGGTCGGCGTGGAGCCGCCCTCGGCGACCGACGACTTACCGCCCCCGTCATCACCCTTGAACGCGGTGAACCCGACGAACCCGATCACCGCGACGATCGCGGCGACCATGGCCGCGGTCCAGTTGGGCCCCCGTCGTTCAGGACGGATGCGTTCCGCCTCGAACAGCGGGGCAGCCGGCGTCGGCGCCGGTCGTCCGCCGTGCGAGGCGTCGTACTGGGCGAGAAGTGCAGCCGGATCGACGTGGACGGCCTTGGCCAGGGTCCGGATGTGGCCTCTGGCGTACACGTCGCCCCCGCAGGGAGCGAAGTCGTCCGCCTCGATGGCATGCACGATGGCGATGCGGACCCGGGTGGCGCTGCTGACGTCGTCGACGGTCAGCCCGGCGTCGATACGTGCCTGCTGGAGTGCACGGCCGATCGAGGGGCGGGCTTCCTCGGACACGTCTTCGAACGGACGCTCGTCTTCAGGGGAGTTGCCGATGGACACGGGGGCGCCTTTCGAGCGTTTAAGCCACCTGTGCTGGAGGTTCAGTCTAGGGGGGGTACGAAAGGGTGGGGCAACCGGGCGGTGGGACTTTATACGCCATCAGAATGGCCGGACACGCTGATGGTGGGGCACGAGATTGTCGCTTCCCTCAACTTGACGTACGCCGAAGGGGAACGGTTGCTCAATGATCCCTTACGGGTGAGTCACGATCCGACATCGACGCATCACCCACCCGGCCACCAGGCGACCACCACGTCCGTTTCCGCCCCGGACTCCCTTTAAGCCTCCCCGCGGATCACGGCAAGCACTCCGTCCAGCTCATCAGGTTTCACAAGAACGTCACGAGCCTTGGAGCCCTCACTGGGCCCGACGATGCCCCGCGACTCCATGAGGTCCATCAACCGCCCGGCCTTGGCGAACCCGACCCGCAGCTTGCGCTGCAGCATCGACGTCGACCCGAACTGCGTGGAGACCACCAGCTCGGCCGCCTGGCACAGCAGGTCGAGATCGTCGCCGATCTCCTCGTCGATCTCCTTCTTCTGCTTGGTCCCTACGACGACGTCCTCCCGGAAGACCGGCGTCATCTGGTCCTTGCAGTGCTGGACGACCGCCGCGACCTCCTCCTCGGTCACGAACGCGCCCTGCATACGCGTCGGCTTGTTCGCCCCCATGGGCAGGAACAGTCCGTCGCCCTTGCCGATCAGCTTCTCGGCGCCGGGCTGGTCGAGGATGACGCGTGAGTCGGCGAGCGACGACGTGGCGAAGGCAAGCCGTGAGGGGACGTTCGCCTTGATCAGGCCGGTGACGACGTCGACCGACGGCCGCTGCGTGGCGAGCACCAGGTGGATGCCCGCCGCACGCGCGAGCTGCGTGATACGCACGATCGCGTCCTCGACGTCACGCGGCGCGACCATCATCAAGTCGGCGAGCTCGTCGACGATCACCAGCAGGTACGGGTAGGGCTGAAGCTCGCGCTCACTGCCCTCCGGCGCCTTCACCTTGCCGTTGCGTACGGCTTCGTTGAAGTCGTCGATGTGCCGATAGCCGTACGCGGCCAGATCGTCGTAGCGAAGATCCATCTCGCGTACGACCCACTGGAGCGCCTCGGCGGCCCGCTTCGGGTTGGTGATGATCGGCGTGATCAGGTGCGGAATGCCCTCGTAGGCGGTCAGCTCGACGCGCTTGGGGTCGACGAGGACCATGCGGACGTCCTCGGGGGTCGCCCGCATCATCACCGAAGTGATCAAGCAGTTAATGCACGACGACTTACCGGAACCGGTCGCACCGGCCACCAGCACATGGGGCATCTTCGCGATGTTGGCCATCACATAGCCGCCCTCGACGTCCTTGCCGAGCGCGACCAGCATCGGATGGTCGTCCTCGGCGGCGGCCGCCAGGCGCAGCACGTCACCGAGGTTGACCATCTCGCGGTCGGTGTTGGGGATCTCGATGCCGACCGCGGACTTGCCGGGGATCGGGCTGATGATCCGCACGTCCGGGCTGGCGACTGCGTACGCGATGTTCTTGGTGAGCGCGGTGATCCGCTCGACCTTCACGGCGGGCCCGAGCTCGACCTCGTAGCGCGTGACCGTCGGCCCGCGCGTGAAGCCGGTGACGCGGGCGTCGACCTTGAACTCGGAGAAGACCGTGGTGAGCGACTCGACGACGGCGTCGTTGGCGGCACTGCGCGACTTGCCCGGGCCGCCGCGCTCCAGGAGGTCGAGCGACGGGAGCGAGTAGGTGATGTCGCCGGACAGCTGGAGCTGTTCGGCGCGCGGAGGCAGGTCGCGGACCTCCTCGGGCGCGGACTTGGTGAGGTCGGGGACCCCGGACTTGGTGTTGTCCGGAACCTCGGTCTTGGGCAGCTTCTCCTGCTTGGGCCGCGCGGCCGGGACCGGCGTCGGCACCGGCGTGGTCTCCTCGCGGTCGCCGACGCTGACGCCCTGGGTGAGGTCGGCGACGATCGGCGAGGGCGGCATCCCGTGCATGACGGCGCCGTCGAGTGCCGCGGCGGCGGCCGCCGCGACGTCCACAGCGTCCATGGGACGGCCCATCTCGGGCTGCGGCACCGCGGAGCGCCTCGGACGCCCGCGACGCCGCGAGAGGGCCTCCTGCTCGGCGCCGTCGGGGTCGTACGCCTCAGGCGCCGGACCCCGCTTGCGGCCGCGCGACGCGGGCAGCGCCTCACGCCACTGGTCGTCGTAGCGCTGCTCGTCCTCGCTGTACTCCTCGCCCTCGTCGGGGTCGGGCAGGATGCCGAGCCTCACGCCCAACTGCCGCAGCCGCTGCGGAATGGCGTTGACCGGGGTGGCCGTGACGACCAGCAGACCGAAGATCGTGAGCAGCACCAGCAGCGGTACGGCGAGGACCTCGCCCATGGTGTACGTCAGCGGAGTCGCCGCACCCCAGCCGATCAGCCCGCCGGCGTCCCTTATGGCCTGCATGCCGGCGCTGCGGGCGGGCGAGCCGACGGCGATGTGGACCTGGCCGAGCACACCGATGACGAGCGCGGACAGGCCGATGACGATACGGCCGTTGGCCTCGGGCTTCTCGGGGTGCCGGATGAACCGCACGGCAATGACCGCGAGCAGTATCGGCACCAGCAGGTCGAGCCGGCCGAAGGCGCCGGTCACGATGATCTCGACGAGGTCGCCGACGGGGCCGCGCAGGTTGGACCAGGTGCCGGCGGCGACGATCAGCGCGAGGCCGAGCAGCAACAGCGCGATGCCGTCCTTGCGATGGGCGGGGTCGAGGTTCTTCGCGCCCTGCCCTATGCCGCGGAACACCGCGCCGACGGCATGCGCGAGCCCGAGCCAGACGGCGCGCACGAGCCGGTAGATACCCCCGGTGGGGTTGGGCGCGGGCTTCGGCGGCGCGGCTTTCTTCGCCGCGGCCTTCTTGGCCGGCGCCTTCTTCGCGGGTGCTTTCTTGGCGGCGGCCTTCTTCGCCGGAGCCTTCGCCGAAGCGGCCGCCTTCTTCGCGGGCGGCTTTTTGGCTGCGGAGGAACGTGAGGCCATGGAGGCGAGGTTACCGGTGAAGAAGACAGTGGACACGTGCGCCCACTGCTTCACCCGTTCGTGTCGCCCTTGCGGAGGCGGTGAACTGACGCCGGTTCACGGGCCGCTCACGCCCAGGACGGCCGGGCCGCCCGCCCGCCAACCGGCGCCGTCGAGAGGTCAGTTCTGCGAGGACACCGACGACGTGCTCCCGGTGCCCGGCTCCAGCGCGTCCAGCGCCCGCCGCAGTCCCGTGAGTTTGCGTTCGAGATGGGCGGCGGTGGCCACCGCCGCCGCGTCCGCGGACTCGTCGTCCAGCTGTTTGGAGAGCGCCTCGGCCTGCTCCTCGACCGCGGCGAGCCGGGCCGACAGCTCGGCCAGCAGACCCGCCGGCTCCTTGGAGTCGGCGCCCGCGGTCTTGCCGCCGCCCTCCAACTGGAGCCGCAGCAGCGCCGCCTGCTCACGCAGCTGGCAGTTCTTCATGTACAGCTCGACGAACACGGAGACCTTCGCCCGCAGCACCCACGGGTCGAACGGCTTGGAGATGTAGTCCACCGCGCCCGCCGCGTAGCCGCGGAAGGTGTGATGCGGGCCGTGATTGATCGCGGTGAGGAAGATGATCGGGATGTCCCTGGTCCGCTCCCGCCGCTTGATGTGCGCCGCGGTTTCGAAACCGTCCATTCCCGGCATCTGGACGTCCAGCAGAATGACCGCGAAGTCGTCTGTCAGAAGTGCCTTGAGCGCTTCCTCCCCGGACGATGCCCGCACCAGGGTCTGATCGAGCGCAGAGAGGATCGCCTCCAGCGCCAGCAGATTCTCCGGCCGGTCATCGACCAGGAGGATCTTGGCCTTCTGCACCATGGCCCGCCCTCCTCGCCCCGGCAGTGCACCGGGCTCCGCCCCAGGGGACGACTCCCTTACGCCGCCCGTCCTCGTGCCGGTCATGGTAGCCGCACCCCGCCTGTCGCCACACCCTGTCACCGCGATGTCACTGTGCACGTAGCAGAAACGCAGCAGGAGACCAGAAGGTTCCCCGAATACCGCACTTCTACACGGCCGCGAGCACACTGAGTCAGCAACTCCGCGTGAACACTGTCGCTTCCCGTCACTGATCCCTCATCCACTGGTTCATCACCGCCAGCAGATGATCAGGATCGACCGGCTTGGTGACGTAGTCGGAAGCGCCCGACTCGATCGCCTTCTCCCGGTCGCCCTTCATCGCCTTGGCCGTCAGCGCGATGATCGGGAGCCCTGCGAACTGCGGCATCCTGCGGATCGCCGTGGTCGTAGCGTATCCGTCCATCTCCGGCATCATGATGTCCATCAGCACGACCGCCACGTCGTCGTGCTGCTCCAGGACCTCGATGCCCTCCCGGCCGTTCTCGGCGTACAGCACGGACAGGCCGTGCTGCTCCAGGACACTGGTCAGCGCGAAGACGTTGCGGATGTCGTCGTCGACGATCAGCACCTTCTCACCGCCGAACCGGATGCCCCGGAGCGGCTGCGGCGCCACGTCCTGCTCCGCCGAGGTCCACTGCTCCTGCTGCGTCGGCCGCTGCTCCAGCTCGGACGCGGCCCGGCGGCGGCGCCTGAAGAGCGCGGCGGCGCCGTTCTGCGTCTCCCGGTACGACCGGACCTCGGCCGGCGTCTCGATCTCCACGTCGGACAGCTCCGACAGATCGGCCGCGGAGGCCACCAGGGCGCCCGCGTCGAGCGGCGGCAACTGCTGCTGGTATCCGTGCGGAGGCAGTTCGCTGGGGTGCAGCGGCAAATACAGCGTGAACGTCGATCCGCGTCCCGGCTCGCTCTGCGCGTGGATCTCCCCGCCGAGCAGCTGGGCGATCTCCCGCGAGATCGACAGCCCCAGCCCCGTACCGCCGTACTTGCGGCTGGTCGTGCCGTCCGCCTGCTTGAACGCCTCGAAGATCACCCGCATCTTGCTGGCCGCGATCCCGATGCCGGTGTCGGTCACCGAGAACGCGATCAGCGGCGCGTCCACCTCGGCCAGCGACCCGGTCTCCAGCAGCTGCTCCCGGATGACCTGGGGCACGTCCATCCCGGCGGGCCTGATGACCAGCTCGACCGAGCCGGAGTCGGTGAACTTCACCGCGTTCGACAGCAGGTTCCGCAGCACCTGCAGCAGCCGCTGTTCGTCGGTGTGCAGCGTGGCCGGCAGCTCCGGGGAGACCCGTACGGACAGGTCCAGGCCCTTCTCCGCGGTCAGTGGCCGGAAGGTGGCCTCCACGTAGTCCACGAGCTGGACGAGCGCGATGCGCGTCGGGGAGACGTCCATCTTGCCCGCCTCGACCTTCGACAGGTCGAGGATGTCGTTGATCAGCTGGAGCAGGTCGGAACCTGCGCCGTGGATGGTCTCGGCGAACTCGACCTGCTTCGGCGAGAGGTTGCCCTCCGCGTTGTCTGCGAGCAGCTTGGCCAGGATCAGCAGCGAGTTCAGCGGCGTACGCAGCTCGTGCGACATGTTGGCGAGGAACTCGCTCTTGTAGCGCATCGAGACGGCGAGCTGCTCGGCACGCTCCTCCAGGACCTGCCGCGCCTCCTCGATCTCGGTGTTCTTCACCTCGATGTCGCGGTTCTGCTGGGCCAGCAGCTCGGCCTTCTCCTCCAGCTCGGCGTTGGACGCCTGGAGGGCCTTCTGCCGGTTCTCCAACTCGGCCGAGCGCTCTCGCAGTTGCTCGGTCAGCTCCTGCGACTGCTTCAGCAGCACCTCGGTCTTGGTGTTGACCGAGATCGTGTTGACGCTGGTCGCGATCATCTCGGCGATCTGGTTCAGGAAGTCCTTCTGGATCTGCGTGAACGGCGTGAAGGAGGCCAGCTCGATCACGCCGAGCACCTTGCCCTCGAACAACACCGGAAGGACGATCACCTGCGCGGGAGGCGCCTCCCCGAGCCCCGAGGAGATCTTCAGATAGCCACTGGGCGCGTTCTCCACGAGGATCGTGCGCTTCTCCTCGGCCGCCGTCCCGATGAGCGCCTCACCCGGCCGGAAGGACGTCGGCATGGACCCCATCGAGTAGCCGTACGACCCGAGCATCCTCAGCTCGTACTGATCGTCGTTCTCGTTGGCCAGGTCCTTGCCGTCGAGGAGCGGCATGGCGACGAAGAACGCGCCGTGCTGCGCGGTCACCACCGGAGTCAGCTCGCTCATGATCAGCGAGGCCACGTCCTCCAGGTCCCGGCGACCCTGCATCAGGGCCGAGATCCGGGCCAGGTTGCCCTTGAGCCAGTCCTGCTCCTTGTTGGCGATCGTGGTGTCGCGCAGGTTGGCGATCATCTTGTTGATGTAGTCCTGGAGCTCCTGGATCTCGCCGGACGCGTCGACGTCGATCTTCAGGTTCAGGTCACCGCGGGTCACCGCGGTCGCCACGCGCGCGATGGCACGCACCTGCCGGGTGAGGTTCCCTGCCATTTCGTTCACGGACTCGGTGAGGTCGCGCCAGGTTCCGTCGACGTCACGCACGCGTGCCTGACCGCCGAGCTGTCCCTCCGTGCCCACCTCGCGGGCGACTCGGGTGACCTCCTCGGCGAAGGACGACAGCTGGTCGACCATCGTGTTGATCGTCGTCTTGAGTTCGAGGATCTCGCCGCGAGCGTCAATGTCGATCTTCTTGGTCAGGTCACCCTTGGCGATGGCGGTCGTGACCATGGCGATGTTGCGCACCTGACCGGTCAGGTTGGACGCCATCTGGTTCACGGACTCGGTGAGGTCCTTCCACGTACCGGCCACACCCGGCACATGCGCCTGACCACCGAGGATGCC
This sequence comes from Streptomyces sp. HD, assembly GCF_028369295.1. Lineage (GTDB taxonomy): Bacteria > Actinomycetota > Actinomycetes > Streptomycetales > Streptomycetaceae > Streptomyces. Next base: position 71,278 of record NZ_JAQMYP010000051.1, read on the forward strand.
GTCCGTACCCACCTCACGGGCCACCTTGGTGACCTGGTCGGCGAACGAACTGAGCGTCTTCACCATGGTGTTGAACGTGTCGGCGAGCTGCGCGACCTCGCCGCGCGCCTCGATCGTCACCGTCCGTGTCAGATCGCCGTTGGCGACGGCCGCCGCGACCTGGGAGATGTTCCGCACCTGCATGGTCAGGTTCTTGGCCATCAGGTTGACGTTGCCGCTGAGGTCCTTCCAGATACCCGTGATACCGGGTACGTGCGCCTGGCCGCCCAGGATGCCCTCGGTGCCCACCTCACGGGCCACCCGGGTCACCTGCTCGGCGAAGCTGGACAGCTGGTCGACCATGGTGTTGACCGTCGTGACGAGCTCAAGGATCTCGCCCTTCGCGTCAACAGTGATCTTCTTCGAGAGGTCGCCCTTGGCGACCGCGGTCGTCACCTCGGCGATGTTGCGCACCTGAATGGTCAGGTTGTTCGCCATGAAGTTCACGGACTGGGTGAGGTCCTTCCAGGTGCCGGAGACACCCTGCACCTCGGCCTGACCACCGAGCTGGCCCTCCGTACCCACCTCACGGGCGACCCTGGTGACCTCCTCCGCGAACGACGACAGCTGGTCGACCATCGTGTTCAGCGTGTTCTTCAGCTCCAGGATCTCGCCGCGCGCGTCGACGGTGATCTTCTGCGACAGGTCACCCCGGGCCACCGCCGTGGCGACCTGCGCGATGTTGCGGACCTGGGCGGTCAGGTTTCCTGCCATTCCGTTCACGGAGTCGGTCAGGTCCCGCCACACACCGGCGACGCCGGGCACCTGCGCCTGCCCGCCGAGACGCCCCTCGGTGCCCACCTCGCGGGCCACCCGGGTCACCTGGTCGGCGAAGCCGGAGAGCTGGTCGACCATCGTGTTGATGGTGTTCTTCAGCTCCAGGATCTCGCCGCGCGCGTCGACGTCGATCTTCTGCGAGAGGTCACCCCGGGCCACCGCCGTGGTCACCTGGGCGATCTGGCGCACCTGCGAGGTGAGGTTGCCGGCCATGAAGTTGACGGAGTCGGTGAGTTCCTTCCACGTACCCGACACGCCCGGTACGACCGCCTGACCGCCGAGACGGCCCTCCGTGCCCACGTCCCGGGCCATCCGCGTGACCTGGTCGGCGAAGGACGACAGCTGGTCCACCATCGTGTTCACGGTGTTCTTCAGCTGAAGCATCTCGCCGGAGACGTCCACCGTGACCTTCTGCGACAGGTCACCGTTGGCCACCGCCGTGGTCACCTGGGCGATGTTCCTCACCTGTCCGGTGAGATTCCGGAACGCCGTGTTGACGGAGTCCGTCAGGTCCTTCCACGTCCCCGCCGCACCCGGCACCTGCGCCTGGCCGCCGAGCTCACCCTCGACACCGACCTCACGCGCGACACGTGTGACCTCGGAACCGAACGCGGACAGCTGGTCGACCATGCCGTTGACGGTGTTCTTCAGCTCCAGCATCTCGCCGGCCACGTCGACCGTGACCTTCTGCGACAGGTCACCGCTGGCCACCGCCGTCGTCACCGCGGCGATGTCCCGCACCTGAGTGGTGAGGTTCCGGAACACGGTGTTGACGGAGTCCGTCAGGTCCTTCCACGTCCCCGCCGCGCCCGGCACGTTCGCCTGGCCGCCCAGCTGGCCCTCGGCGCCGACCTCGTTGGCGACACGCGTGACCTCGTCGGCGAAGATCCGCAGCGTCTCGGTCATCTGGTTGATCGTGGTCGCGAGCTGGGCGACCTCGCCGCGTGCCGAAACGGTCACCTTCTGCGACAGGTCACCGTTGGCGACCGCCGTGGTCACCTGTGCGATTCCTCGCACCTGCGCGGTCAGGTTGCCGGCCATCAGGTTCACCGAATCGGTGAGGTCCTTCCACACACCTGCCACACCCGGCACCTGCGCCTGCCCGCCGAGCTCACCCTCGGTGCCCACCTCGCGCGCGACTCGCGTCACCTCGGACGAGAAGGACGACAGCTGGTCCACCATCGTGTTGACGGTGTTCTTGAGCTCCAGCATCTCGCCGGCCACGTGAACCGTGACCTTCCTGGACAGGTCACCCTTGGCGACCGCCGTGGTCACCAGCGCGATGTCCCGCACCTGGGCCGTCAGCCGGTACGCCATCGTGTTGACGGAGTCCGTGAGGTCCTTCCATGAACCCGACATGCCACGCACGCGTGCCTGCCCGCCGAGCTTGCCCTCGGTACCGACCTCACTGGCCACCCGCGTGACCTCGTCGGTGAACGTGGACAGCTGATCGACAAGATTGTTCACAGTCCGGCCGACCTTGAGGAACTCGCCCCGCAGCGGATGCCCGGTCCCGTCGGGCGCCTGCGTCCGCAGCTCCATGCGCGGCGACAGATCACCCTCGGCCACCGCGGACAGCACCCGGCTGACCTCGGAGACGGGCCGTACGAGGTCGTCGACCAGCGCGTTGGAGTTGTCGACCGCGGTGGCCCAGGAGCCCTCGCAGGCGCCCGTCTCCAGCCGTTCCGTGAGCTTGCCCTCACGCCCGACCATGCGTCGCACCCGCGACAACTCACCCGTGAGGTGGAGATTCCGGTCGGCCACCTCGTTGAAGACGGCGGCGATCTCGGACATCACGCCGTCCCCGGACACCGTGAGCCGTTTCCGGAAGTTCCCGTCGCGCATCGACACCAGGGCCGTCAGCAGCCGGTTCAGGGCGGCCGTGTCCACCGCGGTGGTCCCGCCACGCGTCTTGCGCTCGTTCCTCAGGGACTGTCCGCCTTTCGCGCGCGTTTTAGTGCCCCGCGTCGCTGCGCCAGACTCCACTGTGTCCCTCCCGCAGGGGTCGACCGTTACTGCTGTGCTCGGGTTCTACTGCTCCGCGTGCCCGTTACTACTGGGTATTCCTGCCGGATGTACCAGGCCACACCACGTGCTGCTGCCCGCGGTACGCGAACGACACTCAGCCTGCCCGGACCTTCACAAGAAGCTTGCCCAGTGTTTCACCCTGGCTGAACCCGGCCATAACAGTTCGGCAGCTTCGCACATCGTCCGCACACCCTCTGGACGGAAACACTGCAGACCGGCATCCGCATGGACGGCGAAGGTAAGTAACCTTGCATGCGGCTGTCCAGCCGCGCCGGTCCGTCCGGCCTGGGCGGTGGCAGGAGGAGCACGAGCGGGCATCGGAGGGGCAGCCGGACATGACCACCGGACTGATCCCGGGGGGACCATCCCCGGACCGGCCGACGGACGCGCAGATGCCGCACCAGCGGCGCGAGCCGATCGGCCACGGAGCCCTGCACGTCGACAACCGGACGAGGAGTTCTGTGATCACCGCGCGCGCGGCAGCCAGCTTCGATCCCGTCGGGCGATCGGTGGCGAGCGCCCGCTCCTTCGTCCGCGACACCCTCCAGGGCTGGGGCTTCGCCGACATCGTCGACGACGCCGTAGTCCTCACCAGTGAACTGGTGACCAACGCCGTGGTGCACGCCGGCACGTCCGCGGACGTCCTGTGTCTGCGCAGTGACGACGGCGTACGGATCGAGGTGGCCGACCGGTATCCGGAGCGCGAGATCCCCCTCCAGGGCTCCCCGGTCAACATGGGCAGCCCCGACCGCGAGGGCGGCCGCGGCCTCCAGCTGTGCGCGGCCCTGTCCGGCCGCTGGGGCGTCGAGTACACCCCGACCCACAAGCAGGTCTGGTTCCAACTCGACCTCCCCGAACGCCCGGTGGGCACCCGCGCCGCAGGCCCGTCCCTGCCGTCCGACCTCCTCCCGCTCGCCGACAGCCGCGTCCGCGTCGCGGTGATCCAGATCGACCGTACGGGCGCCATCTCGTCCTGGAACGAGGACGCGGAGGATCTCTTCGGCTATGGGGCGGAGCAGGTCACCGGCAAGCCCCTGACCGACCTCGCGGCCTGGCCGCACACCCCGGGCACCAGCACGGGCATCGCGGAGGCGCTCCAGCTCTCCCGCTGGGAGGGCAGCTACGGCATAAGGGGCGCCAACGGCCGCGTCACCCCGGTCTACGCGTCCCACCTCCGCGTCCGCGACACGGGCGGCGAACCGTCCACGGTCTGCCTCCTGGTCCGCGACCACGAACGCGCGGTCCTGCAGACCCCGTTGCGCGTCCCGGCCTCCGACACGACCACCGGCACCGACGCCCAGAGCACCGACCCGTTCGAGGTGTTCATCGGCTCCCCGGCCCCGGACGACCTCGACGGCCTCCTCCAGCGCACGGTGGAACGCGCCCGCGACATGCTCGACGGCGACTCCGCGTTCCTGCTCCTGGCGACCGACGACGAAACGGAGTTGGAGGTCCGCGCCTCCACCGGCCTGCCGTCCGCCCGCCAGCGCTTCGCGCGCGTGCCCGTCGAAGCGGGCCCCGGCCGCTACGGCTCGGCCCGCATGCCGTCCGTCCACGAGGACCTCACGATGGTCCCCGGCGCCGTACCCCTATTGAGCGGCACGGGTATGCGCTCGGTCGTCACGGTCCCCCTGAAGGTCGAGGGACGCCTCACCGGCTCCCTGGGCGTCGCCGCCGAGGCCCCGAACCGGTACTCCAACGAAGAGGCGCTGCGCCTGCAGTTCGCCGCCGACCGCATCGCACTGGCGGTCGAGTCGGCCCGCCTCGGCGAACTGGAACGCCTGCGCCGTGGCTCCCTCAGCTTCCTCGTAGAGGCCTCCGACCTCCTCGCCGGCACCCTGGACCGCGACCAGACCCTGGCCCTGATGGCCCAGATGACGGTGCCGACCCTGGCCACCTGGTGCGCGGTCTACACGATCGCCGACCAGGCCTCGGAGCCCTACCTCTCGTACGTCCTGCATGAGGACGAGGAACTCATCGACGGCATTAAGTCGTTGCTCTCGAAGATCCCCCCGCCGGACCCGGTACCCACCCCCGGTGCACGCGTCTGGTCGGCCCCCGCCGAATCCGCCCACCAGGCGGCCCTGCGCACCTCCATGCGCAGCTTGGGCCTGGGCGAGCCGATCGGCCGCATCAGCGCGGGCATCGGCCCCACCCTGGCCACCGCGTCGGCCGTTGGTGGCGAGACGGTCGTACTGCCCCTGGTGGCCCGCAACCGGGTCATCGGCATGCTGACCCTCGGCAAGCCGACGGACGAACACTTCCGCCAGGAAATCCTGGAGCTGGCCGAGGACCTCTCCCGAAGGGCCGCCCTGGCCCTGGACAACGCCCGCCTCTATTCCGAGCGCACGGCCATCAGCCAGTCCCTCCAACGCAGCCTCCTGCCACCCGAGCTCCCCGAGATCGACGGCGTCGAGGTCGAGGTCATCTACCGCGCGGCCGGCGAGGGCAACGAGGTCGGCGGCGACTTCTACGACCTCTTCCCGATCAGCGACGGCGCCTACGGCTTCGCCATCGGCGACGTCTGCGGTACGGGCCCGAACGCGGCGGCGGTGACAGGCCTGGCCCGGCACGCCCTCCGGCTCCTCGCTCGCGAAGGCCTCAGCGGCCCGGCGGTGCTGGAGCGCCTGAACTCCGCGATCCTCGACGAGGGCGCCCGCAGCCGCTTCCTGACGCTCCTCTACGGCGAGTTGAGGCCGCAGGAGGACGGCAGCGCCGAGCTGAAGGTGGTCTGCGCCGGCCACCCGCTCCCGCTGCGCCTGCGCCAGGACGGCACGGTCGAGCCGGCCGCCGAGCCCCAGCCCCTGCTCGGCGTCATGGACGACCTGGAGCTCTACGAGCAGACGGTCACCCTCGACCCGGGTGACGTCCTCCTGTGCGTGACCGACGGTGTCACCGAACGCCGCGAGGGCAGCCGCATGTTGGGCGACGACGGCCTCACCGACGTCCTCACCACCTGCACGGGACTCACGGCCGGCGCGGTGGCGGCCCGCATCATGCGCGCGGTCGAACGCTTCGCCTCCGACGCCCCGTCCGACGACATGGCGATCCTGGCGATGCGCGTCCCCGGCATCCACAAGGACTGACGGAGGCAGGAAGAAGGGCATGAGAAAGGCCCCGCCCGAATGGGCGGGGCCTTCTGTGTGGAGCCCCCAAACGGAATCGAACCGTTGACCTTCTCCTTACCATGGAGACGCTCTACCGACTGAGCTATAGGGGCCTGCTGCCTTTTGCGAAGTTTCCCTCGCGGCAACGGAATAGATCATACCCTGAACGTGCCCGTGCTCCCAAATTCCCTCAGAAGGCGGGCTGAAGCAGTCCCCCGAGCGCATTGCAGGCAGAGACGATCCGCTGCATGTCCCGCTTCGTCAGCGAGGCGTCGACAGGCAGCGCCAACGTTTCATCAGCGGCACGCTCCGTCGCCGGCAGAGACACGCACCGCCGAAACTCCGGCAGCCGATGCACGGGCGTCTTCACCGGCACCCGGCACTCAACTCCTCGCGCCCGCACGGCCCGAGCGAAGGCATCACGGTCCGGCCGCCCGTTCCCCGGCACGCGGACGACGTACTGCTGGTAGGTGTGTCCGTCGCCACCATCGGGTGTGTGCACGCCCTTCAGCTTCGTATCCAGGTAGGAGGCCCGCTGCCTGCGCTGAGCGATCTCGTCGTACGGAGCCTCGGACTCCCCCTGCTCCAGCACCAACAGCCCATGCCGCTGCCCGATGTCATGCAACCGCGCGATATCGGCCGACCGACCAAAGCGGTGTACGGCAACGATGGCCGCCGTCCGCGGGTTGACGACCGCCTCGACGGCGACGGCGTCCAGACAGTAGGTGACCGGATCTATGTCCGCGAACACCGGCAGCGCCCCGGCCAGGACCACGGCTTCGGCGACTTCGACGTTCCCGAAGGCCGGTACGACAACCTCGTCACCGACTCCGACGCCGGCGGCCCTGAGCATTGCAGCAGTACCCATGTGGGGGATGTTGGTTGCGCAACGTGAACTTCAGGTGACGCACAACAAAAAAGGGTTGGACCCGGAACCGAAGTTCCAGGTCCAACC
>NZ_JAQMYP010000052.1 GCF_028369295.1 Streptomyces sp. HD
GTCGGGGACGGCTCGGTCGACCGGATAGGGGACCTTGGTGTCGTTCCACTCGGCCAGCAGCCGACCGCGCTCGGCGTCGGTGAGGATGTCCAGGGTGCCGATCCGCTCATCCGGCGCGTCCACGGCGGCGCCGAGCAGGACCACGAAGTGCCCGGCCAGGCGCTCGACGGTGGTGCGGTCGAAGAGGTCGGTGGAGTACTCGACGCGTGCCGCGAGGCGGTCGCCGTGCTCCTGGACGGACACGCTCATGTCCAAAGCGGCGGTCGAGGACTCCAGCCGCTGCGGCTCCGCCGCCAGTCCCTCGAACCGGCCCCACTGGTGGTCTTCCTGAGGGGAGAGCATGACCTGGAAGAGCGGGGTGCGGGACAGGTCTCGCTCGGGGGCGAGTTCCTCAACCAGGCGTTCGAAGGGCACGTCCTGGTTGCCGTATGCCTCCAGTGCAAGGTCCCTGGTCCGGGCCAGCACCTCACGCACGGTCGGATCGCCGCTCAGGTCCGCACGCATCACCAGCGTGTTGACGAAGAAGCCGATCAGGCCCTCGGTCTCGGCTCGGTTACGGCCGGCGATGGGTACCCCGACGGCGACGTCCGACTGGCCGGAGTATCTGCTCAACAACACCTGGAACAGGGCCAGCACAACCATGAACAGCGTGCAGTCCTCGGTGCGGGCCAGGTTCCGCAGCCCCTGGAGGACCTCACCCGGCACCTCGAACTCCACGCTCGCGCCGTGGCCCGAGCGCACCGGCGGTCGCACGCGGTCCGTGGGCAACTCCAGCGGCTCCAGTCCCGCCAACGCCCCTCGCCAGTACGCCAGCTGGGGCTCCAGCGACGCAGCCGTCGCCTGTCGTCGCTGCCACAGCGCGAAGTCCCCGTACTGCACGGGCAGCGGTGCGAGGTCCGCCGGGCGCTGCTGTACAGCGGCCGAGTACAGAAGCGGCAGCTCCCGCGCGATGACTCGCATCGACCAGCCGTCCGAGACGATGTGGTGCACCACTATCAGCAGAAGGTGCTCATCCGCCGCCACCCGGACCAGTACCGCCCGCAGCAACGCTGCCGACGCCAGATCCATCGGCCGGTACGCCTCATCCCGTACCACGGCCCACGGGTCAATGGCCCCGTCCAGCGTCTCCAGCCGAAAGCCGTTCGGTTCGTCTACCACCTGTCCTGGCTCGCCGTCGGCACCAGCCACGAAGCGGGTCCGCAGCACCTCGTGCCGTGACACCAGCTCGGCGAACGCCGTCTCCAACGCCCCGGCATCCACGTCACCCCGCAGACGGAGCACCAGGGGCAGCAGATACTCACCGGAGTCCGTGAGCAACTGGTCCAGGATCCAGAGCCGTTGCTGCCCGAAGGAGAGCGGGACCTGCGCCTCCGCTTCCCGCGGCAGCAGCGGAACCATCTCCGTCGAGAACGCGTCGAGCCTCCCGGCGAACCCCGCCACCGTGGGGTGGGCGAACAGCTCACGCACCGGTACCTCCCTCTTCAGCCTGTCGGCCAGTCCGTTGACGACGCGCATCGCCAGCAGCGAATGACCGCCCGATTCGAAGAAGTTGTCGTGGATCCCGACCCGGCTCACGCCCAGCACGTCGGCCCACACCTCGGCCACGATCCCCTCCAGCGGGGTGCGCGGCTCCGTGTACCGTGCCGCGGTCTCGGCGCGGTCCCATTCGGGCGCCGGGAGGGCCTTGTGGTCCACCTTCTTGTTGGTCGTCAACGGCAGCCGGTCCAGCAGCACGAAGGCGCTGGGCACCATGTACTCGGGCAGCCTGTGCCCACACCACTCCCGCAGTGCCGCGGTCTGCGGTCGCCGGCCGGCCAGGGGCGCGCAGTACGCGGCAAGCCGCTTGCCTCCGCGTTCGTCTTCCCGGTCGACGACCACACAGGAAGCCATGTCCGGATGCTCCATCAGCACCGACTCGATCTCGCCCAGCTCGATGCGGATGCCCCGCACCTTGACCTGCTTGTCGATGCGGCCGAGGAACTCCAGCGTGCCGTCGGGCAGCCACCGGACCAGGTCGCCGGTGCGGTACATCCGTGCGCCCTCGGGGCCGTAGGGATCCGGCAGGAAGCGCTCATCCGTGAGCTCCGGACGGTTCAGGTAACCGTCGGCGACTCCGACCCCGCTTGCGTACAGTTCGCCCGGAACGCCTGGTGGTACCAGTCGGCGGTGGCGATCGAGGACGTAGAGGCGGGTGTTCCCGGCGGGGACGCCGATCGGTGCGATGCCGGGCCAGAGCCGGACATCGGTCGGCAGCATGTGGTCGGTGACGCCGTGGGTCTCGGTCGGTCCGTAGCCGTTGTGCAGCACGCACCAGGGGTGGCGCGCGTGGAAGGCCCGGGCGGAGTCGCCCAGCACATGGGTGTCGCCGCCCTGGGCGATGACGCGCAGCTCCGGAAGAACCGCACGGGCGGCGTTGGCCGCGCGATAGAACTCCTCCAGGACGAGATTGGGGGCGTTCAGTTCATGGATCTCGTACCGCTGCATCCACTTCACGAGCGCGACCGGATCGATCCGGATGCTCTCCGGTGCGACGACAAGGCACTTCCCGTACAGCAGGGCGCTGAGGATTTCATAGGGTGCGATGTCGAAACTGATGGTCGCGAACTGGGCGATCCGGCCGTTGGGCTCGCCCGGGGTCGCGGTGCGCAGCCAGGAGGTCAGATTGATCAGCCCACGCCCCGGCATCACCACGCCCTTGGGGCGGCCGGTGGAGCCCGAGGTGTACATCACGTAGAACGGGGTGTCCTGGGTGACCGGCCCGTGCAACTGATCGGCCGTCGGATTGGCGGCGGAACGAGCGGCGAGTGCCGCGGCCCATTCCGGTGCGTCCAAGACGATCAAGGAGGGCCCGTCGTCCGGGAGGATGCCCCGCACGGTGGTGTCGGTGAGGACGCAGGCCGGCTCGGCGTCCTCGATCATGTACCTGATGCGCTCGGCGGGATACCCGGTATCGATCGGAAGGTAGGCGGCTCCGGTCTTGGCCACCGCGAGCAGCGCGGCGATGAGGTCCCCTGATTTCGGCAGGGCCAGGGCCACCACGTGCCCGGGCCCGACACCCCGCTCAATCAGCAGATGGGCGATCCGGTTGACCCGCTCATTGAGCTCGCGGTAGGTCCACTCGGTGCCGTCGTGGATCAGTGCGGACGTGTCCGGTGTCTGCGCCACCTGCCGCTCGAACAGCGCGGGCACGCTTTCCGCCGGCATTTCGTGGGCCGTGTCGTTCCACTCCACGAGCAACTGGTGGCGGTCGGCCTCGCCGAGCAGGTCGAGTTCGCTCAGCCATGCTGTGGGGGTCTGTACCGCCTGGGCCAGCAGGTTCTGGAAGTGGCCGGCCATGCGTTCCGCGGTCGTGCGGTCGAAAAGGTCGGTGCTGTAGCTGAGCAGTCCCCGTAGCGTCTCTCCGGACGTCTGCAGGACAAGCGTGAGATCGAATTGGGCCGCGTTCATGCCGGTGTGCAGCGCTTCGGTCTCCAGACCGGGGAAGCTCCAGACTTCGGCGGCCAGGTTCTGCGGGGTGAGCATGGCCTGGAAGAGGGGGGTACGGCTCAGGTCCCGTTCCGGCGCGAGCTCCTCCACCAGCCGCTCGAAGGGCAGGTCCTGGTGGGTGTAGGCCGCCTGGGCGACATCACGGACACGGTGCAGGAGTTCCTCGAACGTGGGATCGTCCGACAAGTCCGCACGCATGACCAGCGTATTGACGAAGAATCCGATCAGGCTCTCGGTCTCGGGCCGGTGCCGCCCGGCGGTCGGTATGCCGACGGCGATGTCGTCCTGGCCGCTGTATTTGCCGAGAAACAGTTGAAACGCCGCCAGTTGCACCATGAACGGGGTGACGCTCGTGCGACTCGCCAGCTGGGACAGTGCGCGGGTCACGGTGTCCGGGACGGCGAACTCGACACTGGCGCCCTTTCCCGTGCGCTGGGGCGGCCGCACCCGGTCGGTGGGCAGCTCCAGGGGTTCGATGTCGGCCAACTGCGCGCGCCAGTAGTCGATGTCCGCCTTCAGTCGCTCGTCTCCGAGTCGTTGGCGCTCCCAGACCGCGAAGTCCGCGTACTGGATCGGAAGCGGCGGGAGCGCCGGTTCCCGGCCGGTGAGCGCGGCGGAGTACAGCTCCCCGAGCTCGCCGGCGAGGATCTGGACCGACCAGTCGTCGGTGACGATGTGGTGCATGGCCAGCAGAAGCAGGTGAGCGTCGGCACCGGCCGGCACGAGCACGGCTCGGACGAGAGACCCGTCCACCGGGCTGAGGAGCTGTGCCGATTCCTCGCGCACGATCCGGAGGGCTTCGTCGTGGTCGCGCGCGTCCCGGTGTTCCAGCCGGAACGCGGGCTTCGTGTCGATCAGTTGGTGTGGCTGTCCGTCGCTCGCCACGCCGATCCTCGTGCGCAGGACCTCGTGCCGCTCGATCAGGCCGGTGAAAGCCGCTTCCAATGCCTCGGCGTCCACGGCTCCCACCAGTCGTACCACTCGGTGGGTCAGCAGCTGTCCGCTGTCCGGCGTGAGCTGGTGCAGGAACCACAACCGCTGCTGGCCGAACGACAGCGGGGCGTCCCTGTCCAAGGGGCCGCGCCGGCGCAGTTCCACGGCCGCGGAGTCGCTCCTTGCCTCCAGGTGACCGGCCAGTGCGGCGACCGAGGGGTGGCTGAACAGCTCTCCGACGGACATGTCCGATCCGAGGTCCCGGGCGATGCGGCTGACCACGCGCATCGCCAGGAGCGAATGCCCGCCCAGGTCGAAGAAGCGGTCGTGGATTCCCACCCGGTCGACGCCGAGTACGTCGGCCCAGATACGGGCGAGCGTGTTCTCGGCGTCCGTTCGCGGCGCGACGTAGTGTTCGTCGAATTCCGCCCGCAGTCCGCTGGGCTCCGGCAGCGCCTGGCGGTCGATCTTCCCGTTGGCCGACAGCGGCAGCTGCTCCAGGAACACGAAGGCATTGGGGACCATGTACTCGGGGAGCCGCTGTTTCAGGAACCGGCGCAGGTCGGCGCGCATGGTGGCTCGGGCGTCCGGTGCGGCCGTGCCCGGCTGGTCGCGGACCACGTAGGAAACCAGGCGCTTGTCTCCGGGCTGCTCCTGCCGCAGCACGGTGACCGCCTGGGCCACGCCTGGGTACGCCGTGACGGCGGCGTCGATCTCCCCGAGTTCGACCCGGTGGCCTCGTATCTTGAGCTGGTGGTCGGACCGCCCCAGGAACTCGATGTTTCCGTCCGGCGTCCATCGCGCCAGGTCACCGGTCCGGTAGATCCGCGCGTCAGGGTCGCGGGAGAACGGATGGGGCAGGAAGCTCCGTGCGGTGAGCTCGGGGCTTCCCAGGTAACCGCGGGCGACGCCGACTCCGCCGATCCACAGCTCCCCTGTGACCCCGACGGGGGCGGGACATCCGAACCGGTCCACGACATAGGTCTCGGTGTTGGCCATGGGACGGCCGATCGGCAGTGTGGTGCCCGGCGTGAGCGTGGCGGGATCGACTTCGTAGAGGGTGGCCCCCACGGTGGTCTCCGTGGGCCCGTACTCATTGAGGACCACCGCACCGGGCGCGCGCCTCTCGACCGCCGACCGCGCCAGATCCGCACCGAAGGGTTCGCCTGCAACAACGAGTGTGCCGACGTTCAGCCGAGCATCGGTTCCCTCCAGGCGCTCCAGAAGGATTTCGAGGTGGGAGGGGGTGAGCTTGACCGTGCTGAAGGACTCGCCCCGTACGAAGGCGTCCGCGAGCATCGCCACGCCGTCGGCGCCCGACTCCCCCATGATGACCACCGACTCGCCCTGCATCAGCGGAAGGAAAAGGGACGGAATCGGCAAGTCGAAGGCAATGGACGAGAGCAGGACCGAACCGTGTCCGCGCCCGGTCGGCGGGAAGGCAGCGTCGGCGCTGTGCATGAAGTCTGCGAAGTTTCGGTGCGCAACCTGTACACCTTTGGGGATTCCGGTCGACCCGGAGGTGTAGATGATGTAGGCCAAGTCGTCCGGTCCTGCCTCAGATGTCGGCTCTTCGGCGGACAGTTCGGCGATGGCGGGCCAGTCGCTGTCCAGACAGACGACCCGCGGGCCTTCGGAGGGCAGGCGGTTCCTCAGGGCTTGCTGGGTGATGACCGCGGTGGCCCGGGTGTCGTCGAGGATGAAGGCCAGTCGATCCGCCGGGGTCTCCGGATCGAGAGGCACATACGCGCCGCCGGCCTTGAGCACAGCCAGCATTCCCACGAGAACGCCTTCGTCGCGCTCGACGCAGACCGCTACAAGACTTCCCGGGCCGACTCCGAGATCTTGCAGATGACGGGCCAGCCGGTTCGCCCGCTGATCCAGTTCGCGGTGGGAGAGCCGAAGCTCACCTGCGATGACGGCCGTCGCCTGCGGGGTGCGCGCGGCCTGCTGGGCGATCAGCCTCTGCACCATGCTGCCCGCCGGATGCGCCACCGCCGTGTTGTTCCAGTCGAGGAGGAGCTGCCGTCGCTCGGCATGGGTGAGAATCTCCAACTCGCCGATGCGGGCGGCGGGGTCCACGATGAGCGCGGCGAACAGCGTCTGGAAATGTCCAGCCAGTCGATCAGCGATCGAATGGTCGAACACGTCTGTGCGCCAGCGGTATTGAAGTGCCTGGCCGTCCGGGCTCAGGGTGACGGCCAGTGGGAGGGGGCCGGCTGCGGTGCCGTCCTGGTCGATCGGCTGTGCCAACCACGCGGCCACCGACGTCTCCGCGGCCGGCTCCGAACCGTGGTCATGTCCAAGGCGGGACAGCAGGAGCAGCCCCACACGCTCGACGAGTTCGGAAAGGCGCAGGCCGCAAGTCTGAGCGAACTCCTCTGCCGCCGACTTGAGTTGGGGATCCACCGAGCACGTGATCGATACAGCGAAGTCGTCACTTCCCACAGCGGGCACTTGGAGAAACCTTCCTACGCATGACGGATCACCCCACCACCGGACGTCGGCCATGCCAGGCGCGCAGTGAGCAGGTTCTGTTCAGGTGGACACACCGAATCGAGGGGTCGGCGACTCAAGGAAGTCGCGAGAACCGAGCCGGTGAGAAAACAGCACGAAACGAATGTCGGGAGTCAGGACCGACGGGTCAGGCCTCTTGGAGGGTCTCTTCAAGACCGGTCGACTGCAGCGGGAACTTCCGCATGACACGCAAAGGAGAGAAAAGGATCGGGATGAATGCCAGGCAGCCGGCAGCAGCGCAGACGAAGAGCGCTTCACGTGCCCCCAGCCAACCGCTGATCACTCCACCGAGCATGGAGCCGAGCGGCATGACACTCCAGGTCAGAAATCGCATACTGGCATTGACTCGACCGAGGAAACCGTCCGGAGTCAGCGCCTGCGTGCAGCTGACTTGGGTGACATTGTAGACCACCGTCATGAAAGCGACGATTCCATTGGCAAGAGCGCCGACCCACAGCATCCAGTCCGCCCCGACCGCGGGCAAAACCAGAGCGAAGGGAGACCCGAGTAGCAAGATCAGCCACATGGCGGGACCAGGACCGACCTTCTCGGAAATTTGTTTCGAAACAAAGGAGCCCAGCAGCCCGCCGACCGCGGAAACGCTGAGGAAGAGCCCGATCAGCATAGGCGAGAGTTCGAGGGTTCGCGCCAGGAAAAGCATCGTCACCGTATAGACGGCATACGACGTCAGATTCAACCAGGCGGTCGATCCGGCGATCGCCAGCAGTCGCGAGTCCCGCAAGACCAGACGCAGACCGGCAGCCACTTCCGGCAGCATCCGAGAACGCTCCGTGCGCGCGACGGAATGCTCCTCCACTCTGATCCGAGCGATGCAGAGCGTGGACACCGCCAGCCCGACACTGGTCACCAGAAACGAGACCGGGGCAGTCATCAGCGCGACGATCTGGCCACCCAGCGAGGGACCACCCACGGCGAAGACCTGCTGGACTCCGGTGATCTTCGCATTCGCTTCCAGTACCCGCTCCCGCCCCACCACGGTCGGCAGATATGTCTGGTAGGCGACGTCGTAGAACACATTGCAGATACCGAAAAGCAGAACGGTGGCATACACCTGCCAAATTGTCAGGAAGCCACCCCACCAGGACAGCGGTATCGAGAGAAGAATGACCGCCCTGGCCAGCTGAGAGAAAAGGAGAACTGGCCTACGCCGCAAGCGATCGACCCAGACGCCGGCCGGAAGCCCCACAAGGAGAAAGGGAAGCGTCAAGAAGGTTGAGACAAGCCCTACTTCGAATTCCCCGACATCCAATGCGAGGACGGCAACAAGCGGAATGGCAATTCTAGCCACACTGACACTGGCGGCACTTACGGCAGTAGCCGAAAAAAGATTCCTGAATCCCCCGTCCCTCAATAAAGAATCGCCAGTTCGTGAATCTCCACTTCGGCCAACCTGTATCATGAAACGGAACTTATCAAGGGCGATCAACAGGTGCAAGTGACCCGGATCACGTTTGAGCGAAACCCAAACCCCCTTGCCTGACGATGCCCGATTTGCGGTTCGATAGCGTGCCGTTTACGTGCCCAATGTGACCCGGTTGGCTGCGGCTTGTCGCACGGCAATTCTTTCGCCTCGACCGCAGCGACGCCGAACACTCAGTCTTTGCTTGGTAATTTTCTGTCAAATTACAGGAGTATTACGTCCGGATTCAGGGGCGGAGCCGACGCCGGCCGCAGGGATGCCAGGCAGGCCGTCGCTGAATCGGCTTCCACGCACACTCATCGGACCGCTGCCACCTGGAATGGCTCCGAGGCCATTTCCACAAAAAGGACCACGTCAGGGCCGGAGTGCAACTCCAAAGCTCGCCGATCAGCAGGTCGTGGTCCCCGGCGCCGCCGAGCACAGCGGCGGCGCCATCAACACCGAGGTGATTGCCATGGTGATTCGGCAGAGTCGTGGCCCGCTCCTATCACCGCCGCAGCGCGGCCGAAGGAGCCTGGCCGAAGAAGCCTGTGTGTCGTGCCGTCGGCAGACGCTAAGTCGTAACTCGTCGCGGGCAGCGTGTTCTCCGCGGCGCCGCCAGCCCCGCGTTGGTCCGGGCGAGTCCCCGGCCTGCCGCACGACGGGACTCCCCGCCGGGGCCGCGTTGGGTGGTGGCACCATGCCGCGGGAGCGCACGTCCCCGGAGACACGGGGCGTGGCCGCGCACACCCGGAAACGCAGGTGACGGCCCCTCAGGGGCGCGGCACGGCCGGGCCTCGTGTCCGGTCAGTCGGCGCGGCGCCCTGTCGGCGTCTCGTGCATCTGGCTCGCCT
Source organism: Streptomyces sp. HD (assembly GCF_028369295.1). GTDB lineage: Bacteria > Actinomycetota > Actinomycetes > Streptomycetales > Streptomycetaceae > Streptomyces. Next base: position 9,211 of record NZ_JAQMYP010000052.1, read on the forward strand.
CACGCGCGAACCGCTCCCATTCCTGGGCATAGGACCGGGCCAGTCCGGCAACGGTGACGGCGCAGTGCGGCGGGACGTCGGCGAGCAGCCGCCCACCCGCCTCGACGTCCGGGGCCTGGGTGGTCAGCCAGCGCAGCAGAGCTCGACCCGACTGGGTGAGCTTGACCGAGGGGTCGTTGGTCAGGCTCCGCAGTACCGCCGCCCTGCTGTCGCGATCCGCCTGCGCGTCGATGCCGGCCCATGCCGCGGCCGTGGTGGTCCGGCGAGTATCTGCCGTCTCGGGTTCACCGTGCCGCATGCGGCGCTGTACGTCATGGGCGGTGCTGACGGAAATCCCCGCGTGGGCCGCCACCTCACGCAGCGGTACACCAGGTCGTTGGGCCAGCAGGGCCCTGGCGACCTCTCGCCGCCGGGCCAGGTCCAGGGGGCGGGCCCGGCCGTCCTGGCCCACCCGGGTGTTCGACTGAGGAACTTCCTCGCTCGAACGTCTGCGGACCGCGCCCACGGTCTTCGGTGACAAGCCGGCGATCCGCGCGATCGCTCGGTCCGACCAGTCCGGGTGCGTACGCAGGATCCGCTCGGCCGCGGCCTTGCGGTCCTTGAGGGTGAGCGGTAGGCCATGGGTGATGTTCGCCGCCACGGCGTGCACGAACACGTCGTCAGCCGACCCATCCAGGTAACGGACGGCGATCTCACGCTCGCCGCGCATCATCGCCGCCTTCAACCGGTGCATTCCGTCGACCACTTGACGAGTGGCACGGTGTACGAGGATCGGTTCGAACTCCTGGCACGACTGCGCAAGCATTTCGACATGCGCCGGGTCGATGCCTCCGAGCCGAGGCGACTCACCAGAGCGCAGGGAGTCCATCGAGACCCGGGACACCGGGTGCGGCGAAGACCGCAGACCACTCCCGCTCACGGACAGCCTCGCCCCCTTTTTGCGGGCACCTTCGACAACACAGCCCCCTAGCCCCCGTGTGGCATTCGTCATGCCACCCTGTCTCGTCTTCACGCATAGATCATTTTCTCGCCGCACCACTCAAAGATCAATCGGCGAGTTTGTCAAGTGTGCGACTGTCCCACCATTGACGATCAATCACTTGACGGAAGTGGCGCGAAATGAGCGAGAGCAGCAGGAGCCCAAAGCGTAACGTAGTTGAACATCGCAACAATTGCGTGCGAATTGCCGCCCGCGATACCGAGCGGCGGGCTTCGAGGCGAGCGGTGTGGCCAGTTGGCCGAGGGGGGCCACTGGAGTCGCCCGGTCGGGGGCGGACGAAGTGAAGGCTCCGTGGGACGCAGACAGTACATTCGAGCGCTGCGCGACAAGGGGGATGGAATGGGATGCCCCGGCCCAACCTCGCTTGCACATGCGCGATTTCCAGCCACCTGGCCGAGGTCAGCAGGCCTGAAGTGTCCTGACAAGCTCCTGGCAAGCTCCTGGCGAACTATTTACCGAACCAGGAATCCCGGCTGAATACTGTGGGCCTTATTTGCTTTAGGCAGACTGCACGTACCAGTGGCACAAATTGTCCCGACCCGGCCCGCGCAGATCCTTTGGCGACGATTCTGCCGAGACCGGACGTTGATCCCTGACTGCGCCTCGGCCGCCATCCGGCGACTACTGAAGGGGTGCACGGACGCGGCCCGGGACGGGATCTCGACGGCAGGCACGACCTGCCGCAAGAGATGCCCGCGGCGCTCAGGGTTGCGGATGAACCACCTGCACGCCCCGTGCCTGCATCGCCTCGACCACCGGATTGTCCGGCGCCGCGTCCGTGACGACCAGAGTGATCTCCTTCAGTGAGCAGATACGCCCGAGCGCCGTGCGGCCCAGCTTCTCGGCCGTGGCCACCAGGATGACCCGCTGGGCGGATTCGAGAGCCGCCCGCTTCACCCGGACGTCGTCGAGGTTGTATGCGGTGGCTCCGCGGACCGGATCCACCCCGCAGCAGCCCAGCACGAAGGTGTCGAAGCACAGGTCCTTGAAGGTCTCGGCGGGCGTCTGGCCATAGAAGGACAGTTCTCCGGAACGGACCTGGCCACCCGGCAGCAGCAACTGGATGCCGGGGTACGAGGACAGGGCGAAGGCCGCGTGCAGCGACAGCGGGGTGACGGTGAACTGCCGGTCCTCCATGGCCTTTGCGACGGCCACCAGGGTCGTACCGGTGTCCAGGGCGATCGTCTCGCCGTCCGTGAGCAGCGAGAGCACGGTACGCGCGAGTCGCTCCTTCGTCTCCATGCCCGACATCGCGCGGATCGCATACGGCGGCTCGACGCCGCCCGGCAGATTGCTCACCGCGCCGCCGCGCACTCTGCGCAGGGCACCGCGCGATTCCAGGAGCTCCAGGTCCCGGCGGATCGTCATCTCCGAGGCCCCCGTCGCGCCGGCCAGGTCCGCGACGGTCGCGCGGTTCTCGCGCATGAGCCGCTCGATCACGAAGTTGTGCCTCTCCATCACGTTCATGCCAGTGAGGGTATCGGCCATTCTCGCAAGACGGCTGGTCAGATGAACATGCATTATGTTCAAGATGACAAGATTCATGAGAGAGTCAGGCGACAACCCTCACCTGACCTGCATCTTCGTGTGTTCGTTTGATGTGCATTCAGCTGCCGCCTCTTGAGGAGTTCGATGTCCACAGCCCGCAGACCTGATCCGTCCGGGAGCCCGCAGCCGCTCCTCACGACCGTGGCGATCGTCGCCGCGTGCATGGCGTTCGTGGTGATCGGAGCCCTCCAGGCCCTGTACGGTCCCGCGATCCCCGCGTTGCGCAAGGAATACGGCATCAGCCCCGCTGTCGCCGGACTCAGCCTGAGCGGGCACTTCGCCGCCGCGGTGATCGGCGTGCTCGTCTACCACCTGCTGTGCACACGGCTGGGCCACCGGGTCCTGCTCGGAGCCTCGTACCTGCTCATGGCGCTGGGCTCGGTGATCTTCGCCACCGCGCCCAACTGGCCCCTGGCGCTGGTCGGCACCTTCGTCATCGGCCTCGGCTTCGGTGGCGTCGACTACGGGCTCAACCACCTGTTCGCCGTCGCCTTCGGACGCCGCAGCACCGCGATGCTCAACCTGCTCAACGGCCACTTCGGCGTGGGCGCGATCGCGGGACCCGCCCTGGTGGGACGGCTCGGCTCCGAGCATTACCCGGGCATCTTCGTCGGCGTCGCCGGCGTCTGTCTGCTCATCCTGTTCACCCTCGGCGGCGTGGCCACCCGGGAGCCCGCACCTGTCACCGGGGCCACGTCCGGCATTGGTGCGCGCGTCGCGCCGATCATCGCCGCGTTCATCGGTATCTACGTGCTGCACGTGGCCATCGAGACCGGAGTCGGCGGATGGGAGCCCACTCATCTGGAGACCGTGGGCTACACCGCCGCGACCGCCGCCACCGCCACGTCGGCGTACTGGGCCGCCATGACCATCGGGCGCTTCGTCGTGGTGCCGCTCTGCCTGCGCTTCTCGGCGCCCGCGATCCTCACCGTGTGCTGCGTGGGCATGGCAGGGTTCCTGCTCCTCGCGACCCTCCCCTCGGTGGCGCCCTACGCCTACTTCGGTGTCGGGCTCGCCATCGCGCCGATCTTCCCCACGTGTCTGCCCTGGCTGAACCGGGCGGTGCCGAGCGTCGCCGCGGCCGGCGCCTATGTGATGGCAGCGTCGATGATCGGAGGCGTCGCCTTCCCGCCACTGCTCGGCGTGGTCATCGACGGGCTGGACGTCAAGGCGCTCCCGGTCGTGCTGTTCGCTCTGGCCGGCGTCTGCCTGGTGCTCAGTTTCTGGCTGCGCGGCAACGCCCCCGATCCGAACGGACTGTCCGCATCGAGCCCCGGATCCACGGGGACAACCAGGACCTCGGAGGTGCAGGTATGAAGGCCGTACTCTTCGACATGTTCGGAGTCCTGGCCCGTGTCCAGTCCACAGAGTCGCGAGCAGTGATCGAACGAACAGCCGGGGTGAGCGGAGAGCGCTTCTGGGACGCGTACTGGTCGCTACGCCCACCGTACGACCGCGGCGACGTCATGGGCCCCGCCTACTGGGAGAACGTGGGCGAACGGCTCGGCACGCCGTTCACCGGCCGGCAGATCGACGATCTGATCGGCGCCGACCTGGCCGGCTGGAGCGAGGTCGACCAGGAGAGCGTGGACTTCCTGGCCGAGCTGGCCGGCCGCGGCGTGCGCCTCGGGCTGCTCTCCAACATCCCGGAGGAACTCGCCGTCCACTACGAGGCCACCCAGGAGTGGCTCGGGCACTTCAGCGTGGTCGGAATGTCCTGCCGGATCGGGAGCGCCAAGCCGGAACCGGCCGCCTACACGTGGTGCAGCCGCGAACTGGGGCTGCCTGCCGAGGAGATCCTCTTCGTGGACGACCGTTCCGACAACGTTCTCGCGGCCCGCGAGGTCGGCATGCGCGGCCATGTGTTCACCGGCGTCCGCGCCCTCGCCGCGGCACTGGAGGAGGAGAAAACCGGGTGACGCCGACCCGCGGTCCTCGGCGCAACCCGCGTCACGCGAGATCCGCGAGATCCCCTCCGTGAGCGTGATCCCGGCCGCGGCCCCGGCCCCGGATCGACGGGCAGGCCCGCGCGGTCCTCCACGCGCCTGGCTCCGGTGTCACCGACGCGACGGCGAGCGAGCTGGGCATGTCCCTGCGCAGCTACCGCCGCCGGGTGCCGAGCTGCTTGTCGCCCTCAACGCGGACCCCGCCTCCAGGCCGGCGTACGGGCCGCCGGACTGGGCTTGACCCGTGGCTGACCCCCGCCCCGCCCCCGCCGTCACGGACGTTGCCGGACGGGGGCCCTCGCCCCCGCCGGCGCCGGCCGGACTCGGCCTCGGACGTCCGGCCGCCACCCCGTCCACTCAGACGTTGCGTCGGTACTGGCCCCCCACCTCGAAGAAGGCGTCGGTGATCTGCTGCAGCGAGCAGACGCGGGCGGCGTCCACGAGCACGGCGAAGACGTTGTCGCCGCTCACCGCCGCGTCCTTGAGGGCGGCCAGGGCGGCGTGCGCCGGCTCCTGGTGGCGGGCCTGGAAGTCCTGGACGCGGTCCAGTTGGGAGCGCTTCTCCTCCTCGGTGGCGCGGGCCAGTTCGATCGCGCCGGGTTCGGCGGTGTCGGCGTGCGGGTTGCGGAAGGTGTTGACCCCGATGAGGGGCAGGGTGCCGTCGTGCTTGCGCTGCTCGTAGAGCATCGACTCGTCCTGGATGCGGCCGCGCTGGTAGCCGGTCTCCATGGCGCCGAGGACCCCGCCGCGCTCGCTGATCCGCTCGAACTCCTGGAGGACCGCCTCCTCGACCAGGTCGGTGAGTTCGTCGATGATGAACGAACCCTGGAGGGGGTTCTCGTTCATCGCCAGGCCCCACTCCCGGTTGATGATCAGCTGGATGGCCAGGGCCCGCCGCACGGACTCCTCGGTGGGGGTGGTCACCGCCTCGTCGTAGGCGTTGGTGTGCAGGCTGTTGCAGTTGTCGTAGATCGCGATGAGCGCCTGCAGGGTGGTGCGGATGTCGTTGAAGTCCATCTCCTGGGCGTGCAGCGAGCGGCCCGATGTCTGCACGTGATACTTCAGCTTCTGGGAGCGCTCGCCCGCGCCGTACTTCTCCTTCATCGCGACCGCCCAGATACGGCGGGCCACGCGACCGAGGACGGAGTACTCCGGGTCCATGCCGTTGGAGAAGAAGAACGACAGGTTGGGCGCGAAGTCGTCGATGTGCATGCCCCGGGCCAGGTAGGCCTCGACGTAGGTGAAGCCGTTGGCCAGGGTGAAGGCGAGCTGGCTGATGGGGTTCGCGCCCGCTTCGGCGATGTGGTATCCGGAGATGGACACCGAGTAGAAGTTGCGGACCTTGTGCGCGATGAACCACTCCTGGATGTCGGCCATCATCCGCAGCGAGAACTCGGTGGAGAACAGGCAGGTGTTCTGCCCCTGGTCCTCCTTGAGGATGTCGGCCTGCACCGTGCCGCGTACGGTCGCCAGCGCGTGGGCGCGCAGCTCGGCCGCCTCCTCGGGCGACGGGTCGCGACCCTCGGCGTCCCGGAAGCGGTCGATCTGCTGGTCCATCGCGGTGTTGAGGAAGAAGGCCAGGATGGTCGGCGCGGGTCCGTTGATCGTCATGGAGACCGAGGTGGTGGGCGCGACCAGGTCGAAGCCGTCGTAGAGCGCCTTCATGTCCTCAAGGGTGGCCACCGAGACGCCGGAGGTGCCGACCTTGCCGTAGATGTCGGGGCGTTCGTCCGGGTCGCGGCCGTAGAGGGTGACCGAGTCGAAGGCGGTGGACAGGCGGGTGGCGGGCTGGCCCTCGGAGAGCAGCTTGAAGCGCCGGTTGGTGCGGAACGGGTCCCCTTCGCCCGCGAACATGCGGGCCGGGTCCTCCCCGTCGCGCTTGAACGGGAACACACCGGCCGTGAAGGGGAAGTGGCCGGGCAGGTTCTCCGCGCGCCAGAACCGCACCAGCTCACCGTGGTCGGCGAAACGGGGCAGGGCGACCCTCGGGATCTTGTTCCCGGAGAGGGACTCCCGGGTGAGCTTGGTGCGGATCTCCTTGTCCCGCACCTTCACGACCTGCTCGTCACCGGAATAGGAAGCGACGATCGCGGGCCACTTCTCGATCTGCTCCGTGATCTCGTACGGCAGCTGCCGCCGCGCCTCCGTCAGCAGCGACCGTACGTTGTCGGCGTCGGATCCGGCGTCGAGGAGCTCCCCCTCGACGGCCGCGAGGCGCTGCACCCGCCGTGCCGCCTCGGCCAGTTGCATGGTTCCGGCGTGATAGGCGCGGACTGTGTCGCTGATCTCGGCGAGGTAGCGGACCCGGTCGGCGGGGACCACCTGCCGGATGCCGGAGGAGTGCCGTACGTCGACCGGGGCGAGCGCGCCCTCGACGAGCGGCAGCCCCTTCTCCGCCAGGAGGGGCTTGAGGTGCTGGTGGAGCGCGGTGACGCCGTCGTCGTTGAAGGTGGCCGCCGAGGTGCCGTACACCGGCATGTCCTCCGGCCGCCGACCGAACGCCTCGCGGTTGCGCACCAGTTGGCGGCCCACGTCACGCAGCGCGTCCTTGGCGCCCCGCCGCTCGAACTTGTTGATGGCGACCACGTCGGCGAAGTCGAGCATGTCGATCTTCTCCAGCTGCGAGGCGGCGCCGAACTCCGGCGTCATCACATACAGCGAGGTGTCGACGAACGGCACGATCGCCGCGTCGCCCTGCCCGATGCCCGGCGTCTCCACGATCACCAGATCGAACCCGGCGGCCTTGACGACATCGATCACGTCGGACAGGTGCTCGGGCAGCTCACGGCTGCCACGGGTGGCCAGGCTCCGGAAGAACACCCGGTTGCCGTCCAGGGAGTTCATCCGGATCCGGTCCCCCAGCAGCGCGCCACCGCCGCGGCGCCGGGTCGGGTCGACGGCGATGACCGCGATCCGCAGCTTGTCCTGCTGGTCGACACGGAAGCGGCGCACCAGCTCGTCGGTGAGGGACGACTTCCCGGAACCGCCGGTGCCGGTGATGCCGAGCACGGGCACCACACGCGCGGACTCCCGCAGCCGCGCCAGGAACTCCGGGGGCAGCTTGCCCAGTTCGGCGCCGGTGACGGCCCGGGCGATCGCGAACCGGTCGCCGGCGATCACCGCGTCGACGTCGGACGGCTTGCCGTCCCACAGGTCGAAGTCGCAGTCCTTGACGACCGAGTTGACCATCCCGGCCAGGCCCATCCGCTGCCCGTCCTCGGGAGAGAAGATGGTCACCCCGCTCGCGCGCAGCCGGGCGATCTCCTCCGGCACGATGACGCCGCCCCCGCCGCCCACCACGCGCACATGCTCCGCGCCCTGCGCCCGCAGCGACTCCACCAGGTACTCGAAGTACTCGACGTGCCCGCCCTGGTACGACGAGACCGCCACGCCGTGCGCGTCCTCCTCCAGCGCCGCGTCCACCACCTCGCGCACGGAACGGTTGTGCCCGAGATGGATCACCTCGGCGCCCTGCGACTGGAAGATCCGCCGCATGATGTTGATCGACGCGTCATGCCCGTCGAACAAGGCCGAGGCGGTGACCAGGCGGACGGGGTGCGCGGGGCGGTGCAGATCCTTCATGGCGGGGCCTTCCCGAGGGTGCGGCGGGGAACGCTGATGAGAAAATAGTAGGACGTCCTAGTAATTTCGGAGTGAGTGATGTGAGGAGAACCACAATTAGTAGGACGTCTAGTATCCCGACAGACCATTGCAAGCCATCTTGCGAAAGTTTCAGCAAAAGCTTTCATCCCCCTTCCGGCGCCTCCTAGGCTGAAGCCCAGTCGTTCACGAAGTGAAGGGAAGCAGTGCGATGGCGCCGTTTGTGCGTTCAACTCTCACCGTTATTGCGGTGGCTCTGTTCGCCGCGACGACCGGCACGGCGGCGTATGCCGCACCACCCCAGGCCGCGCCCGACTGTGTGCACCTCACCGTGGACTGGCGCTACACCTACGTCAGCAACGACTGCTCCAGCGACTACACCCTGACGGTCGTCTACCTGGACGGAACCGAGGTCCCCTGCCGGACGGCGGCTCCCGGTACCCGGATCACCTTCCCGGGGCGGGGAACTCAGGGCAATGAGGTGCTGGGCGCCGTTCTGTGTCTCACCGAACCCGGAACATGATCCGCACCGGGCCCGGCGGTCCGGCCGCGTGCAGCACCGCCTCGCCGGGCTCTGCGGCCCGGACGTCCCAGGCCCGGAAACCCGGATCGCTCTCGTAGTCGACCGGTACGAGGACGATCGCCGTGCCGTCGACGGCGGGAGTGGCCTCCCGCCAACGGCCGGAGAACCGCAGCTGGGTGGTCTCGCCGACGGAAAGGGTGACGGTGCGGCCCGTGTCGTCGTGGGTGAGGACGTCAGGAGCGGGCGGCACGGAGGCGGCGGTTGTCGTCGCGGGAGTGGAAGTCGGGGTGCGCGTGGGTGTGGGGGCGGGGGGTACCGCCGGGGAACTGGCGGTGGGCGTGACGGAATGCGTGGGCGGAGCCGGGCTGCGCGGTTCCGGGTCGTCGGTGCACGCGGCCGCCGCCACCCCGAGGAACAGGGCGACGGCGGCGCGCGGCACAAGCGTCATGCGTGTCATACGAGTGGGATGTTGATGCAGGTGAGGATGGCCGCCTGGGCCTTGAGCCGCTCTGTGGTGGCGTTGGGGTCGAGGCGTACCTTCTCGGCGTTCTGGACGGCCTCCAGGAAGGGGGTGTCCGGCTTCAGGTCGCTGTCGGTGTCGACGAGTTCGTTCGGCTCGAAGGCCCCGTTGGCGAAGTTGAGCCAGGCGGCGAGCAGTTGGCGGTCCAGGGAACGCTTCGGGTCCAGGAGCAGGTTGAGGAAGAGGACGTCCGCGGCCTTGCCCTGGGTGGACACGTCGACCTGCTCGGAGAACACCGCGCTGGCGTGCTGGACGATCTTCAGATAGCAGTCCAGCGTCTTCTTGCCGAGCCCCGTGAGATCGCCGGTCAGGTACTTGACGTACCAGACGTCGGCGAGCAGCGACAGCGGGGCGTTGCCCTGGACGATGACGGGCATGGCGTCGGTCCCCGTGCCGCCGTCGTCGTCGCGTGCCGTGAAGGACAGGTCGTACAGGCACGGCTTGGCGTACGTGTGGGCCCGGGCGTCCGTCAGGTCGCGCGGCTGGACGCTGGGGCTGCGGGCGGGGTCGGGGTCGGGCGGGTTGACGAGCGAGGTGGTCGTGGTGGCGGGTGTCCCGTCGCCCCATGCCCAGCTCATGGTCTCGTCGTCGCTGCCGGGGTCGGTGACCCGGGCGGTGTACCGCTTCTCCTCGCCCGCGTGGACGACGAGGGTCCGGCCACCCGCGAGCTTGACGGCACCCGTCTTGTCGATGGCGGCGGCCGGGTCGACGTTGGCGACGGTGATCTCGGCGTCGCGGCAGGTGGTGGTGGTGTCGTCGCTGCCGCAGACCTTCACGGTGAAGGTGCCGTTGTCGCCGAAGACGAGCTCACGGCTGAAGGTGAGGGTGGCGTCGGGACGACTGTTCTCCAGTTGTCCGGGCAGGGGGACGGGCTTGCCGTCGCCGGGGTCGATGGTGGCGGTGAGCGGGTCGAGCCAGCCCGGGTCGGTGACCGTGCCGGAGACGGTGAGCTTGCCGCCCTCCTCACGCGGGCCCTGGACAGTGAAGGCAACCGTGGGCGCCACGTTGGCGACGGTCACGGTCGCCGTGTCGGTGTCGGCCCCGGCGGCGTTGCCGACGCGCAGGCCGACGGTGTACGTGCCGTCCTGGCCGACCCGGTCGAAGAGCGGGCTGACGCCGGTCGCGTCGTCGTAGGCGCCGTCGCCGTCGAAGTCCCAGCTGTAGCTGCCGCCGCCACCGGGGACGGTGGAGCCGCTCGCGTCGAGCCGTACGTCGGTGCCCTCCTTGGTGGCGTACGGGCCGCCCGCGTCGGCGGTGGGCCGGCAGCTCGCGGGGTAGTCGGTCGCCGGGTTGGCCTGTTTCTGGCTGGGCGAGGTGGCGCTCGCACCCATGCCGCGGCGGGCGAACACGCCCCACAGCAGGCACTGATCGGCGCCGCCGTGGTCGGCCCGGTCGGCGGCGAGGATGCCGTCACGGGCGTCCAGGAAGTCGGGCGAGGACGGCGTCAGCTTCATGCCGTCGACCATCAGCTGCTCGTGCCGCTGCTTTCCGGTGGCGGAGCCGTACGCGCCGACGAGCGCGGTGCGCATGTCCCACATGGCGGTGGCCCAGATCTCGCCGTCGTCGTGCACCTCGCAGGTGCCGCCGTCGCAGAGGTCGCCGTAGGTGAGGTCGCTGTCGTTGTACGCGACGCGGCGTACGCCGGTGGCCGAGCCGTTGTTGTACTCGCCGTACACCGGGTCGTTCCACAGCGAGGTGGCCACCGCGTCGCTCCAGCCCTCGCCGAGCGCGCCGGTCTGCTCGCCGTCGCCCATGTCGCCGCCGCCGACGAGGCGGTTGGACAGGCCGTGGCTGTACTCGTGGGCGATGGTGTCGCCGTTCATGGCCCGGTGTGTGTTGTGGTTGTTGCAGGAGGTGCGGCCGACGAAGAGACGCATGGTCCCGTTCTGGCCGTCGTCGGGGGTGCTGAAGTTGGCGTTGCAGGCGGAGTCCCCGTTGGCGTCGAAGTCGACGTGGACGTTGACACGGTCGCCGCCGGAGCCGCCGTTACCGAGGTTGTCCTCCTGGAAGTTGCCCGACGCCTCGTCGAAGCCGAGTCCGTAGAGGTGGTCGTGCATGCGGTTGGTGTAGTAGAAGGCCTGGGTGACGACCGCGTCCCGGTCGGTGGTGAGGTCGGTGCCGCCGCTGGTGCGGAAGGCGTCCGTGAACGTGTAGTCGAAGTGCTGGTACGCCGGGTCCGAGGCGTCCGGGGTCTGCGGCTGGTGGCCGAGCGTCTCGTTGCCGTCGAGGTCCTGGGAGACCTCGGCGTTGTTGCCGGTGGTGACCCGGCCGCCGACCCAGGAACGGCCGAGGCCGCTGAAGGGGACTGTCGTCGCACTGCCGAGGGTGGGGTTCTGGCCGGTGAAGACCCGGCCCTCGGGGCCCTCGTTGCTGGTGCGGTCGGTGCGCAGGAGGACGGTGCCGTTCCCGGCGTCGACGACGGTGTCGTACAGATGGTCGTTGTCGGCGGTGAGCGTGGTCCGCCAGGCCGGGCGGGCGGTGCCGTCGGCGAGCGGGAAGGTGACCCTCGTGGCGGTGGCGCCGTCGGGCGGGGTGTCGGTGCCGACGGATGCCGCGGCGCGGTCCAGCGCGTCGCCCTTGTCGAGGGTGACCCTCCCGGTGGCGCGGGCATCCGGGACGAGGCTGCCGGCGACGGTGAGGATACGGCCGGCCTTGTCGACGGCGACCGAGAGACGCGAGCCGTGGACGGGAACGCCCCCGTCGCTCTGACCGATGAAGACATGCCGTACGCCGTTGTGCTCGGTGCGGTACGACTTGACGACGCTGAGGGCGTCCAACTCCGCGGCGGAGAGGCCGTAGAGGGCCGCGTGGTCGCGTATGTGGTCCAGCGCGAGGGTGCGCGGGTCGGCGTCACTGCTGCCGGTGAGGGCGTTGCGCCCCTGCGGGGTGAGCCGCTTCGGCGTACCGAACCTGCTCCAGCGGACCGCCGTCCCGTCGAGTTCCTGCGCGGCCCGCAGCTGCCCTGCCGTGGGCGCGACGCGCTTGTCACCGCGTACGTCGATGTTCGGGTACGGCATGTCCCGCTGTTCCTGGGCCGGCGTCTTCTGCGCCCCGGACTGCTCGCCGGCGGTGGTGGTGGCGGTGGCGGTGGCGGCCGACGGTGTGACCGTGACCGCCGGGAGTGCGAGCAGAACCGCCCCTATCAGCAGGGATCTTGCGCGCTTGGATAAGCGTGTGGATGGCATTCCCTCTCCCCCGTCCGTTGGCATCCTGGATGCGGACGGGGGACACGGTACGTGCGCATGACAAATCAACGGAAGAGTGCGTGCAACGCCGCCGTAGCGGCCGACTGGGCCGTCACGGCTGTGCCGCTCCCGTGTTCGGGGGTGTGGTGACAGGGCGCCCGAAGTAGTCGTCGGCAGCCTGGGCGATGCCGAAGCGGGCCTGCAGGTCGAGTCCGGCGTGGGGGCAGTCGGGGACGAGGCGGTGGGCGTCGGAGGGCGAGGCGACGGTGGGGAGCGGGCCCGCGTCGAAGCAGGGGGACGCGGTCGTGCCCGTGGGGCGGTTGTCCAGGCGTTCCTGGCCGGTGCCGTTGCGCCAGGTCGCGAAGTCCAGGTACAGGCGGTCGCCCCAACGTGCCGTCCATTGGCCCGTCGCCGCGTGGAACTGGTTCCCCTGGAAGAGGACCTGGTTGGTGGAGAGGTCCGTGTCCGCCAGGACGAACGGGTATCCGCCGGAGACGAAGAGGTTGTTGCGGATCGTCACGCCGCTGTTGTGCGGACGCAGTCGCACGACGGCGCCGATACTCCCGGCCGAGCGGCCCATGACCACCGTGTTCTGGTAGATCTGCAGATTGCCGATGTGCGATCCGTTCACCGTCAGCGCGCCGTTGTACGGCAGTTTGCGACCGTCGTTGCTGCTGATGTTGTAGCGGATCACGTTGTCGCGGTGCGGGTGCTGCCAGCGGGAGAAGACGTAGTAGCCCCCGCCGTCGTTCTCGAACGACAGGTTGTACTGGATGGTCGAGTCGAACACGCTCGTGTCGAGGCCGAACCCGCCGCCGTCCGTTCTGGTGCCGGTGTGGTTGCGGTAGGCGGCGCTGTGCTCGATCAGCACGCCTTTGGAGTCCCAGGTCCAGATGCCCGCCGGACCGTAGTAGGCGTTGGCCGGGGCACGGGTGCCGTTGTCGTGTGCGCTGGAGTCGCGCACCTTGGCGTCCTGTACGCCGCCGAGGACGATGCCACTGCCGGTGGGGCGGGAGACGGCATCGGGGTCGCCGGCGTTGTCGTACGCGTTGACGTCCTGGATGTCGATGTTCTCGTGCGCGTAGGCGGGGCGGGCGGGGACGAAGTCCGGCCCGTAGGTGAGCAGCCCCGCGTCCTGGTTCCCGTGCAGTTCCGCACGGTGGATCGCCACGTCGGCGAAGCCGGTGCCCGCGTGGGTGGAGCCGACCCCGATGCCGACCTGGAAACCGGATGCGTCGATGTCGGAGACGGTCACGTGGCGCAGCCGCCCGTCGTCGGAGGTGTCGTGGAAGAGGTTGACCCCCGCCTGGTCGGAGCGCGCCGTGCCGCGGCCGCGCAGGACGAGGTCGCGGATCTCGACGCCTGCCGTGTTGTGCACGGAGATGCCGGCGGAGTCGGTGGCGACGATCGTCGCACGACCGCTGCCGTAGGAGCCGAGGACCACCGGCCGCTCGGCGCTCCCGGCCTCGTCGCCGCTGACCGTGATCGTGCCGGTGAAGCGGTCCCCGCCTGCGAGCAGGAGCCGGTCGCCCGGACGAAGTTGCGTCCGTTCGGCGCGGGCCAGGGACCGCCAGGCATGGTCCTTCGAGGTTCCCTGCGCGGAGTCGTCGCCCCGGGCGCTGACGTAGTACGTCCTGGCCGACGGGGGCCCGTAGTGGGGTACCGCGGTGCAGCCACCGACCAGGACCAGGGCGACCGCGGTCGCGGACGTGAGGGTGCGGGCGCGCCACATGGGGATCAGCTCGCCAACGGCTGCCTGAGCCGTCCCCCGCCGAGGACCTTGAGGAACCAGTCGACGGTGCGGCGCAGCCCTTCCTCCAGGTCGATCTCGGGCGCCCAGCGGAGGAGTTCATGGGCGCGGGAGATGTCGGGGCAGCGGCGTGCGGGGTCGTCGACGGGCAGTGGCCGGTGGTCGAGACGGGAGGCGGAGCCGGTGACCGCCAGCACCAGCGCGGCCAGTTCACGGACGGTGCACTCGGCGGGGTTGCCCAGGTTGACCGGCCCGGCGTGGTGGCTGTCGAGCATGGCGATCAGGCCGCGGACCAGGTCGTCGACGTAGCAGAAGCTGCGGGTCTGGCTGCCGTCGCCGTAGATGGTGAGCGGGGCGCCGGCCAGCGCCTGGCGGACGAAGGTGGAGACGACGCGTCCGTCGTGCGGGCGCATCCGGGGACCGTAGGTGTTGAAGATCCGTACGATGCCCGCGTCGACGCCGAGCGTGCGGCGGTGCGCGATGGTGAGGGCCTCGGCATAGCGCTTGGCCTCGTCGTAGACGCTGCGCGGTCCGACCGGATTGACGTTGCCCCAGTAGCCTTCGGGCTGCGGATGCACCAGTGGGTCGCCGTAGACCTCACTGGTGGAGGTCAGCAGGAAGCGGGCACCCTGCCGGCGGGCCAGCAGCAGCGCGTTCTTGGTGCCGTGGCTCCCCGCGGTCAGGGTTTCCAGCGGCAGCCGGTCGTAGTCGGGCGGTGAGGCCGGGCTCGCGAGGTGGGCGACCGCGTCCACGCGGCCCGGCACGGTGAAGGCGTGGGTGACGTCGGCGCGCACCAGGTTGAACCGGGCGTGGCCGAGCAGGTGGATCACGTTCACGGGTTCACCGGTGCAGTGGTTGTCCAGGCACCAGACCGTGTCGCCGCGGCGCAGCAACGCCTCGCACAGATGGGATCCCAGGAAGCCGCTGCCGCCGGTCACCACGACCCTCATGACACACCGTCCACGGCGAGGTCCGCCTCATGCCGGAGCGGGCGGCCCAGTGCGTGCAGGTGCCAGCCCGCCGCTCGCCAGGACTCCTCGTCCAGGGCGTTGCGCGCGTCCAGCAGCAGCGGCCGGCGCACCACGGCGGCGAGGGCGGCGGGGTCGAGGCGCCCGTACTCGGGCCACGCCGTCAGATGCAGCACCAGGTCGGCTTCCTCGCACGCCTTGTGCACGTCGAGCGCGTAGCCGAGGCCGGGGCGGGCAGCGCGTGCCGAGTCCAGGGCCTCGGGGTCGTGGACCCGTACGTGGGCGCCCTCGTCCTGCATCGCCTCCGCGACGGCGAGCGCCGGCGAGTCGCGTACGTCGTCGCTGCCGGGCTTGAAGGAGGCGCCCAGGACACCGATCCGACGGCCCGTGAAGTCTCCGTCGACCAGCTTGCGTGCCAGTTCCACGGTGCGCGCCCGCTGGCGGGTGTTGATCCGGTCGACCTCGTTCAGCAGGGCCACCACCTCGTTCGCGCCCAGTTCCTCGGCGCGGGCCGTGAAGGCGCGGATGTCCTTCGGCAGGCAGCTGCCGCCGAAGCCGAGCCCCGGTGCCAGGAAACGCGGACCGATGCGGGAGTCGGCGCCGACGGCGCGGGCCAGGAGCCTGACGTCCGCCCCGGCGGCCTCACAGACCTCGGCCATCGCGTTGATGAACGAGATCTTGGCAGCGAGGAAGGAGTTCGACGCGACCTTCACCAACTCCGCCGTGGCCGGGTCGGTACGGAAGTAGGGCGCCCCGGCACGCAGCATGTGCCCGTACACCCGGCGCAGCACCGCGTCGGCGCGCTCGGAGGTGACGCCGACGACGATCCGCTCCGGGTGCATGGTGTCGTGGACGGCCGAGCCCTCGCGCAGGAACTCCGGGTTCCAGGCGACCTGGCAGTCGCTCGCCGCTGTCGCGACGCGCCTGCCGAGCCGGGCGGCGGTGCCGACCGGGACCGTCGACTTGCCGACGACCAGGCTCCCCGGACGCAGATGCGGTACGAGACCGTCGATGACCGCGTCGACATGGCGGAGGTCGGCCGCCTTGCCGTCGGGGCGCTGCGGCGTGCCCACGCAGACGAAGTGGGTTCTGGCGAACCGGGAGCCCTGCGCCAGCGAGGTCGTGAAGCGCAGGCGCCCCGAGCGGACGGTTCGCGCGAGCAGTTCGCTCAGACCGGGTTCATGAACAGGGGCATGGCCCGCGGACAGGGAGGCGATCCGCTCTGCGTCGATGTCGATGCCGAGCACTTCGTGGCCGATGTCCGCCATACAGGCGGCGTGCACCGTGCCCACATATCCGGTTCCGATGACGGTCAATCGCATGGCGTGGCTCCTTTGTACGGCTCGAATCGAAGATCCTTATGTGTATGTTTACGTCGTATATAGACACTCTGCACCCGTCGTTTCATGGCGTCAAGCGCGGGGCTTGCGCCCGCACGAAAGGAGTGTACGGTGTAAACATACGACGCAAATGCGAATTGGCGACCGACCGATGGGATTCCCCGGAATTCACCGATCGCAATGCCGGTAATCCCACGCACAAGCTGGGACGGGCCCGATGAAGCACCTACAGACAGAAGATCCGCGACGCCGCAGGAAGCGTCACGGGAGAAAGCCCGACGAGCAGGAACGACGGAACCTCGAACTGCAGCTCAGGGATCTCTCGGACGGCAACGTCGGCCGGATCACGCCGCACGGACCGCTCTTCGCCCGGCCGCCGCGATCCCTCCGGGCCGCCCGGAGCACATTCGTGGCCACCCTCTCCCGCCGCGACAGGGCGATCATGGCCGGCATCGCCGCCATGTGGGCGGGCGCCTTCGCCTGGTTCTGGCTGTGGTGGCTGGAGCCGGCGCATCTGGTGTCCTGGGCCGGGATGATCATCACGAGCGTGCTGCTCTTCTACCTGTCCACCCAGGCGTGCTACTTCCTCCTCGCCGTGGCCCGCCTGCCCCGCGTGCGACCGTCACTGCGGATTCCGAGAGTGCGGCTGGCCATCGCGGTGACCCGCGCGCCTTCCGAGCCCTGGGCCATGGCGCGGCGCACCCTGGAGGCGATGAAGGCACAGGAATTCCCGTACGCGTACGACGTCTGGCTGTGCGACGAGGATCCGTACCCGGAGATCCAGGAGTGGTGCGCGGGCCACGAAGTCCGTATCTCGACGCGGAAAGGGGTGCCGGGGTACAACCGGAGCAGTTGGCCGCGCCGCACCAGATGCAAAGAGGGCAACCTCGCCTATTTCTACGATCACTGGGGCTACTGGCTGTACGACGTCGTCGTCCAACTCGACTGCGACCACGAGCCGTCCCCGACCTATCTGACGGAAGTGGTGCGCCCCTTCTCTGACGAGGCCATCGGCTATGTCGCGGCACCGAGCATCTGTGACGCCAATGCCCGCACGTCATGGGCGGCCCGCGGCCGCCTGTACCGGGAGGCCCCCTTCCACGGGCCTTTCCAGCTCGGGCACGCGAATCGCCTCGCCCCCGTCTGCATCGGGTCCCACTACGGGGTGCGCACCCGGGCCCTGCGCGACATCGGAGGCCTCGGGCCCGATCTGGCGGAGGACTTCACCACGTCCTTCCTCTTCAACTCCGCGGGCTGGCAGGGCGCGTTCGCCATCGACGCGGAGGCGCACGGTCTGGGCCCCATGACGTTCGCGGACATGGTGACGCAGGAATACCAGTGGTCGCGCAGTCTCGTGGCGATGATGTTCGGAATGATCCCGCGCCACATGCACCGGCTGCCCATGCGACTGCGCATCCGGTTCGCGATCGTGCTGATCTACTACCCGCTCCTGGCGCTTGCCGCGATAGCCGGGTTGGTCCTGCCCGCGGTGGCGGCCGTGACCGGCAGCGTATGGGTCAGCGTCAACTACCTCGCATTCCTTGCCAATTTCTTCGCCATGGGCGCCTGCATGGTGCTTCTGCTGCTGCTGTTGCGGCGCCGAGGTCTGTTGCGTCCGCATACGGCACCGGTGGTCAGCTGGGAGCTGTGGCTTTTCACGCTGGCCCGGTGGCCGTGGGTGGCGTGGGGCGTGCTGGGGGCCATAGTGCAGGAGACCTTCCGCCGGCCGATCTACTTCAAGGTGACCCCCAAGGACCGCAGCGGTTCGGAGGTGCTGCCGAAGCGGCTGGTCCTGCCGTACGGAGTGATCGTTGCGATCCTTTCGGGAGCAGCCCTCGTCGGCGAGATGACCGGCCCGGCGGTCGGCTACGTCTTCCTCTGCATCATGGGCGCCTGCGCATACGCGGTGGTCGGCATCGCCGTGTCCGTCCTGCACGTCACGGAGGCGGCCAAGGCAGCGGGAACCCGCCTGCGCTCCGCCATGATCACAGCCCGCACGCCCCTCCTCCTGGCGCTGGCCCCACTGCTCCCCCTCGGCCTGGCCGTCTCCGTCTTCCCCGCCTACGTCACTGCGGCTCTCGGCTGGTGAGACGGTCGCGTCTTGACGGGGAGCGAGCGAGATCGGACAGGAGCGGTCTCCGCCGCGCAGCAAGGTCCCCCCGTTACCTTTTTCGTGGCTCCGCAACGGGGCCTTGTACGAACCCCAACCCGCCAGGTCAGGCTGAATTACCGAGAGCCCGCCTTGCTTCAGTCCACAGCCGCTCGAACTCCTCCGCGGAGATCTCGGCTGCCTCGGGCTGGTCCTCCCAGCCGTCCATGGGCCCTTCGGCGAGGACGCCGTACTGCCGTTCATAGCGGCCCATCGCCGCGAAATCGGCATGATCACGCAAGTGCAGCACCTCTTCCAAGGAGGCCGCTGTCACCGCCCCCGAGTCCTTCCCCCGGACCTCAACCTGTCGCGCTGCCCAGCCCTCGTCATCGGCCTCGAAATACAGCCACAGATCTTCGTCCTCGTAGTAGGTCCGGAACCAGATCGTCATGCCGCCATCCTGACCCACCACCTTGACCAAACACATAGGGGCACCCCCCCGCTGCCCTGGGTCGGCCAGGAGGTCCACGTCACCTGTCCCACCGCCCTCTAGGCAGTCGCCGGCACCAGCATCACCTGCACCGGCAAGCGGAACAACGGCACCACCGTCGACATCCCGGTCACCGTGATCAAGGCGACGGAATCCCATCTGACCTGGAAATTCAGCCGCTGACGCCCGGACGCCTCCGGATCCTCGCCGTGACACACGGCCGGGACAGGCGCGCGCGTCCCGTCCACGGGATGCTTGATGGTGGGCAACGGACAGAGCCACCGGCGAGCACGGTCGGGAGGTGATGGCGATGATCGCCGTCAACCCGATGGACGGCGCCTCGGTGCTGGCGGCCTTCGGTGCCCTCGGCGTCCTCGTGGTGATCTTCGCGGAGTCCGGTCTGCTCGTCGTCGGCTTCTTCCTTCCCGGCGACACCCTGCTCCTCCCGGCCGGCGTGCTGTGCGCGGGAACCGCCGAGCAGGCGCCCCGGCTGGTGCTGTGGCAGGTGCTGCTGTGCGCGGCCGTCGGCGCCGTGGCGGGCGCCCAGGTCGGGTTCCTGATCGGGCGGCACGGTGGGCGGACACTGCTGGCCCGCACCGAGAGACGCCGCGTACGGGAGACCGCGGTACGGGCGGAGCGGCTCCTGGCCCGCTACGGCTACGGCAAGGCCCTGGTGATCGGCCGGTTCGTCCCGATGGTGCGGACGGTCCTGCATCCGGCGGCCGGTGCGCTCGGTGTTCCGACCCGGAGCTTCACCGTCTGGCAGATCGTGGGCGGCCTGCTCTGGTCGCAGAGCCTCGTCCTGGCCGGTTACACGCTCGGCGAGTCCGTCCCCGACATCGACGAATACCTACTGCCGATGGTCGCCCTCGTCGTCGTGGTCTCGCTGCTGCCCCTGCTGCCCGTACTGACCGAGTCACGCCGCGCGCGCCGCGATCGCTGACCGGCTCACCCGCACTTGCCGTCCCTGAAACAGAAGGGAGTTGAAGGGCCGGAAAGGTCTGCGTTCGACCCGTCGGACATCGTTCGAAAACCCTTGACGCTGCCCCACACCCCGGCTGACACTCTCGCAACACGACGTCACACAGCCGAAACGGCAGGGTGCCCACGGCCGAGGCCCCGCCATGCCTCAGCAGGGAACTCCACATGCCGTACATCGCACGCGTCCGTGTTCGCGCGAGACGCCTGGCGGGCCGCCTCGCCGGGCTGACCACCGCGTCGCTGTTGCTGGGGCTCGCCGCCCCGGCCCTTCCCGCACAGGCCGCCGACACGGCCGACACCGCCGCCACGGCCGCCTCGGCAGGGGTCACCGACGGCCTCGCCCTCTGGTACAAGCTCGACGCCGCCTCCGGCAACACCGTCACCGACGCCTCGGGCAACGGCCGGGACGCGACCGTGAACGGCACCGCCGGCTGGTCGGGCACCGGTCAGGGGCTCGCCTTCAACGGCTCCGACACCTACGTCAAGGTGCCGGACGACGTCATGAAGGGCATGAACTCGATCTCCGTCTCGCTGGACGTGATGGTCGACTCCGACCAGACCACGCCGTACTTCATCTACGGCTTCGGCAACTCCAGCGGCAGCAACGGCAATGGCTATCTGTTCGCGACCGGCAACTCCCTGCGCACATCCATCGCGAGCGGCAACTGGTCGACCGAGCAGACGACCAGGCCCGCCGACTCCCACAACCTCACCCGCTCGGTCTGGAAGCACCTCACCTACACCCAGACCAGCGACACGGGCGTGCTGTACGAGGACGGCATCGAGGTCGGCCGCAACACGTCCGTCGGCATCACGCCCGGCGCCATCGGCTCCGGCACCACCACCGCCAACTACATCGGCAGGTCGGTCTACTCCGGCGACAAGCTCTTCAAGGGCCGGATCCGCGACTTCCGGGTATACGACCGCGCCCTCACCGGCTCCGAGGTCGAGCAACTCGCCCTCCCCGTCGCCACGCAGGGCGTCGCCGACGACAAGGCCGCGCTGCGCCTCGGTGACACGACCGCCGTCACCGCCGACCTCGACCTGCCGAAGGCCGGCACGGCCGGCGGCTCCGCCATCAGCTGGGCCAGCGACAACCCCGCCGCCGTGTCCGACACCGGCAGGGTGACCCGCCCCGCCGCCGGTCAGCCCGCCGCCCACGCCAGACTCACGGCGACCCTGAAGAAGGGCACCGTGACCGACACCAGGACGTTCGACGTCACGGTGCTCCCCGCCTTCGACGACCGCACCGCCGCCGAACAGGCCGCCGAAGCCCTCACCGTCCACAACCTCGACGACGCACGCGGCAACCTCACCCTCCCGGCGACCGGCTCCTACAGCACGGACGTCACCTGGTCCTCCGCGAACCCGGACGTCATCACCGCCGACGGCGTGGTCCACCGCCCCGCGCACGGCACCGGCGACACCACCGTCGAGCTGACCGCCACCGTCACCAAGGGCGAGGCGAGGACGACCCGCGCCTTCACCGCCAAGGTGCCCGAGCTGCCGAAGCAGGAGGCCCTCAGGGGCTACATGTTCAGCTACTTCACCGGCGAGGGCACGGCCGACGGCGAGCAGCTCCACGCCGCGCTCAGCAAGGGCAACGACCCGTTGAAGTGGCGGGAGTTGAACGACGGCAAGCCCGTCCTGACCTCCACTCTCGGCGAGCAGGGCCTGCGCGACCCGTTCATCATCCGCTCCCCGGAGGGCGACAAGTTCTACCAGATCGCCACCGACCTCAGGATCTACGGCAACGGCGACTGGGACCGCTCGCAGCGCACCGGCAGCAAGTCCATCATGGTGTGGGAGTCCACCGACCTCGTCCACTGGACGAACCAGCGGCTGGTGAAGGTCTCCCCCGACAGCGCGGGCAACACCTGGGCGCCGGAGGCGTTCTATGACGCTCGGCGCGGTGAGTACGTCGTCTTCTGGGCGTCGAAGCTGTACGACAACGAGGCGCACTCCGGCGACACGTACAACCGCATGATGTACGCGACGACCCGCGACTTCTACACCTTCAGCGAGCCCAAGGTCTGGATCGACCGCGGCTACTCCGTCATCGACTCCACGGTGATCCAGCACGACGGGACGTACTTCCGCCTCTCCAAGGACGAGCGGAACAACTCCTCCTCCACTCCCAACAGCAAGTTCATCTTCGAGGAGAAGAGCGACTCGATCCTCGACCCGTCCTGGACGGCGGTCGCGGAGGGCATCGGCAAGGGCGCGATGAGCGCCGCCGAGGGACCGCTGGTGTTCAAGTCGAACACCGAGGACAAGTGGTACGCCTTCCTGGACGAGTTCGGCGGCCGCGGCTACCTCCCCTTCGAGACGACCGACCTGGCCTCCGGCACCTGGACCCCGTCCACCGGCTACGACCTCCCGGCCAAGCCCCGCCACGGCACCGTGCTCCCGGTCACCCAGGCCGAGTACGACCGCCTCCTGCGTGCCTACCAGCCGGACCAGCTGGTGCAGAGCGTCGAGGACGTCGAGGTGAAGACCGGCATCGGCCAGGCCCCCGTCCTGCCCGCCACCGTGATCGCGACGTACGCGGACGGCGTCAGGCGTCCCGTCCCGGTCGGCTGGGAGGACGTCCCCGCCTCGAAGTACGCCCAGGCCGGCACCTTCACCGTGACCGGCGGCCTGCCCGACGGCGCCGCGACACCGGTCCGCGCCGAGGTCACCGTGTCGGAGGACGGCGCCGACGTCCCGGCCGACCTGCTCCTGCGGTACGACTTCGACGAGACGGGCGGCAACATCGCCCGTGACTCCAGCGGGCACGGATACCACGGCACCTACGTCCGTACGCCGGACTTCGGTACCGGCGTCGAGGGCGGCTCGTTCAAGATGTCCGGCGACTCGGCTTCGCCGTATGTGAAGATCCCGAACGGCGTGCTGAGGAACGCCGACAGCGTGACCGTCTCGACGTACGCCAAGTGGAAGGGCGGCGACAACTTCCAGTGGCTGTTCGGGCTCGGGCCCGACAGCGACAGGTACCTCTTCGCCACTCCGTCCAACGGCGGTTCCAGCCTCTACTCGGCGATCACGAAGGCCAGTTGGTCGGCGGAGTCGAAGCTGACGGCGGGCTCGCGGCTCACGCCGGGCGAGTGGCGACACGTCACCGTCACCCTCGACGGCTCGACCGGCGCGATGGTCCTCTACGTCGACGGCATCGAGGCGGCCCGCACGACGACCACCATCAAGCCGTCCGAGCTGTACGACGCGAACAAGGACCACTCCGGCTACATCGGCCGGTCCCTGTACTCGGCCGACCCGTACTTCGGCGGCGAGGTCGACGACTTCCGTGTCTACGACCGGGCCGTCTCGGCTGCCGAGGTCATGGAGCTCAGCGGCAACACCGCGGGCATCGCGAAGGCGACGCACCCGGCGCTGAAGGTCGACGCGCTCATCGACAACGCCGGCAGCCGGATCACTCTGCCGATGAAGGAGGGCACCGATCTCACCGCCCTCGCCCCGGAGTTCACCCTCGCCCACGGCGCGGCGATCAGCCCCGCCTCCGGCAGCGTGCAGGACCTCAGCAAGCCGGTGGCGTACGAGGTGACCGGCTCCGACGGCAAGAAGCGCACCTGGACCGTCTCGGCGCTCGTCATGCGCAGCCCCGTCCTGCCCGGCCTCAACGCCGACCCGAACATCGTCCGCTTCGGCAACACCTACTACCTGTACCCGACCACCGACGGCTTCGAGGGCTGGAGCGGCACCCGGTTCAAGGCGTACTCCTCCACCGACCTGGTCCACTGGAAGGACCACGGCGTCATCCTGGACCTCGGGCCGGACGTCTCCTGGGCGGACAGCAGGGCGTGGGCGCCGACGATCGCCGAGAAGGACAGGAAGTACTACTTCTACTTCTGCGCCGACGCCAACATCGGGGTCGCGGTGTCCGACTCGCCGACCGGACCGTTCAAGGACGCGCTGGGCAAGCCGCTGCTCAAGGCGGGCCAGTACAGCGGCCAGATGATCGACCCGGCGGTCTTCACCGACGACGACGGCCAGTCGTATCTCTACTGGGGCAACGGGCACGCGTACGTGGCTCCCCTGAACGCCGACATGACGTCCATCGACACCTCGAAGGTCAAGGACATCACCCCGAGCGGCTACAACGAGGGGTCCTTCGTCATCAAGCGCAAGGGCACCTACTACTTCATGTGGTCGGAGAACGACACACGCGACGAGAACTACCGCGTCGCCTACGCCACCGGCCCCTCCCCGACCGGCCCGTGGACCAAGCACGGCGTGATCCTGGAGAAGGATCTCTCCCTCGGGATCAAGGGGCCCGGCCACCACTCGGCGGTGTACGTCCCGAAGACGGACGAGTGGTACATCGCCTACCACCGCTTCGCCATCCCCGGCGGTGACGGCACCCATCGTGAAACGACCGTCGACAAGCTGGAGTTCGACTCCGATGGCCTGCTCAAGAAGGTCGCCCCGACGCTGACGGGCATCGACCCGATCGTCAACCGGAGCCCTGCGATCGCCTCGGCCACGGGCCCGACGGCCCCCATGGCGGCCGGCCACCGCGCCACCGTCACCGCCGGGTTCCGGGACGCCGACGTCGGCGACACCCACACCTGCCGGGTCGACTGGAAGGACGGCACCGAGCCGGTGGCGGGCACGGTCGAGGGTACGACCTGCCGAGCCGAGCACACCTACGCCGTGCCCGGCATCCGTCGCCCGGTCGTCACCGTCACCGACAACGACGGCGGCTCGGACCGCACGACGCTTCCCGAGCAGATCGTCTACGACCGCGCCGCCGGACCCGCGCTGGGCACCGGCCCGATCACCTCCCCGGCCGGTGCCTACCCGGCCAGGCCGGCCCTGGCCGGCAAGGCGGTCTTCTCCTTCGCCGCCGCGTACGCCAAGGGGGCCACCGTCCCCACCGGCAGGGCCACCCTCGACTTCGGCCCGGCCAGGCTGAAGTTCCGCTCCACCGGCTCCGACTGGCTCGTGGTCACCGGCACCCAGGCCGTCTACCAGGGCTCCGGCACGGTGAGCGGCAACGGCGGCTACGGCTTCCGGATCACCGCGACCGACGGACCGGACACCTTCCGTATCCGCATCTGGAAGAAGTCCACCGGTGACGTCGTCTACGACAACGGCGGCGGCGCGCGGACGGCGGGCGTGATCAAGATCGGCAACGACCGGCGATAACACCCACGTGCCCTGGACCGGCCCCGCGCCTGCGGACCGGCCCAGGGCACGTGCATGTCCGGACGCCCTCACATGCCCATAGGCACGCATGCCCGTACGCACGCGCATGTCCGTACGGCCGTCCCGCCCCGCCGGCAGCCGGCCGCCACCCCTGAAACCGCGCTGAAACCGCGCCGATGCCGGGCGACCGCACGCTCTGGGGCATGAACACACCACGGCAGTGCCCCGTCACGACGACCGCCCCCGACGCCCTCCACCTCACCCCCGAGCTCGTCGAGGACCCCGTCGGCGCCTACGCCGAGCTGCGTGCCCGTCCGGGGCTCGGCCATGTGGTCCTGCCCGGCCTGGACACGCCCGTGCGGCTCGTCACCCGGCACGAGGAGGTGAAGGCCGCGCTGAGCGAGCCGCGCCTGGTCCGGGACCGTTCGACAATCGCCGACTCCGACATGCCGGACCCGCAGGCCGAGCTGCTGGCGCAGGGCTTCGAGGGCCTCCCCCAGGAGTACGTCCCGTATCTGTCCGGGCACCTGGCGCTGTTCGACGGCGACGAGCACACCCGGCGCCGCTCGCCACTCACCCGCGCCTTCACCGCCCGGCGTGTGTCCGCGCTGCGGCCCTTCGTGGCCAGGACCGCAGGGGAGCTGATCGCCTCGCTCGCCGAGCGTGAAGAGGCCGATCTGCTGGGCGAGTTCGCCTATCCGCTGAGCACGGCCGTGATCTGCGAGCTGGTCGGGGTCGACGCCGCCGACCAGGACCGGGTGTGCGGATGGATCCGGGACTTCGCGTACGGCGACGGCAGCCGTGTCGTGGAAGGGCTCGGCGGTGTCGTGCGGTACACGAAGGACCTGGTGGCACGGCGTCGCGCCGAGCCCGCGGACGATCTGGTGTCGGCACTGCTGGCGGACGGCGGCATGACCGACGACGAGATCGTCACCATGTTCTTCCTGCTGATCAACACCGGCATCACCCCGCCCGCCCTGTTCCTCGCACACGCCGTGCTCGCCCTGCTGGACCACCCCGACCAGCTGGCGCGACTGCGCGCCGAGCCGGAGCTGCTCGGCCGGGCGGTGCCCGAACTCCTGCGGTACGTCACGCTGGTGCGCATGGGCGCCACGCTGTACGCCGCCGAGGACTTCGTGTTCGCCGGCACCCTGCTGAGGAAGGGCGAGGCCGTGACGATCGCCCTGTTCAGCGCCGACCACGACCCGGCCGCCTACGACGCCCCCGAACGCCTCGACGTGACAAGGGAGTTCGGCCGGGGCGACGGTCACCTCGCCTTCGGGCACGGCCCGCACTACTGCATCGGCGCGGCCCTCGGCCGGCTGGTCACGGGCGTCGTCTTCGACGAGCTGCTGGTGCGGCGGACCGCGGCGCCGGAACTGGCCGTGGACCGCGCCGAGGTGCGGTTCGGACACTGGCCCGGCGACGGATTCCACCTGCTGAGCCTGCCCGTCAGGCTGTGATCCTCCCGCGCACCAGGCCGAGGGCGGCCTCGCGCAGTCCGTCCCCGTCCAGGGCGGCGTACGTGGACACCGCGTCCTCGTACGCCGCCCTGTCGGCCTTCTCGGCGTCCTCACGGGTCCGGGCCGAGGACATCGTCGGCTGGAAGTTGCGCAGCGCACGGAACCGTTCGGCGAGGGCGGTCAGCCGGGCCCCTCGCTCGCCCTCGCCGTCCGCCAGGGCGACCGCCCCGAGGGCGAGCAGCAGCGCGCCGCACACCGGGAAGTCGACGGTCACATGGTGGGGTGCCCGGGCGTCGGTCAGCAGGGTGGTGAGCCGGTCGGGCAGCGCCGCGGCGAGGGGTGCGACGAGGTGGGTTCTGCCGTGCCGGGCGTGTGCGGTCAGGGCGACCGACTGCAGCTCCAGCACCCAGCCCTCCATGAGGAGTCGGTCGCCGTGAACGGGGGCAGCGGTGTGGTCGAGCCGCTGGACGGCCCGGCGCCACAGGCCGAGTCCCGTGTCGATGTCGCCGCGCGCGAGGGCGATCTCGGCGCGGGCGCCCAGGTCGGGCGTGAAGGGATCCTGGCCGGCACCCTCCGGGGCGTGCCGCAGCGCCTGCTCCAGCCAGTGCTCGGCGGCGTCGAGGTCGCCCGTCTGGAGGTTGGCGAGCATCATGCCCCAGCGCAGCCCGACCATGTCGCTCCACTCGCCGTAGCCCTCCAGGGCGTCGAGCGCGGCCCGCGTGTGGACGAGCGCCTCGGCGCCGCGCCCCGTCTCCAGGCACAGTTCGGCCAGTCGGGAGGCGGGCCAGATCCTGAGCAGCGGGATGTCCCGGTCGCCGAGCGCGGCCACGGTCCGGCGGGCGGCGTCCAGGGCCCGCTCCGTGTCGCGCTCGCCCTCCCAGACGTAGCCGGCCGCCCAGTTGGCGACGCCGGCCAGCAGGGGTGCGTCGCTGTCGCACAGGGCGTCGAGGGCGTCGTGGTCGCCGAGCACCTCGGGCAGCGCGCACAGCACCGTCGCCGTCGCCCGGACCAGGGTGTCCGGCTCGGCGGGCGGCAGCCGTCGCAGGGTGACGAGTGTGCGGACGGTGCCGGAGCCCACGCCGAGGAAGTTGCAGGCGGTCGTCAGGGCGGCGGCGCTGCGGGCCGGTTCGACGTGGGCGGGTCCGGGCCGGTAGTGGGACAGCAGGGCGGCCGTGTCCTCGGTGAGGGCCATCAGCCGGGTGTGGTTGGCCTCGGTGATCCACAGACCGGCCAGGACGGCGGTGACCGGGGCGACGGTGTCGGCGTCGTCGCGGGCCAGCGCGAGCCGCAGCGCCTGGACGAGGTTGTCCTGCTCGGCGCGGATGAGCTGCCAGGACCGGAACGGCTCGGCGCCGAAGACCGCGTCGTGGTGAGCGACGCCGAAGTCCCCCGCCCAGCGCAGGAACCGCTCGCCGACCGCCGAGTCCTCACCGGCCCGCTCCCGGTGGGCGGCGGCGAACTCCCGCACCGTCTCCAGCATCCGGAACCGGGTGCCGTACGGCGTGTCGGTCACCTTGAGCAGCGACTGGTCGACCAGGTCCGCCAGGACGTCCAGTACGTCTGGGCCGCCGACGAGATGCTCGGCGGCCTGCGCGGTGAAGCCGCCGGGGAGGACCGACAGGGCGCGCAGCGCCGCCCGGCCCTCCGGTTCGAGGAGGTTCCAGCTCCAGTCGACGACGGCGTGCAGGGTGCGGTGCCGCTGCGGTGCGTCCCTGGGCCCGCCGCGCAGCAGGGCGAACCGGTCCTCCAGACGACGGGCCATCTCGGCGACCGACATCACCCGTACCCGGGCGGCGGCGAGCTCGGTGGCGAGCGGCAGCCCGTCGAGACGGCGGCACAGGTCGGCCACCGCGTCGGCGGGCAGCTCGGCGTCGGGGCGGGCGGCACGGGCCCGCTGCACGAACAGCTCGACCGTGGTCCCGGCGTCCAGCTCGGGCAGCGGGTGGACGGCCTCGGAGGTCAGGCCGAGCGGGGCGCGGCTGGTGGTGAGGACGCTGACGTTGCGGGTCATCGACACCAGGGCCCGCACCAGGTCGGCGACGCCGGAGACGACCTGCTCGCAGTTGTCCAGGACGAGCAGCGCGGGCCCGGGAGCGAGGGCCCCGACGATGCCGGCGAGCGGCCCGGCCTCGCCGGACGGGGACCGCAGGCTCTCGCCGACGCCGAGCGCGGAGGCGACCTCGCCCGCGACGTCGGCGTCCCGGCCGACCCCGGCGAGCGGCACCAGATGGACGATCCGGTGCTCGGCGTCACGCGCGACGGCACCGGCGAGGCGGGTCTTGCCGAGGCCGCCCGGCCCGACGATGGAGGTGACCCGGGAGCTGTGGATCAGCCGGGTCACGGCGGCGACGTCGGCCTCCCGCCCGAGCAGCGGGTTCGGCTCGTGCGGCACTCCGCGCCGCACCACGGGCGCCTGTCCGCGCAGCAGCTCCTGGTGCAGTTCCTGCAGGGCGGGTCCCGGATCGGTCCCGAGCTCGTCGCGCAGCCGGCGACGGTACGTGTCGTACGCGGCCAGCGCGGCCGCCGCTCCCGCCGTGGCCGCCTGACAGCGCATCAGCTCCAGCAGCGGTTCCTCGTCGAGCGGACGGGCGGTCACGAGCTCGCCGAGCGGCCCCAGCGCCTCCTCCCGGCGCCCCGAGCGGGCCAGCGAGAGCGCCCGCAACCGTGTCAACTCCCGGTGTGCCGCGGCGAGTTCGAGGCGTAGCCTCGCCAAGGGATCGTCGAGGAGCCCGCCGTCCACCGGGCCCCCGTCCCACAGTGCGAGGCCGGCGTCGGCCTCGGCGACCGCGCCGTGATGGTCCCCGGCCCGTGCCTTCTCCGCACACGCGGCGGCATGCAGCTGGGCGGCCCAGGCGTCGACCTGCTCCTCGCGCAGGGCGATCCGGTAACCGGTGGGCGTGCTCGCGATGGTCTCGCCGCCCAGCAGTGACCGGGCTCGCGAGACAAGGATCTGCAGGGCCTTGGTCGGGTTCTCCGGCTGCTCGTCCGGCCACAGCCCGTCCACCAGCCGCCCGGTGCCGCAGCCCGCCCGCGGCTCCGCGGCCAGCAGCGCCAGCAGGGCACGCAGCCGGGGCGCGGTGATCTCCTTGCCCCGGCGGGAGACGGACGTCAGCAGCGTCAACTCGATGGTCACCCGTGCAGGTTAGTCAGAGCGGGTGGTCAGAGCCGGTGCAACCCTCTCGCAACGTTCCCCGTGCTGCCCTTGCCCCATGGATGAGGAGATCCCGCCGTACGAGGAGACCCCGCGCGTCGAACTCACCCCCGCGGCCGCCGACCTGCTGCGCCGTCTGCGTGCGACGCACGGCCCGCTGATGTTCCACCAGTCCGGCGGCTGCTGCGACGGCAGTGCGCCGATGTGCTACCCGGAGGGCGAGTTCCGCACGGGCGGCTCGGACGTGCTGCTCGCGGAGCTGGAGGTCGAGGGGGTGGCGGAGCCGGTGACGTTCTGGATGTCGCGCAGTCAGTACGAGGCGTGGAGCCACACCCGGCTGATCGTCGACGTGGTCGAGGGCCGGGGCAGCGGCTTCTCGCTGGAGGCACCCGAGGGAGTGCGTTTCCTCACCCGTTCGCGGGTCGTCGGCGCCTAGCAACCCCGCGGGTCATCGCCGTCTGGTGCAATCCCCCTGAGCCCTGGGACATTTGACGAGACTTCAGGGGGGACTGTGACGCGTCGTCGGAAACGGTTCGGAGCGGGCAGAGCGGCACTCACGCTGCTCACGGCACTCAGTGCGCTGGCCGGTACGGCCCTGGTGGGGGCGGCACCGGCCGGCGCCGTGCCGGGGCCCGGCGCGATCGCGCCGGGTGTCCGGTACGAGGAGTTCGACATCGCGGCGGCGAGGGGCCCGGCACACGCCCATGTCCTCACCGTCGACCTGCGCGATCCGCGCGTACGCCTCGATCTGCTGTACCCGGGGGCGGTGGCGGCGCGGGCGACCATCTCGCAGCAGGCCACCGCGCAGGGCGCCGTGGCGGGGGTGAACGGGGACTTCTTCAACATCTCCGAGACCCAGCACCCGGGCGTGGAGGCGACCGGCGCGAGCGTGGGACCGGCGATCGCGCATGGCCGGGCCCTGAAGGCGGCGGTGCCCGACGGCCAGCGCTTCGGGCCGGCGCTGCCGCCCGGCACGAGCACCGAGGACGTGCTCGGCGTGGGAGCCGACCGCCGGGCCCGGCTGGACGGTCTGAGCCTCGTCGGCTCGGTCCGTACGCCCGAGGGCCGGCTGCCGCTGCGCGGGCTCAACCAGTACGCGCTGCCGGTGGACTCGATCGGGGCGTTCACGCCCGAGTGGGGCAGTGTCTCCCGGGTGCGCGCGACCTGCGGCACGGACACGGACCGGGCGGCCCCGTGCAGCACCGACACCTTCGAGGTCACGGTCAGCCACGGCAGGGTCGTGTCGACCGCCGACCACCCCGGGAGCGGTCCGATCGCGCCGGGCACCACCGTCCTGGTGGGCCGGGAGGCGGGCGCGCAGCAGTTGCGGAAGTTCTACGCGGGCGAGCCGGTACGGGTACGGCACCGGCTGGTGGCGTCGGGGGCACGGATCCCGTACCGCTTCGCTCTCGGCGGCTACCCGGTGCTCGATGACGGTCAGCCGCTGCCGGGTCTGGACGACAGGACCTCGGCGGTGCGTACCGCGGTGGGCATCGCGGACGGCGGACGGCGTCTGGTGCTGCTCGCGCTGGACGGCGCGGTCGCGTACCGCACCGGACTGACCATCGCGGAGGTGGCGTCCGTCATGCGGGAGCTGGGCTCGGTGGACGCCTTCAGCCTGGACGGCGGCGGTTCGTCGACGCTGGTCGCCCGCGCGCCGGGAGATACGGCGGTCTCCGTACGGAACCATCCGTCCGACGGACGGGAACGCCCCGTCCCCAACGGCATCGGAGTCTTCTCGGCTCCCTGACGGTCACGGTCTGAGGCTGCTGACGATGTCCGCGGTGGCCGTCAGACCGCTGTGGATGGTGGGCGCCATGCTGGTGCTGGCCAGGTAGAAGCCGAGCAGTAGGCACACGATCGCGTGGGTGATCTTCAGTCCGCCGTTGCGGACGAAGATCACCGCCAGTACGAACAAGAGCAACACCACTGAGATGGAAATGGCCATCGTCAACCTCCTCCGCCACGCCGACTTGCCTGGTTCATGGCGTTCGGCCGTAAGTGTGGCGTAGCGGAGGGTTCGTCCGGGCGGCTGACCTGTCCTCCGAACGTGTGGTGTTCCCGCGCGGCGCGGCTAGGCCGTCCGGTGGGCGTCCAGGAACGCCTCCAGGCCGGCGAGGTCGTCGGTATTGAGGAAGTCGACGTCGGCGGCGAGCAGTTCGCTCCACAGCGCGTCGCGGGCCGGGCCGGCCGCGTCCGGGGTGGCCCAGAAGCGCACCTTCTGGCCGCGCGAGTGCGCCGCCCGGACGATGCCCCGCAGCTTCTGCCGCTCGACGTCCGGGAAGGTCCCCTCGCCGAGCCAGGTGAAGTTCAGCGTCCAGTTGTCGCTGATCAGCGGGATGAAGGAGGCGGGCGCCGCGGTGCCGAGGTCGGCGAGCCGGCCGTCGTAGAAGGCGCGGCGCACCTTCTGGGCCTCCATCGGCACCCGGGCGGCACGGTCGCCGGAGATCACGGCGGTGACGGGGCCCGGGAGGACGCGGCCGTGGACGTAGGTCGTGAACAGGTGCTTGTAGCGGCTGAGGTGCTTGTCGAGTTCGAGGTACGTCGACGAGCCCTCGGTCTTGATGTCGATGAGCAGTTGGACGGGCTTGCGGTAGCCCCGGTAGACCGAGCCGTGGTTGGCCCGTACGCGGGCGGCCAGCGGGTCGAGGTAGAGGGACTCCAGGGTGCGGGTGGGGTCGAGGTCCTCGGGGTCGTGGGCGACGAGGAGCTGGTCGCCGACCAGGTAGATGTCGGCTTCGAGGCTGCCGAAGCGGTGGTCGAGGGCGTCGAGGAGGGGGCGCGGGTGCTCGTAGTCGTTGTGGGCGTGCGCCCGCCACAACGGACGCGGGTGGTGCTTGTGTTCACCCGCCCGCGCACTGGTGGCGGGCAGGGCGACCGCGCCCGCGAGGGCGGCGCCGAGGGTGGTGAGGGCTCTGCGACGGGTGGTGAGGGCCATGCGTTTGCCTCCCTGACAGGGGCGATCCGGACGGAGGGAACCGCTGTGAGTATGCGATTCCGAGGGGTCCGAACAGCAGTGCCCGGGCGGGGAGTTGGCCGGACCGCCGTCCTGCGTTCACTTCCTCCGTGCAGGGCACACGAAAAGGCCCGCCCCAGGTGGGGCGGGCTTTTCGCGTGGTTCGCTCAGGTGTACGTCAGGGAGCCTGGAGGTCGACGAATTCGGCCAGTGCCTCGCGGTGGGCGCCCGCGGTGCCGTACGCGATCGAGTCGGCCTTGGCCCGCTTCAGGTACAGATGGATCGGATGCTCCCAGGTCATCCCGATGCCGGCATGCAGCTGAAGAGCCTCCTCGGCGGCGTGCACGGCGACGCGGGCCGCGTACGCCTGGGCGACGGCGACCGCCACCTCGACGTCCTCGCCGGTCGCCAGCGCGTCGGCCGCGTTGCGGGCGGCGGCGCGCAGGTTGACGACCTCCAGCCACAGCTGGGCGAGCCGGTGCTTGAGGGCCTGGAAGCCGCCGACGGGCCGGTTGAACTGCTTGCGGTCCTTCAAGTAGCGGACCGTCTCGGTCAACGTCCAGTCGGCGAGCCCGAGTTGCTCGGATGCCAGCAGCCCGGCCCCGGCGCACAGGGCGCGTCGTACGGCGTGCTCGGCGTCCCCGAGCAGCCGGCCGCGCGCACCGTCCAGGGTGACCGTCGCGACGGGCCGGGTCAGGTCCAGGGAGGCCTGCGGGGTGACGGTCACCGCGTCGGCGTCCACCGCGTACAGCCCGCCGTCGTCCGCGGGCACGAGCAGCACATCGGCGGCGGACGCGTCCGCGATACCGGTCAGCTCCCCGTGCAGGGCGCCGTTCTCATGGCGTACGACCTTGTAGGCGCCGCCCGGAGCGACGTTCAGGGCGACGGCGAGAGCGCCGATCCTCCGCCCGGACGCCAGCTCGGCGAGCAGGCCCCCCTCCGCCTCGCAGGCGAGCAGTGCCTCGGTGGCCACGACAGCGCTCGTCAGATAGGGCACCGGAGCGACCGCGCGCCCCAGCTCCTCCAGTACGACGGCGACTTCGCGGTGCGTGGCCCCCTGGCCGCCCTCGGCCTCCGGGACCAGCAGCCCGGCCAGGCCCATGCCGTCGGCGAGCGCCTTCCACGCCGCCAGGTCGTGCGGGGTGTCCGACTCGGTGCGGGCGATGACGCCGGGCGCGTCGCAGTGGTCGGCGAGCAGGTCCCGCACGGCGGCGCGCAGCGCCTCTTCCTCCTCCGAGTACAGCAGGTCGGGCTGTGTGCTCTGTGCTGGCGGCGTCTTCATCGGGCCAGGTCCTTCCAGGCGACGTCCTTGTCGGTGCGCGGCTCGGACGGCAGGCCCAGGACGCGCTCGGCGACGATGTTCAGCAGGACCTCGCTGGTCCCGCCCTCGATGCTGTTGCCCTTGGCGCGGAGGTAGCGGTAGCCGGCGTCGCGGCCGGTGAAGTCCACGAGCTCCGGGCGCCGCATGGTCCAGTCGTCGTACAACAGCCCTTCCTCGCCGCGGAGTTCGACCTCCAGGCCGCTGATCTCCTGGTTGAGGCGGGCGAAGGCCAGCTTCATGCCGGCGCCCTCGGGGCCGGGCTGGCCCAGGGCGAGCTGCTGGCGCAGGCGTTCGCCGGTGAGCCGGGCGACCTCGGCGTCGACCCACAGCGTGAGCAGCCGCTGGTGCAGGTCGTGGGTGCGCAGTTCGGGGCGCTCGCGCCAGGTCCTGGCGACCGGGCCGATCATGCCGCCCTCACGGGGCAGCCGCATGCCGCCGATGGCGACGCGCTCGTTGTTCAGTGTGGTCTGCGCGACCTTCCAGCCGTTGCCGATCTCGCCGAGGCGGCACGCGTCCGGGATACGGACGTCGGTCAGGAAGACCTCGTTGAACTCGGCCTCGCCGGTGATCTGGCGCAGTGGCCGGACCTCGACACCCGGGTCGGTCATGTCGCACAGGAAGTAGGTGATGCCCGCGTGCTTGGGCACGCTCGGATCGGTGCGGGCGATGAGGATGGCCCAGCGGGAGTTGTGGGCGCCGGACGTCCACACCTTCTGCCCGTTGACCACCCACTCGTCGCCCTCACGGACGGCCCGGGTGCCGAGCGCGGCGAGGTCGGATCCGGCGCCGGGCTCGCTGAACAGCTGGCACCAGACCTCCTCCCCCACCCACAGGGGCCGCAGATAGCGCTGCTTCTGCTCCTCGGTGCCGTACTTCAGGATCGTCGGCGCCGCCATGCCCAGGCCGATGCCGTTGCGCCGGGGGTCGTTGTCGGGGGCGCCCGCGGCCTCCAGCTCGGTGTCCACGACCGCCTGGAGGGAGCGCGCCGCGCCGAGGCCGCCGAGGCCCTCGGGGTAGTGCACCCAGGCCAGCCCGGCGTCGAAGCGGGCGCGCAGGAAGTCCAGGCGCTCGGTGGTGGCCGGCGGGTGTGCGGCCAGCAGCTCCGCCGTACGGCGTCGCAGTTCTGCGGCGTCGATCATGCCGCGCCTCCTTCGGTGAGTCCCGGGATCACGGCGACGCGCCCCGTGGTGACGCCGTCGGCGACCCGCTGCACGGCGCCGGCGGCCCCGCCCAGCGGCACGCGCTCGCTCACCAGCGGCTTGATCGCGCCCCGGGCGGCCAGCTCGGTGAGCTGCTCGTGGCAGTGCTGGATCAGCTTCGGGTTCTTGGTGTTGTACAGGCCCCAGTGCAGGCCGAGGATCGAGTAGTTCTTCACCAGGGCGTGGTTGAGCGCCGGGCTGGGGATGGTGCCGCTCGCGAAGCCGACGACCACGATCCGGCCCTCGAAGGCGACGACCTTGGCGGACTGGACGTAGGCCTCGCCGCCGACCGGGTCGTAGATGACGTCGGCGCCCCGGCCTCCGGTGGCCTCCTTCACGGCGGCGATGACGTCCTCGGCGCGTCGGTCGATGACGACGTCACAGCCCAGTTCCCTGGCCACGGCCGCCTTGTCGGCGCCGCCCACGACGCCGATGACCCGGGCGCCGGCCGCCCTGCCGAGCTGCACGGCCGCGCTGCCGACCCCTCCTGCGGCAGCGTGGACGAGCAGCGTCTCCCCGGCCTCCAGCGCGGCCCGGCGGTGCAGGCCGAACCAGCCGGTCTGGTAGCCGATGTGCAGGGCGGCGGCCTCGGCGTCGTCCAGCGCCTCGGGGGCGGGCAGGACGGCACGGGCGTCCGCTACGGCGTACTCGGCGAAACCGCCGTACGGCAGGGCGG
The DNA here is from genome assembly GCF_028369295.1 of Streptomyces sp. HD. GTDB lineage: Bacteria > Actinomycetota > Actinomycetes > Streptomycetales > Streptomycetaceae > Streptomyces. Next base: position 45,080 of record NZ_JAQMYP010000052.1, read on the forward strand.
GGTTGGCGAGGACGCGGCGTCCGTCCTCGGTCTCGCCGCAGATCTCCACTCCCGGCGTGAACGGCAGCGGCGGCCGGACCTGGTACTGCCCCCGGCACAGCAGCGCGTCCGGGAAGTTGATGTTCGCGGCACGCACCTTCAGCAGGACCTGGCCGTCACCGGGCGTGGGCGTCTCGACGTCTTCGAGGCGCATCACCTCGCTCGGCTCGCCGTTCTCGTGCACTTGCCATGCCTGCATGCGGTGCCTCCACGGGGGACTGCTTCGTCTGACCGGGGTCGGTTCGCATACTAAGCGGTCGCTTGCCAATCAGGGAACAGTCCGCGGGCAACAGTCGCATCCGTCACGCCTTCCGGGGACGCGCCCGCACGTGCATCCGCTCCCCCTGCGGCCCGAACAGGCTCAGGAACTCGGCCGGCCCCTCCCCCGTCGACCCGAACCAGTGCGGCACCCGCGTGTCGAACTCGGCCGCCTCTCCCGCCGTGAGCACCACGTCGTGCTCGCCCAGCACGACCCGCAGCCGGCCGGACAGCACATACAGCCACTCGTAGCCCTCGTGGGTGCGCGGTTCGGGCTCCTCGCCGCGCTGCGGCACCAGCACCTTGAAGGCCTGGAGGCCACCGGGCTGCCGGGTGAGCGGCCAGTAGGTGCGCCCGTGCTGCACGATCGGCTTGGCCCGCACCCGGGGGTCCCCCACCGGCGGGGTCCCTACCAGCTCGTCCAGCGGCACCTGGTGGGCCTGGGCGATCGGCAGCAACAGCTCCAGGCTGGGCTTGCGCAGACCGGACTCCAGCCGGGACAGGGTGCTGACGGAGATGCCGGTCGTCTCGGACAGCGCCGCGAGCGTCACCTCCCGGTCCTTGCGCAGCCTTCTGAGCCGTGGCCCCACTTCGGCGAGAACGTCGTCGGTGCTCATGTCTGTATTGCAGAATCAGCAAGTTGGTTTGTCAATACCGTGCCGCGGGGCGACTGTCGTGGTGGAGGTGTTCACCATGAACGAGAAGCACACCGAGCAGTACGAGGTCGTGATCGTCGGAGGCGGCGCGGCCGGCCTGTCCGCAGCCCTGGTCCTGGGCCGAGCCCGGCGCCGGACCCTGGTCGTCGACGCGGGCGAGCCACGCAACGCGCCCGCCGCCCACATGCAGGGCTATCTCTCCCGCGACGGCATGTCACCCGCCGATTTCCTGGCCGCCGGACGCGAGGAGATCGCGCGCTACGGCGTGGAGCTGGTCCGGGACCGGGCGGTGGACGTCGAGCGCGGCGAGGACTTCGCGATCACACTGGCCGGCGGCCGGCATGTGCACGCCCGGCGTCTCGTCATCGCCACCGGCCTCAAGGACGAGCTTCCCGAGGTCCCCGGCGTCGCCGAGCGCTTCGGCAAGGACGTGCTGCACTGCCCGTACTGCCACGGCTGGGAGGTCCGCGACCAGGCCTTCGGCGTGCTGGCGACCACTCCGATGAGCGTGCACCAGGCGCTCATGGTGTCGCAGTGGTCGAAGGACGTGACCTTCTTCCTGCACGAGGTCGCCGAGTCGGACCTCTCGGACGACGACCTGCGCAGGCTCGCGGCGGCCGGCGTGAAGGTGCTCCCGGGCACGGTGGCCGGGCTGCTGATCGAGGACGACCGGCTGACCGGCGTACGCCTGGCGGACGGCACGGTGCACGCACGCGAGGTGCTGTTCGTCGCCCCCCGCGCGGTGCCGCAGACCGGGCTGCTGGAGAAGCTCGGCGCCGACCTCCACGAGACCCCCTTCGGTGCGTACCCGGTGGTCGACCCGACAGGGCTCACCTCCGTGCCGGGCGTCTGGGCGGTAGGCAACGCGATGGGCTTCTCGGAGCAGGTCATCAACGCTGCGGCGGGAGGCTACCGGGCGGGAGCCTTCATTAACGGAGAGCTGCTGATGAGCGACCTGGACGCGGCCCTGTAAGGGGCGCGGGGCTGTATCGATATGCGGCTCCGCCGCGTGGGCGCGACCAGCCCCAACGGCGCCGCACCCGAATGACTGCCCACCGCGGCAACAACCGTTCGTCGGGGTGTAAACCCGCGGAGCGCGTCGCACCATGGCTGCATGCTGCTCACCCGGCTGGCCCGCGTGTCCCAGGAGATCGCCGCGACCTCGGCGCGGTCCCGGAAGATCGCTCTGCTCGCTGAGCTCTTCCGGGACGCCGAGGCGGACGACGTGCCGATCGTGATCCCGTATCTGGCGGGCCGGCTGCCGCAGGGCCGGCTCGGCATCGGCTGGAAGGTGCTGAGCCGACCGGTCGCCCCGGCCGCCGAGCCGACCCTGACCGTGCGCCTGGTGGACGCCCGGCTCACCGAGCTCGGCAAGGTGTCGGGGGCCGGGTCGCAGGCCGAACGGGCCCGGCTGGTCGGCGAGTTGATGGGTGCGGCCACGGAGGACGAACAGCGCTTCCTGTTCGGGCTGATCACCGGCGAGGTCCGGCAGGGAGCGCTGGACGCGGTCGCGGTGGAGGGGCTGGCGGTGGCGACCGGGGCGCCGCCCGCCGACGTACGCCGCGCGGTGATGCTCGCCGGTTCGCTCCAGAACGTCGCCCGGGCGCTGCTCGCGGACGGGCCGGAGTCGCTTCACCGCTTCCGGCTCACCGTCGGCCGCCCGGTCCTGCCCATGCTGGCCCACACCGCATCCTCGGTGTCCGAGGCGGTCGGCAAGCTGGGCGGCTGCGCGGTCGAGGAGAAGCTGGACGGCATCCGGGTCCAGGTCCACCGCGAGGGCCGGACGGTACGGATCTACACCCGCACCCTGGACGACATCACCGACCGTCTGCCCGAACTGACCTCGGCCGCCCTGGAGTTGAGGGGCGAGCGCTTCATCCTGGACGGCGAGGTCATCGCCTTCGACGACGCGGGCCGGCCCCGCTCCTTCCAGGAGACCGCCGGCCGCGTGGGCTCCCGCGTGGACGTGGCGACGGCGGCCGAGGAGGTCCCCCTCTCCCCCGTCTTCTTCGACGCCCTGTCCGTGGACGACCGCGACCTGCTCGACCTGCCCTTCGCCGACCGGCACGCGGAACTGGCCCGGCTGGTCCCCGAGCCGATGCGGGTGCGCCGCACGCTGGTGGCCGGTCCCGACGACCTCGCCCGGGCCGAGGACTTCCTCGCCGAGACCCTCGGGCGCGGCCACGAGGGCGTCGTCGTCAAGGCCCTCGACGCCCCGTACAGCGCGGGCCGGCGCGGCGCCTCCTGGCTCAAGGTAAAGCCCGTCCACACCCTCGACCTGGTGGTGCTGGCCGCCGAGTGGGGCCACGGCCGCAGGACCGGCAAGCTGTCCAACCTCCACCTGGGGGCACGCACGGCCGACGGCGGCTTCGCCATGCTCGGCAAGACCTTCAAGGGCATGACCGACGCGATGCTGACCTGGCAGACCGAGCGACTCCAGGAGCTGGCCGTCGAGACCGGCGACTGGGTGGTGACCGTACGCCCCGAGCTCGTCGTGGAGATCGCCTACGACGGCCTCCAGCGCTCGACCCGCTATCCGGCCGGCGTCACCCTCCGCTTCGCCCGCGTGGTCCGCTACCGCGAGGACAAGCGGCCCGAGGAGGCCGACACGGTCGAGACGCTGCTGGCCGCCCACCCGGAGGTGAAGCCGTGACCGCGAGGAGGAAACCGTGAGCGCGTCCCGCGAGAAGCGCAGCGCGGGCCTGCTGCTCTTCCGCCGCACCGACCACGGCCTGGAAGTGCTGCTCGGCCATATGGGCGGCCCGTTCTTCGCCAAGCGCGACGCCGGGGCGTGGACCGTCCCGAAGGGCGAGTACGAACCCGACGAGCCGGCCTGGGACGCCGCCCGCCGCGAGTTCCGGGAGGAGCTCGGGCTGCCGCCGCCCGACGGTGCGGCCGTACCGCTCGGCGAGATCCGGCAGACAGGCGGCAAGATCGTCACGGCGTGGGCGATCGAGGCCGACCTCGATCCGGCGGCGGTGGTCCCGGGCACCTTCCGGATGGAGTGGCCGCCGCGCTCGGGCCGGACGCAGGAGTTCCCGGAGCTGGACCGGGTGGAGTGGCTGGCCGTCGAGCGGGCGCGGGAGGTCGTCGTCAAGGCCCAGGCCGCGTTTCTCGACCGGCTGGCGGAGCACTCGGCCTGAGAGCCTGTGAAGAGGCCCCCGCCTGCGCCGCGGCGTCTGGCACGCACGCTCGCCGCGTTACCGAAACGCCCACGTGGCTCCGCCACGAGGGCGCTCCGGCGCCTTGCGATCGCACGCACCAGACGCCGCGGCGCCCGCCCTCCGGGCGGACGACGGGGGCCTCTTCACAGGCTCTCGCAGCCGTACACGCGTTGCGGTACCCACCGCCGCGCGGGAAGGTCGAAGCACAAGCCCGCTCCCAGGAGGTTCAGGGATGCCCATCGCAACGGTGAACCCGGCCAACGGCGAGACGCTGAAGACGTACGAGGCCATGGGTACCGAGGAGATCGAGCGCAGGCTCCAGCTCGCCGAGGCCACGTTCCGCACCTACCGGGCGACCAGCTTCGTCGACCGCGGCCGCCTGCTGCTCCAGGCCGCGAATCTCCTGGAAGAGGACCAGCAGGACGTCGCCCGGATGATGACCACCGAGATGGGCAAGCCCATCAAGCAGGCGCGCGCGGAGGTCGCCAAGTGCGCCAAGGCGATGCGCTGGTACGCCGACCACGCCGAGGAACTGCTCGCCGACGAGGAGCCGGCCGAGTCCGACGTGAAGGACTCGGGCGCGTCGCGGGTGCGGGTGCGGTACCGGCCGCTGGGGCCGGTACTCGCGGTGATGCCGTGGAACTTCCCCCTCTGGCAGGTCGTGCGCTTCGCGGCCCCGGCGCTGATGGCGGGCAACGTCGGCCTGCTGAAGCACGCCTCGAACGTCCCCCAGACCGCGCTCTACATCGAGGACCTGTTCCATCGCGCGGGATACCCCGAGGGCTGCTTCCAGACCCTGCTCATCGGCTCCGGCCAGGTCGACGAGGTGCTGCGCGACGAGCGGGTCAGGGCGGCCACGCTGACGGGAAGCGAGCCCGCGGGCCGCGCGGTCGCCTCCACCGCCGGGGAGATGATCAAGAAGACGGTGCTGGAGCTCGGCGGCAGCGACCCGTACGTCGTCATGCCGTCGGCCGACGTCGACCGCGCCGCGCGGATCGCGGTGACCGCGCGGGTGCAGAACACCGGGCAGTCGTGCATCGCCGCCAAGCGGTTCATCGTGCACACGGACGTCTACGACGCCTTCGCCGAGCGGTTCGTCGAGGGCATGAAGGCGCTGGTGGTCGGCGATCCGATGCAGGAGGGGACGGACGTCGGCCCGCTGTCGAGCGAGAAGGGGCGGGCCGATCTGGAGGAACTGGTCGACGACGCCCGGCGCAGCGGAGCGGAGGTGCTGTGCGGCGGTCACCAGCTGCGCCGTCCCGAGCTGCCCGGCTGGTACTACGCGCCGACCGTCCTCGCCGGCATCACCCGTGAGATGCGGATCCACCGGGAGGAGGCGTTCGGGCCGGTCGCCACGCTGTACCGGGCGGGTGACCTGGACGAGGCGGTGCTCATCGCCAACGACTCGCTGTTCGGTCTGAGCTCCAACGTGTGGACGCGGGACGAGGCCGAGGTGGACCGTTTCGTCCGGGATCTGGAGGCGGGGAGCGTGTTCGTGAACGGGATGACGGCGTCCCATCCGGCGTTCCCGTTCGGCGGAGTGAAGCGGTCCGGATTCGGCCGTGAGCTGTCCGGGCACGGAATCCGGGAGTTCTGCAACATCACCACCGTTTGGCACGGTGCGTGAGCACCGCGCGACTACGATCCCGGGTGTGAACCGCGAAGTTACTCTGCCGCTGATCGTCGATGACCGGGGGACGCTGCAGGTCGCTGCCGCCGATGTGAGCAAGCTGCTGCGTACTGTGGGTGGTCGGTGGCTGCACCTGGTCGAGGCCGGGGAGGACGGACTCGACGAGGACACGGTGGCCGCGCTGACCATCGAGCTGGCGAAGCTCGCGGATCGTATCGACGTGGCGTGCATCGCGCACAGCAGCGGGACTACGCCGTAGGAGTGGCGGTGCGGCGCCGGGTGCGGGCGGTTCGTGGCTGGTCGCGCAGTTCCCCGCGCCCCTTCAAGGGCGTTCGCTCAGGGTTGCCCAGAACATCGCCTCGTAGTGCTCAAGCAGTCCGCCGTACCGGTGTGCGCGTTCCTCGTCCAGCCGGCCGGCATCCCGTCCCGCCCGGACCGCGGCCGTTGCCCTCTGCTCCAGCTCCGGGGACGGTTCCGCGAAGAAGTCGAAGAAGGCGCAGGCCTCGTCCGTGAAGCCGTAGTGGCGGCGCAGGGCCTCGGCGATGGTGGCGCAGTAGCCGCCCCAGGTCGAGAAGTTGGCCGTGAGGGCCAGTACCGCCTCGGGCGGCGAGGCGTTCAGGGCGAGCCAGGCCACGTACGAGGGGTAGGCCTGGCACCCCGGCAGCGGTTCGTAGGCGGCCGCCCGCGCCTCCGTCACCCCACACGCGACCGCGAACGCACTCAGGCGCTCCCCCGCGAGTACCTCGCCCTCGGCCAGCAGGGTGAAGAAGGCTGCGGACTCGGGGGCGTCGAGGGTGGCGCGTTGAGCCAGGTGAAGGAAGGCACGACGGTCAGCGGGGATGACCCGGCTCTGTTCCAGGGCGACGGCGGCGAGAGTGGTGGTCCGGTCGGCCTCGCCACTGGCGATCAGAGTTACGAGAGGGTTGCCCTGCAGGTCGCTCATCGGCGTTCCTCCATGAACTCGGCTGCGGACACCCCCTAGGGGCGCGGGGAACTGCGCGACCAGCCACAACCAACCCGCGGACCGAATCGCGCAGATCCCATACGGCACTACCGAATCGGCATACCCGCCAACGTACGGGCAATCACCAGCCGCTGGATCTCGCTCGTCCCCTCGAAGATCGTGTAGATGGCGCTGTCCCGGTGCATCCGCTCCACGGGGTACTCCCGGGTGTAGCCGTTACCGCCCAGGATCTGTATCGCCTGAGCCGTGACCTTCTTGGCGGTCTCGCTCGCGTACAGCTTCGACATCGACCCCTCGGCCGCGGTGAACGGCTTCCCGTTGACCGCCATCCAGGACGCACGCCACACCAGCAGCCGCGCCGCGTCGATCTGCGTCCGCATGTCGGCGAGCTCGAAGGCGACACCCTGGTTGTCGATGATCGGCCGGCCGAACTGCTCACGCGTCTTCGCGTAGTCGAGGGCAACCTCGTAAGCCGCCCGAGCCGTACCCACCGCCATGGCTCCCACCGCGGGGCGGCTCGCCTCGAACGTGGCCATCGCCGCGTTCTTCACCCGCTCCCCACCGGCCTTGGCCCGCTCGCGCGCCCGCGCCAGCCGCTCGTCCAGCTTCGCCTTGCCGCCCAGCAGGCAGGAGCCCGGCACGCGCACCTGGTCGAGGATGACCTCGGCGGTGTGCGAGGCACGGATGCCGTGCTTCTTGAACTTCTGCCCCTGGGACAGCCCCGGCGTGTTCGGCGGGATGATGAAGGAGGCGTGGCCCTTGGAGCCCAGGTCCGGGTCGACGACCGCGACGACCACGTGGACGTTGGCGATGCCGCCGTTGGTCGCCCAGGTCTTCGTGCCGTTGATCACCCACTCGTCCTTGGCCTCGTCGTACACGGCACGGGTCCGCATCGAGGCCACGTCGGAGCCAGCGTCGGGCTCGGAGGAGCAGAACGCGGCGAGCTTGACGTCGCCCGCGTCGCCGTACATCTGGGGCACCCAGGTGCCGATCTGCTCCTCGGTGCCGTTGGCGAGGACACCGACGGCCGCGAGGCCGGTGCCGACGATCGACAGGGCGATGCCCGCGTCGCCCCAGAACAGCTCCTCCATCGCCATGGGGATGCCGAGACCGGTCGGGTCGAAGTACTGCTGGGCGTAGAAGTCGAGCGAGTAGATGCCGACCTTCGCGGCCTCCTGGATGACCGGCCAGGGAGTCTCCTCACGCTCGTCCCATTCGGCGGCCGCGGGGCGGATCACATCGGCGGCGAAGCCGTGCAGCCAGTCGCGGACTTCCTTCTGTTCGTCGTTGAGCTCCATGGTGAACTCGGCCATGTCCCCTCCAGCGGCGTACGTGCATGGCTTCGCGCATGCTTGTTACTTGCGGTAACCCTAGTTTGTTACCCGTCGGTAGGTAAAGTCAACTCTCGATGCCTCGTCGGCAGCCCGTTCGATGGACAGGGCCGTATGAGTGTTAGTTTGCGCAGGCGTCATCGAAACAGCACGGGTGGGGAGAGCTCATGGACACCACGCAGCGGACCGATCAGCAGAAGTCCGCCGACCGCCGTCGGCGCGAGCTGCTGGAGGCCGCGGACAGGGTGGTGCTGCGCGACGGCCCACAGGCTTCGATGAACGCGATCGCGGCGGAGGCCGGCATCACGAAGCCGATTCTGTACCGGCACTTCGGCGACAAGGGCGGACTCTACGCGGCGCTCGCCAAGAGACACACGGATGCGCTGCTGGACTCGCTGCGGGCCGCGCTGGACGCTCCCGCGGAACGGCGCGAACGCGTCGAGGCCACGCTGGACACCTACCTCGCCGCCATCGAGGTGCGGCCTCAGGTCTACCGGTTCCTTATGCATCCGGCGGAGGCCGGGCAGGCGGCGGACCAGGGGTTCGACGTCGGCAAACACTCGGCGCCGTTGCTCCGCAGGATGGGCGAGGAGCTGGCCACCGTCATCGAGGAGCGGCTGGACCTCGGCCCCGGCAGTCAGCAGCTGGCCCGGGTGTGGGGGCACGGGATCGTCGGGATGATGCATGCCGCCGGGGACTGGTGGCTCGGCGAACGGCCGTGCTCACGCGCGGAGTTGGTGCGTAGTTTGGCTGACCTGCTGTGGGGTCGGCTTGCGGCTGCGGGGGACAAAATGGGGGGTCCGGGGTTCTGACAGTCGTATCCCGGGTGCGGGTGCGTGGGGGCTGGTCGCGCAGTTCCCCGCGCCCCTGGGGGCGTCTCCCTCACCGGCGCCAGGGCGCTCGGGCCAGTTGTCGCATCAGGCGTCTGTGACGCCGGCCCGTCACGCGGTCCGCGTACACCGCGCCTTCCAAGTGGTCGCACTCATGCTGCAGGCAGCGTGCGAAGAAACCCGTCCCGTGAATCGTCACCGGCTCGCCCGTCACCGTGAACCCCTCGACCACCGCATGGTCGTACCGCTCCGTCCCCGCCTCCAGGCCAGGCAGGGACAGACAGCCCTCCGGCCCTCGGATCACCACCCCGTCCGCCTCCACCAGCCGCGGGTTCACCACATGTCCGAGGTGGCGGACCTCCTCGTCGTCGGGGCAGTCGTACACGAACACCCGTAGCGACTCCCCCACCTGGTTCGCGGCGAGACCGACGCCCTGCGCGGCGTACATCGTTGCGAACAGGTCCTCCACGAGGGCTTCGAGTGCCGGACCGAAGTCGGTCACCTCGCGGCAGGGCTCGTGCAACAGGGGAGCACCATGCAGAGTGAGAGGCCGAACACGCCCGCGGGTGCCCGGAATGGAGCCGTTACGCATGACGGCAAGGGTACGGCGATTCGGGAGTGCGAATGGATCTCGATAGGCTGACCACCACCACGTTGCCGTAGGGCTTCAGGCGCGGCGCGTACGCAAGGAGGATCGAGAACTGATGGCAGGCAACTCGGACCCGCTCTCGCCGCGGGCCAAGATCGCCGTGACCGCGGGCAAGGCGGTCGCGGCGGCATCGCGCGCCGCAGGGCGCGGCAGCGGTTCGGTGATCGGCGGCCGGGTGGCGCTCAAACTCGACCCCGACCTTCTCGCGCGACTCGCGCAGAACCTGGACGTGGTCCTCGTCTCGGCGACCAACGGCAAGACCACGACGACCCGGCTCATCGCCGAGGCCCTGCGGGCCGCCGGGCCGGTCGTGTCCAACGCTCTCGGCGCCAACATGCCCGCCGGCATCACCTCGGCGCTCGCGGGTGGCTCCGAGGCTCGCTACGGCGTCATCGAGGTCGACGAGAAGTACCTCGCGGGGGTCGCCCGGGACACGGATCCGAAGTGCATCGCGCTTCTCAACCTCTCCCGCGACCAGCTGGACCGCGCCGCCGAGACCCGGATGCTCGCGGAGAACTGGCGCGAGGGGCTCGCGGGCTCGAAGGCCGTGGTCGTCGCCAACGCCGACGACCCGCTGGTCGTGTGGGCGGCCTCCTCCTCCCCCAATGTGGTCTGGGTCGCCGCCGGCCAGATGTGGAAGGACGACGCCTGGTCCTGCCCGTCCTGCGGCGGCGTGATGCAGCGGCCCGGGGACGACTGGTTCTGCGGTGACTGCGGCTTCCGCCGTCCCACGCCGAGCTGGGCGCTCTCCGGTGACCATGTGCTCGACCCGCACGGGTCCGCCTGGCCCATCCATCTGCAGCTGCCCGGCCGTGCGAACAAGGCCAACGCCGCGTCCTCGGCCGCCGTCGCCGCCGTGTTCGGCGTACCGCCGCAGGTCGCCCTGGAGCGGATGTACCAGGTACAGGCCGTCGCCGGCCGGTACGACGTCGTGCAGTTCGAGGGACGGGATCTGCGGCTGCTGCTCGCCAAGAACCCGGCCGGCTGGCTGGAGACGTTCTCCCTGATCGACCCGCCGCCGACCCCGGTGATCCTCTCGGTCAACGCACGCGGCGCCGACGGCACCGACACCTCCTGGCTGTGGGACGTCGACTACACGCGGCTGACCGGGCACCCGATCTGTGTCATCGGCGACCGCAGACTCGACCTCGCGGTGCGCCTGGAGGTCGCGAACCAGCAGTTCCAGGTCTGCGAGAACCTCGACCAGGCCGTGCAGGCGTGCCCGCCGGGCCGGATCGAGGTCATCGCCAACTACACCGCGTTCCAGGACCTGCGCCGCCGGGTCGGCAACTGAGCACGAGACTTCAGGGGACTTAAGTGAGCGACAACCAACTGCGGGTCGTCTGGATCTACCCGGACCTGCTCAGCACCTACGGCGACCAGGGCAACGTCCTCGTCGTGGAGCGCCGGGCCCGGCAGCGCGGTCTCGACGTGGCCCGCCTCGACGTGCGCAGCGACCAGCCGATCCCGACGTCCGGGGACATCTATCTGATCGGCGGCGGCGAGGACCGCCCGCAGCGGCTGGCGGCCGAGCGGCTGCGCCGGGACGGCGGGCTGCACCGGGCCGTCGAGAACGGCGCGATCGTGTTCTCCGTGTGCGCCGGGTACCAGATCCTCGGGCACGAGTTCATCAACGACCTCGGCCAGCGTGAACCGGGCCTCGGCCTGATCGACGTGGTGTCCGTGCGCGGCGAGGGCGAGCGGTGCGTCGGTGACGTGCTCGCCGACATCGACCCGCGCCTCGGTCTGCCCCCGCTGACCGGCTTCGAGAACCACCAGGGCGTCACCCACCTCGGCCCGACCGCCCGGCCTCTCGCCCAGGTCCGCCTCGGCAACGGCAACGGCACGGGGGACGGCACGGAGGGGGCGTACAACGACACCGTCTTCGGTACGTACATGCACGGGCCGGTGCTGGCGCGGAACCCGCTGATCGCCGACCACCTGCTGAAGCTGGCGCTCGACGTGAACGCGCTGCCCCCGACGGACGACCGCTGGTACGAGGCGCTGCGGGGCGAGCGCATCGCGGCCGCGCAGCAGCCTGCCTGACGGGATCGCTCAGCCGGGTGCCGGCCCCGCCGTCACCAGCCCGTCTGACGGGGTGTCCGCACAGGTGAGCGGGGTCGTCCAGCAGGCGGACGCACGGTTCGGCCCCGCCACCCGATGCCGCTAGGGTGGCGGGGATTCAAGCCGGACAGCGTGGTCCGGTCCCGGCCCACGTTGAGAAGGTTTTTCGGGCTATGCGCATTGGTGTCCTCACGTCCGGCGGCGACTGCCCCGGCCTGAACGCCGTCATCCGGTCCGTCGTGCACCGCGCCGTCGTCGACCACGGCGACGAGGTCATCGGCTTTCGGGACGGCTGGAAGGGCCTCCTGGAGTGCGACTACCTCAAGCTCGACCTCGACGCGGTGGGCGGCATCCTCGCCCGCGGCGGCACGATCCTCGGTTCCTCCCGGGTCCAGCCCTCCCATCTGCGGGACGGTGTGGAGCGAGCCAAGGGCCATGTCGAGGAGCTCGGCCTCGACGCGATCATCCCCATCGGCGGTGAGGGCACGCTGAAGGCCGCCCGGCTGATGTCGGACAGCGGCCTGCCCGTGGTGGGGGTGCCGAAGACCATCGACAACGACATCGCGGTCACGGATGTCACCTTCGGTTTCGACACCGCCGTGACGGTGGCGACCGAGGCGCTGGACCGCCTCAAGACCACCGCCGAGTCCCATCAGCGGGTGCTCGTCGTCGAGGTCATGGGACGGCACACCGGCTGGATCGCGCTGCACTCCGGCATGGCGGCCGGCGCGCACGCCATCGTCGTGCCGGAACGACCCTTCGACATCGACGAGTTGACCCGGGTGGTCGGTGCGCGGTTCGAGGCGGGCAAGCGCTTCGCGATCGTCGTGGCGGCCGAGGGCGCCAAGCCGCAGCCCGGATCCATGGCGTTCGACGAGGGCGGCAAGGACATCTACGGGCACGAGCGGTTCGCCGGGATCGCCCGTCAGCTGTCCATCGAGCTGGAGGAGCGCCTCGGCAAGGAGGCGCGGCCGGTGATTCTGGGGCATGTGCAGCGCGGTGGTACGCCGACCGCGTACGACCGTGTTCTGGCCACTCGTTTCGGGTGGCATGCGGTGGAGGCGGTGCACCGTGGGGAGTTCGGTCACATGACGGCGCTCCAGGGGACCGACATCGTGATGGTGCCGCTGGCCGAGGCCGTGGAGACGTTGAAGACGGTGCCGGCGGACCGGTACGAAGAGGCGGAGTGCGTCCTCTAGATCACGTCGTGCGGAACTGAAGAATCTGCCCCCGGCCGCAACTGCGGTCGGGGGCAGTTCTAATCTGTGTGCGGACAGATTTGCACAACCCCCACGAATCAGGAGCCGCCGGAATGGATCACAGCGGGCACGGCATGACCATGGATCTGCCGCCGTTCACGCTGGGACGAGGGCTGCAGTGGTCGGCCGACCCGTTCTTTCTCGTGGCCTGTCTCGTGGGGCTCGCGTTGTATGCGTGGGGCGTCGTGCGACTGCGGCGGCGCGGGGATTCGTGGTCCGTGGGACGGACGGTCTCATTCGTCGTCGGTGTGCTGTCCGTGATGCTCGTGATGTGCACCGGGCTGAACGACTACGGAATGGTCATGTTCAGCGTGCACATGGTGCAGCACATGGTGATCAGCATGCTGTCGCCGATTCTGATCCTGCTCGGCGCGCCCGTCACGCTGGCGCTGCGGGCGTTGCCGCCCGCCGGGCGGGGGCGCAAGGGGCCACGGGAATTGCTGCTGGCCCTGCTGCACAGCCGGTACATGCGGATCATCACGCATCCGGCGTTCACCATTCCGCTGTTCATCGCGAGCCTTTACGCGCTGTATTTCACCCCGCTCTTCGACTTCCTGATGGGCTCGAAGACCGGGCACATCGCGATGATGGTGCACTTCCTCGCCGTGGGCGTGGTGTTCTTCTGGCCGATCATCGGCGTGGATCCCGGTCCGCACCGGCCGGGGTATCTCATGCGGATGCTGGAGCTGTTCGCGGGAATGCCGTTCCACGCGTTCTTCGGTATCGCGTTGATGATGGCGTCGGAGCCGATGGTCGAGACGTTCAAGAACCCTCCCGCCTCGCTCGGCATCGAGGCACTCGCCGACCAGAACGCGGCCGGCGGTATCGCCTGGGCGTTCAGTGAGATTCCGTCCGTACTGGTGCTGATCGCACTGCTGTTCCAGTGGTACGGCTCCGAGCAGCGGCAGGCCCGCCGAAAGGACCGTGCCGCCGACCGGGACGGCGACCAGGAACTTGAGGCGTACAACGCCTATTTGGCCTCATTGAACGCACGCGGAAACTGAGGAAACCGAAAGGCGTCGCCTTTCAGTAGCATGAAGCGCGTCGGGGGAACCGCCGGGGGGAGCGGTAATGGCGTTTCATGTTTTCGTACACAGGGCCGGAAAAGCGGCGATTCGGAGGATCGCCGTCCTGTTGGTCTTCGTTCTGGCACTCAGCGGGTGCGATCGCGGCGCGCCGTTGTTCGTGGTGCGGGCCGTCGCCGCGGGAGTTCCGTCGCTCGCGCCCTTCTTCGACGAGGGACAGGGGCTGGGCCGGGACCAGCGGGTCCAGGCGCTGACGGCGCACGGTGGCCTTCAGCAGGGGGATACGCCGGGTCTGTACGGGGGATCGAAGCAGCCGACGATCTGTGATGTCGTACGGCTGAAGAAGTTTCTCACCGATCCCGCCAATGAGCGGAAGGCACAGGCGTGGGCAGCCGCGCTCTCCATTACCACGGCCGAGATTCCGGAATATCTCGATCGGCTCACACCCGTTCTCCTGCGTCACGACACTCTCGTGACGAATCACGACTACAAGAAGGGGAAGGCCACCCCCTTCAACGCGCTGCTCCAGACCGGAATCGCGATACTCGTCGACGCGGCAGGACTGCCCGCCGTGAAGTGCTCGTGCGGAAATCCGTTGCGGCCCTTCGAGGGTGACACGACGCGGATAAAGGTCGAGTTCGACGACCGCAACGAGGAGTGGAAGGGATACGAGAAGTCGTCCGTGGTGGCGGTGCGTCCCGCTCCGCGGAAGGTGCAGCGGCTCGCTCTCGTCGACGTCGACGAACCCGACCGCGGCATCAACCGGCCCGTCGGCACCACCGGCGACGACGACACGACGTTCGACACGCGTGAGCGGCGAGCGGTGCCCGACCTCGCCGGGACGACCTTCGGGCAGGCGAGCCGGCGACTGGCCGCCGACGGGCTGGCGGTCGCCTTCGAGGGCGGTGGGCTGCCGCCGGACGACGCCCGGGTCACGGCGTCGGATCCGCCGGCCGGGACCGAGCTGCGGTTCGGGGAGTACGTGATGTTGAGCGTGGCCGGGGGAAGTGCCGAAGGCTCGTCGGACTCGTCCGGGTCGTCCGGGTCGTCAGGCTCGGCGGGGTCGTCCGATGGGCCGACGTCCACGTCTCCAAGCCCGGGCACGTCCCCGTCGACGCCGGGTCCCTCGACCTCGACGCCGTCGACTCCGTCCACGTCCCCGTCGTCCCCGTCGTCCCCGTCCTCCTCCGCTCCCCCGCCCTCCAGCCCGGGTACGAGCAAGCCGCCGTCCTCGTCCGCGCCGCCCACCTCCGCGCCGCCCCCGACGACCAAGAACCCCACGGCCAGCTCGGCACCTCCGCCCAGCACCCCTCCCCCGGCGACCACGAGCTCGCCCCCGACCAGCGCCCCGGTCACCACCAGCGCGCCGCCGCCCACCACGAGCGCGCCCGTCACGACGGTTCCCACTACTGGCGCGCCGTCCACGGTCGTGCCCTCCACCGTCGTGCCGTCCACCGACGGCCGCACCGCGAGCGCAGTCGTCTAGCAACCACCCAGCGCCCCCGCAGAACCGGGAGTCACCGGATGCCTTCAGGATCACCGACGTCGGGAGTGGGCCGGGTCATCGCCGGCCGATATCTGCTGCTGAACCGGCTCGGCAGCGGCGGCATGGGCCATGTCTGGCTCGCTCACGACCAGAGACTCGCCTGTGAGGTCGCGCTCAAGGAGATCCTGTTCCGGGACCCGGCGGAGGCCGACGAGCGTGAGGCCCGGGTGGCCCGGGCCCGTGCCGAGGCCCGGCACGCGGCCGGGCTGCGGGGACATCCGCACGTGGTGACCGTGCATGACGTGCTGGAACACGAGGGCCTGCCGTGGATCGTCATGGAGTACGTGGCGGGCGCCGTGAACGTGCGGGACCTGGTCGATCAGCGCGGGCCGCTGGCGCCCGCGGAGTGCGCCCGGATCGGGCTCGCCGTGCTCGACGCGCTGACCGCCGGGCACGAGCGGGGCATCATGCACCGGGACGTGAAGCCGGCGAACATCCTGCTGGCACCGGATCGCACGGGGGCGCCGTACGCGCGCGTGCTGCTCACGGACTACGGCATCTCGGTGCAGCCGGACGCCGGTGAGACGCGGTACACGCTGGCGTCGGTGCTCGTGGGAACGGCGGGCTATCTGGCGCCGGAGCGGGTCACGGGAGAGGCGCCCACGCCGGCCACCGATCTGTTCTCGCTGGGCTGCACGCTGTACTACGGCGTCGAGGGCCGGGGTCCCTTCGACCGGGAGTCGCATCTGGCCGAGCTCACCGCGGTGGTCATGGAGGAACCCCGGGCGGCCGGGCGGGCCGGGGCGCTGGAGCCGGTTCTGCGGGCCCTGCTGGAGAAGGACCCGGGGCAGCGGATGTCGGCCGAGGAGGCGGAGACGGCGCTGTCGCGAATCGTCACGCCGGACGCCGACGCGTATGCGCGGACCCAGACCGACCTCGGCTCGCAGCCGCACTGGGGTGGGGCGCCGCCGCCGGGTCCCGCGCCGGAGGCGCCCGGTTTCGGCGCTTCGAACGCGCCCGAACGGCCCGACGCGGCGGGGTTCGGCACGCCGAACGCCTCCGGCCGGCCCGGTGGCGGCCAGGGCTTCGCGGCCCCGTCCCCCGGCCTTGCCGGCGCACCGACCGCCGCGGGCCCTGGTCCCGTGGGCGGGCAGCCGGGCGGGGCGCAGGGCCATGGTTCTACGCCCGGGCAGCCCGGCGGGCCGCAGGTCTACGGTTCCCGACCCGAGCAGCCCGGCAGGGCGCAGGGCTTCGACTCCGCACCCGAGCAGCCCAGCAGGCCACAGAGCTACGGCTCCCCGCCCGAGCAGCTCGTCGGGCTGCAGGGCTTCGGGCCCGGGTCGGGCGGGCGGCGGCGGACCCGTCCCCGGGTCCTCCACGCGGTCCTCGCCGGCCTCCTCGGGCTGGCGCTCGCCGGGGCCGGTGTCTGGTACGCGCTGGCGCAGGGTGAGGTGACCGGCGGGACCGAGCGGCCGTACGGCGACACGGTCGGACTCGGTGATGCGCTGAAGGACGGTGACTGTGTGCTCGCCGACTGGCCCGGTGCGACGGCCTTCCAAGGCACGCCCCGGCTGAGTCTGGAGCCGAGCTGCGGGGCGAAGGCGATCGACGGGCAGGTGATGGCGTTCGTCTCGGCCAAGTCCGCCACCGAGGCGCGCGAGGAGGGGCCCGCGGCGTGCGAGGAGCGGACGGAGGAGATCCGGGGGAGGCTCGCGGACGTCCGCAGCTACGCCGTCGTACCGAGTGCGGCGGGCTTCGAGGCGGCCGACCGGCGCACCGCCTGTCTGGTGCTGGGGGCGCACGGGCCGGTGTACGGGCCGCTGGGCGAGCACCGCAAGGCGGGAGTGGCGTTCGCGGACACGGCGACCATGCAGCGGCGGGACTGTCTGGACGTACGCTCCCACCGGGACGCCCGGCTGGTTTCCTGCACCGATCCGCACGACGAGCAGGTGCTCGGGTTCACCCGGTTGGCCGCCGACGTCACGCTGACCGAGGCGCGCACCGAGTCGGACACGGCGTGCGCCAGGGATGTGCCACCGCGCGACTACGGCTTCGATCCTTCCGTGTACACAGCCGGTTCCTGGACGAGCGAGGGGTCCTGGAAGAACGGCACTCATTTCGTCGTGTGCACCGTCCGGAGGCAGAACGGGGGCACCATGGAGGGTGACGAACCTTAGGAGGGTGTTGCGATGCCCGGATCTGCGGACGGTTCTACTAAGGCGATGGGGGTGATCACCGTGGGTGGGCTGGTCGTGGTGACGGCCTACACGGTGGCGCTCGGGAGCAATGGCTGGCTGTGGTTCGGGTGGGTGGTGCTGGGGCTGATCACGCTGGGGATGGTCGCCAGCCGCAGCACCTGAGCCTCGTTCCCGGGTGGGTCACTCCCGGGTGAGCCGCCCCGCGGAGTGCACCCCCGGCTGGTACTTCGGCAGCCGGGCGGTGATCTTCATGCCCGCTCCCGGGGCGGTCTCGATGACGAGGCCGTAGCCATCGCCGTAGACCTGGCGGAGCCGGTCGTCCACGTTGGACAGCCCGATGCCGCCGGACGGGCTGACCTCGCCGGCGAGGATGCGGCGCAGCAGGCCTGGGTCCATTCCGGCGCCGTCGTCCTCGATGACCACGAGGGCCTCGGCGCCGGCGTCCTGTGCGGTGATGCTGATGTGGCTCTTGCCGGCTGCGGACCCCGCCCTGCCCTCCAGGCCGTGCTTGACGGCGTTCTCGACCAGCGGCTGCAGGCAGAGGAAGGGCAGGGCGACCGGCAGCACCTCGGGGGCGATCTGCAGGGTGACGGAGAGGCGGTCGCCGAAGCGTGCCCGGACCAGCGCCAAGTAGTGGTCGATGGCGTGGAGTTCGTCGGCGAGGGTGGTGAAGTCGCCGTGCCTGCGGAAGGAGTAACGGGTGAAGTCGGCGAATTCCAGGAGCAGTTCGCGGGCGCGCTCCGGGTCGGTGCGGACGAACGAGGCGATCACCGCCAGCGAGTTGAAGATGAAGTGCGGGGAGATCTGCGCCCGCAGCGCCTTGATCTCGGCCTCGATCAGGCGGGTGCGGGACTGGTCGAGGTCGGCCAGTTCCAGCTGGACGGAGACCCAGCGGGCCACTTCGCCGGCCGCGCGGACGAGTACCGCCGACTCGCGGGGCGCGCAGGCGACGAGGGCGCCGTGGACGCGGTCGTCGACGGTGAGCGGGGCGACTACCGCCCAGCGCACCGGGCAGTCGGGGGCGCCGCAGGTGAGCGGGAAGGCCTCGCCGCGGCCCGACTCCAGTGGTCCGGCGAGGAGTTCCATGATCTCCGTACGGTGATGACCGCCCACCCCGTCCCAGACCAGGACCTCCTTCTGGTCGGTCAGGCACAGCGCGTCGGTGCCGAGGAGTGAGCGGAGTCTGCGGGCCGACTTGCGGGCGGTCTCCTCGGTGAGTCCGGCCCGGAGCGGGGGTGCGGCGAGGGAGGCGGTGTGCAGGGTCTCGAAGGTGGCGTGCTCGACCGGGGTGCCGAGGCCGCCGAGGCTCTGCGGGCGGGCGGTGCGGCGGCCAAGCCAGAACCCGGCGGCGAGCAGCGGGAGGATCGCCACGCACAGGCCCGCGATGAATCCGCTCATGCCGCAACCGCCTCGCGTCGTCCGGCCATGAGCCGCCCTGCGCACAGTGGTCCTGCACCCAGCCGCCCCGTGCACAGTCGTCCTGCCCGCAGTCGTCCGGCCATGAGTCGTCCGGCGATGAGATGCCTCATGCCTTCACCTCCGCCCGCAGTTCCTCCGGCAGATGGAAGCGGGCCAGGATCGCCGCCGTGCCGGGCGGCACCCGGCCCGGGGTGGCCAGGGACACCAGGATCATCGTGAAGAAGCCCAGCGGCACCGACCAGAGCGCGGGCCAGGCCAGCAGTGCGTGCAGCGCACCGGAGCCCGGGAAGCCCGCCATCGTCGCCGCCACGGCGATGAGCGCGGAGCCCCCGCCGACCAGCATCCCGGCGGCGGCGCCGGGCGGGGTCAGCCGGCGCCACCAGATGCCGAGGACGAGCAGTGGGCAGAAGGAGGACGCCGACACGGCGAAGGCCAGGCCCACCGCGTCGGCCACCGGCAGCCCGCCGACCAGGGCGCTCGCGGCGAGTGGGACGGCCATGGCGAGGACCGTGCCGAGCCGGAAGTGCCGTACCCCGCGCGACGGCAGTACGTCCTGGGTGAGGACGCCCGCGACGGCCATGGTCAGGCCCGACGCCGTGGACAGGAACGCGGCGAAGGCGCCGCCGGCGATCAGCGCGCCGAGCAGGTCGCCGCCGAGGCCGCCGATCATGCGGTCGGGCAGGAGGAGTGCGGCCGCGTCCGCGTCGCCGGTGAGGGTGAGTTCGGGGGCGTAGAGGCGGCCGAGGGCGCCGTAGACCGGGGGCAGGAGGTAGAAGGCGCCGATCAGGCCGAGCACGGCGACGGTGGTGCGGCGGGCGGCGACGCCGTGCGGGCTGGTGTAGAAGCGGACCACGACGTGCGGCAGGCCCATGGTGCCGAGGAAGGTGGCGAGGATCAGTCCGTACGTGGCGTACAGCGGGCGTTCGCCGCGGCTCTCGGCCTGCGAGGGCGACAGGCCGCCGCCCGCCCGGTGGTCGGGTTCGGGGACCTCGGCGCCCTGCGGGAAGGTGAGGCGGGTGCCGCCGTCGATGCGGTGGGTGCCGGCCGGGAGCCGGAGCTGCTGGTCCTCGTGGGCGCGGCCGTCGATCGTGCCGTTCACGGTGACGGTCAGCGGGCTTTCGAGCCTCATGTCGAGGGTGTTCTTGACGCGGACCACGCTTTGTTCGCGGAAGGTCGCCGGTTCGTCGAAGGCGCGGCTGGGGGCGCCGTCGCCCTGCCAGGCGAGGATCAGGAAGAGGGCGGGGACCAGCAGGGCGGTGAGTTTGAGCCAGTACTGGAAGGCCTGTACGAAGGTGATGCTGCGCATGCCGCCGGCGGCGACGATGGCGACCACGACGACGGCGACGATGAGTCCGCCGAGCGAGTCGGGCGCGCCCGTCAGCACGGTCAGCGTCAGCCCGGCGCCCTGGAGTTGGGGCAGCAGGTACAGCCAGCCGGTGCCGACGACGAAGGCGCCGGCGAGTCGGCGTACGGCCTGCGAGGACAGCCGTGCCTCGGCGAAGTCGGGGAGGGTGTAGGCGCCCGAGCGGCGCAGCGGGGCCGCGACGAACAGCAGCAGGACCAGGTATCCGGCGGTGTAGCCGACCGGGTACCAGAGCATGTCCGGGCCCTGCACGAGGACCAGGCCCGCGATGCCGAGGAAGGAGGCGGCGGAGAGGTATTCGCCGCTGATCGCGGCCGCGTTGAGGCGGGGGCCGACGGTGCGGGAGGCGACGTAGAAGTCGGAGGTGGTGCGGGAGATACGCAGGCCGAAGGCGCCGACGAGGACGGTGGCCAGGACGACGAGGGCGACGGCGGGGACGGCGTAGCTGGAGTTCACGGCCGCATCGGTTCCTGGTCTCGCTTTCTCGGGTCGGCTTCTCGGCTCAGCGGTCCTCGACGAGCCGTACGAAGTCGCGTTCGTTGCGCTCGGCGCGGCGCACGAACCAGCGGGCCAGCAGGACGAGCGGGGCGTACAGACCGAAGCCGAGCACCGCCCATTCCAGGTGGCGGGCGTCGGGCATCGCGGCGAACAGCAGGGGCAGGGGTCCGACGAGCAGGCCGAGGACGGCGAACACGGCGAGGCCGGTGCGCAGTTGGGTGCGCATCAGGGAGCGGACGTAGGTGTGGCCGAGGGTGGTCTGCTCGTCGATCTCGGTGCGCGGGCGGTAGTAGCCGGAGACGGGGCGGGCCTGCCGGGGCGGGCCGGTGACGACGACGCGGCGGTCGGCGGGGTTGCTGGGCATCGTCACGGCCTCCTCATGAGCAGGTCCCGCAGCTCGCGGGTGTGCCGGCGGCTGACCTGGAGTTCCTCGGTGCCGACCATGACGCTGACGGTGCCCGCGTCGAGCCGGAGTTCGCCGATGTGGCGCAGGGCGACGAGGTGGCGGCGGTGGATGCGGACGAAGCCGCGCGAGCGCCAGCGCTCCTCCAGGGTGGACAGCGGGATGCGGACGAGGTGGCTGCCCCGGTCGGTGTGCAGTCGGGCGTAGTCGCCCTGGGCCTCGACATGGGTGATGTCGTCGACGGCGACGAAGCGGGTCACGCCGCCGAGTTCGACGGGTATGTGGTCGGGGTCGGGTTCGCTGACGGGAATGCGGGGGGCGGCGGTGTCCCGGAGTTCAGCGGCCCGGCGGACGGCCTCCGCCAGGCGTTCCTTGCGGACCGGCTTGAGGAGGTAGTCGACGGCCTTGAGGTCGAAGGCCTGGACGGCGAAGTCCTCGTGGGCGGTGACGAACACGACGAGCGGCGGGTTGGCGAACCCGGTGAGCAGCCGCGCCAGATCCAGGCCGTCCAGGCCCGGCATGTTGATGTCGAGGAAGACGACGTCGATCGCCTCGGGGCCGCCCGGCCCCGACTCCAGGGCGCGGTTGATCCGGCGCAGCGCCTCGGTCGCGTCGCCGGCGCCCTCCGCGGTGCCGATCCGGGGATCGGCGTTGAGGAGGTAGAGGAGCTCCTCCAGCGAGGGGCGTTCGTCGTCGACAGCCATGGCACGCAGCATGAATCCGGAGTCTAGGAGTAATTCGTACGCCTGCACACGTGCCTGCGTGTGGACGTTCCTGCTGGATACAGTGCCGCCATGGACAGCAGGACCTCGCCGTTCGACGGCCTCGACCGGAAGATCATCACCGCGCTGATGGCGAACGCCAGGACGAGTTTCGCGGAGATCGGCGCGGCCGTGGGGCTGTCCTCGACGGCGGTCAAGCGGCGCGTGGACCGATTGCGGGACACGGGGGTGATCACCGGATTCACGGCCACGGTCAAGCCGTCGGCGCTGGGCTGGCGTACGGAGGCGTACGTCGAGGTGTACTGCGAGGGCGCGGCGCCGCCGCGGCGGCTGGCGGAGGTGGTCCGCAACCATCCGGAGATCACCGCGGCGATGACGGTGACCGGGGGTGCGGACGCGTTGCTGCATGTGCGGGCGCGGGACGTGGACCACTTCGAGGAGGTGCTGGAGCGGATCCGTGTCGAGCCGTTCATCCGCAAGACGATCAGCGTGATGGTGCTGTCCCATCTGCTCCCGGAGAGCCCCGAGGCGGGCGCCAGCCAGCCGGCGCCGGAGTAAACCTGCGCGGCACGCAGGAAGGCTGCGCGCATCCAGTAAATCTCGCAGCATTCCTGCGTGGACACGCAATATTTGTTCCTTGTCGCTCGTATTCGGCGCTTCCTACCTTGGTGTCAACCCTCAGTCGACACTTCTCAGGAAGCGGAGGAACCCCTCTGTGTCCGACTCCCGTGTGCCGCGCCGGCGGCGGTACCTCGTCTGCGAACCCAGACACTTCGCCGTGCAGTACGCGATCAACCCCTGGATGCATCCCGACTCCCCCGTCGACGTCGACCTGGCCCAGGCCCAGTGGCAGGCGCTGATCAGCGCGTACCGGGCGCACGGCCACACCGTCGACGTCGTGGAGGCCGCGCCCGGCCTGCCGGACATGGTCTTCGCGGCGAACTCGGCGGTCGTCGTGGACGGCCGGGTCTTCGGCTCCCTCTTCCACGCGCCGGAGCGGCGGCCCGAGTCCACGCACTACGACACCTGGTTCAAGTCGGCGGGCTACGCCGTGTACCGCCCCGAGGCCGTGTGCGAGGGCGAGGGCGATCTGGTGTGGACGGGCCGGTACGTGCTGGCCGGCACCGGGTTCCGTACGACCCGCGAGGCGCATCGCGAGGTGCAGGAGTTCTTCGGCCACCCGGTGATCAGCCTGACGCTGGTGGACCCGCGCTTCTACCACCTGGACACGGCGCTGTTCGTACTCGACGACGGGCACGACAACAACATCGCCTACTACCCGGAGGCGTTCTCGCCGGGCAGCCGTGAGGTCCTCGCGCGGCTGTACCCGCACGCGGTGCACGCCACCCGGGAGGACGCGATGGCGTTCGGTCTGAACTCCGTGTCCGACGGGCGCAACGTCTTCATCGCACCCCAGGCCGAGGCCCTCGCCTCCTCTCTCGCCGACCGCGGCTATGTCCCCGTCCCCGTCGACCTGTCGGAGTTCCGCAAGGCCGGCGGCGGCATCAAGTGCTGCACCCAGGAGATCCGCTGATGACCGCTCCCGTCACCACCCGCTCTTCCGCCGACCTGATCCGTGCCGAGGAGCCGGTCCTGGCGCACAACTACCACCCGCTGCCCGTGGTCGTCGCCCGCGCCGAGGGCACCTGGGTGGAGGACGTGGAGGGCCGCCGCCATCTGGACATGCTGGCCGGCTACTCGGCGCTGAACTTCGGCCACCGCCATCCGACGCTGATCGAGGCGGCGCACCGGCAGCTGGACCTGTTGACCCTGACCTCCCGGGCCTTCCACAACGACCGTCTCGCCGAGTTCGCCGAGCGGCTGGCGGCGCTGACGGGCCTGGACATGGTGCTGCCGATGAACACGGGCGCCGAGGCCGTCGAGTCCGGCATCAAGGTGGCCCGCAAGTGGGCGTACGAGGTGAAGGGCGTCCCGGCGGACCGGGCGACGATCGTGGTCGCCGCGGAGAACTTCCACGGCCGTACGACGACGATCGTGTCGTTCTCCACGGACGAGACGGCACGACAGGGCTTCGGGCCTTTCACCCCGGGCTTCCGGATCGTGCCGTACAACGACCTGGCGGCGCTGGAGGCGGCGGTCGACGAGACGACGGCGGCGGTGCTGCTGGAGCCGATCCAGGGCGAGGCGGGCGTCGTCATCCCCGACGACGGCTATCTGACCGGCGTACGCGAGCTGACCCGCCGCAAGGGCTGCCTGTTCATCGCGGACGAGATCCAGTCGGGCCTCGGCCGCACGGGCCGAACGCTCGCCGTCGAGCACGAGGGGGTCGTCCCGGACGTCCTGCTGCTGGGCAAGGCGCTGGGCGGCGGCATCGTCCCGGTGTCCGCGGTGGTGGGCCGCCGCGACGTGCTCGGGGTGCTGCGGCCCGGCGAGCACGGCTCGACGTTCGGCGGCAACCCGCTGGCCGCGGCGGTCGGCACGGCGGTGGTCGAGCTCCTGGAGACGGGCGAGTTCCAGCGCCGCGCTGCCGAGCTGGGCGTGGTCCTGCGGGGCGGCCTGTCGGCCCTGCTCGGCAAGGGCGTCGTCGGCTTCCGCGCACGGGGTCTGTGGGCGGGCGTCGACATCGACCCCGCGGCAGGCACGGGCCGCGAGATCAGCGAGCGCCTGATGCGAGAAGGGGTCCTGGTCAAGGACACCCACGGCTCCACGATCCGCCTGGCCCCACCGCTGACGATCACTACGGAGGAGCTGCAGGGGGCGCTGGGCGCGCTGGAGAAGGTTCTGGGGTAGCCCTCGCCGGCCCGCCCGAGCCGCGCGGCGGCCGGACATCCCGGCTTCCCGGCTTCCCGGCTTCCCGGCTTCCCGGCATATCGGCAACCCGGCTCCCGAACGATCGGGGCCGGGTTGCCGCCGTTCGGCCCGAAGGAACGCGAATTTCTCGCCGCCCACCCATTTCCGCCATTTCCCGCTTCCTCGATCCCCCTCACCCCCAACCACCGCTCCCACCTCACGCCTCCATCCCCCCGCACCCACCACCCACTTTTCGCCTGCCGCACTCCCCGGCCCCACCTCGCCGTCCCCCACTCCCCGGCCCCGCCCGGCCCCCACAAAGAGGCGACGTTGACCGGAAGGGTGAAGATGGGGACAAGAGGTGGTAGACCGCTCTCAGCGACAGAGAGGTCGGCCGTGGGCACACACGAGGAGCAGGGCGTTGCCCGGCAGGGGTTCGACGTGGCGGACGCCGCGCCTCTGCTGCTCGACGCGCAGGGTCTGGTGACGGGGTGGACCAGGGACGCGCAGCGGCTGCTGGCGTACGCGGCCTCCGAGGTGGTGGGGCGGTATGTCGGAGAGCTGCTCGGGGCCCAGGACGCCGGGCGGGTTCCGGAGCTGATCGAGCGGTGTCGCAGGGAGGGCGGCTGGGTGGGGCTGCTCACCGCCCGGCACCGGGACGGCGCCCCGGTCAGGCTGATGGTGCGGATCACGTCGGCCCTCGACGAGCAGGGCCCCGCGCAGTGGCTCGTGCTGCTGTCCGAGCTCGGTGACGCCCACGGCTGGGACATGAGCCGCGACACCCTGGAGCAGATGGTCGCCCGCTCCCCCGTGGGCATAGCGATCGTCGACACGAACCTGCGCTACGTGTGGTCCAATCCCTCCCTCGCCCAGTTCGGCGGCGGCCCCCCGCGCCACCGGCTCGGTCTGCGCCTCGCGGACATCCAGCCCGGCCTGGACTCCGAGTCCATCGAGACGCAGATGCGCCAGGTGCTGGCGACCGGCGACCCGATCGTCGGCTACGAGCATGTCGGCCGCGCCCGCTCCGCCCCGCTGCGCGAGACCGCGCACATGATGTCGTTCACCCGCCTCGACGACGGCCACGGCAACCCCACCGGCGTGTACTACACGGTGGAGGACATCACCGACCGGCACCGCGCCCGGCAGCGCCTGGCCCTGCTCGACCGGGCCGGCCAGCACATCGGCCGCACCCTGGACATCACCCGCACCGCCCAGGAGCTGGCGGACGTCGCCGTACCGGGACTCGCCGACCTCGTCACCGTGGACCTGCTGGAGTCGGTGCTGCGGGGCGGCGAGCCGGCGCCCGGGCCGCTGGGCGACACGGAGCCGGTGCCGGTGCGGCGGGCGGGGTACCGGTCGGTCAACGGGAGCGTCCCGCTCACCGTCGTCGACATCGGTGCGGTGGTCACCTATCCGGCGGAGTCGCCCCCGATCCGCTGCCTGCGCACGGGCAGGTCCTGGCGCGAGGAGAAGCTCGATCCGCTCGGCGAGGCATGGGCCAAGCACGCGCGCGGCGGACAGGCGGCCATCTTCCTCGAACTGGGTCTGCACAGCGTGATGATCGTGCCGATCCGCGCACGGGGCGTCACCCTGGGCGTCACCACTTTCTTCCGGCGCCACCGTCAGGAGCCCTTCGAGGAGGACGACCTGAACCTGGCGGAGGACCTCGTCTCACGCGCCGCCGTCTGTGTCGACAACGCCCGGCGCTACACCCGCGAGCGCGACGCGGCGCTGGTCCTGCAGCGCAGCCTGCTGCCGCACCGGCTGCCCGAGCAGGACGCGGTGGAGGTGTCCGCCTGCTACCGGCCGGCCGACGAGCTGACCGGCCTCGGCGGTGACTGGTACGACGTCATCCCGCTGTCCGGGGCCCGCGTCGCCCTGGTCGTGGGCGAGGTGCCCGGGCACGGCATCGACGCCGCCGCGGCGATGGGACGGCTGCGGACCGCCGTACGGACGCTCGCCGCGCTGGAGCTGCCGCCCGACGAGGTGCTGGCCCATCTCGACGACCTGGTCGCCCGGTCGGCGCGCGAGGAGGGCGTCGACATGGGCGGGGAGGAGGCCGACGGCGCGCAGGGCGTGGGGTCGGGGTGCGTGTACGTCGTCTACGACCCGGTCGACGGGGCGTGCACGATGGCGGCGGCGGGCCATCCGGCGCCGGCCGTGATCATGCCCGACGGCTCCGTCACCTTCGTCGATCTCCCGCAGGGGCCGCCGCTCGGGGTGGGCGGTCCCCCCTTCGAGTCGGTGGAGCTGGCCCTGGCGGCGGGCAGCACGCTCGCCCTGCACACCGACGGGCTGCTGGCCGCCGGCGACGACTGGGCCGTGGACGCAGACCGGGGGCGGCTGCGGCAGGCCCTGGAGCGGGGCGCGAACTCGCCGCTCGACCTGCAGTGCCGGAGCGTCGTGGACGCCCTGGTCCCGGACCGCCCGTACGACGACGTGGCCCTGCTGATGGCCCGCACCCGCCTGCTCGGCGCCGAGCAGGTCGCCGACTGGGACCTGCCCGCCGACCCGGCCGCCGTCGCCGACGCCCGCAAGACGGCCACCCGGCAGCTGTCGGAATGGGGGCTTGCGGAGCTGGCGTTCACCACGGAACTGGTGGTCAGCGAGCTGGTCACCAACGCCATCCGGTACGCCGCCGGGCCCATCCGGCTCCGTCTGATCAGGGAGCGCGCGCTGTTCTGCGAGGTCTACGACGGCGGCGCCACCGCCCCGCACCTGCGTCATCCGCGGACCACCGACGAGGGCGGGCGCGGGCTACTGCTGGTCTCGCAGTTCACCCAGCAGTGGGGCACCCGCTTCGTCCCCGAAGGGAAGATCATCTGGGCCGAGCAGTCCTTGACGGATCCGTCGCCCTGACCTGCCGTGCGAGCGGGTGCCGCATGGGCGCATATGTAGTAAATCGGTACATACGCTGCATGGCGTGCGAAACTGTTGAGGTCCCGGTGGTGAGGCGGGAGCCATGAAAGAGACGGCGATCGACTACGAGGCGGTTTTCCAGGCCCTGCCCGGAATGGTGGCGCTGCTGACCGCCGAGCTGGTCTACGCCGACGCCAACGAGGACTTCCAGCGGCTGTCCGGACGCAGCCGCGAGGAGCTGGTGGGCCGGTACATCTTCGATGTCTTCCCCGACAACCCCAACGACCCGGCGGCGACCGGCATGCGCGACGTACGCGCGTCGATGCTGCGCGTGGTGGCCGCCGGCGAGCGCGACACCATGGCCCTGCAGCGCTACGACGTCGAGGACCCCCTGCGCCCGGGCCACTGGGAGGAGCGCTACTGGAGCCCGATCAACGCGCCCGTGCACGGCCCCGACGGGAAGGTGCAGTTCGTGCTGCACCGGGTGGAGGAGGTCACCGAACTCATCCATCTGCGGGGCGGCGCGGGCGGAAACAACCGGGCGCGGGTGCTGGAGGCCGAGCTGTACACGCGCGCCCGCGAGCTGCAGGAGCTCAACGACCGGCTGCGGCAGGCGCACGCCCGCGAACGCGAGGTGGCCCTCGCCCTGCAGGAGGCGATGCTGCCCGCCCGGCGACAGGTGGGCAACCACCGGGCAGCGGTGCGCTACCGGCCCGCGGTCGGCGCGCTGAACGTGTGCGGCGACTGGTACGACCTGGTCGACCTGGTGGGCGGCAACCGTATCGGCGTGTCCGTGGGCGACGTGGTCGGCCACGGCCTCGCGGCGGCCGGTGTCATGGGCCAGCTGCGCAGCGCGCTGAGCGCCTCCTCGCGGGTGGCCGACGGCCCGGCCCAGGCGCTGGACGTGCTGGGGCGGTACGCCCATGTGGTCGACGGCGCGGAATCGGCCACCGCGGTCACCACCTTCATCGACTTCGACGAGCGCACCATCGCCTACAGCAGCGCGGGCCATCCACCGCCGGTGCTGGTGCACGCCGACGGCAGCGTGGAGTTCCTCGACCAGGCCACCGACCCGCCGCTGGACGCCCGCCCCGACCCGGTCCCGAGACCGCAGGCCGTCACCACGTACACCCACGGCGCCACGCTCGCGCTGTACACGGACGGGCTGATCGAACGCCGCCGCGAGGACATCGACACCGGCATCGGCCGGCTCGCGGACTCCCTCGTGCGCCATCGCACGGCGGACCCCGAGACCCTTGCCGACGCCGTCCTGCTGGAACTGCTGCCGCACGGCGGCGCGACCGACGACACGGCGCTGATCATCGTGCGGCTGTGATGGACGAGCAGACGCGACGGCCCACCGCAAGGAGGGGGCACCTGCCACCCGGTGACCGTGATCGCGCCAAACCTCGCCCTCCGGTTGCCGCGCACCGACCCGTGACACCAGGCTGGTCCGGCGGTCCTCCCCACCCGCAAACGACGCCGCCCACCGGCTCCCTGACATCCGGTCAGGAAAATCGCCATTGGTCGGCATCAGTCCGACCCGACCCGGTTCCGGCCCGTCAACCCTGCGCCTACACTGACACCCCCACGGCACGCTGGTTGACCTGCCAGAACGCGGCGGCCCGAACTGACCCCCCGAGTGAGGAGCGCCCCCTTTGTTCTATTACGTCCTGAAATATGTACTGTTGGGACCTCTGCTGAGACTGGTCTTCCGGCCGCGCATAGAAGGCCTTGAGCACGTACCGGCCACGGGCGCGGCCATCGTCGCCGGCAACCACCTGTCGTTCTCGGACCACTTCCTGATGCCTGCCATGCTCAAGCGCCGCATCACTTTCCTCGCGAAGAAGGAGTACTTCACCGGCCCCGGCATCAGAGGTCGGCTGACCGCGGCCTTCTTCCGCAGCGCCGGCCAGATCCCGGTCGACCGCACGGGCAAGGAGGCAGGCCAGGCCGCGATCCGCGAGGGCCTGGGCGTCCTGCGCAAGGACGAACTCCTCGGCATCTACCCGGAGGGCACGCGCTCCCACGACGGCCGCCTGTACAAGGGCAAGGTCGGAGTCGCGGTGATGGCGCTGAAGGCGCAGGTACCGGTGATTCCCTGCGCGATGATCGGCACTTTCGAGGCGCAGCCGCCGGGCAAGGTCATCCCGAACATCCACCCCGTCGTGATCCGCTTCGGCAGGCCCTTGGACTTCTCCCGCTACGCCGGCATGGAGAACGAGAGGGCGATCCTGCGTGCCGTGACCGACGAGATCATGTACGCGATCCTGTCGCTGTCCGAGCAGGAGTACGTCGACGAGTACGCGGCCGTGGCGAAAGCAGCGCAGGCGGAGGCGGCCGGAGCCGTGGAGAGGAAGCGCGTCTTCCCGCGGATGCCGCTGGGATAGGGCGAGTTGAACAGATATGAGGGGGGGGGGGGGGGGGGGGGGGCCCCCCCCCCCCCAAACAAAAAAAAAAAAAAAAAAAAAAAAAAAAAAAAAAAAAAAAAAATAAAAAAAAAAAAAAAAAAAAAAAAAAAAAAAAAAAAAAAAAAAAAAAAAAAAAAAAAAAAAA
>NZ_JAQMYP010000053.1 GCF_028369295.1 Streptomyces sp. HD
GGGGATTGGTGGGGGCGGGCGTGGGTGCGGGTGCGTGGGTGGGGGGAGCCTGGTGCGGTGGCTGGGGCTGCTGGTCGGACTGCGGTGATCCGTCCGGAGCCTGAGCCGGGGGTGCGGAAGGCGTGGGGGGCGTGGGGGGCGTCGAGGGTCCGGAGGCGGGCTGACCCATGGGCGCGCCCTGCCCCGCAGGCGCCGCACCGGCCGTGCCGGGTGTGCCGGGTGTGCCGGGTGTGCCGGGTGTGCCGGGTGTGCCGGGTGTGCCGGGTGTGCCGGCCGCCGTACCGCCACCGGCCATGCCCGCGGTGGGCGCTCCTCCCGCGGGCGCGCCCGAAGCCCGTACGGCGGCACGGGCCGCGGCGGGTCCGCCGCCCGGCGGTACGGGTGCGGCGGCTCCCCCATGGGCGTCGGGGCCGGGCACGTATCCCATCGCGGGCATGCCACCGCCCGCCGAGAAGTTGACGCCCCGCTCCAGCCGGTCGATCCGGGCCAGCAGGGAGCGCTCGTCCCCGTACGCCGCCGGGAGCAGCACGCGCGCGCAGATGAGTTCGAGCTGGAGGCGCGGGGAGGTGGCTCCGCGCATCTCGGTCAGCCCCTCGTTGACGAGGTCGGCGGCGCGGCTCAGTTCGGCCGCGCCGAAGGTGCCGGCCTGGGCCTGCATGCGCTCCAGGACGTCGGCGGGGGCGTCGATGAGCCCCTTGTCGATGGCGTCCGGCACCGCGGCCAGGATCACCAGGTCCCGCAGCCGCTCCAGCAGGTCGGCGACGAACCGCCGGGGGTCGTTGCCTCCCTCGATGATCCGGTCCACGACCTCGAAGGCGGCGGCCCCGTCACCGGTCGCGAAGGCCTCCACGACGGAGTCGAGCAGCGAGCCGTCGGTGTACCCGAGCAGGGAGGTGGCCATGGCATACGTCACACCTTCCTCCCGCGCCCCGGCGAGCAGCTGGTCCATGACGGACATGGAGTCACGCACGGACCCCGCACCCGCGCGCACGACCAGCGGCAGAACGCCCTCCTCGACGGGGATGTTCTCGCGTCCGCAGACGTCGCCGAGGTAGTCGCGCAGGGTGCCGGGCGGCACCAGCCGGAAGGGATAGTGGTGCGTCCGCGACCGGATGGTCCCGATGACCTTCTCGGGCTCGGTCGTGGCGAAGATGAACTTCAGATGCTCGGGCGGCTCCTCGACGACCTTCAGCAGCGCGTTGAAGCCGGCCGACGTGACCATGTGGGCCTCGTCGATGATGTAGATCTTGTAGCGGCTGCCGGCGGGCCCGAAGAAGGCCTTTTCGCGCAGCTCACGGGCGTCGTCCACACCACCGTGCGAAGCGGCGTCGATCTCGATGACGTCGATCGACCCCGGGCCGTTCCGAGCGAGGTCCTGGCACGACTGGCACTCCCCGCACGGGGTCGGCGTGGGCCCCTGCTCGCAGTTCAGGCATCGCGCGAGAATCCGCGCACTGGTCGTCTTGCCGCATCCGCGCGGCCCGCTGAACAGGTACGCGTGATTGACCCGGTTGTTCCGCAGCGCCTGCTGCAGCGGGTCAGTTACATGCTCCTGCCCGATGACCTCGGCGAACGACTCCGGGCGATAGCGGCGGTACAGCGCAAGAGACGACACGCATACGAGGTTATAGGCGCCCACTGACAACGCGGACCGCCTGGAGGCCGTGAGGGCCACCGGACGAAACCTGGCCGTGACGGGGGGCGGCCGGGTCGGGCTGGGCCCCGGCACCGGTCGGTGATCGGGTTGGCCTCCCGGCATCGTCCGGGCCGTCGGCGGCCTTGATGGAAACCCGGGGAACACAAGACCCCCCACGCACCCGCCAGAGCCGACCTACCCTTGCTGCCTTCCGGCCCTGGGGGAGTTCAGTCAGATAGCGCCGCGTGAGGGGCTGAGCCCCAGCCTACCTGATCGCCGGGGGCCCGAACGAGTTCGCTAGCACCCTCCAGCGTCATGTAATGTTTCCGGCGGAGGATTCGCCTAGAGGCCTAGGGCGCACGCTTGGAAAGCGTGTTGGGGGCAACCCCTCACGAGTTCGAATCTCGTATCCTCCGCCAGTGCCTCACCGGGCACGATGTCGAAGGGCCCCACCGTTCGCGGTGGGGCCCTTCGACGTTCTCGGTTGCAGTTTTGGTTGCAGTTACGCGAACCGGACGGACAAACATCTCGGCGAACCCGGCCGGACGGGCGCGACCGAACGGGGCCGGCGAAGCCCGGGCCGATCATGGACTGTCCGGCAGAAGGCTGTGATGTCCCTGCCGATCGGAGGGTGCTACCCCGCCGTGTGGCTGGAGCTGCCGCTCGTCGGGCCGCCGGGGCTCTGCATGGCTTTAGGGTCGAGTCGGCATGGGCCTTACGGCATGAACGAAGGTGAGGCGGAGCGCGTGATCCGGGTAGTGGTGGTGGACGACGAGGCGCTGGTCCGCTCGGGCTTCGAACTCATTCTGGGCGCCTCGGAGGACATCGAGGTCGTCGCGACCGCGAGAGGCGGCGACGCCGTCGAGACCGTCCGCCGGGAGCGGCCCGACGTGGTGCTGCTGGACATCCGAATGCCGGACGTCGACGGGCTCACCGTCCTGCGCGAGCTGCGGACGATGCCCAACCCGCCGGCGGTGGCGATGCTGACCACGTTCGACGCCGACGAGTACATCCTGACCGCGCTGCACTCCGGCGCGGCCGGGTTCCTGCTCAAGGACACCGAACCGGACCAGCTCGCCCAGCTCGTGCGCACCCTGGCCGCGGGCGGCGTGGTGCTCTCCCCCAAGGCATCCCGGACCCTGCTGCACGGCCACCCCGGCATCGAGGCGGCAGTCGACGAGGAGGCGGCCCGCGTCGGGCTGCTCACCGCCCGCGAGCGTGACGTGCTCGTCCTGGTGGCGGAGGGCCTGTCGAACGCCGACGTCGGGGCCCGCATCCACCTGGGTGCCGGCACGGTCAAGGACCACGTCAGCGCCATCCTGACCAAACTGCGGGTGACCAGCCGGGTGCAGGCCGCGCTACTGGCGCAGCGGGCCGGGCTGCTCGACGAAGGCCCGCGGTCGAGGGCCGGGCGATGAATCGCGCCCGTGCCCTGTGGGAGCGGGTGCCCGCGCCGGTCGTCGACCTCGTCCTGGTGGCGGCAGCGGCCGTGGACGTGTGGTTGAACCTGTGGGACGACACACGCCTCGGTGTCGCGCTGGCCACGCTCGGCTGCGCCGCGTTGGCCTTCCGGCGCCGGTTCCCGCTCGGCGTGTTCCTGCTCACCCTGCCCATCGCGCTGACGCAGCCCGTCGCCGTCGCTCCGCTCGCGGCGCTGTTCACGCTGGCCGAACGCTCCCGCAACCGCCCTCTCCTCGCGGGGTGCGTCGCCCTGACCGCCGTCGCGAACAGCACTCCGTGGCCCCTGGCCAGCCTCACCGAGGTCGGCCGGACCATGACGCTGGTCACTTTCGTGTACAGCCTGGCGACCGCCGCCGCACCGGTCCTCATTGCACAACTTCTCCAGACGCATCGGGACTTGGCTCAGCGGCTTGTCGAGATCGAGGAGGCCAGGGAACACGAGCGGGCACTGCACGCCCAGGCCGTGCTCGCCCGCGAACGCACCCAACTGGCCCGCGAGATGCACGATGTGGTCTCCCACCAGGTCAGCCTGATCGCCGTACGGGCCGGAGCCCTGCAGGTCGCCACCAAGGACGCGGACGCCAAGGAGGCTGCCCGCACGATCCGTTCGCTGAGCGTGACCACGCTCGACGAACTGCGCACCATGGTCACGCTGCTGCGCGCCTCCGGCGGCCACACCACCGAGCTGACGCCTCAGCCCACCCTGGCCGACCTGCGAAAACTGGTGGAATCAAGCGGTACTCACGTGGAGTTGTCAGGTGAGCTGCCGCCCGCCGTGGGCACACCGGCCCAACGGGCCTTCTACCGTACGGTCCAGGAGGCGCTGACCAACGTCCGCAAGCACGCCCCCGGCGCCACCGCTTGCGTGGAGCTGTGGCAGGACGGCGACGACGTCGGGGTGACCGTCACCAACACCCCGCCCACGCGTCCCTCCCTCTCCCTGCCCGGTTCGCAGCAAGGATTGGTCGGTCTGCGGGAACGGGCCGAGATCCTGCACGGCACCCTGGAGTCGGGCCCGACCGCGGAGGGCGGCTACCGGGTACGGCTGCGGATTCCCCTCAGCGCGGACTGACCGACCCCTCATGCTGTTCGGTCGTACCCTTCCCGGCGGCCCCTTCATGAGGGTGCTGCGTCCTCGGCCATGGGCGAGGGCCGAGGGGACACCAGGATCACGGTGTCCGTCGTCGGGGCGGATGCGGTGTTCACAAGATTCCTTTCTTCTGCGGTCTGCCGGGCTCTTCTGCGGTCTGCCCGGCGCTGCTTCAGCGGTCCGGCACACCAGGGCGTGAGCAGGTGTCGGCTCAGTGGCCGAATACGGCTGTCCTCGCGGCGACGGCGTGCACCAACGCTTCGGAGACCTCAGGACGCACGACGAACAGGACGAAGGCGCCCGCCGCCAGCGTCAGGCCGAGGAACTCCAGGAACTCGCCCCTGCCAGGGACGGCGTCACGGCCCGGTACGCCGGCCGATGATCCGAGGAAGTCCTCGGTCTCCTTGTGTCGTGCACGGTGGGTCATGCCTCCAGCCTGGAAGCCCGGCTGCCTCGCCCCCACCCGGCAACTGTCGGGTCCACCCCCGCCGGTCGGCGGGGGCGTCACCGGAGCCTGCCGGATGGTCCCTACCAGGACGTCATCGCCGGCGACCTGCCCACCGAGACCATCGACGTCCTCGCCGTCACCCGTGCTCGGGCAGGATCCGCAGCTCAGGCTCGCCCTCGTGCTCGGGCGCAGGAGTTCATGGCCGAGCGCGCCGGGTCGAACACCGTGCGCGTGGAGGCGGCCCACGCCGTGTCCATCTCGCAGCCCGACGCGGTGGCCGACCCGATCACCGAGGCGGTCAAGCCACCCGCTGACCCTCCCTCCCGCGACTTCCAGGGCGGCCAGGCCGCGGTGACGTGGTCCCGCCGAAGGCACCCACCGCTTTTCGTGATCATGTCACCAGCCTGTGACAGCGTCGTCCTGGAACGAAGGCGTCGGGATCCCCTCGGGTCGCGGTCCCCTCATAGTGATCGAGCAGCACCGGGGAGCCGAAACCGCTTCGGCCTCAACCGACCGATCACCAGGGGGATTTCATGTCCGGCAACCGTCGTAGCCGTCGCAAGGCCTTCCTCGTCTCCGCAGTCATCGTGGGCGGCGCCATGCTGATGAGCGCGTGCCAGGGCACGGACGAGCCCACGGACAAGGGCACGGCCGCAGGCGACTCGCAGGGTTCCGCGTCCGCCACTCCGGCCGGAGGCGCCGGCACCTCGTCCGGCTCGTCGTCCGGGAAGGGGGGCGGAAAGGGCAGTGGAGAGGGCTCCGGTGCGGCCGGCAAGGGGACCGAGGACGGGGGCGGCTCCGGGGTCGACACCGGGAACGGGCAGCGGGAGGCCGTTGGGCAGGTCTGTGGTGCCAACGACATTTCCTGGAGCACCAAGTCCATGACGCAGGGCGGGGGATACATCCTCGTCATTGCCAAGGCCAAAGCGGGGATCACCTGTTACCTGCCCGCCGCTCTGCCGACCGTGGCGTTCGGGTCCGACGGCACTCAGGCGGGTCCTGCCGAGCAGGCCGTCGGTGAGCAGGTCAAGCTGAGTGGGGGCACCACCGCCTACGCCGGGGTGAATCCGAAGACCACCAAGGAAGATGGCGGCAAGGAGCTCGACAGCATCATCGTCGGTGTCGGTGACAACGACCCCGACCCGGTTTCCCTGCCGGTCGGCACCATCACGGTCGAGGACCCGATCGTCACCAACTGGCACACCGTCGCGACGGATGCCGTTCCCCTCGGCTGAAGGTTGCGAGCAGTGAAACCGTGGCCCCGCCTCTCGGTAGAGCGGGGCCACACCCGTCACGGCGCTGGTTCGTACGTCACCGTCGTGCCGGCACACGCCTCCGCGAGCTGGGTGAGGGTTTCCCGTTCGGAGGCGTCCGCCGTGAGGCCCCAGCGGAGTTTCGTCGCCGTCCACTCGGAGATGTAGCGGCACATGACGCCCGACGCCGACGGCAGCCACTCGGCGGGGTCCTGGTCGGACTTGCTGCGGTTCGACGCCGCGGAGACCGCGATGAGGGACGTCACGGCGTCGAGGTCGTTGGCGTACGACTCGCGTCGGGTCGCCGTCCACTGGGAGGCGCCGGAGTCCCAGGCCTCGGCCAGCGGGACCATGTGGTCGACGTCCAGGGCGGAGGCGGAGGTGACCCATCTGGCGTCGTAGTACGACCACCAGCGGCCTCCGGAGAGCTTGCAGCCGGGGAGGATCTGCGGGAGGTCGACCGCTTCGTCGAGGAGCACCTCGGCCCGGGTGTTGCAGCCGTCGGTGGGGCGCCGGCCCGCGTTCCAGTGCTTGAAGCTCGTGCGCTGGTAGCCGGCCCGGGCCTCCGCGGCGAGCGGGAGGGCCTGGACCGCGGCCGTCAGCGGGAGGGTGTACGCGGCGGCACGGTCTTGGGCGCTGGCCGGTGTGGGTGCCGTGAGCGGCACGACCAGGAGGGCGGCCGCGAGGGCGGCTCGTCTGAGGTTCTTGATCACGCATCGCAGGGTTGACCGCGCATACCTCGTTCGAGCGAATCGACTCGAACTAGCGAGCCAAATGGACGCCTTGGTTCACCGGACAGGTGCGCTATTGATCACCCGATAGAGGTCTCGCAACAAAGGGCCCCGACCGGTTTCGGTCGGGGCCCTGCTCAGACGGCCAACTCGGGTTGCGGTTCCTGTTCGCGGACCGCGGTCGCCTTCGGTTCCCACTGCTTTGCGGTGCGCATGTAGGCGACGATCACTGACGCCATCGCCAGGACGAGGAGCGGGCCGGACACCCACGGGTACTTCGCCATCTCCAGCGGCAGGAAGCGGTAGGACAGCAAGAGCGCGGCGAAGATCGTCGCGCCGTATGCGACCAGCTTGGTTCCCTTGTGGTCCCAGCCGTGCGCATGGGTGCGCATCGCCGCTTCGACCGTCACGACGAACACCACGCCGGCCACGAGGTCCACGCCGTAGTGGTAGCCGAAGCCCAGCGTCGCGCCCAGCGTGGCCATCAGCCAGAACGTGCCTGCGAAGCGCACGATGCGGGGGCCCTTGCGGGAGTGGATGAAGATCGCGGTGGCCCAGGCCGTGTGGAGGCTGGGCATGCAGTTGCGCGGGGTGATCTCGTCGAACGGCATGTACTGCGGGGCCATCAGCTGGGGTGCCGTCTCCGGCCAGATGTCGGCCGTCGCCCACTGGGCGCCGTCGGGGCCGTAGGCGAAGATCGGGCCGACCACCGGGAAGAGCATGTAGATGCCCGGGCCTAGGAGGCCGATCATCAGGAAGGTGCGGACCAGGTGGTGGCTCGGGAAGCGGCGTTCGGTGGCGACGTTGCGCAGCTGGTAGAGCGAGATGATGACCGCGAACACGGCGAGTTGGACGTAGACGTAGTCGAGGACGTGGGCACCGACCGTGCCACTGGCCCTGACGAGTCGGCCCACCAGCCACGACGGCATGCCCAGGGCGTGGTCGGCCGTTGCCACGTACTGGTCCAGCACCATGGGGCGGGTCTTCGCCGTGATCAGCAGCCAGGCGTCGCCCGTCTTGCGGCCGGCGACCAGGAGGAGGGCCATCCCTACGCCCTTCAGCAGCAGGACGCGTTCTCTGCCGGTGCGGCGGGTGACGGCCATGACCGCACATCCGAGTACGACCCACAGCGCGCCGTTGCCGAAGGGGTGGCCCTCGGTCACCTTGATGTCGAGTGCCCATCGCAGCACCAGGAAGGTGACGTCTATGCCTATCGCGGTGGCGGCCGCCATGGCTCGTTGACGCCAGGTGAGGACCACCATCATCAAGGCCATGCTGGCGTAGAGCAGGAAGCCGGACTTCGGAGGGAATATCACCTCTCGCGCTTGGGTGGTGATCGGCCCCGGCAGTCCGTAGCGACGTGCGGCGATCTCCAGGGCTATGAGGAAACCGAGGGTCACCACCGCCGCCGCGGCCCACAGCATCGTCCGTGGTTGACGCCACGCGGTGGAAGCGGTTCTGCATCTTATTCGCGAAATCAACCGCGATGCTCTAGATATCAACTATCTGGCCGATTTGTAGGTGTTATGGACTTTGTCCCGGGAAGCAGGATTTTCGCTGATCGTTAATCTGTTCGACCGGTTATGTTAGCGGAGCGATACGCGCGGTTCGGGCCGGTCGGGGATGGCGAGGGGCTTCACACACTGTGTGACGCGACTCCATGGCCTGTGAGTTGACTGAGTACGTCGGCTCGTTGCGTGGCCGCCGTCGTCGGGTTCGGTAAATCGGCGCTCGCCATGCCCAGGCGGTCCACCAGCTTCTCGATGACCGAGTTCTCCGTGACGGAGCGGTCGGGCAGCAGCGGGAGCTCGTAGTCGCGCCGCCATGTGCGCTGGATGGCACGGTCGTTCTTACAGCGGACCTCGCGCAGGGTCTCCAGGTCGAAACGTTCCGCGTCCTGCCAGACCGGCAGTGACGGGGAACCTTCCGCGGCCAGGGCCTCGAAGGTGGAGCCCGCCAGGAGTGAGTGGTTGGGGTACTCGGGCCCGAGTCCTGAGATCAGGAGAACGTTCATGCTGGTTTCCCCCATGCGATGAGTGTAAGGACCAACCAGTACTACGGTGCGCCTGCGCAGAGTTGGGCAGAAGCGAAAAGGGGCAAAACAACGGCAACCGCATTCCCGGGATATTTAACGTTCACCAAAAGGGAACCGGGGTATTCCGCCGGCTGGCTTCGGAACGCCGTGTCCTGAGTACGCGTACTCAGATCTCGTCCGCGCAACCACCCATACGTGCCGCCGGACCGGGTGGCAGACTCGCCCCATGGCCCCCTCAACTTCCGCACGTCGCAGGTCACTTGCCGGTGCCGGTCTCGTGCTGGCCGCCGCCCTGACCCTCACCGCCTGTGGTCAGGAGCGCGCGGTGGACACGGCGGCCGGGGGTGGGGCCGGGGACGGAGCCACGACCAGCGCTTCGACCCAGGCTTCGGCGGGCGCTTCGACCAGTGCCTCGGACGGTGCTA
Organism: Streptomyces sp. HD; assembly: GCF_028369295.1. Lineage (GTDB taxonomy): Bacteria > Actinomycetota > Actinomycetes > Streptomycetales > Streptomycetaceae > Streptomyces. The sequence goes on from NZ_JAQMYP010000053.1 coordinate 9,080, forward strand.
CGGCCAGTGCCTCGGACGGTGCTACGGCCAGTGCGTCGCCCACCGCCCCGGGCGCCTCCCCGTACGTGGAGCCGGGAGCCGGTGACGGTGCCCCGCACTACAACGAGAACAACGCCTATCGGCAGAGCGGCGAGATGTCTCCCGAGCACGCGAAGGACGCCGAGCGGGAGGCCGAGCGGGTCCGGCCGGTGCTCAAGCGGCTCTGGGAGCAGGGGAAGTGGGACCCCTCGGCGGTGCGTGCGGCTCTGCTGCGGCTCGGGTACGAGGAGGAGCGCGTCACGAAGGACGGCAAGCTGCTCGGGGGGACGCTCACCGTGCGGGAGATGTACCCGCGGTACCGGGACGGCGATTACGTCACGCCCGAGGGAGCGATGGTCGGCCTGCGTGTGCACAAGGACGCCTGTGTCACGGCGTTCGTGCAGAAGTCCAACTTCGGCGTCCAGGCCAACGGGCCGTACCTGGAGACCGGCTGCTTCGAGCCGCCCGTCGGCCACTGAGCTGGCGGTCACCGCTCCGGGAGCACGCCGACCTCCGCGAGAACGGCCTGTGCCTGTTGCCTCATGAGGGCCGCTCCCGCCGGGTCCCCGTCGTTCTTCTGGAGGGCGCGGCTGAGGGTCAGCAGGGTGCGGGCCTCGCCGAGGCGGTGGCCGGTGCGGCGGTGGTTGGACAGGGCCTGTCGGCCCAGTTCCACGGCCTTGGCGTGGGCACCCTCCGACTCCGCCGCCGCGCACAGGGCGGTCAGGGCCTGGCCCTCCACCACCTCGAACGAGTGATCGCGCGCCAGGCCGAGCGCCTCCTCGGCATGGCCGCGGGCCTCGTCGTGGCGACCCAGGTGCTGGTACGCGAGGGAGAGGCCCAGCAGGCTGTCCGCCTCGGTGCGTCGGTGTCTCACCTCGCGGGCCAGGGCGAGGGCCTGGCTGTGCGTCCGGACGGAGCGGTCGACGTGCGCGAGTGCCCGGTGGGCCGAGGCGACCGTGTTGAGGACGGTCGCCTGAATCCAGGGCCGTCCCGAGGCCCTGACCATGGCGAAGGCACGCTCGGCCTGGCGCAGCGCCTCGTCGTGCCGGCCGAGCTCGACATGGATCTTCGCCACCGCGTCCAGCATCATGGCGCGACCGTTGCGGTATTCGCGTCCCTCGTCGGCCGCCACCTGGGGGTTCAGGACGTCAAGTCCGTCCGCCAGACGGCCGAGTTCCCAGTACACCGAGCCCAGAATCTGCAGCGCCAGGCTGTCGTCGAACCAGACGGCGCCTTTGTTGCGGCGGATGACCAGTTCGAGATGGTCGGCGGCCTCGTGCAGCCGGCCCAGGTCCCGGCAGGTCATGCCCAGGATGATCAACCCGAACGTCTCGGCGTAGTCGATCCCGGCTTCACGGTTGAGCCGGAGGCCGACGGTGGCGTGCTCGTACGCGCTGTCGAGGCGGGCCATGCTCCATTCCGTGCCGCCTGCGCCACCGAGCCCCGCCAGCCGGCCCGCCGCCCAACCGAGCTCCCGGCTGATCTCCTGGGTGCGCACGTGATGATGCATGGACTGCCTCATATGCCCTCTGTCCCACCGGACCACTCCGAGGTGATGGTGCATGGCCGCCTGGCCGAACCGGTCGTCCTCGGCCTCGGCCGCGTCCAGCACCGTCTGCGCGACGGCCTGCCACGTGGCTCGCGGCAGGTGCAGCCAGAAGTAGCCGAAGAGCCCCGACACCAGGTACCAGGCGACGGGGCGGGGACCATGGCGGGCCGCGTGGTTGATGACGGCGAGCAGATTCGCCTGCTCCGCCCGCAGCCACTGGGCGGCTGTGGCGACGGACGGCATTCCTTCCCGGTCACCGCGGTCCAGGGTGCGCGGCAACTTCGGGAAGAGTCCGGTCCCCGCCGTGGTGCGAGCGGCGTGCAGGTACCAGAGCAGGAGCCGTTCCAGCGCGGCGTCTCGGTCCGCTGCCGGGTCCTCCGCCCGCGCGCATTCCTGCGCGTACTCACGGAGAAGATCGTGGAACCGGTACCGGCCCGCCGTCGCCGGTTCGATCAGGTGGGCCGCGGCCAGGGCGCCGATCAGGCGACGGGCCTGCTGCACCGGTACGTCCGCGAGGGCCGCCGCCACCTCGACGGTGAACTCCAGGCCGGGGAACAGCCCCAGCAGCCGGAACAGTCGCCGAACCGCCGGGGACAGGACGCCGTACGACGCCGAGAACGCCGTACCCAGCGGAGAGCCGTCGGCGTCGTCCGGCGCCAGGGCCGCCAGGCGGTCGCCCTCGGTCATCTCGGCGACCAGGTCGGACAGGCGCAGGCCCGGGTCACCCGCCAGCCGGGCGGCGGCCAGGCGCAGGGCCAGCGGGAGGCTGCCGCACAGCCGGATCAGGTCGTCGGCCACCGCCGGGGGTTCCGCGGCGAGGCGGTCCGTGCCGACTGCCTCGCTCAGCAGTGCGCGGGCCTCGGCCGGGAGGAGGAGGTCGAGGGACAGGGCGTGTGCCCCGTCGCGGGCCACGAGGTCGCCCAGGCGGTTGCGGCTGGTGACGACGACACAGCAGGACGGGCTGCCCGGCAGCAGCGGGCGTACCTGCTCCGCCGACGCCGCGTTGTCCAGTAGGACGAGCAGTCGCCGGTCGGCCAGCAGGGTGCGGTACACCCGGCCCTGGGCCTCGTCGTTCAGGGGGATCTCCGACGCCGGCAGTCCCAGGCCGCGGAGCAGCAGCTCCAGGGCTTCGCCGGCCTTGAGCGGGGGGCGGTCGTGGTCGAACCCGTGCAGGTTGACGTACAGCTGGCCGTCGGGGAAGCGGGCGCGTACCTGGTGGGCCCAGTGCACCGCCAGCGCGGTCTTGCCGATGCCGGCGGCGCCGCCTATCGCGGAGATGACGACCGTGCTCGGCGAGTCGGCCTGCGCCTCCCCCTGCCCCCGCCCTTGCCCTTGCCCTTGCCTCTGGGACTGGGACTGGGACTGTTCCTCTCGCTGCCCCTCTCCCCGCTCGGGCGGCAACAGCCCATGCAGGCGGGCCAGTTCATCCGTGCGGCCTGCGAAACCGGGGGTGTCGTGGGGCAGTTCGGCCGGGATCGGGGGTGTGCTGTCGGTGTCCGGGACCATGCGCCGGGGCGGGGGTGTCGGGGCGGCTGCCGAGGGGTCGTTGTCGAGGATGAGGTGGTAGAGGGTCTGCAGGTCGGGGGCCGGGTCGACGCCCAGGTCCCCGGCGAGGCGCTTGCGGATGCCGTCGTAGTGGAGGAGGGCCTCGGCCTGCAAGCCGCAGCGGTACAGCGCGGTCAGCAGTTGCCCGGCCATCCGTTCGTCGAGGGGGTGGGCGGCGGCGAGTTCGCGCAGTCGGGGGAGGATCTCCTCGTGGTGGCCCCTGCGCAACTGCACCTCGTGAAGCTGGAGCAGGGTGACGACGCGCTCGCTCTCCAGCCGGTCGCGGGTCGCCTGCGCCCAGGCTCCGGTCAGGCCCGTCAGGGGGGCACCGTGCCACAACTCCTGGGCATTCAGCAGGAGTTCGGCCGTGCGGTCATCGTTGGCGGTCTCCTGTGCGCGGGCCTGCCGGACCAGCTCGCGGAAGCGGTGGAGGTCCACTCGCCCGGGGGGCGTCCGCAGTGTGTAGCCGCCCTGGGCGCGGTCCAGTCGTACGCCTGTCGACGCCGCCGTGTCGGCCTGCCGCAGTGCGGTCTTCAGGCGGCCCACGTAGCCGTAGACCACGTTGCGCACCGAGGCCGGCGGGTCGTCGCCCCAGACCCGGTCGATGAGCGTCTCGATCGGTAAGACGCGGTTGGCCTCCATGAGGAGGACGGCCAGCACGCACCGCTGACGGGGGCGGCCGAGGTCGATCTCGACGCCGTCCGCCCATGCCTGTACCGGCCCCAGCAACCGGAACTCCACCGGCCCGCCCTTCCGTAACGGCCCGCGCCCTGACCGCCCGTGCCTTCAGATCGGCATGGTCCATGGCGCACGACCTGCGCGTACAGGTTTCCTCAACATTCCCTCGGGTCCTCCTCGGAAAGCTGACGGTGTCACAGGGGGCAGGCGCTGCCCTCCTCTCGATCACGATCATCGGAGGGCAGCCCTGAACGTCTCCCGTTCGCCCCGCACCGCGGGCGCCGCCCGGCGCACCGTCCCCTCACCTCGCCCCCACCTCTCCATCACCACCGCCACAGCTCAAACCCGAGTTTTCGCCAACTCCCCATCGGCTGACCGAATCTCGGCGGCAATACGGCCTTCTGTTCGAGCACTGTGTCTGACCTCACAGTCGTCGCTCCGGGCGCGGGCATGGCGCACAGAGCCCGTGGTGAGGGCCGGTGGCGGACGTGCCGCAGGCATACGCGGCGACAGGGCGACCAACCTGGCATTCCGCAACTACCGGCCAGTACCCCTGGTATGGCGCAATCCGCTCGGCCCGAATCTTCTCCCTGCCACCATCAACACCCATCGAAAATCCAGGCGTCCGGACTGCGGCGGGGGGCCGGCCATGGGGCTGCTCGGAAATGAGCTGGCGTTCGCGCACACGCTGACTCCCCAGGAGCACGAGAGCGTCATGGCCCTCGGCAACCGGAAGAGCTACGCGGCCGATGCCCATCTCCTCACGGAGGGTGACCGGTCCAGTCACGTCGTGATCATAATTCGGGGGTGGGTGACCGTGTCCGTGGCGACGGATCGTGGGGCCACCCGGCTGATACTCGGCCTGCGCGGCCCGGGTGAACTGCTCGGTGAGATGGCCGCGTTGGATCCGCATCCGCGCAGCGCCACCGTGCGCGCGCTGGGTCCGATAGAGGCCCAGGTGATATCCGGGGACGCGTTCCGTCGTTTCCTCGCCCTGCATCCCCGGGTCAGCGGTCTGGTGATACGCCAGCTCACCTCCCGGCTCCGCAGCGCCGACCAGGAGCGGTCCGCGCTCGCCTCACTCACCGTGCTCCAGCGGCTGGCCGGCCGGCTCACCGAGCTGTCGGGAATCGACCCCTCCGGCCCCTACGCCCCCTCCGCGGCCGGCCCTTCGAGCGGCCCCGCCGCCCCGGGCCCCGCCTCCTCGGGCCACCCCGCTCAGGGCCACCCCGCCGCACGCGCCGCCGCCTCCGGCCCCGTCGTCCACCTGGCCCAGGACGAGCTGGCCGCCACGATCGGGGCCACCCGCGAAGCCGTTGCCAAGGCACTGCGGCTGCTGCGTGACCAGAACATCGTGCGCACCGGCAACCGGATGGTGGAGATCCTCGACCCCGCGCTGCTCGCCCTCCTCGCGGACGGTCATGAGGAGTAGCCCCAGAAGCAAACCCACGCCCCGCCGTGTGTAAACGGCTACAGACGCCTCCCGTCCCGAGCCCGACCCTGAGGGGACGGACCACCTCCCGCGGACCACCGCCACCGCGCACCGCCGCCCCGGCCGGCCCACCTCCGCGACAGCACCAGCCAATACCTCGGCACCACGAACCATCACTTCGGCACGACAGAACATGCAGGGGGCACGGGTGAACCACGACGCTCTGGAACTCACCGAAGCGCACTACGAGTTGGTGATCAGCGTCGACGCCAGACGTTCCGGCGAGTACGACGACGTCGACAAGCCGCGTATGCGCGCCCGGATCTACCGGGTGCTGGAGACGGCCTTCACGCACGCCAAGGTGGCGCGGGACGCCGTCCACATGGAGGACCGCGGCGACGGCGTGCTGCTGGCGGTCGCGGGACGGATCGCGGTGAGTCGGCTGCTCGGCCTGTGGATGGTCGAGGTGCACGAGAAGCTGCGGGACGAGAACCGTGATCTGGCCGTCCCGCTCGGGCTGCGCATCGGCATGCACGTGGGCCCGGTCCGGCACGACGACCGGGGCATCAGCGGACGGGCCGTGGACCTCGCGTGCCGGCTGGCCGACTCTCCCGTCGCCCGGCAGCTCCTCGACGCCGAGAAGGCCGACCTGGTGCTGGTGACCTCCCAGTCGCTGTACGAGGACGTGGTCAACGGCGGCGGCAAGTTCATCGAGCCCGCGCACTACTCGTCGGCGCGGCTGGAGCTCAAGGAGGGGCCGGTCACCGCCTGGTTCCGGCTGCCCGGACGGCCCGCACCGACGATCCCTGAAAGCGCCGCACCGGCTTCGGCGGCGGCACCGGCGCCGTCGGCCGCGACCGGTCCGCTGCCTCCCGTCGACGACGACACCGACGGCTACGGCGCCCTCGACGACGAGCTCGACGACAACGACGAGTTCGAGGTCGTCGGGGACGCCATGTCCGGTCATCGGCCAGGTCAGGGCGGGGTTCATTACAACGTCATCGGCGACATGTCCCATAACCACCACAACGAGTACCAGGGGGACGTCCACATCGGCCGGAAGTCCGGCCGCGACGCCGAGAAGGGGAGGGGCTGAGCCCGATGAGCGACGACGAGCAGGCGGGCGGCGCGAGCGACGACGCCCCCGAGGAGCCGAGCGGGGGACGGTCGTCCGACGACGGCAAGAAGTCCGGGGACGACAGGAAGGCCGACCGGAAGGGCGACCGGCGCGCCGACCGGAAGAGCGACCGGAAGGCCGGGGACGGCAGGAAGCAGGACCGGGACGACCGGGACGAGGACGACCGGGACCGGGACGGCGAGGACAAGTCCGACGGCGAGAAGTCCGCCGAGGAGGCGGAGAAGGAGAGGGAGCGGGAACGGGAACGCGAGGCCGCCGCCGGGCGGTTCAAGGCGTACACCCGCGACCCCCTCGCCGAGGACGAGGGCGAGGACGGACCCACCGATCTCGCCGCCGCCGCGCGCACCCGCCGGGCCACCCGGCTGCTGTTCGACGTCGGCGGGGACCTCACCCGCTTCGACCGCTCCTACTTCAACCGCGCCCACATCGGCGACAACATCAACCTGCTGCTGGGCGCCCGCCGCCCCGGCGCGGGCATGCGCAGCGGGCCCGTCCCGGAGGAGGAGCTGCGCAGGCTGCGCCGGGCGCATGTGCCGCCGGAGGGGTACGTACGGCTGCGCAACGCGCTGCGCGCCCGGCGGCTGCTGGTGCTCGGCGCCGCGCCCGGCACGGGACGGACGAGTACGGCGCTCTCGCTGCTGGACGAGGTCACCGCCGCCGAGGCGGACGGCGCCGACGCAGACCCCGCGGCGCGGGTGCGCCGGGTCGACTCGGACGGCGGCGTACGGCAGTTGGCGGAGACGCTCGACGGCGAGGGCAGTCAGGCCTGGCGCGGCACCGGTCATCTGCTGGAGCTGTCCCTCGACCGGCCCGACGCCCGGCCCCCGGACGAGATGGACCTCGACGAGTTCGCCGCGGCCCTGGCCCGCCGCGAGGCCTTCGCGGTGATCGTCGTCACCGTCGGCTCGGCGGCGAATCCGCTGCTCGCCGGGCGGTACGGCATGCTCTGCCCGCCCGCGCCCACCGAGGAACTGCTCGCCACCCGGCTGCGCGAGCGGCTGGAGGAACGTACCGCCGAGGCCGGCGAGGACGACACGCCCCTGGACGAACTGCTGGCCCGCGCGGAGGAGCTCGCGACCCGGGCGGAGGTCGAGGACGCGGTCGGGCTGAAGGATCTGCGGCCCGCCGAGGCCGAGTTGCTCGCCTCGCTGCTGGCCGGGCATGTGCTGGGGGACTTCTCCTACGACGACCTGCTGTCCGGCTGCCGCAGCATCGCCGCCGAGCAGGCCCAGGAGTGGTTCGCCGGAGTGGACCGGGCGCTGACCGCGCTGCCGCGCGAGCCGGAGCGGGGGGACCGGGCGGAGCGGGGCGCGACACGGTCGGGGACGGCGACCCTCTTCCACCCGGTGGCGTTCCGGATCGCGCTGGCCGTGCTGGGCGGCGCCTCACACAGCGCGGTGGCCGCCGCCGCCCATCTGCTGACCTGGGAGCTGTCGGTGCAGTCCGACCCCGACAACACCCCGGCCCGCCCGCTGTTCTGCGACGACCCGGACGCCGACGTGGCGCTCTCGCGGGCCGAACTCAAAGACGGCAAGGTCGAGGTGGACGGGCACGACGTGCCGGCCCGGCTGGTCTGGTACCGGGGTTCCGCCCTGCCGTCCGCGGTGCTGACCGAGCTGTGGGACCGGCACTTCCCGGTGCGGGCGCCGATGGTGCGCTGGCTGCGGCTGCTGGCGGACGATCCGCGCCCCCAGGTGTGGATGCGTGCCGCCGTCGCCGCCGGGGAGCTGTGCGTACGGGACTTCGACCACGGTTACACCGAGCTGGTACGGCCGCTCGCCGAGGCGACCACCAACCGCCGGCTGATCTTCGCGGCCACCACGCTGGACCAGGCGGCCGGCCATGACTCGCACCGCAAGGCCGTGCACCGGCTGATCGGCGACTGGAGCAGGAAGGGCACCCCCACCCAGCGCTGGGCCGCCGCGTGGGCGCTGGGCTACGGCAACGCCGCGGCCTCGATGGACGACACCCTGGACGCCCTGGCCCGGATCGGGGTCCGGGACGAGGGGCAACTGGTCACGGTCGCCTCCCACAACGTCGTACGGCTGCTGGTGCTGCCGGACGCCGCCGAGGTGCTGGAGCGGATGGCCGAGTGGACGCACCACAAGCGGGAGCCGTACCAGGACCTGGGGCTCGCGGCGACCGTGCGGCTCGCCCTGACGTCGGTGGACGAGCTGCTGATGGACCCCGACTCGCTGCTGGACGACGCCGACTCGCCGTGGGGCGACCGCGGGGACTGGCCGGTGGCGCTCGCCCTCGCCGCCATCCGGCCCGAACTCGTGGACGCCATGGCCGACCTGATGTGGACGGCGCTGAACACGGCGCGGTCGAAGGACGTCGCGATGGACGCGCTGGAGGACCTGCTGCGCTCCGCCGTGCGCAAGGACGGCGGCGAGGGGACCCGGCCGGGGCTGGCGGCGCTGCTGCCCGCGCTGGCCACGGAGGAGCACGACCGGCGGCGGCTGGACTGGCTGCTGCGCCGCATGATGAACGACCCCGAGAAGCCGCTCCCCGAGCCCAAGGCGCGCGACCTGTGGTGGCTCGCCGTCGAGCCGGAGGAGAGGCCGCGCCGGAGCGCACCGCGCCAGGACAGGACGCAGCAGGACAGGACGCACCAGGCAAGGCCGCGCCAGGACAGGACGCGTCGGGACAGGACGCGCGAGGAGGAGAGGTATGGCTGAGAACGAGGACAGGGCGGCCGACGCGGGCGAGGCGGAGGGCACCGAGTCGACGGCGCCCGCGGGTCCGTTCCTGCGGGACTTCAACACGGTGGCGGACGGCTATCCGCGGGTGAGCCCCAGGTCGGCGCTGGTGCAGTTCTACCGGAACGGCGGCTACACGGTGAGGCGGGCCTCCGGGGTCCAGCACGTCGACAAGCCGGTGCTGGCCAGGACGCGCAGCATCTGCGAGATCGCGCTCGGCACCTATGTGGCCCCGCTCCAGATGGAGTTGCCGGCCGCCGGGGGCACGACCTTCTTCAAGGCCGAGGTGGACATCGAGTGGGCGGTGACCGACCCCCATCTCGCCGCCCTGGAGGTCGTCACCGACGTCGCGGGCCGGCTCACCTCCCCGGTCCTCGAAAGGCTGCGCGAGGTCACCACCACCTACCGGGTGACCGAGGCCGAGCAGGCGAACCGCGCCATCACCCGCGAGTGCGCCGGGGGGGCGCTGGGCCGACCTGGGCTCCGAACTCGGGCTGCGGGTACGGCTGTACGTCCGGCTGCGCGTCGACGACCGGACCATCGAGCACGCCGACGAGGAGCGGGACGCGCACGCCCAGGCCAAGGTGATCCGGCTGCGGCAGGACTCGTACCGGCGCATGTTGCAGGGCGGGGAGCTGGAGCAGCTCAGCTTCATGCTGGCGGCCGACCCCGAGGGCGCCAAGGACTTCCTGGAGAAGATCCGCCAGGAGGGCAGGCAGGACGAGAAGGACCGGGTCGCCCGGCTGTTCGCCATGGCCGCGCGCGGCGAACTCGCCACGGTCGACGTGGAGACACAGGTCCTCAACCTCCTCAACCAGGGCATGGGGCAGCCCATGGTGGGGCCCATCGGCACGGTGCCCGCGCGCCGGCCCCGGGAGCTGGAGGCGTCCGGCGACCGGCCGTTCAACCCGGAATGGGCCTCGGACGAACCGCCCAGGCGCCGGCCCCGCCGGCCTGCCCCCTCCCGGGGCGAGCCCGACCGCCGCGGAACCGCCCGACGAGGCCCCGACCGGGGCGAGCCGTACCCGGGAGACGACCCCGAGTACGACGACCCGGGCTCCCGCCCCCGGCGCCGCGGCCACCGCCCGGAGCCGTACCCGGCGGACGACCGCGCCGCCCAGGACGACCGCGACCACGACGGCCACGACGACGACCGGCGCGGCCCCGTCCGGCGCCGTCCTCACCGGCCCGAGCCCTACTCCCCGCGCGACGACGCCGATTACGACGAGCCGCGCGCCCCGGCGCGGCAGCGGACCTACCGCCCGGAGCCCTACTCCCCGGGCCCGGACCGCGACCACGACCCCGAGTACGACGACGACGCGTACGACTACGACGAACCCCGCTCCCGCGACCGGCGTCCGGCCCACCGGGCGGAGCCCTACTACGCCGACGACGCCGACGACGCCGACGACGCCGAGTACCGCGCGCCACGCGACGAAGCGCGCCGTCGGTCCCGCCGGCCGGAGCTCGGCCCGGCGGGACCGGTCCCGGACCACGACCCCGAGGATGAGTCGCGCTCCGGCGACCAGCCTCGGACCTACCGGCCGGAGCCCTACCACCCGTACGACGAGCGCGAGTGGGAGCGGCCACGGCGTCGCAGACGTGCCGCGGACGACGGCTGGTCCTGGGCGGAAGAGGACCGATGACCGCCGACGGCGCGGCACGCAACTCCCCCGACCCGGTCCTGCCTGTGCCGCACGGGGGTCGGCACTGCAGCGACCGGGCGGGGGAGCGCATCGCGGAGCGGCTGCTGGTCACCGTCCGGGAGGACCTCGGCCGGGCCGACTCCAAGGCGGCCGTGCTGCTCTCGGGGACGCTGGCGCTGCCCGCGTTCCTCGCCGGGTGGCGCGGCACCCCCGCCTGGGACGGGCTCGCGGACACGACGCTCGTCCTGTCCGGGGTGCTGTGGGCCGTCGCGGTGGCCGCGCTGGTCGCGGCGCTGATGCCGCGCACCGGCACGGTCCGTGCCGGGGACGGGGTGACGTACTTCGGCGACCTGGTGGCGGCCCACGATCTCGCGGGGCTGTCCGCCCGGGTCGTGGAGGCCGGGCGGGATCCGGCGAGGTGGCTGCTCGTGCAGGCCGTGGACGTCAGCTCGATCCTGTCCGCCAAGTACCGGGCCATCCGCTGGGGCGTGGGCTCGCTCGCCCCGTCGGCGGCGCTCGCCGTGGTCTGGGGGCTGACCTCGGGCTGATCCAGGACGGCGCCGATCCAGGAGGGCGCACGCGACACCGGCGTACCACCCCCGCACACGCCAACGCACCGCCGCGCCCCCCACCGTCGCGCACCAGGCACGACGCGGCGGCGTCACCACCTACACGGCACACGACGAACGACTCACACGACGAACGACGAACCAAGAACCAGAAGCACCCACCTCACGCACGCATCACGAATGTCGAAGACCAAGGGGACGGCCGTGGGAAGAGTCACGGGAAGACTGCAGACAGGAAGGACCCGGGTGCGCCGCGCCGGATTCTCGGCGCTGGGCGGCACCGCGGTGTTCGCGTCCCTGTTGGCACCGGCCGGTCAGGATCCGGTGCCGGCGGCGGACTCCGAACCGGTGTTCCCCGCGGTCAACTACGCGGTGGCCGTGGACGAGTCGGCCAGCCTCGCGCCCGAGGACATGCAGGCCGAGAAGGCCGCCGCCAAACGCATCGCGCTGGGCGACGTCTCGTCGTCCTCGCGGGTCACCGTGTTCGGCTTCGCCGCCGCCGAGAAGCGCGGCCAGCGCGTGGTGGACCCGGTCTGCCGGCCCACCACGCTGAACGCGGCGGGCCGCGAGGAGGTCGGCAAGTGCGTGGACGGGCTGCGCAGCCGTAAAAAGGACGAGGGCACCGGCACCGACCTGCCGACCGCCATCCGGCAGGGCGTCAACGACCTGACCGACGGCACCGACTCCTCGGTGCCCCGGGTGCTGTTCCTGCTGACCGACGGGAAGATGGACGTCGAGGACAGCTTCAAGTACGGCGAGAAGTCGCACCGCGTGGCCGAGGGCGAGCAGCAGCTGAAGGAGGCCCTCAAGGAGGCCGCCGCGCAGAACGTCCAGATCTGGCCGCTGGGCTTCGGATCCGACCCGGACAAGAAGCAGCTCGACCAGATCGCCGCCGGCGGCTACCGCAAGGGCTGTGTGGAACTGCCCTCCGCGACCCCCAGGGCCCACAAGGTCGACGGGGCGAACGACGTCGGCAGCACGCTGGAGAAGATCTTCGCCGCCGCGCACTGTCTGCGCCACGAGGAGGGCCCCAGCAAGCGGCCGCCGGCCACCCTGGAGATCGGCATCTCCCCGCTGGCCACCGTCGGCAGCATCGTCGTCGACAAGGGCGACCCCAAGGTGAAGATCACCTACCTCGACCCGAAGGGCGACGAGATCCCCACCACCTCCGGTTCCTTCAAGGGGTCCCGGTTCGAGCTGGCGGGGGGCTCCGGCACCGTCGAGGCGCTGAAGATCGTCGATCCGCTGCCCGGTGTCTGGAAGGTGAAGGCCGAGGCCCCGGAAGGGCATCGCTCGCTGCCCGTCGCCGTCAGCGTGCTGTGGCAGGGCGAGCTGAACGGCGCCATCACCATGGACCCGCCCTCGCCGCAGGCCGGTGAGAAGGTCACGGTCACCATGCGGCTGCAGACCCGCGAGGGCTACGAGATCAAGGACCCGCGCGACTACGAGGGGCTGCGCGTGCGCAGCGAGCTGACCGGGGACGGCTTCTCCCCGCAGGCGCTCGACCTCGCCGACGACGGCAAGGGGGCCGACTCCGACGCGAGCGACGGCGACTTCACCGGGACGGTGACCATCCCTCAGGACGCCGACGGGGCGCTGACGGTGAGCGCCACGCTGACCGCCTCGGGACTGAGCGCCGACACCCGCAGCGAGACCGGAAAGGTCGCGCTCGGCGAACTGCCCGTCAAGGCCGTGCTGGAGCTGCCCGAAGGGGACGTCCACCCTGGCGGATCCGTCACCGGCACCCTGGACGTCAGCAACACCACCGACACCGCGCACACCCTCAGGCTGTCCGTCGCCGACGTGCAGGACAGGCGGCTGTCCGTCGAGCCGACCGAGATCACCCTCAAGCCCGGTGCGGAGGACACCCGGAAGGTCACCGTCCGGGTCGCCCCCGCGAGCGCCTTCGGCGACCGGCTCGGCAACGGCGTGGACGTCTCCGGCACCCTCACCGTCGTCGACACCACCGACGGCGACCGGGCCCTCGAACGCGCCCCGGTCTCGGTCCACGTCACGCCGAAGCCCGGGATCCTGAAGCAGTACTGGTGGGCCTTCGTGGCCGGCGCCGTCGTCCTCGTGCTGGCCGTCGCGGCCGTCGTCGCCCTGCTGGGGCTGCGCAGGCGCCGGCGGGACCCGTTCGGGCTGGTGCTGCAACTCGTCGACGAGGACGGCACCATCCTCAACGAGCACAAGGCCGGGCACGGCAACAACAAGCAGTGGTACGAGTTCGCCGTCGCCGAGGCCCATCGCAGCCCGCGGATCGACAAGCGCGCGCACGGACCGTACGCCGTCCGGCGCAGTCGCGAGGGCGGGGCCGTGGTGCGCAAGGGCGGCAGCCGGTTCCCGCTGACCGCGCGCGGCGGCCGCGTCCAGCTGACCGACGCGCTGAGCCTCTCTCTCGGCGGGACCCAGCCGCCGGGACCCCGCCCGTCGGAGGGCGCCTACGCCGGGGGCACCGGTCCGGGCACCCCGGGGCGGGGCGGCACCGGCACCTACGACGACCTCCTGTGACAGACGGGGCGGGCCCTGGCACATCACCACCCGGCCCGCCCTCGCACCGAACCACCGCACCGCATCGCACCCCCGCGCGGCCGTCCCGCCGCGCGACCCCACGGACGTACCCAGCACAAACCTGCGGCCTCGGCGGCCGTACAGCGGGGAGGAAACCATGAAGATCTTCCAGCCGATGCTCTTCGTCGGCCTGGGCGGCACCGGAGGTCTGGTCGGTGCCGAGCTGGAACGCAGGCTGCGTGCCGAGCTGTGCGGTCCGGACGGCATGGCGCTCAGCCGGCAGAACGGCCGCGCCCCCTTTCAGCTGCCCACCTGTCTGCAGTTCGTGTACGCGGACTACAGCGAGAGCGATCTGCAGCGGCTGCCGCAGTTCAACGTGGACCCGTCGCTGCGGGCGGCGTACTCCCGCACCTCCCGGGCCACCCACAACCTGCTGCCGAACTTCGACGCCTCCCCGGAGGTGACCAAGATGCTCCGGGCGGTGCTGCGCGACGAGGTCGCCGACTGGCTGCCGCCGCGCATGGACGAACCGAAGGTCACCCCGCTGCACGCCGGGGCGGGCCAGCTGCCGACCGTGGGGCGGGCGGCGCTGTTCGCCACGCTGCGGCACGGCCTCAACCCGGTGCTGGAGCCGCTGCTCCAGGCGATCGACGCGATCGCCCAGGCGGGCGGCGAACTGAGCGAACTCGGCGGCGGCAGGGTCAACGGCTGCGACGTGTTCGTCGCCTTCTCCGTGGCCGGCGGCACCGGCGCCGGAATCTTCCTCGACTACCTCCACCTCATCAACCACGCCTTCCAGCTGCGCCGCTTCGACGGCGTGAAGATCTACCCGCTGGTCGTCATGCCGTCGTCGTTCGGCACCGCCACCGGTGGCGGACGGGAGGCGGAGCTCAACGCGGCCCGGGCGCTGGTCGACCTGTTCCGGCTGGTGGACACGCAGAACGCGCCGTCGGAGGGCCATGAGATCGGCGACCTCGACCAGGAGCTCGGGCTCGGCATCCGCTACCCGGGCATGTTGCCGATCCGGCTGCGCACCGGCATCCTGCCCACCGGGTTCCTGTTCAGCCCGACCGCCGGCATCCACGCGGACGATCTGCGCCGCTCCATCGTCTCCCTGGTGATGTCGCTGATCGGCACCGAACTGGGCGACGGCCGCACGGCCGGCCGGACGATGGCGGCCGACGACGACTTCACGACCTTCGCCGCGAGCTTCATCAACCGGGGTGTGCAGCGCAGCGCCGTGTCCCCGACCGGCATCGGCCGGCAGGGCGTCTCCACCAGCCTGGTCGCCTCCATGACCGCGCCGATGGACCAGCTGGCCGACCTGGTGGCCGGACGGCTGCTGCGGACGGCGGTCACCGACCTCGTGGAGCGGCCCCGTCCGGAACTGCGGGACGGGACGGTGCCGTTGATGATCCGGCAGCTGTTCGCCGACTCGCACCTCGAAGAGCTGTGGGAACGCAGGCAGTTGCCGGTGCCCGAGCCCGATCCGCTGCCGCGCGGCGGCCGCAACATCGAGTCGGCGCTGGGCGAGCGCATCGCGGACATGCAGCGGCTGCTGTTCGACCTGCGGGCCGAGGCGGACCGCACGGCCGCCGCGATGGCCGACCGGTTCGCGCCGCGCCCCGCCATCGACAAACTCCTCCAGACCGTGGACCCCTTCCTCGCCGAACGCATCGTCAGGGGCGTCCCCGACAGCGACGAACGGATCGTCCAGCTCGGCTTCCTCGGTGTGTTGGACGCCCGCGCCCGCACCCCGCAGCGCCCGCCCGGGGTGACCGAGCAGCCGCCCAAGATCCCCCGGATCAAGGGACAGCTGGGCGGCCTGGCACCGGCGCGCTGGGGCGACGACGACGTCCAGGCCGCCATCCAGGAACAGGACCTCTGGTACCAGTGGCGCAGCCGTCAGGTGTGGCACGAGGCCTGGCGCGAACAGCAGATGCACTGGCAGCCGCAGGCAGACGCGGCCGGCACCGACCTCGTGCGCATGGTGAACGCCTTCCGCAGGCACAGCGACCAGGAGCGCAAGACCGCCCAGCACAAGGCCCGTGAACTGTACGAGGACCGCACCGGCATCTCGTATCTGCTGCCGCCGCAGCGCAGCCTCAACCACTTCTACGAGGACGTCGTCGGCCGGCTGATCCACCGGGAGGCGTTGCGCGAGAACGACGACGAGGCGGATCTGCTGCTCAAGCTGGTCGACGGCGACACCTGGCGGCAGGTCCACGGGCTCAGCAGGCGCGACCCGGAGGGCGCTGTGGCCCGCGTCAAGGGGCAGCTGGAGGCCCGGATCACCCGGCTGTTCGCCGAGAGCGGGGCGCATCTTGAGCAGCGGCCGCTGCTGCCGTCCATGGGCACGCTGCTGGCCGCCGCGGCGGGCGACGCAGAGGCGAAGGACCAGGTCAGCAAGGAGGCGCTCGACCTGTTCGGCCGCAAGCTGACCGGGCTGCTGCCGGTCGGGTTCACCCCGGAGGGCACCGGGCTGCTGCGGGTGCTGGTGACGTATCCGCGGGTGCAGGCCGTGGAGGAGGTGCAGGAGTTCCTCGGCAAGACGCTGCGGCTGCCGTCGGACGCGAAGAACTCCGTGGAGTACCGGGGCGTGGAGAGCGACTCCATCACCGTCGTCCTCTTCCGCAGCGAGATGAGCCTCACCCAGGTGCCCGAGGCCCGCAAGGTGCTGCGCCAGTGGGCCCGCGCGAAGGACAACGAGCAGGCCCAGGACGTACTGCGCTGGCGGCAGCGGCTCGGCTACCGGGACAGCTGGATGGTCAGCGGCGAGGAGGACCGGCGCGTCATCCTGCACCGCCTGCTGTGCTGCATGTGGAACGGCCAGGTCGACGTCGTCGACGGCGACCCGGCCTCCCCGGACCGGGTCCGGCTGCGGCTGCACCCCGAGAAGGGCACCCACGTGCCCGGCGTACGGCTGCGGCTCGGGGACTACCCCGGCGGTGTGTCCAGCTGGGCCGAGCTGCTGCGGTCGTACGAACGCTGGACGGTGCTGGACGACGAACGGATCGTCGAGGACTACTGCCGCGAGCTGATGCAGGCTCAGCCGCAGGGTCTGGCCCGGAACGCCGGCGAACCGCACCCGCTCTTCGTCGACCTGGTCGAGAAGGTCGCCCCGCGCCAGCTGGAGCTGCTGACGGAGCGCCGGGAGCGTGGCGGAGAGCGCGTCGAAGGCTGGGTGCGCCCGCTCTGGGAGTTCTGGGCGGAGACCCTGCCCGCCGCGCTGGACACCGAGTTCGGCGACCAGCGAGCCGTCCAGCCGACCCTGCGCGCCCTGCTGGAGCACATCCGGGGCGGCACGCCGGACGGCCCTCGCACCCGCGACGGCCTCGGGGAACCCCGGCGCGCCGTCCCCGATGAGGACGACTGGGGCACCTCGCCGGTCACCCCGGGCGGCGGGGGCGGGGGCGGTCAGGACGAGTACGACCGTGACTACGGCGGCGGTTACGACAAGCCGTACGGCGGTGAGCGCGGCGACGGGGGCCGGGAGAGCCGGGGCAACCGCGAGGACCGGGAGAGCCGGGACCGCTGGGGCGGCCGCCCGGACGGCGACAGGGGTTCCGGGAGCGGTGGCCGTCGGGAGGAGCGGGAGGAGTACGACGACTACGACGGGCGTGGCCCCGGCGGTGACCGTCCCCGTGGCGAGTACGACAGGCCCGACGCCGACGGCGACCCCAGGCACCCCGCCTACAGGGAGCGGGCCGACGACGGCCGTCGGGCCGGGAAAGAACGCGACGAGGAGGACGAGGAGTACGGCGGGAGCCGGTCCCCCTCCGGTGAGCGCGAAGACCGGCCCCGGGCGCCCTGGGACGACGACAAGCCCCGTGACACCGACCGTGACGTCCCCTGGGGCGGTGACGAGCGGTGAGCCGGGCCCAGGACTTCAGTACCGTCATTCATCTGGACCTGCGGGCCGGGGCGGCGGCCCTGCACGATCCGGCCGCCCTGCGAGCCAGGGTCGCCCAGGAGTTGGGCCGGGCCGGGCTGCCGGAGCCGGACGACCCGCTGTTCCTGGTCGTCGACACCCCGGCCGGCCTCACCGACCACCAGCTGCAGTACGAGCTGCTCACCGGCTACCGGGCGGTGGGCGAGGTCAGGCTGCTGGTGCTGCTCGTCGGCAGCGCGCCGGGCTCCTTCGCGGGCGTCGAGGGCGGCTTCCAGCCCGACCGCCGGCTGTTGCGACCGGCGGTGCTGCGGGCCCCGGGCACCGCACTGCTGTGGGCCGGTGATCTGCGCTCGGCCCGCACCGCGCTGGAGCAGCCCGAGCCGGACGACCCGGACGCGCTGGCGGTCCTGGTGGACGTCCTGTCGGTCCCGGACGTCTACCTCGAAGTGCTGGACAGCGTCCAGTCACTGCCCGAGGCCGTCGCCGCGCCCGGCGTACGGCTGCTGGAGCAGGACCTGCCGCCCGAGGTGCGCGACCGGGCCTGGCGCGACGCGCTCACCCGGTTCGCCGGCGAGGACACCGAACTCGCCCCGGACGTACTGCTGACCGCCTCCTCCGGCGCCGATCTGCCGGAGCCGCTGCGCGGTCTGGTGGCCGGCCGGGGCAGCCGGGACCTCGGACACCGGGAACCCGGCGGGGTGGCCGACGACGCCTACCGTGCCTGCGCGGACGCCCTCGACCATGCCGAGGACGCGCTGGCCGGGCTGCGGACCCTGCCCGGCCTGGTGCGTTCCTCGCGCCGGATCGCCTTCGAGACGGACGTCGACGAGGCACGCCAAGCCCTCGACACCTACCGCGACCTCGTCGCCACGGCCCTGCGCAACGGCGGCGGCAAGGCACCGTCCGCCGCCGAGTCGGCGACCCGCCTGGCGGCCCTCGGGCTGCGGGTGCCGTCGGCCGAGGGCATGGGCGAGCGGATCAGCGAGGGCCTGCGGGAGTTCGCCCACAAACTGCTCGGCCAGGGACTCGCCCTGCGGTCGGTGGCCCAGCGCTTCACCGGCCTCGCCGGACGGGTGGAGCCGCTGCCGGGCTCGGCGCTGCTGAAGAAGCTCACGCCCTACTCCGCCGACGCCGTGGCCCGGCAGACGGCGGGGGCGGCGGACGCCGCGGTGCCCGGCCTGCCGGTGGTCGGCCCACTGGCGGCGGCCGGGGCGGGACTGCTCGGTGCGCTGTGGTCGGGGCCGTTCCTGGCCCTGGCGCTCGTCGTGCCGCTGCTGTTCGTCGGCATGGCACAGCTCGGGGCGGTACGGCTGCGCGGTGCGGGACGGTCCGGCCGCTGGGCCGTGGCTCCCCAGGTCGCGGCGTTCGTCGGCGCGGCGCTCGGGGCGGCGGTGGGCTATGCGACCGATTCCCCGGTCTGGATGGGCACGATCGGACTGCTGGTCGGTCTCGGCGGTGCGACGGAGACGGTACGCCGGCTCTGGCGGGCGGCGGCCGCCTCCTGGGCGCCGGGCCACACGACGGCCGTACTGCGCCACGCCCTCGACGGCCTGGACAACCTGCTCGCGACGGCGGTCCGGGAGCACTGGGCCGTGGAGGAGCGCCTGTACTGCGCCGACGCCGCCCGTTCGGTCGCCGGCATGCTGCGGGCGACGGCCGCCTCGGCGGAGGCGGAAGCGGTGCCCGAGCGGGAACGGCCGGTGAGCGCCGGGGCTTTCGGGGCGCCCGGCACGTCCGGCACGTCCGGCACGTCCGGCGCCAGGGCGGCCGCCGAGCATGACTGGCTCGTCGACGACACGGACCTGGAGCCGGACGAGGCGCCGGGCGAATCCGACGACGGCGACTGGGCGAGCGTGTACGCCTGGGAGGACGAACCGGCGGAAGAGGAGAGGGAGAAGGGGAAGACGCAGGGGATGGGGACGGAGCCGGGCCGGGACGGCAGCTTCTCAAGTGGTCGGCGCGGCCAGGGAGTTGCGCCGCGCTGGCTGGAGCGGGAGAGCGGTGAGGGCGGGCCGGAACTGGTCACGACTCTCTCCGCCGACCTCACCGACGCGGCCCTGGAGGCGATGAAGCACTACTGGGGCGCCGTCGAACGCGGCCAGGCCGGGGCCCGTGCCGTCCGGCGCACCGAGGAACGGGTCCGCGAGCTGCTGTCCACGGCCCGCCATCACCTCCAGCACAACGGCGTACTGGCCCCGCTCCCGTTCGCCGCCCCGCGCCGCGTCCGCGCCAGCTCGGCCAACCTGCTCGGCACCGACCCGCTCGGACCCGCCGAACTGGTCGGCGCGGAGGCCGAACGCCAGGCCGTGGTCCAGCTGTCCACGCCCGAACAGGGCACGCTGCTCAGCCGCGACCCGGCGGCCGCGGTGTGGCTCCGGTTCGCCCCGCGGGCCGTACGCGACGAGGTCGAGAAGACCTGGCGCACGACCGGCACGGTCCACCCGGAGGAGGTCCTGTGGACGTCCTCGGGCCGATACGCCGGCCTGGTCCGCCTCACCCCCCTGCGCATCGGCGTCATCGACACCATCCGCCCCCGGCACGGCTCGGGCCCCGACGGGCCGGACCCGAGCACGGGCGCGGGCAGGGACGTGGGCAGGCACACGGACGACGGGATGGAGTCGTACGGCACGACGGACTCGTACGACCGGAAAGATCCGTACGACCGGGCGGAGCCGTACGAGCGGCCGGAGCCCTACGACCGGAGTGACGCGTACGCCCGCACGGAGGCGTACGGCCACGCGGACCCGGACAACCGGAGCGACACCTACGACCGGAGCAACACCCACGACCGCGCCGACACCGACACCGACACCGACGCCTGGCTGAGTTCGGGCGACTGGTCGGACGCCGACGCACGCTCGGAGTCCGACGCACGAGGGGACGGCGACCGCTGGTGACGAGCACCACGCATTCCTCCTTGCCGGGGCCGGGCGGACCGGGTCCGGACAAGCTCGCCTTCACGCTGCCGTCGGGGCGGCGGCGTGTCACCCCGGTCCGGGTCGGCAAGGAGTTCCGACGGGAGCGGCCGTTGCCCCAGCTGATCCGCAAGGCCGTACTGGACGACGACGGACAGCAGTGCGTGCAGGTACGCCTGAGCGCCAGGGACTCGGCGAACCCGGCGGCACGCGCCCTGCTGGACATCGAGGCGGGCACCACGCTGCAGCTCAACC
Organism: Streptomyces sp. HD; assembly: GCF_028369295.1. Classification (GTDB taxonomy): domain Bacteria; phylum Actinomycetota; class Actinomycetes; order Streptomycetales; family Streptomycetaceae; genus Streptomyces. The sequence goes on from NZ_JAQMYP010000053.1 coordinate 29,930, forward strand.
AGGCGCTGGGCGACACCGATTACGCCCCGCTCTTCCCGAGGATCATCGGCTACGAGCTGGACGCGGCCGAGCCGTTCCTGCTGTACGACCCGCCGCGCGGCACGGCCGTATCCCGGATCCAGGTGATGGGCGCCGCCGACCAGGGCGTCTTCACCCGGGACCTGATGCTGGCGCTGTGTCTGCTGGAGCGGCGGGGCCTGGTGCCGCGCGGTGTCTCGCCGGCCACCGTGCGCTGGGACGGCGCCCGGGTCCAGCTCTGGGGGCTGGAGTCGGTGACCGGCATCGGACGGCCGCGGCGGCCCTGGGGCGGGTCGCCCTTCTGCCCGCCCGAGCAGCGCGACGGCGAGGGACTCGCCGACCCCAGGGACGCGGTGTGGAGCGCCGCCCAGTTGCTGTACCGGCTGGCGACCGGGAGGCTCGGCCCCGCCGACCGCCCGCCGCCCGACCTCGGCGAACACCGCATGCTCGACCAGATGGTGCGCGACGCCTTCGCGCCGAGCGCGGCCGACCGGCCGACGCCCGCCCAGGTGCTCGACCTCGTGGCACCGGGCACCGTCGGCCGGGTCCGGCTGACGGTGCCGCCCGACGAGACGCGCCCGCACCACGACGCCTTCGAGGAGGCGCTGCACCTCAAACGCCAGGCACCGGCCTCCCGGACCGGCAGGACGTCGGAGTCCGAACCGGCGGGTGGCGAGGTGCTCTGCCCGTACTGCCTGGAGACCATCCGGCTCGACCTCACGAAGCTGTTCGCCACCGACAGCCGGATGCAGTACAAACCGCTGGACATCAAGGGGATCAACAACCCGGTGCGGCGCACGGACATCATGCGCGGGGCCGTCCAGAAGTGCACGGCGGACCCGGAGTTCCCCGCGCACTACATCGCCGTGCCCTATCTGACGCACGGCCGCCCGCTGACCGTCGCGATGGTCGGCCAGTCCTCCACCGGCAAGAGCCATCTGCTGACCCAGATGATCGCGGCGATCACCGACGGCGGCCTTGAGCCGTTCGGCCTGAAGTGGCAGTCCGTCAATCCGGAGCAGCACGCCCGGTTCGTACGGGACCGGGTGCAGCCGTTGCGCAACGGCAAGGTCCTCGACCACACCGCGGCGCTCGGCATGGACGACTTCGCCCGCTTCGTGGAGTCCCTGCTGATCACCGACGCCCGGGGTCAGGTGCGCCCGGTCGCCTTCTTCGACCTGGGCGGCGAGGACCTCGTACGGACCGACGCGGCGCTGCGGTTCCTGCTCGGCGTCGACGCCCTGGTCTTCGTCGTCGACCCGGCGCTGGCCCTGCCGCTGCCGCAGCTGGACCACGCCCGGCAGCGCTGGGGCGTGGAGGTGAACCGGGACGGCGACCTGGCGTTCGGCACGGTGCTGGACCGGCTGCCGAAGAGCGGCGGGTATCTGGACGTGCCGTCCGCGATGGTGCTCGGCAAGGCCGACCTCCTGCGCTTCCAGCCGCCCGTGGACCGCTGGCTGACCCGGCCGCCGGCCACCTCGCTGGACCCCGATGTGATGCGCGAGGAGAGCCGGGACGTGTACGGGCTGCTGCGCCGGCACGCGGGCCAGGCGTGGCTGCGTCCCTTCGACGCGGTCCGCCGCTGCACCCTGCACATCGCGTCCGCCACCGGCGGCCAGGAGGACCAGGGCCGCTATCCGGCCGGGGCCGGGCCCCGACGGGTGCTGGAGCCGCTGCTGTCGCTGTTGGCCATGCACGGGATGGTCCAAGTGCGGGGCGGTGCCGAGGCGTTGGCGATCGGGGAGGCGCCAGCGCTGGAAGCAATGCCGTGGGACGAGGCCGAGCGGGACGGGGACGTCGGGCGGTTCGAGCGGGCCGACGGGCCCGAGGAGCCCGAGGAATCCGAAGGAGGGGAACTTCAGTGAACGACTTCCAGGACCGGGCCCCGGTGCACCAGGTCCTCTTCCGCTGGGACGGCAACCAGGGCCGCCAGGACACCGGTATGCATGCCGTCGCCCACTCCTGCGAGGCCGGGCGCGCCGGGGAACTGGCCCGGGAGCTGGGCTCGTTGCTGTGGGTGTCCGGCGCGGCGGCCGCCCGCCCGAGCGTCGTACGCACGCTGTCCCGCGACGGCGACGTCCTGCTCGTCCAGCGCTGGCCCACGAAGGACCGGGGCGGCCGGCCCAGCACGGTCAGCCATGTGCTGGTCGGAGGCCCCGACACCCTGACACCCGGGCGGTGCCTCGGACTCGCGTACGGCGGCTGGCGCGGGCAGGACGAGGTCGAGCAGGCGTCCGGAGGGCTGCCCGAGTTCGACCGCGCGGAACTCGAAAGGGCGGCGTGGAAGCGAAGGCCGGAGATGGTGGAGCGGCTGCCGGAGGTCCAGCACGCGCTGATCCTGGCCACGGCGGAGTTGCTGCGCGATCCGCGGCAGCGGGTGTCCCTCCTGCTGGAGGAGAAGACACCGCGTGACTGGCCGACGCCGGACCTGGTGCCGGTGGCCTATCTCGGGCTGGTCCTGATCTTCGGACCCTGGTTGAAGAAGCGGTGGACCTTCGCCACGTACGACACGGTGGACAGCCATCCCCTGCGGCTGATGGCCGTGCCGCGCTGGGATGCGGACTCGGGTGAGTCCGGCCCGCTGGCCCGGGTCAGGGGCCGCGTGGAGGGGGACCACGGGTTCGAGCACTGGGCCGCGTTCCAGCTGGTGACGCACCTCCTCGCACACCCGGACGCCGACCCCGGCGTACCACAGCTGGTCGGCGAGCTCCCCGACGGCGCGACCATGGACTGGGGGCGGCGCAGCGAGCAGCTCAAGCGGATCCTCGGCGCGGGCCCCGCCACCGGCACGAGGCCGGCACCCCGCCGGCCGGACCCGACGCCGCCTCCCCCGCCCACGGCCCCCGCGCCCCCACCTCCCTCGAACGGCCACGACACCCATGCCCTCCACCGGGACCTGCTCGGCAACCTGCATGGTGACGGGATGCAGCGCCATTACCTGATCGCGCGGCTGAAGGAGCAGAGCGACGAGGTGCTCCTGCACGAGCTGAGCTTCGGCGAAGAACTGCCGCCGGAATCCCTCGACTTGCTACTGAGGGAGCTGGGCAGGCCCGACCGCGTGGACGCTCGTCATCCCGAGATGCAGCACGCGCTGTGCACGGAGGTGCTCCTGAACGGCCTGTACTTCAACCTCCGGGAGCCGAGCCCGGCATACGTGTCGGAGGTCGACCGGGCGGCCGACCTCTTCACGTGGGCCGTCGCCCCGTTCGTCCGGGATCCGCGCCATCAGCCCCATCTGGCGCAGGTACTGCACCTGGTGGGACTCAGCCCCCTGTCCACCGATGCCGAGTGGCTCCGGAAGAGCATCCTCCGACCGGCGAACGGCCCGGTCCCCGACCTCCCGCCGGAGGTGTGGCGCCAGCTGGTGGAGGACAAGATGAGCCAGCCCGGCACACAGCCCGCGGCGCCCCCGCCGCTTCCCGAGCAGCCGCCCCCTCAGCAACCGCCGGCGGAGCCGCCGCTCCCACTGCCCCCACCACCGTCGGTCTTCAAACCGTTGGCTTCGCAGGAGCCGGTCCCACAACCGCCGGTCCCACCGCAGACGGTCTTCGCATCGGAGTCGTCCACCCTCACGGGCAAGCTCTCCGACCTGACCAACAGGTACCCGGGCCGTGCGCTCGGATCCGTCGCCCTCCTCTTCGTCGTCGTGTTCCTCGTGCTGTGGGCGTTCAGCTGACGGGGAGCCGGTTCCTCACCCGCGCGGCTCCCGTACGACGGCCACATCCCCGGCCGGGACCGTCACCGAGCCGTTCACCGGTTTGCCGGTGAGCAGTTCGGTGGCGTCGGCGGGGACGGCCACCTCGGCGTCCCGGTCCGAGTGGTTGATGACGAAGAGGTAGTCGGCATCGGCGCCTCGGCGCAGGACCGCCTCGACGCCCTCGGGAGTCGCACGGACCGGTTCAACGCCCGCCTCCGCCCGGATGCGGTCCAGCAACGCGGCCAGGGTCACCGCGTCCGGCTGAGTTGCGAAGTACCAAGTGGCGCTCCGGCCAAGGGAGTTGCGGGTCACCGCCGGTATTCCCGCGAGCGGCCCGGTCGTGTACGACTCCACCGCCTCGGCGCCGGCCAGCCGCACCCGCTCCGACCACAGCACCCCCGTGCCGCCCCCGTCGAGCCCCACGGACTCGCCCGGCAGCAGCGGGAACAGCTCGTCCGTCGTGACGCCGAGCGCCTCCCGGAACGCGCCTGGGTAACCGCCCAGCCGTACATGGCAGTTCTCGTCGACGGCCCCGCTGTGGAAGCCCACCGCCAGGGTGCCGCCGCGCTCCGCGAAGCCGGTGAGGTTGGCCGCGCCCGCGTCGTCCACCAGGTACAGGCTCGGCGCCAGGACCAGCCGGTACCCCGACAGATCCGCGTCCGGCCGTACGAAGTCCACCGCCACGCCCGACCGCCACAGCGGCTCGTACCAGGCGCGGACCAGGTCCTGGAAGCGCAGCTCGGCGCTCGGCTGGGAGGGGAGTTCCATCGCCCAGCGGGAGTTCCAGTCCCAGACGATCGCCACCTCGGCCGTGCCGACGCTGCCGCGCACCTCCGCGAGCGCCTTCAGATCGGCGCCCAGCCGGACCACGTCCCGCCAGATCCGGCTGTCGGTACCGGCGTGCGGCAGCATCGCCGAGTGCCACTGCTCGGCACCCGCCTTGGCCGCACGCCACTGGAAGTAGGCGATGCCGTCCGCACCGCGCGCCACATGGGCGAGGGCGTTGCGCCGCAACTCACCGGGCCCCTTGGCCCGGTTCACCGGCTGCCAGTTCACGGCACCGGTCGAGTGCTCCATCAGCAGCCACGGACCGCCCGCGAGGGAGCGGACCAGATCGCCGCTGAGCGCGACGTCGATCTCGGACTCGGGATCGGCGGACTGGAGATAGTGGTCGTTGGAGACCAGGTCCAGCTTCGGGGCCCAGCGCCAGTAGTCCAGGGCGTCGAAGTTGTACATCACCATGAAGTTGGTGGTGGCGGGGATGGCCGGGGCCGCCGCCAGCAGCACCTGCCGCTCCGCCTCGTACAGCGAGAGCAGCTCGTCGCTGCAGAAGCGGCGCCAGTCCAGCTGGTGGGTGGGGTTCGGTACGGCGCCGGTGGGGCGGGGCGGGATGATCTCGTCCCAGTCGTAGTACCACTGGCTCCAGAAGCGGGTGCCCCAGGCGTCGTTGAGGGCGGCCAGGTCGTCCGAGTACCTCGCCCGCAGCCAGCGCCGGAAGGCGGCCGCGCTCTCGTCGCAGTAGCACTCGGCGTTGTGGCAGCCGTACTCGTTGTGGACGTGCCACATCGCCACCGCAGGATGGTCCGCGTACCGCCGGGCGATCTCCCCCGCCATCCGCAGGGCCGCCTCCCGGTACGCCGGGCTGCTCGGACAGAACGTCTGACGGCTGCCGTACGACAGCCCCCTGCCGTCCTTGTCCACGGGCAGCGCCTCGGGGTGGGCGCGGAAGAACCACGCCGGGGGTGCCGCCGTCGGGGTCGCGAGGTCGGCCGCGATGCCGTGGCTGTGCAGCAGGGCGAGGACCCGGTCCAGGAGGGTGAAGTCGTACTGCCCCTCGCTCGGCTCCAGCAGCGCCCAGGAGAAGATGCCGACGCTGACCATGGTCACCCCGGCCTCGCGCATCAGGCGCATGTCCTCGGCCCAGACCTCCTCGGGCCACTGCTCGGGGTTGTAGTCGCCGCCGTAGGCGATACCGGGGACGGACAGTTCGCGCTTCATCGGCCGGCTCCCCCGAGCAGGCGGCGGGTCGTGGCCACGCCCCACTCGTCGAGTGACAGCAGGCGGTCGCTGGACGCCATCAGCCCGCCGGTCGCCTCGACGTGCGCGGCCCAGCGCTCCCGGGTCTCCACGGCCGGGCGGGCCATCAGGCAGTCGGGGTCGTTGACCCAGAGCCGACCGTGCTGCCACTGGCGGCCGACGCCCGTGAACTCGGCCGGGTCCTGTCCGGGCTGGCTGTAGTCGTCGGCCTCGGGGCGGCGGTGCGGGGCCGTGTCGGGGCTGACCCGCATCGCGTCGAACAGTCCGATGGAGGGCAGGATCGGCGCACCGCAGCCCAGCAGGTACGCGTCCTCGCCGATCGCCTCCCGGATGAGCCGCACACCGTTGCGGTACGCCGTCAGCGCAGCTGCGTCCTGGTCGTCTCCGTCGTGCCGTACGCCGTCCAGGGCGCCCGCGTAGAGGAAGTCGGCCTTGAAGTAGTCGTAGCCCTCGGCGCGCAGCGTCCGGAAGACCTCGGTCAGATACGCCGCCGCCTCGGGGTGCGTGGTGTCCAGGACGCGCAGGTCGTGGCCCCAGTTGCGGCCGGCGTGCGTGAAGCCGCCGTCGGCGTCGCGGACCAGCCAGTCGGGGTGCTCGGCGGCCAGGTCGCTCGCCGGGTCGACCAGGAAGGGGGCCGTCCAGATGCCGGCGCGGCGGCCCCGGGCACGGATGGCGTCCGCGATGCCGGCGCGGGAGCGGAACCGGCCGGAGAGGGTGAGCCAGTCGCCGAGGGCCTTCTGGTAGCCGTCGTCGATCTGGACGACGTCGACGGGCAGGTCGAGGGTCTCCATCGCACGGAGGTTCTCGTGGATGTCGTCCTCGGTGACGTCGGTGAAGTACTCGTACCAGGAGCACCAGACCGTCGGTGCCGGACGGGGCGGGGACAGCTGAAGGCTGTCGGCCCAGTCACCCAGCACCGACTGGACGGTGGCCCCCGTCCACTCCTTCACCGGACCGTCGGCGCTGACCTCGGCGACGGCGTCGCCGGTCATGACCAGCCGGATGGACGGGACCTCGCTGAGCGGATCCGTCGCCGCCCACAGCCGGACCGGCGATCCGTCGCCGGGGTCGAGCGCCAGCAGGCCCTCCCCCTGGAAGGTGCCCTCGGGGACGGTGACGCCGGGCCGGTAACAGACGGTCGCCCAGTTGGAGTTGGTCGGGCGGTACGGCTTGTCGCCGAGGGCGTAGGCGCCGCTGGGGCTCCAGGACTGCCAGCCCTCCTCGTGGACACGGGCGCGGGCCGCGTCCACCGGCACGGAAGCGACGGGGGTGAAGGGGTGGTGCACGGGGGTCTCTTTCGAAAAGAAGGGGGCCGACAGCCGTCGTCGGCCGTGGATCAGCCCTTGTTGGCGCCGAGCGTCAGGCCGCTCACGAACTGCCGCTGGAGCACGAAGTACACGATCAGGGTCGGGATCGCGGTGAGCAGGGCGCCGGCGGCGACCAGGTTCGGGTCGGTGAAGTACGCGCCGGAGAGGTTGTTCAGCGCCGAGGTGATCGGCATGTTCTCGCCGGTCGAGATCAGCACCAGGGCCCAGAAGAAGTCGTTGTAGATCCAGATGGACAGCAGGGTCGCCAGGGCGGCCATCGCCGGGCGGCACAGCGGCAGCACGATCTGCCAGTACTGCCGCCAGACCGAAGCCCCGTCGACGAGCGCGGCCTCGGTCAGTTCGTGCGGCAGGGTGCGCATGTAGTTGCTGAGCACGAAGGCGCAGAAGCCGGACTGGAACGCGACGTGGATGAGGACCAGCCCGAGCGCGGAGTCGTAGAGCTTGCCGCTCATGGTGATGCCGGGCAGGTCGACCAGCAGGTACAGCCGGTACAGCGGGGTGATGATGACCTGCTGCGGGAGCAGGTTGCCCGCCGTGAAGACCAGCAGCAGCGCGAGGTTGAGGCGGAAGTCGAAGCGGCTGACGTAGAAGGCGACCATCGACGACAGGAACAGCGTCAACAGCACCGCCGGGACAGCGATGATCATCGTGTTGACGAAGTAGTGGCTCATGTCGGACTGCTGGTACGCGTTGGTGAAGTTGTCGAAGTTCAGCGTGTCCGGCCAGGACACGTATCCCTTCTCGCTCGTCTCCGAGTACGGCCGCAGCGCCGAGTAGACCGCCCAGGCCAGCGGCGCGAGCCAGGCCAGCGCCATGCTCGCCAGGAAGAGGTGCAGCAGGATCCTGCCGGGGCGGACGGGGGCGCGCTTCTTGAGCGCGACGGCGGGGGTGCTCATGCGCGCCGCTCCTTCCGGAAGGTGGCCACCAGGTAGGGGATGATCACGACGAGGGAGATCAGCAGCAGCACGACCGCGATCGCGGAGCCGTATCCGATGCGGCTGGACTCGCCGATGATGTTGTTGGTGACCAGGATCGAGAGCAGCTCGGTGCCCTCGCCGCCCTTGTTGAAGACGAAGACCAGGTCGAAGCAGCGCAGGGCCTCGATGATGGTGACGACCAGGACGACGGTGTTGGTGGGCCGCAGCGTCGGGAAGATGACGTTCTTGAACGTCTGCCACTCGGTGGCGCCGTCGAGCGAGGAGGCCTCCCGCAGCGAGGGATCGACGCCCTTGAGGCCGGCCAGGTACAGGATCATCATGTAGCCGGTGTGGCGCCAGGACGCGGCGACGAGGATCGCCCAGAGGTTGAGGTCCGGGTCGCCGATCCAGTCGATGTACTTACCCGGTTCATTGGCGCCGATGATGCTGTTGATCAGGCCGGTGTCGGGGTTGTAGATGAGCTGCCACACAAACCCGATGACAGCCATCGACATCACGACGGGCAGGAAGAACGCGGTCTGGTACACCCTGCTGAACCGGATCTTCTTGTCCAGTTGCACGGCCAGGAACAGGCCGAGCGGCGTCGGGATCACGATGAGCACGACGAACCAGATGACGTTGTGCTCGACGGCGGGCCAGAACTGCGGGTTGTTGGAGAACAGTTCCTTGAAGTTCTCCAGCCCGACCCACTTGATCGAGTCGAAGCCGATGCCGTCCCAGGTGGTGAACGCCAGCGCGATGGAGGCGAGGGCCGTCACCCAGACCAGGGCGATGTGCAGGATGGTCGGCAGGCCCGCCATCAGCCCGAGGGTGATCCGGTCACGACGGGTCAGCAGACGGCGGTGCCCTGAGGGCTTCTTCTTGGCGGGGGCAGCACCCGAAGGCGGCACGGCGGCCGCCTCCGGGTTCTCCTTGGTGATTTCGGTAGTCATGTGAATCCGCCGGATCAGCCGGACGCGAAGATCGTCTTCTTCTGCCGCTCGATTGAGGACAGCAGGCTGTCGACGCCCTTGGGGTCACGGATGAACTTCTGCAGCGCGGGCTGCATCACCGTCGAGGTGAAGTCGGGACGGCTGTCGCGGTCCATGAACTGCGTCAGGGACTTCGCGCCCGAGATCATCTCGTACGCCTTCTTCTGAATGGCGGTGTACGACGAGGTGTCGGCCTTGGTGGAGGCGTGGACGACGCTGGGGTCGGACTTGAGGTAGATGTCCTCGGCGTCCGAGGTGCCCAGGTACTGCAGCAGCTTGACGGCCTCGGCCTTGTTCTTCGGGCTCTTGCTCATCATGAAGCCGTCGGTCGGCGCCTCGACGGTGTCCTGCCCGTACGCCGGGTCGATCTCCGGGAAGGCGAAGAAGTCGAGGTCGTCCAGATCGGCCTTGTTGGTGAACTGCTGGGCCACGAAGGTGCCGAGCAGATACATGCCGGCCTTCTTGGAGGCGAGCGTCTGGGCGGCGTCCTGCCAGGTGCGGCCCATGGAGCCCTCCTGGTGGTAGGGGAGGATCTCGGCCCATGTGTCGAAGGCCTTGCGCACCTTGGCGTCGGTCCAGGACGCCTTGCCCGCCATCAGCTCGACGTGGAAGTCGTAGCCGTTGGTACGGAAGTTGATCTGGTCGAAGGTGCCCAGCGCGGGCCAGGCGTCCTTGTCGCCGAAGGCGATCGGGACGAGGCCGTCCTTCTTCATCTGCTTGCACAGGGCGACGAAGTCGTCCCACTTGGTGGGAACCTCGTACCCCTTCTCCTTGAAGACGCTCTTCCGGTAGAAGATCGCCCAGGGGTAGGAGTACAGCGGAACGAGGTAGTACTTCCCGTCCTCCCCCTTGCTGAGCTTGTGCATCGCCTCGGGGAAGTTGCCCCCGATGGTCTTCCAGACATCATCGATCGGCGTCGCGAGCCCCTTGGCCGCGAAGAACTGCATCCGGTAGCCGGCGAACCAGGTGAACACGTCGTCCGGCGTGCCCTGCAGGTAGGAGTTGATCTGCTCCTGGAACGTGTTGGAGTCCTTGGTGTTCACGTCGACCGTGATGCCGGACTTCTTCTGGTAGGCCGCGTAGATGTCCGCGAACGCCTTCTTCGGCACCGGGTCGGACGCCTTGGAGCCGAGGGTGACGGTCTTCGGGTCACTCGCCGTCCCACTGCCACCGCAGGCGCTGAGCAGCGGAATGCCGGCGCCGAGCAGGGCGGCACCTCCCGCGCCGCGCAGCAGGGTGCGGCGGCTGGGTGAGGGGAGGGAGAGACCGGAGGGGGAGAGGTCGCGCATCTACGGCTCCTGAAGGCAAGGTTCGATCATGAGGGTTGGGCTCGCCGAACTCCGTCGTAACCGATCAGAAATCAACTTGACCGAACACGGTGGCGCAATAACAGCCGTTTGTCAGGTCATGCGTCAAGAGATGTCGATCGCCGTTTTGGAAACGTGACCGACATCTCGAACTGTTGTTGAGCCACCGTGCGGCAGGGCTGAGCGGCTGAGCCGCTGTTCGCCGCCAGAAGCCAGGGCCTGTTGGGCCTAGCGCACGACCACGGTGCTGGTCTCGCTCACCTGATCGACCTCCGAGATGCGCACGGTCACCTTCATCTCCCACTTCCCGGCGATGGGGAGGTTGAGGAAGCTGTTGGCCCAGTAGCCGCCCTTGTCGGTGAGCTCGGCGTCGAGGGGGCCGATGTCCTTGCCCGGGTGGGTGAAGGAGATACGCAGCTCCGGGACGACGGAGACACCGCCGTCGGGCCCGTAGACGAGGGCCTCGATCGAGTTGTCGCCGACCCGGCCCGGGTCGAGCGTGACCTGCACCTTGCCGTGGCCGCCGGGGGTACCGACATCGAACGGAACGTCGGTGACTGACGCCCCCACCACGGCGGGAGCCTGCGCCGCCGCCTCGGCCTGCGCCCGGCCGGGGAGGGTGCTGGTGAGGACCGTGGTGACGGCGAGCACGACTGCACCGACGACGACTTCGGCGAGGACGGAGCGGCGGAGGGCTCGGCGGTGGGTGGGGTCGGGGGCGGGGTCGGGGTGCGGGGCAGGCTCGGCAGCGGGGTCGGGGCCGGGCTCAGGGGCAGCGTCAGGGGCAGGGGCAGGGTTCGCGGGGGCGGATGCCTTCGGCGGCTCGGAGGGCTCCGGCAACGGCGGGCCACCGACCACCTCGGGGACCTTCTCCCGTACGGCCTTCCCGGGTACGACCTTCTCGGGCACGGCCGCCGCCGTCTCACCCGCCGCCGTCTCACCCGCCGCCGTCTCGACCGCCGCCGTCTCGACCGCCGCTGTCTCGGCCGTCGCCGTCTCGGCTGTCGCCAGCCGCGCCGTCCACTGGCGGGAGGCGGCCGCGGCGCCGAGGAGCAGCACGACCGCCGCCAGCTTGAGGAGCAGGAGCCTGCCGTACGTCGTGCCGGTGACCGCGGCCCAGGAGCCGAGGCCGCGCCAGGACTGGTAGACGCCGGTGACGGCCAGGACGGTCACGGAAGCGAACGCGAGGCGCGAGAAGCGGGTGACCACGGCCGGCGTCAGACGGGCGCGGTACAGGGTGACGAGCAGGGCCGCGAGGCCGCCCAGCCAGACCGCGGTGGCGAGCAGGTGCAGCGCCGAGGACGTCATCGCCAGCGGCACCTGGATGCCCGCGGAGGCGTGCTCGCCGGCGGCCCAGGTGACGGCGAGGCCCGCGGCGAGGGCGGCGCCGGACCAGCCGTAGGGCTGACGGCGCCTGGACAGCCGTACGAGATAGACGGCGGCGACCAGCAGCAGGGCGAGGCGTGCCAGCAGGACCAGGCCGGGCCGACTGGTGAACGTGCGGGTGAAGGATTCGGCGCTCAGGGCCGCCAACGGCCCCTCACCCGTCTCGTACGGCCCACGCAGCACCAGCAGGGCAAGGGTGGCGGCGAGAAGCGTCCACCAGCCCGACCTGAGCAGTTTGGCGAGCACGGGGGCGTCGGGCGGGCGGCAGACGGCGATGAAGGTCGCGGTGCCGATGAGCAGGGCGGCGGCGAGGTAGGCGAGATAGCGGGCGAGGTTGTAGAGGCTCTTGGTGGCCGGGTCCTCGGTGGGCCCGGTGTCGACGGTGGCCGTCGTCAGGGAGGCTTTGCCGACGGAGAAGGTGAACGCCCCGGACACCGGGTGGCTGTCGGCCGACACGACCCGCCAGGCCACGGTGTACGTCCCCTGCCCCATCTTCGCGGGCAACGAGACCCGTGCGGTTTGGCTGCCTCCCTGCCCGTGCTGAGGCTCACCCACGCGCAGGCGACGCCCGTCGGGATCCAGGACGCGGAAGGAGTCGTCGAGCAGACCGACGGACTCCGTGAAGGTCAGGGTGAGGTCGCGAGGCGCCGACTTGAGGACGGCTCCGTCCTCGGGGTCGGTGGCGCGGAGGGCCGCGTGCGCCGACGCGGGTCCGGTACCGCCGAGGAGGAACAGGACCAGCAGGGTGCCCAGCAGCACCAGCCGTTGAAGCCCCCGCCGTCCGTCGGATCGGCGCCACGGTCGTCGTCGGTCATCGCACCCCACGTGTGTCACATCTCCGTCGTCGGACTTGAGGCCTCGGGGGTAGTACGGATACGGAGGCGTTCGGGCTCAGTGCACTCGCAACGGTTTGTCCGCGCGAGGGGAGGAGGCCGCCGGGGCCGGCCATGCGATTGACTGGCCCGCGATGACCGAACGACGCACGACACAGCGCGCGATACACGGGGGCCACGAAGTGCAGAGCAACGACGTTCCGTTGATACCGGACGCGACATGGCTGGAGGAACGGCTGGGCAAGGGCTCGCTCTGGCGACCGGACGAAGCAGATCTGCCGGCTGAACTGACCCATGTCCCTTCGCGGGAGTTCCTGCTCACTGTCGGATTCCCCGCCGTGCACCTCGAAGTCGTGGGGATCGACACGACGCACTTGCGGGACGAGGACGGGATGGAACCGTTCGACGCCGACGAGATCTACGGGGAGCGCTACCCCGACGACGACTCCCCGCCCAAGAACTTCTGCTTCACCATGGCCACCTGGTTCGACCAGCACCTGATGCTCGGCGCGGAGCTCGGTGGCATCACCCACTACGACCCCAACGGGTGGGATCACGGGGCCGGGTGGAAGGGAGAGGCCGCCGACGATCTCCCTCAACTGGCTGTGCTCTTCGGCCTGATCGCCGAGTCGAGCGACGCACTGGACTCGGCCGACGACGCCGTACGCGGGGGCGCCGCCACCGAGTTGCGGAGGCGGATGGCCGAGGTGGATCCGCTTGTGGACGACTCCGCGTTCTGGGACAAGATCTTTGAGTTGTTCGACTGAGTTGGACTGAGAACGCGGCCGACACGGAGGGCTCCACGCTCACCCGCTCACCCGCTCACCTCGAACCAGAGCAGCTTCCCGGCGCGATAGTCGAGAGTGCCGTCACCGAGTGACACTCCGCCCCAGCAGTCGGCATATTCCTGTACGAGGCGCAGCCCGCGACCGCCGTCGGCGTCCGACGGGGCGAGCGGGACGTGGTCGTGAGGCGGTCGGGCGAAGGGTGCGGGGACACGGGGGTGACTGTCCCAGACCCCAACGCGCAGACGTCCGTCGGCGAGTGCGGTAAGGCGCAGCGATGCGGGTCCGTTGGTGTGCAGGTAGGTATTCGTCACCATCTCCGAAGCCAACAGCTCGACGGCATCGAGCACTTCGGGCCTGCCGTGTCGACATGAGCGAACTGCCCCACGTCACGCTCCGAGTGATCCCTTTCGGCACGGACCGGTTCCCCACCACCGGCCAGTCCTTCGACTACATCGAGGGATCTGTCCCTCAGCTCGACACGGTCCAGCTCGACTCACACCACGGCGCCTGCGAATTCCTGGACGCCGAAGCACAGTTGAGCAAGTACCGGGCCGTACTGGACCGCGTGGAGTCCTGCGCGCTCGATCCCGCCAGGACACGCGACTTCATCCACCATCGCATCCAGGACCTCTGAAGGAACCACTCATGCAGACCCTCCATTGGCAGAAGTCCACCTACAGCGGCGACGGCTCGAACTGCGTCGAGATAGCCGCCACCCCCACCACCATCCACATCCGCGACTCCAAAAACCCGACCGGCCCCCACCTCACTCTCCGGCTCACCGCGTGGACGGGCTTCCTCTCACATGCGGCGACCGCAAGGCGGTAACACGCGCGCAAGTTCCCGCCCAACAACCAGGAGGCAACGCCGCCTGCGGGGCACTATGCCTCCGGTGCCTCGGAAAGGGTGATCGAGCCTCGGCCGATGTTGAGGTACTCCAAGACGTCTTCCAGGATGTCGATGTCGCCCGTCGTGATCGTCACCTGCGGCGCAATGGTGAAGTTGATGACACACCGCTGCGCCGCCAGGTTGTTCGTGGCCGACACCGCAAGGTCCAGAAGGGTCTTGATACCCACGGCTCTCTCACCCACATCCAGGTAACTTTTCCATCGCTTTGCAGTTACCTTACCAACACTTGACCTTTGATTGATTCGCCGCGCAAGTTGCCGCAAGTTCCTGGTTCCCGTTGGACGTTGAGCACAAGATCGAGCACAGACGCCCAACAACAAGGAGGCAGGCGATGGCTCTGATCAAACTCGGCCAGGACCCAGAGAGCCCGGAGGGCAAGTCGCCCACCATCTACCTAGATGACGAGAAGGGCACCTACCTGGTGCAGGGCTGGAAGGTCGACGACGAGGCTCGGCGTTCGCAGTTGGACCTTCCGGGCCACGAGGACGTGATCGAGATCCCGAAGCGCATGGTGCAGTTCTTCCCGGAGGTGAGGGACGGTGGCGGTGCTGACTCTTGAGGACCGACTGCGGAGCTGCAACCGCTCCGCCGTCCACCTGGAGATGCGCGACGAGTACATGCGCTCCGACCCTCGGTTCGCCGCCTGGCAGAACGGCGTCCGCGATGACCCGGCGGAGTGCGACCCAGAGCGCCGGCCATGGCTGCGGCTCGTCGCTGACCTCGTGGCCCAGGGTGTCGAGGTACGCAGGGCCAGGATCGTGTCGGAGCCGGTGTCGGACTACATCCGGTTCGAGCACCACCTGACCGCCCCAACCGTGGAGGCAGGTGAGCAAGTGCGCTGGCTGCCTCGCCGTCGCGCATCCGGGCTGGCCCTACCCGGCAACGACTTCTGGCTCTTCGACGACAGCTCGGTCGTCTTCAACCACTTCGCCGGTGATGGAGAACTCGCTCCAGACGACGAGGAGTTCGCCGACGATCCGGGTGTCGTGAAGCTGTGTGCTGATGCCTTCGAGGCAGTCTGGGCCCTTGCGGTGCCACACGAGGACTACAGGCTCGCCTGATCCACAATCTGCAGGGTGACTTCATCCAGTGTTCAGCAGGCGCTGCAGGCCCTCGGCCGGCGTCTCCGCAAAATCCGCGCGGACGCCGGCCTTACGGCGCGAGAACTGGCCAGGCGGGCCGACTGGCACGAGTCGAAGTGCTCTCGACTTGAGAACGGGCGCACGTCCCCGTCCGACGCGGACATTCGGACGTACACCTACCTCTGCGGCGCCCAGGACCAGACCGCCGACCTGATCGCCACGACACGTGGCATAGAGGGCGCCCACGTCCAGTGGCGACGCTTGGAACGGGCAGGCCTTCGCCGCGTCCAACATTCTGTGACGCCCCTGTTCGAGCGCACCCGCCGCTTCCGCGTCTATCAATCCTGGGTGATCCCCGGCCTGCTCCAGTCGGCCGCCTACACCCGCGCCGTGTTGAGCACTGTGGCCAACCTCCGGGACGTCCCCGACGACATTAACGACGCCGTGGCCGTCCGCATGGACCGGCAGCGCATCCTGCACACCGGCGACCACCGTTTCGCCATGCTCGTTGAGGAATGGGTACTGCGCACCGTCATCGGCGACCACGACATCATGGCCGGAGCTCTCGGCCACTTGATCTCGGTTGCCTCGCTCCCTTCCGTCAGTCTGGGCGTCATCCCTCTCGGCACTCCGCGCGGCGCCGGATGGCCCGTCGAGTCGTTCACCATGTACGACGACGCGCAGGTGAACGTGGAACTTGTCTCTGCGCACCTGACCGTCACCCAGCCCGGCGAGATCGCGGAGTACACGAAGGCGTTCGCCGAACTGTCCGCCATCGCCGTGTACGGCACCCAGGCCAGATCGCTCATCACCGCCGCCATCGACGCGCTGGGGTGATCGCTGCGCAAGCTCGTGCAAGTCCGTAGATCGCCAAACCGCCGACTCCATACGGTCATTGCACCGAGATCCGAGCAGCCGTGGAGGCAGCGCATGGATACGCATCAGCCGCGCGATTACGGCCTGCCCGAACTACCGACCGATCCTTCCGCCGTGCCCGGCTGCTCGCACTGTCTGTCCTTTTCGGTCAGCAGAGAGAACGCACGGTCCAGAGGTGACTACAGCGCTGTGTCCGACGCCAACGTAGAGCTGCGTCAGCACCAAACAGAGGCGCACGCATCGTGAGCAGCGAAACCCGCGCGCCACTCTTCGCCGAACGGCCCTTGATGACGCTCCGGGTGTCGCGTGACTCGGGGCGGACGTGGGGTTCCGAGCAAGCCGTATTCGCCATGGATGACCTCCCACCTCTGATGATCCCCCAGTGGCCGCCCTGCCGGTGCCGACGCTGCACCGAGTTCGGCACACGCTGCAATCGCTGACACGAGCCGCATTCCCATGGACTCCCGCCCACCCCGGGCGGCGGCGGTCAGTCATGGCCGCGATCAGATCAGTTGAGCAGGAAGGCGCAGTAAATGCTGAACGGAACCGACCTGTACGCGCTCGACATCAACGAGGCCTCCTTCGTGAAGGCATACGGCGGCCCCTGCACCGAAGGCTGCGTGCCCCTCGCCCGCATCGGCGATGACGCCTGGGCCCTCGGCGACAGCAAGCGGCCCGACGCACAGCCACTCCGCTTCACCACGGAGGAACTGGACGCGGCCGGCATCGACCCTGCGCACTTCGGGCTGCAGGTCTGACCCTCCCCGTCCAGCAGTCGGGTCGGATTCCTGAATCCGGCCCGGCTGGCAATGCCAGAACGGGAACGACTGGTGCACCACCACGGCCATCTGTGGACCGGCCCCAAAGTCCGCTTCGACAACGAGGCCCTACGGCGACCCCCGCATCCCGAGCCGCCCCCGGCCGGAAGCGGGCCCGAGCTGATCCAGCGCTACCGCGAAGTGGCAGCGGAGTTCTCCGCCGTGGATCTCTCACGGTAGGCCCGGGCGACCGTGCCGGCAGCCAGCGCCAGGTCGGACGCCAACTGCCGGATGGTCGGCAGCCGTTCGCCCTCCGGCAGTCGCCCCGAGAAGATCAGGGTCGCGAGCTGAGCGCGGATCTGCTCGTAGGGAGGGACGGGACTGGCGGTGTTCACCCGCACGGTCGGGCCGGTCACTGCTGGGCCGCCTTCGGCGCGACGACCGTGAACAGGCACGAGATCGCGGTGCCCAGGGAGACCAGACAGACGGGAAGGAGGATCCAGGCGGCCACGCTGCCGAGCGTGCCGTCGCAGCTCAGTCCGCGCAGCGATCCGGCGGCGCTCCAGGCGGTGCCGGCCAGGGAGGCGGAGACCAGCATGCCCCAGGCCGCCGTGACGGCCAATGCCCGGTTCCGGCGCTCCTGTTCATCGCTGGGGCGGCGGGTGATGTGGCGCAGGGCATAGCCGCAGGCGCCGGTACCGAGAGCCAGGGAGACGAGGGCCGGAACGATGTAGAAGGATCCGGGCCAGGGACCATGGGACTCGGTCACGCCGGAGCAGGACATGGTCAGCGCGCGCCCCGCCCGGCCCATGTCGTCGGGGGAGCCGATCGCGGTCGCGGTGACGAGGAGCGCGATGAGCAGGGCCGCCTCGATGAACAGCAGCACTGTCAGCCGGGGCGGAACGTAGTCGCGGATCCGGCGGGGGGCGAGTCCGGCCGTGCGGACGGCGCCTTGAGGGCGGGCAGTGATGTATTCGCCGAGCAGCACACTGGCCGCGGCGCAGAGGCCGAACGCGGGTAGGGCGATGAGGACTCCGGTCCCGAGCCCGCCGGAGTTTTCGATCAGGCAGAGGGAGAGCAGGGCACCGGCGGTCAGACCGCCGAAGCGTGCGTAGCGGTCGGCGCGAGCGCGAGCCTGTGATGCGGGCGGAACGGTGTCGAACATGAGGGCCCCCGATGAGTGCACTTGTATCAAGTGATAGATACAAATCAGGAGTACAAGATGACCCGCCAGGGATCTTGTGTCAAATGCTCGGTACAAAATGCCAGGCGGAGGTCCGGACCACCCCGGACCAGGCGGCCGTGATGCCGTCGGCGGCCTTGACCAGGAAACCCCTTACCGCGCCAGCCGCACCGACACCCCACCGTCCACCACCAGGTCACGCCCCGTGACCCACGACACGAGCCCTGACGCCAGGAACACGCACGCGTCCCCCACGCCTCAACCTCCCGGCAATGACCATCACGGCGGGCCGAGGGTGCAGGGACGCACGTCCGTCAACGGCAATTGACACACCCATGATGTCAACCTAAGTTGACATCATGGGTAATCAAGCGCTGCTTGCCTGCGGGGTGGCCGCCGGCCCGCTGTTCACCGCCGCGTATCTGCTGGTGGGTGCCGGGCGCAGGGACTACAGGTCGCTCCGCCACCCCGTCAGTTCGCTTGCTCTGGGCCCCGCCGGGTGGGTGCAGTCCGTGAGCTTCCTCTGTGCAGGCTTACTCTCGTTGGCATTTTCAGCGGGGTTGTGGCGTGCTGGACCTTCCCGCCGGGGTGCGCTGCTGATCGGCGTATGGGCGGTCGGCCTGGTGGGCGCCGGCATCTTCCGGACGGATCCGGTGCGGGGTTACCCGCCCGGCACGCCTGATCGGCTGGAGCGCCACACCATCGCAGGCACACTGCACGATCTGCTCTCCCTGCTCGCCTTCCTCGCGCTTGCCGTCGCGTGCTTCCTGCTTGCCCTGCCGGGCTCGCCGGGGTGGGCCGTCTACTCGATCGCCAGCGGTGTGCTTTTCGCCACGACCATGGTGCTGGCCGGCGCCGCGTTCGACCAGAGTCAGCGATTGGCCGACCTCGGCGGACTGATCCAGCGCACCGCCATCACCATTGGCTGGACCTGGTTGACACTGCTTGCCATACGCGCCCTCCACACCTGAACTCCCCCACCACAAACACCCC
Source organism: Streptomyces sp. HD (assembly GCF_028369295.1). Classification (GTDB taxonomy): domain Bacteria; phylum Actinomycetota; class Actinomycetes; order Streptomycetales; family Streptomycetaceae; genus Streptomyces. The sequence continues at coordinate 49,034 of NZ_JAQMYP010000053.1, forward strand.
CGCCAGCCGCTGCTGAAGGGCGAGCTCGCGAACGCGGGACGGCTTTTGGCTCACTCGGACGAATCCTGGTCGACGCCGGGCGCGCCGCCCTTCCTCCCCCGCGCATCGGCGACGGCGTACGGCAGCCCGGGCAGGAGCAGGGCCACGGCCGCCCACAGTGGCAGGGTGAACAGCTCCCCGTCGCCGTCCAGCCACAGGGCGAGCAGTACCGCGGCCAGGCAGGCGACCAGGCCGACCGCCAGGCCTTTGGCGAACCCCAGGCTGCCACGCCGCAGCTCCCAGGCGACCGTGACCGCTGCGACGATGGCGAAGAAGGCGACATCGTCCACGCTCACCACCCGTTCGGTGGTCCACCGGATCAGACATGAGATCAGCATCAGTGTGCCGATGGCGAAGCAGGCCAGCGCGGCCGTGCGCAGCAGTCGGCGGGCGAACGGAGCACGGGCCCGCGCCCAGGACGCGGCGAACTCCTTGACATCGTCGCCCACGACATCCTGGGGCGTGCGGCCTGCGGCCACCGCGTCCTCCAGATGTGCGGAGAGCTCGTCGAGCATCTCCCGGACGGAGGCGTCGTCGATGCCCCGGTACTCCCAGTTGCTGCGGCAGACCGCGAGTATCTGCTGGTTCGTCATGGTGCGCTGGTCCGTCATGGTGCGCTTCCCCCCGTGGGTTCGCTGTCGGTCAGAATCCGGCCCACACCGGCGCTGAAGGCCTGCCATACGGCCCGGCCGCTGCCCAGTTCGGCACGTCCCGCTTCGGTCAAGCGGTAGTACTTGCGTGGAGCGCCACCGCTGGCCGACGGGGCACGGTAAGAGGAGATGAACCCCTCCCGCTCCAGCCGGGCGAGCAACGGATAGATACTGCCTTCGCTCACGAGGTCGAGTCCGTGGTCGGCCAGTGCCGCCACGAACTCGAAGCCGTAGCGCGGCCGTTCGGCGATCAGCGCGAGCAGGCACAGGTCGAGCACTCCGCGCAGAAGCTGGCTACGACGCTGGTCACCGACGGCGGGCAGGCCCTTTGTCATGCGGTACAAGATAGTCAGCCGTTGTCTTGCGCTGCAAGATACTTGCGGGACAAGACAATGATTGGCACGAGAATGAGTGGCCTCGGCTGCGGAGGCGGGTGGCGGGCCGGGTCACCACGTCGGCCGAGCCGACACCCCACCGTCCACCACCAGGTCATGCCCCGTCACCCACCCCGCGAGCCCCGAAGCCAGGAACACGCACGCGTCCCCGACGTCCTCCGGCCGCCCCAACCTCCCGGCCGGCGCCGCCCGTTCCCAGCGCCGCACCCCCTCCGGCCAGGCCTCCGCCAGCCCCTCCCGGTGGATCAGGCCGGGTGAGACCGAGTTCACGCGGATGCCGAAGGGGCCGTACTCCAGGGCAGCAGACCTGGCATGCATCACGACCGCCGCCTTGGACGCGGAGTAGTGGGCATGCAACGGCGCCGGATGGCTCGCCTCGATCGACGCGATGTGGGTGACCGAGCCGCCACCGTCCTGCTCCCGCATGATGTCCGCCGCGGCCTGCGTGCAGGCGAACACGCTCGACAGGTTGGTGTCGACGACCGCCCGCCACTCCGCGACGGACATGCCCCGCAGCTCCCGCGTCGGCTGCACCCCCGCGTTGTTGACCAGCGCCGTCAGCCGCCCGCCACCCCACTCGGCGGCCTCCCCCACCACCCGCAGGCAGGCGTCCTCGTCGCTCAGATCGCCCCGCACGACAACGGCCCGTCCACCCGACTCCCGGACCCGGGAGGCCACTTCGTCCGCCGCCTCCACCGCCGTACGGCAATGCAGCACGACCGCCGCGCCCTCCTCGGCGAACCGCCACGCGATCCCCCGCCCGATGCCCCCGCCCGCGCCCGTGACCAGGGCGACCTGTCCGTCCAGGAGTCCGTTCATGGGCGGCACAGTGTCTCGATGCGGGCGGTCTCGGAGGGGTAGCGCGCCGTCAGCTCGGCCAGGTCGCCGTGCTCGTAGCCCTCGTAGGTGAAACCCGGTGCCATGGTGCAGCCGAAGAAGGTCCAGGATCCGCCCGCCGTCACCCGCGCCCCCATCCAGGTCCCGGCCGGGACGGTGAGCTGGATGTGCTGGCCGCGCGCCACGTCGGGGCCGAGCACGGCGGTGCGGGACGTGCCGTCCGGGGCGAGGAGCAGCATCTCCAAGGGGTCGCCGAGGTAGAAGTGCCAGACCTCGTCGGACGGGAGGCGGTGCAGGGCCGAGTAGTCGTCCGCGGTCAGCAGGACGACTATCGCCGTGCCCTGCGGCCGCCCGTCGGACCGCTCGGGCCCCGCCCAGGTCTGCCGGTACAGGCCGCCCTCGCGCGGGATCGGCTCCAGGGAGTAGTGCGCGACGAGGTCTTCTGGGGTCACGTCGGGAAGGCTACCCCCGGTTCAGGAAGGCGAGTTGGGCCTTCTTCTCCGGGATGTACACGTCCGGCAGGTCGACCTCCGGCAGCACGACGACCGGGCCGGCCGTGAAGCCCTGCTTGAGGAAGCGGGCTATGGCCTTCTCGTTCCTCACGTCCGGGTCGACGACCACCCGTCGGTGGTCCAGGGTCCGGAAGACGTACGACGCCACGACGGTCAGCAGCGCCGAGGTCCAGCCCGGTTGCCCGCCCTCGGGGCCGGCGGGGGCGATCAGCAGGTGGACGCCGATGTCGCCGGGCCGGACGTCGTAGCACTCGCCGACGCGGTCGGCCTCCGGCTCGTACGTCTGGAGCAGCGCGACCGGCTCGGCGTCCCGCAGCACCAGGAACGCGTGATGGGTGTCGAGGGTGGCCATGTGGGCGTAGATCTCGGACACCTGGTCCCTGGTCAGGCCGTTCATGCCCCAGAAGGTGGCCCGTTCCTGAGTGACCCAGCCGTGGACGACCTCGGCGTCGGCCTGCGGGTCGAGGGGCCGGACACGGACCGTTCCGAAGCCGTCGACACCCTGCTCGTGCACGGCCTCCACGCCTTCCACGCCTTCCACGGCCCCCGCGGCTCCCGCGGCTCCCACGCCTTCCACGCCTTCCACGCCTCCCACGCCTCCCACGCCTTCCACGCCTTCCACGGCCCCCGCGGCTCCCGCGGCTCCCGCGGCTCCCGCGGCTCCCGCGGCTCCCGCGGCTTCCACGGCTTCCACGGCTTCACGAACAGCGGCAGGGACGACCGCGGGCAGCTCAGACATCGGATTCCTTCTCCAGCTTGGTGAAATCGGTGACGACCGGGGCCAGGTCTCCCCGCAGCCACAAAGGGAGTTGGTCGCGGTGGTGGCCCGAACCGGGGATGCCGGAGGCACCCAGCGGGACCACCCACAGGCTTGCCTCGCGGTCGGCCAGGTCCCAGACGTAGCGGGCGGCCGGACCGCGCGCGCTCAGGTCGGTCAGGCCGGGGACGGCCGACGTGCACAGTACGCAGTCGTGGTCGCCGGAGAGGCCGGGCGCGTCGTACGACGGGTCGGGGAGGGCCCGCCAGGGTGCGAGGCGGTGGCTGTCGCCCCAGGTGCCGGTGGGCGGCTCGGCGGCCACCTCCTCCACCGCCGCGCGGACGGCCACGGCACGGTCGACGCCGTACAACTCCTCGGCACGCAGCAGGTGTTCGAGGGCGAAGCCGACCCGGGGGAGCAGGGCCAGCCAGGGGAGGAGGACCTCCGGGTAGGCGGGCGGGGAGGACAGCGCGGCGAAGGCGGGATGCGCGGCGATCCGCCGTACGACCGCTCCGCGCACCGCCGCGTACAGCGCCGCGGCCTCGCTGTCCGCGTCCATACGGCGGTCCCAGGCCAGGAGGGTCCGCCGGACGCGGTCGGCCTCGGGAGTGAGGGTGTCGACGGTGCCCAGGATCTCCAACAGGGGCTCCGCGGACGCCAGTCGGGTGTCCATGTGGATCGCCGGCATGTCGGCGGCCGACCAGCGGCCCTTCTCGCCGAGCAGGGCCGTGATGCGGTCGGCGCGGTGGGGAGGGGCGAACTCGATGCCGAGGGGTGCGGCGAGGCCGCGCTGGTTGGCCATGGCCGCGATGCCGTCGGTGAGCCCGCCGCGGGGCGTCTCGTGGCGGCCGTGCCAGTCGTGGCCGGGCTCCCAGGCGGGCACCAGCCGGGTGCGGTTGGCGGCGGAGCGCACCGGCACCCGCCCGGCGACGCGGTGCAGCAGACCGCCCTCGGTGTCGGCGGCCTGGAGGACGTTGACGGGCTCGGCCCACAGGTCCACGGCACGGTCGACGTCGGCGACCCGGCGGGCGCGCAGGAGGGGGAGGAGCGCGCTGAAACCGAGGTCGGCGGTGACGCGGGGTGGGTAGCGGAGGGTTACGGCGAGGGGCTCATCAAGGAAACCTTCCTGCACCCCTGTGCTCAGCCCCTCGTTCAGCCCCTCGTTCAGTCCTTCGCCCATCCCCTCGCTCAGCCCTTCCCCCATGCCTTCGCTCAGCGCATCACTCAGCCCCTCGTTGAGCCCTTCACTCAGCCCATCGGGCAACCCCTCAGGCCCCCCGATGATCACCGGCCCCCGCTCCGTCTCGATCACCTCGACCTCGACCGGCTCCTCCCCCGCGACCTCCACCACCTCGGTGTGCCGAGTGGCGCGCCGCCACACCCCGTCCGGGCCCAGGGCCTCCACGCCCGCCCCGGTGCGCCGCAGCCGCTCCCGGTACAGGTCCTGGTAGTCGGCCATGGCGTTGGTGATGGCCCAGGCGACCGTGCCGGTGTGGCCGAAGTGGGCGATGCCGGGGACGCCGGGGACGGCGAGGCCGATGACGTCGAACTCGGGGCAGGAGAGGTGGATCTGCTGGTAGACGCCGGGCTCTTCGATGAAGCGGTGCGGGTCGCCGGCGATGATCGCCTGCCCGGTGACGGTCCGCTCGCCGCTCACCAGCCAGCCGTTGCTGCCGGAGGTGCCGGGCCCGTCGATGGCGAACAGCCCCACCGCGTCGGCGCCGAGATGCCGCACGACCTGCTCACGCCAGAGCTTGGCCGGGAACCCGGCGAAGAGGATGTGGATGCCGAGCCAGACACCGAGCGGGGTCCAGGGCTCCCAACGGCCGGGCACGAGCCCGGTCCTGGCGAACTCCGGCGTACGGGCCGCCCCCGCCTCCAGCGCCTCGTTGACCCCGTCGACGTACGCCCGTACCCAGGCCGCCGTCTCCGGGTCCTGTCTCTCCAGCTCGGCGAAGCAGCGTCTGGCCGTGTCGTCGAGGCGGGCCCGTCTGACGAACCGGTCCCAGGGCAGGGCCTCGGCGCCGAGGAAGGACGCGGACGTCCCCTGCGACCGGTGCCGCTCCACCTCCAGCTGCCAGGCCCGGTCGAGGGCGGTCACCCGGCCCTGGGCGCGGGCGAGTTCGGTCACGTCGTCCGCGCGGAGATGCGGAATGCCCCAGGCGTCGCGGTAGATCTCACCCGTCATCCTGTGTCCCTCCAATGCTTTAGGTTAGCCTTCCCTAAGTAATCTGGGCAGGAATCGTACTTGAAGGGTGAAGGAACCATGGGGCAGGGGCACGGCTGGGAGGGCGCGGTCCTGAAGCTGCTGCGCGCGAAGGACTTCGTGTTCACGGTGACGGGTGCCGAGGACGTCACCGGGCAGTACCGCCGGGTCCACCTCGCGGACGGCGGCATGCTGGCGGCGACCGGCGTGCATCCCACGATGTGGGTCCGGCTCTGGTTCGACAACGCGGGCAAGCCGCACCAGCGCGCCTACACCCTGGTCGACCCGGACCCTGCGGCCGGCACCTTCAGCCTGGAGTTCGCCCTGCACGAGGGGCGCGCCAGCGACTGGGCGCGGGCGGCCAAGCCCGGCGACACCATCGAGGCGACGGTCCACGGCACCGACTTCACCAACCCTGACCCGGCCCCCTCCCACGTCTTCGCCATCGCCGACCCGGCCTCCCTCCCCGCCCTCAACTCCCTGCTCGGAGCCCTGGACTCGACTCCGGCGACGGTCTGGTTCGAGGGCGAGCGGGACGGCCTCCCCTTCCGCACCGAGCCCTCCCGCCACGACGTACGGACCCTGCCGAGGCGCGACGCCGGAGCCCACCTGGTCGCCCAGGTGAAGGAGACCCTGCCCGACCTGGTGAAGGGCACCCCGGACCCGTACGTCTGGATCGCCTGCGACACCGCCACGACCCGGGCCCTCACGTCGTACGTCCGCAAGGAGCTGGGCCTGCCGAAGCAGCGGGTGAACGCGCTGGGGTACTGGCGGGCGTGACTGGGCGCGGGGCGGTGGGGGACGGGTAGGGCTGCACCGTGTCGAAGCAGGGCGGCTGGGGGGGACGGACAGGGCCGCACGTGTCGACGTAGGGCGGCAGGGGGTCGGCGCGGAGCGGTAGGGGGTCGGCGCGGAGTGGGAGGGGGGCGGCGCGGAGCGGGAGGGGGGCGGCGCAGGTCTGCGGTGTGCCGGCGCGAGCGGTGGCGGCGCGAGGGCTGCGGGGTGGGAGTGGAGGGGGCATGATCGGGGCCATGGACGTCACCCTGCATCTCGCCCAGGACCCCGAGGCCGACGCGCTCCTCGGCCGCAGCCCGCTCGCCGCGCTGGTCGGCATGCTGCTGGACCAACAGGTGCCGATGGAGTGGGCGTTCAAGGGCCCCCGGACGATCGCGGACCGGCTCGGCGCGGACGACCTGGACGCGCACGACATCGTCGCCCAGGACCCGGACGCCTTCTCGGCGCTGCTGTCGGAGAAGCCGGCCGTGCACCGCTACCCGGGGTCCATGGCCAAGCGGATCCAGCAGCTGTGCCAGTACCTCGTCGAGCACTACGACGGTGACGCCGAGCTCGTCTGGAAGGGCGTCGACGACGGACGCGAGCTGCTGCGCCGGCTGGAGGACCTGCCCGGCTTCGGCAAGCAGAAGGCGCAGATCTTCCTGGCGCTGCTGGGCAAGCAGCTGGGCGTGGCCCCGAAGGGCTGGCAGGAGGCCGCGGGCGCCTACGGCGAGCCGAAGTCCTTCCGTTCCGTCGCCGACATCACCGGGCCGGAGTCGCTGGCCAAGGTGCGGGCCCACAAGCAGGAGATGAAGGCGGCGGCCAAGGCGGCGAAGGCGGCCCGCAAGTAGCGTCCGCCGTCGGCGGGGTGGCCCATCTGGCCCGTCCCGAATGGCGGAGCGGGCGGGGGCGTTCCCAGCATGGAGCATGAGCGAGGCACCGACCGGCCCTGCCGGGGGCCGGGACTACGACGACCGCCGGGTGCATGCCGGCCGCCCGCACGGGCCGGGGACACCCCATGAGCCCGAGCCGCCCTTCGAGGGCCCCCTGCTCGCCCTGTCCCGCGCCGCCTGGCAGGTCGTCCTGCTCACCGGCGTCGCCTCCCTGGCCCTCGGCATCCTGATCCTCCTCTGGCCGGACGCCTCGCTGTTCGTCTCCGGCGTCCTGTTCGGCCTCTACCTCCTGATCAGCGGCGTTTTCCAGCTGATCGCCGCGTTCGGCACGCACAAGACGACCTCGCTGCGGGTGCTGGCCTTCATCAGCGGCGCCCTGTCGGTCCTGCTCGGCCTGTTCTGCTTCCGCCGCCCGATGCAGTCGATCCTGCTGCTCGCCCTGTGGATCGGCATCGGCTGGCTCTTCCGCGGCATCACCCAGACCCTGGCCGCCGCCTCCGACCGCTCCATGCCGGCCCGCGGCTGGCAGATCTTCCTCGGCGTCGTCACCGTCATCGGCGGCATCGTGCTGATCGACTCCCCGATCGAGTCGGTCACCGTCCTCACGCTGCTCGGCGGCTGGTGGCTGGTCGCGGTCGGCGTCGTCGAGATCGTCACCGGCCTGCGCATGCGGGGGCGGGCCCGCCAGGTCCCGCACGAGCCGTGATACGCGCCGCGCACCGGTACGCCGAGCGGGCGGATCTGCCGCCCGATGCGATGCGGGCCGTACGGCCACCGGGGAGATGACCTCCCGTGAGCACCGCACGACACCTCCCGCGCAGCCGCACCTGGCTGCGGATCCTCGTGCTGCTGCTCGCCCTGCTGGTCCCGGGCGCCCACGCGCACGCACACGCCGTGCCCGCCGCGGCCGGCGTCTCCGGCGAGGCCGCCGCCGAACAAGACGTCCTCGACACGATCCTGCGGCCCCCGGCCCGCACCGACCGCCGCACCCCCGTACGGCTACGCCTCCCCGCGCCCCCACCGCAACCGGCACCCGGCGTCGCCCCCGCGCGCCCCGCCCACACCGCGCCACCGCGGCCGCCGTACGTCCCCGAAATCCTCCGCACTGTGGTCCTGCGCTGCTGACAGACCCCGGCAACGAGCTCAGCCGAGGCCAGTCAGTACGACACAAGGAGCACAGTCATGCCCACCGACCACTACGCGGTCCTGCGCGCCCTGCTGCGCGCGGAAGCCGCCCGGAACGCCCCGAAGCCGCAGGCCAAGCAGGAGAAGCCGCAACAGCCCACACAGAAACGGACCGGCAGCTGACCCCGGCGCGGCGGAGGCCCCACCCGCAACGGGCCCGGGCCTCCGCCGCACCGCCCGCGGACCCACCGCCTCCGCCGCACCGCCCCGGAGACCGACCGGGTGATCTCCCGCCCGATCCGCGTACCGATCGACCGAGCGAGGGACTTGAACATGCCGTTCCCGACGACCTGCTCGACGACCTACTCGATGGCCTGCCCGTTGACCTACTCGATGGCCTGCTCGACGACCTGCTCGACGACCTACTCGATGACCTGCTCGACGACCTGCTCGATGACCTGCTCGATGACCGAGGGCGTCTCCTCCTGGCCGCCCCTACACTCCCCGGCCCGGCGCTCCCCTGCGCTTCCCTCCTCACCCTCCCCACCCTTCCGCTCCCAGCCCCTCCACCCCCCGGCCACCCTCACCGCACGCATCTCGTCCGACCCCGTCACCCCACGGAACGCCTGGACCCTCTCGCACGCCGACTCTCTGTCCACAGCCTGTGCATACCGCCGGTAAGCGCGGACGGGCGCCATCACCGCCCGCGTCACCACCCGCGCCTGCGCCCCCACCTCTCCGGCCCGTCCCGCCCTCACCACTCCGACACGCCCGCCCCGCACACACGGGCGGCACGGCGCGGGATCGATCGCCTCATCGGCTTCCGATCAGGTCCGTTCCGGCTTCCGATCCGGCCACGGTTCCCTCACAGCTCGCCACCTTGCCCCGTTTGGTCCCATCTTTTCCAGTCCCGCACTCCGTCGCCATGGCTGCGCCCGGAAGGTCTTGACCGGTAGGCTTTCCGTGTGATCTTCAAGCGCATCGGAAACGGCCGGCCGTACCCCGACCACGGCCGGGAAAGCACCCGGCAGTGGGCGGACGTCGCGCCGCGCCCGGTCCGCCTCGATCAGCTGGTGACGACCAAGGGGCAGCTCGATCTGGAAACCCTGCTCGCCGAGGACTCGACGTTCTACGGCGACCTCTTCGCGCACGTCGTGAAGTGGCAGGGCGACCTGTATCTGGAGGACGGCCTCCACCGCGCCGTGCGCGCGGCGCTGCAGCAGCGCCAGGTGCTGCATGCGAGAGTCCTGGAACTGGACTGACCCGGGCCGACGCCCCCGCACGTCAACCTGTTGGCCCTTTCGGGTTGGACTGAGCGGTATCGAATGATCATCCGGTAGGCATCGCCGCCCGGGCGCACTACGCTGCGCCCATGAGCATGCTGACTCCCCCGGGCATGGGCGGCCAGTACCGGATCAGGGGGAACAAGTACCCGCGGATGCGCCGTCCCCGGCACCGCGGCCGGCTCGTCGTTCTCGGCGTGGCCTCCGTAGCCGTACTCGGCGTGCTCGGCTGGGGCACACTGCAGCTCATCGACGTCTTCACCGGTGGCGGCAGAAAGGCTTCCGCAGCCGGTCCGAAGTCCGACTGCTCGACCGGGGCGACCCCCTCGCCCGCCGCCACGGCGTCGTTGCCCAAGCCTGCCGGGATCACGGTCAACGTCTTCAACGCCACCACCCGCAGCGGGCTCGCCAAGCAGACGGCGGACGAGCTGAAGAAGCGCGGCTTCAAGATCGGCGACGTGGGCAACGCGACCAAGGAGTACGACAAGAAGGTCAAGGGCACCGGCCTGCTGCTCGGCCCGACCACGGCCCAGAACAGCTCGCTGCCGGTCCTGGCCACCCAGCTCAAGGGCGCCGAGCTCCGCGCCGACACACGCGAGGGCAAGGACGTGGACCTGGTCCTGGGCACCCAGTTCAAGGCCCTGACAAAGCGGGTGGACGCCGACAAGGCACTGGCCGCACTGACCAACCCCAAGCCGACGCCCACCGACAAGCAATCCTGCTGAACAACGCCCTCATAGGGGCGCGGGGAACTGCGCGACAAGCCACAACGAACCCGCGGCCGCACACAACCCGCACCCCTACGGCGAATAGGCGAATCCCGCCCTACTCGGCCGCACCGTAAAGACGATCCCCCGCATCCCCCAGCCCCGGCACGATGTACCCGTGCTCATTGAGGTGGTCGTCCACCGCGGCCGTAACCACCGTCACCGGCGTCCCCGCCAGCTCCCGCTCCATCAGCTCGACACCCTCGGGCGCGGCGAGAAGCACCACGGCGGTCACGTCGTCGGCGCCCCGCTTGATGAGCTCCTGGATCGCCGCGACCAGCGTCCCGCCGGTCGCCAGCATCGGATCCAGCACGTACACCTGACGCCCGGAGAGATCCTCCGGCATCCGCGTGGCGTACGTGGACGCCTCCAGCGTCTCCTCGTTGCGGATCATGCCCAGGAAGCCCACCTCGGCGGTCGGCAGCAGCCGGACCATGCCGTCCAGCATGCCGAGGCCGGCCCGCAGGATCGGCACCACCAGCGGGCGCGGGTGGGAGAGCCTGACGCCGGTGGTGGAGGCGACCGGGGTCCGGATGTCGACCGCTTCGGTGCGCACGTCCCGCGTGGCCTCGTAGGCGAGCAGGGTGACCAGCTCGTCGGCGAGCCGACGGAAGGTCGGGGAGTCGGTGCGCTGGTCGCGCAACGTGGTGAGCTTGTGGGCGACCAGGGGGTGGTCGACGACGTGGAGACGCATGTCCACAACATTAACCGGGCCGGGTATGCCCGGCGCCCCCACGCGCAGCAAGCCCCGGGCCCCAGGTTCACTCCCGCGCTGGCATCAAACCGCCCATCGGAGGGAAAGTGGGAGGGACGTACCGGGGGTGGTGAGGCCATGCCTGAACCTGAGTCCGCAGAGGAACCCACGCAGGACACGCGCCAGAACGCGCGGCAGGACACGCGGCAGGACGCACGTCGGGACGCGCAGGAGGAGGCCGACGCCGCGCGGCGCCGGCGCCGCGCCCAGTTCCTGCGGGAACTCGCCGAGGCCCGCGAACTACGGGATCGCGTCCAGCCGCGCCGTGCCAAGGCGGCGCGCCTGCGGCATGCGATGCGCATGCGAACATTCCGCTGGTAGAGCGAGCCGCGAGGGAAGATCCGCAGCTCGTGGGGACGTTGGAGCGACAGGCGTGCTTGGACAGCCGGAAAAGCCGCGTACGATCCGCAGGTGGCAGCAACGAGTGTGCTGGTGAGTCCTTCACGGACATGCTCGCGACCCCCCTCGGGAGGACGCGATCAAAACTGCCGGACACAGGGAGCCGAAGACGTCCCCTGAACGCCTTGTTTCTGCCACGATTCCGAGTGGGTGGGGCTCGGACCCCGAGCCTCCCCACCCGCAACCTCCGCCGGGGGGAAGCCCAACCGGCACGCCTACGACCAGTGGGAGAGTCACGGTGTACTTCGCCGCACTGCTCGCGCGCACCGAAGACGGGTGGGAAGCGAGCGACACAGAGCTCGACGATGTGGAGACCCTGTCGGATCTGGCCGACCTGGCCCGTGAAGCCTCGCCCGAGGACGACACGGTGCTCGTGCTCATCGAGCAGGAGGACGCCTGGTTCGGCGTCGTCCGGATCGACGGCGAGGACGACCCTCGTATCTACGTCTCCGACGCCGCCGCCGCTGCCCGCAGCAGCTACGGCGAGATCCTTCTCACCGATGAACTGCTCGGCAGGGAGCCCGGCGACGACGGCGCCGATCTGGACTCCCTGGACCTCGACGGCACGGAGGAGCCGGACGGCGACTCCGACGACGAGGACGGGGGCACCGCCGAGGCGGTCCCGCACAGCCCCGTCGGCGACACCGAGATCCTCGACGACCTCGGCGTCGGCGAGAAGGAGCTGAAGGCTCTGGACGCCGATGACGCCCTCAGTGCGATCGCCGAGGCGCTGGGTGCCTCGGAGGTGCTGGAGACCGTCCGCTGACCTCGTCCGACCAGGGGTCGGCACCCGGGACGCCCTCGGTGCCCGCACTGCCCGACCCCGTACGCGACCGCTGGCGGGCCGCGATGCGGCTCGCCCTGGACGAGGCCGGACTGGCCGTCCGGGGCGGCGACGTCCCCGTCGGCGCGGTAGTGCTGTCCGCCGACGGTACGACCGTGCTGGGCGCCGGTCACAACGAGCGCGAGGCGACCGGCGATCCGACCGCGCACGCCGAGGTCCTGGCGATCCGGCGTGCGGCCACCCAGGTCGGGGAGTGGCGGCTGTCCGGCTGCACGCTCGTCGTCACGCTGGAGCCCTGCACCATGTGCGCGGGTGCCCTGGTGCAGTCCCGGGTGGACCGGGTCGTCTACGGCGCGCGGGACGAGAAGGCCGGCGCGGCGGGCTCCCTCTGGGACGTCGTACGCGACCGGCGGCTCAACCACCGGCCCGAGGTGATCGAGGGCGTGCTCGCCGAGGAGTGCGCCCGTCTCCTCACGGACTTCTTCCGGGCCCGTTGACCGGCCCCGACAACTGATTTCAGAGCATGGCCCGGCGTGCTGTAAGGTCTCTCTCGGTAGCGTGTCCGAGCGGCCGAAGGAGCTCGCCTCGAAAGCGAGTGTGGCGCAAGTCACCGAGGGTTCAAATCCCTCCGCTACCGCTGAAGAAGGGCCCCGTCGACAGACGGGGCCCTTCGTGCTGTTGATCTCCGGAGAGGCGCGGAGGTTACACTCACCGCCGGTAACTGGGGGCCCTTTCGGCTCTTTCGGCTCATTCGGCACAGCAGGCACAGGGGAGGCCGCGATGGCGGTGAATTCGAAGAAGGTCGCCGTCTACGTGCTCGCGGTCTTCGTGCTCTACGTGGTCATCACGGACCCGGCCAAGGCCGCCGACTACGTCCAGATAGGCTTCGAGGGCATATCGGACGCCGCCAAGGCCATCGGTGACTTCATGACATGGATCGCCAACGGAGGCGACAGCTAGGGCACAGGGAGCACCCATGATCCGCCACCTCGTCCTCTTCAAGCTCAACGAGGGCGTCGAGCGCGACGACCCGCGGGTCGTGGAGGGCGTCGAGGCCTTCCGCTCCCTGGAGGCAAAGATCCCCGAGATCCGGCACTGGGAGCTCGGCTGGAACTTCAGCGACCGCCCCATCGCCTACGACTTCGCCATCAACTCCGCCTTCGAGGACACGGCCGCCCTGCGGACGTACGCGGAGCACCCCGAGCACCAGGCGGGCGTGACCCTGTGGCGGGAGTTCGCCACCTGGGTGATCGCCGACTACGAATACTGAGCCGCACCACCCCACGATCCACCCGGATCCCCCTGGAGCCCTCCGCCGGAACGGCGGGGGGCTTTCGCGTGTCTTGCGCAGCGATCCATCCCCAACACGGGATTATGCGGTACTTGAACACAATGAACTGTCTTGTGATGCTATGACCGCTTTTGACCGATGAGTTGATGGATCACGAGGTGGAGTTGACCGTGCCGGCCAGTACTGCGCCTCAAGCCCCGAGCCCCCAAGCACCGAGCCCCCAAACTCGCAGCCAGGAGGACATCCCGACGGCCGCACCGCCCCGCAGCCGCGGAGCCGACACCCGCGCGCTCACCCAGGTCCTCTTCGGCGAACTCAAGGAACTCCAACCCGGTACGCCGGAGCACAACCGCGTGCGCGGAGCGCTCATCGAGGCGAATCTCCCGCTCGTGCGCTACGCGGCCGCCCGCTTTCGCTCCCGCAACGAGCCGATGGAGGACGTCATCCAGGTCGGCACCATCGGGCTCATCAACGCCATCGACCGCTTCGACCCGGACCGGGGCGTACAGTTCCCGACATTCGCGATGCCGACCGTCGTCGGCGAGATCAAGCGGTACTTCCGCGACAACGTCCGCACGGTCCACGTACCGCGCCGGCTGCACGAGCTGTGGGTCCAGGTGAACAGCGCGACCGAGGACCTGACCACCACCTTCGGGCGCACCCCCACGACCGCCGAGATCGCCGAGCGGCTGCGCATCACCGAGGACGAGGTGCTGTCCTGCATCGAGGCCGGACGGTCGTACCACGCGACCTCACTGGAGGCCGCCCAGGAGGGCGACGGGCTGCCCGGACTGCTGGACCGGCTCGGCTACGAGGACCCGGCCCTGGACGGCGTGGAGCACCGCGACCTGGTACGGCATCTACTGGTCCAACTCCCCGAACGCGAGCAGAGAATCCTGCTCCTGCGCTACTACAGCAACCTCACCCAGTCGCAAATCAGTGCGGAACTCGGCGTATCCCAGATGCACGTTTCGAGGCTACTCGCGCGTAGCTTCCAGCGGCTGCGCTCGGCGAACCGGATCGACGCGTAACCGGAAACAGGATCGACCGGTAACCGTCGCGAGCGAATCGCTCACCAGGGCGGATCCCGACAGTTCTGGCTCGAAATACCGTCAGACCCCCTTTATCCAGGGCGGATTCAAGTCTTACATGTCGACATGTCACTACAGCGTGTTGCCGACATGTGACATTCTTCGGGAAGCGCGTTTGCCGTGGCTTCGGCTCCGGTATTCAGGTGAAGGCTGGCGTTCCTCGATCGGAGCGTTCGCCATACCGTCCCGCGACCCAAAGGGGGTGGCATGTCCGCAGACCAGGGCAGCTCGAAGGTGCTCACGCTCACGAAGAGCGAGTCCGCGCCCGACGCCGCGCTCGACGCCGTTTCGGCTCTGGAGGCCACCGAGGCCCCGGCCCTCCCGGCAGCAGATGTCCCGGCTCTCCCGGCATCAGATATCCCGGCCGTCCCAGCCTCGGCGGACATCGACACCCGCACCCTGTCCCGCTCCCTGTTCCTGCGGCTCGCCGCCCTGGACGAGAACAGCCCCGAGCGCGCCTACGTTCGGGACACCCTGATCGAGCTCAACCTCCCACTCGTGCGCTACGCGGCGGCCCGCTTCCGCTCGCGCAACGAGCCGATGGAGGACATCGTCCAGGTCGGCACCATCGGCCTGATCAAGGCGATCGACCGCTTCGACTGCGAACGGGGCGTGGAGTTCCCGACGTTCGCGATGCCGACGGTGGTCGGCGAGATCAAGCGGTTCTTCCGCGACACCTCGTGGTCGGTGCGCGTCCCGCGCCGGCTCCAGGAGCTGCGTCTGGCCCTCACCAAGGCCAGCGACGAGCTCTCCCAGAAGCTGGACCGCTCCCCGACGGTGACCGAACTGGCCACCGTGCTCGGCGTGTCCGAGGAGGACGTCGTCGACGGCCTCGCGGTCGGCAACGCCTACACGGCCTCCTCGCTGGACTCCCCGGCCCCGGAGGACGACGGCGGCGAGGGCTCCCTGGCCGACCGGCTGGGCTACGAGGACACCGCGCTGGAGGGCGTCGAGTACCGCGAGTCCCTCAAGCCGCTGCTGGCCAAACTGCCGCCCCGCGAGCGGCGGATCATCATGCTGCGCTTCTTCGCCAACATGACCCAGTCGCAGATCGGCGAAGAGGTCGGCATCTCCCAGATGCACGTCTCCCGGCTACTGACCCGAACCCTGGCCCAGCTGCGCGAGGGCCTCATCTCCGACTGACCCCTTCATATTTGACGGAGCGTCAGCCACCATGGCCCGATGCTTCGCTCGACATGGACGACCTCGACACCTGGCCGTCGGTGCGCCCTGCTCGGCGCGTCGGCGGCCGTCGTCTGCCTGGGCGGGATGCTGACCGCGTGCGGAGGCGGAGCCGGGGGCGACGGCTACGTCGCGACCGGGGCGGCGGGCGGACCACCGAGGGTGTCCGATGCGGCGGTTGCGCCGACCGGCGAGGTGACGCTGGTGCCGCTCGACGAACCGGAGCGCGGCGGCAGCGCGGGGGACAGCGGCGCAGAAAGCGGCGGAGGGTCGGGCAACTCCCCCGCACAGGGCTGGAATCAGGCGCCGGAGCCGCCTTCACCCGAGGGAACGGAACGCAGGGTCCAACCACCGGGCAACTCAGTCGACCCCGCCCCCGACCCCGCGGTCACGCCGGGCCACTCCACGACCTCGCCCGGCGCTTCCCCCACACCCCCCTCGGCGCCGCCCGCATCCCCCTCACCCGCCAAGCTCACGGTGAGCGACCCGGTACGCAAGCCCACGGACAAGCGCTGGTGCGAGAAGGTGACCCTCGACTTCCACAACACCGGCGGCACGGCCATACCCTCGGGCACCGTCGCCTTCGGCACCCACGTCATCGGCGCGCTCGGCATCGACTGGGCGACGATCGAGTCGACGGCGAAGCTCCCGGCGCCGCTCGGGCCCGGGGCACGCAAGGAGAAGACCTGGACGGTGTGCGTCGACGCCTGGCGTGTACCGCTGGGCATGCACATCGAGACGCGGGACGTCACCGTCCGGTGGGAGTAGGGGGCGCACCCGGCCCCGTGGGGGGGGGCAGGGGACGTACGTCCTACTTGAACGCCAGCCAGGCCACCGCCGCGACGATCGCCACGGCGGCGACGACGCCGAGGATCAGGCCGATGCGGGGGCCGCCGCCGGAGGAGGCCTGTCGGCGGCCGCCCTGCGGGCCCTCGTCGACGAACGCGCGGAACATCTGGGTGTTGCCGGCGGGGTCGTGGTTGCCCTGGGGGTTCTGGGTGTTAGCCATGGCCTGAGACCCTAGCGAATCCGCACGTCCGGCCCAAGTGGGGGCCGCCGCCCTGCACAGGGGGGCACAGGACCCACTCCACCTGCACATTTACGGTCGCAATACTTGCCTTTGCCAAGTTTTTGCGGCGCGGCCACCCCTATTTATTTGCCTGTAGCAACCAAACTCTCCTATGGTTGCCCTAAGCAACAAATACGGGAGGTGTGATGGCCGAGCAGGCGCAGTACGAGGAGCTGGTCCGCCAGTTCAGCGCCTTCGGCGCCGTGAAGCGGGAGATGGGACGGACGCTGCCGTCCGACTGTCCCGCCGGTTCCGCCGCCGTACTGACGTTGCTGGTCCGCCACGGAGAGATGCGCATGAGCAAGCTCGCCGAGCTGCTCGCCGTGGACATGTCGGTGACCAGCCGCCATGTCGCCCACGTCGCCGAGCGCGGCTGGATCGAGCGCTCCCCCGACCCGGCGGACAAGCGCAGCCGGATTCTGTGCCTCACCCCGGCAGGCGAGGACCGCGTCCGGGAGATGTCCCGGCGGACCACGCAACTGCTCGCCGAGCGGCTGAGCGACTGGACCGACGACGAGGTCGCCCAGCTCACCCGGCTCATGGCCCGGCTGCGGGCCAGCTTCGACGACTGCCGTACACCCGCGATCACCCAGTAAGAGAAGGAACCCCATGGCAACGACCACACCAGCCGGTGTGCGGGCCCACGCCAAGCACTCGGGAGGGCCGTCCGGCGACGGCACTCCCATGACGCACCGGCAGATCATGGAAGCGCTGACCGGGCTGCTGCTCGGCATGTTCGTCGCGATCCTGTCGTCGACGATCGTCTCCAACGCCCTGCCCGACATCATCAAGGACCTCGGCGGCGGCCAGAGCGCCTACACCTGGGTCGTCACCGCGTCGCTGCTGGCGATGACCGCGTCGACGCCGCTGTGGGGCAAGCTCGCCGACCTCTTCTCCAAGAAGCTGCTGATACAGGTGGCGCTGGTCATCTTCGTGGCGGGCTCCGCGGCGGCCGGTCTGTCCCAGAACCCCGCCATGCTCATCACCTTCCGCGCCGTCCAGGGCATCGGCATGGGCGGTCTGTCCTCGCTGGCCCAGATCATCCTGGCCGCGATGATCTCGCCGCGTGAGCGCGGCCGGTACAACGGCTACCTCGGCGCCACCTTCGCCACCGCGATGGTCGGCGGCCCGCTGATCGGCGGCGTCATCACCGACACCGACTGGCTCGGCTGGCGCTGGTGCTTCTACGTCGGCGTGCCCTTCGCCGTGATCGCCCTGATCGTGCTCCAGCGCACCCTGCACCTGCCGGTCGTCCGCCGGAAGGTCAAGGTCGACTGGGCGGGCGCCTTCTTCATCACCGCCGCGGTCTGCCTGCTGCTGATCTGGGTGACCTTCGCCGGTGACAAGTACGACTGGCTGTCCTGGCAGACGGGCGCGATGACGGGCGGCTCGCTGGCGCTGCTGCTGATCTTCGTCTTCGCCGAGACCAAGGCGAGCGAGCCGATCATCCCGCTGCGCCTGTTCCGCAACCGCACCATCACCCTGGCCTCGCTGGCCTCCCTGTTCGTCGGCATCGCGATGTTCGCGGGCACGATCTTCTTCAGCCAGTACTTCCAGTTGGCGCGGAACGAGTCGCCGACCATGTCCGGCGTCCTGACCATCCCGATGATCGTCGGCCTGTTCATCTCGTCCACCGTCTCCGGCCAGGTCATCACCCGCACCGGCCGCTGGAAGGCCTGGCTGCTGGCCGGCGGTGTCCTGGTGACCGCGGGCCTCGGACTCCTCGGCACGATCCGCTACGACACCGAGTACTGGCACGTCGCGATCTTCATGGCCCTGCTGGGCCTCGGCGTCGGCATGATGATGCAGAACCTGGTCCTGGCCACGCAGAACCAGGTGGCCCCGAGCGACCTGGGCGCCGCCAGCTCGGTCGTGAACTTCTTCCGCTCACTCGGCGGCGCCATGGGCGTCTCCGCACTGGGCGCGGTCCTCAGCCACCGCATCACCCACTACGCCGAGGAGGGCCTGACCAAGCTGGGCGTGCAGGGCTCCTCGGGCCACGGCGAGATCCCCGACCTCGACGCACTCCCGGCCCCCGTCCGCACGGTCATCGAGAGCGCGTACGGCCACGGCGTCGCGGACGTCTTCCTCTACGCCGCGCCGATCGCCTTCCTCGCCCTCCTGTTCTCGCTGTTCATCAAGGAGGTCCCGTTGAGGACGAAGGGCGCCCTGGCGCAGGCCGCCGAGGCCGAGACCCCGGCGCAGGCCGAGAC
This sequence comes from Streptomyces sp. HD, assembly GCF_028369295.1. GTDB lineage: Bacteria > Actinomycetota > Actinomycetes > Streptomycetales > Streptomycetaceae > Streptomyces. Next base: position 68,055 of record NZ_JAQMYP010000053.1, read on the forward strand.
CCCGGCGGCCGCGGCGGAGGAGGAGCGGGTGCCGAGCTGGGCCGTCGCCTCCTCCGAGACCGAGACCGGCCCCGAGGGCACCCAGCAGCTCGCCGCCGTGGCCACGGTGGCCCGCCCCGAGGAGAGCGGCAGTGCGTACGGCGGTGTCCCGGTCGGCGGCTTCGTGCGCGGCGCGGAGAGCGCGCCCGTGCCCCAGGCCGCCGTCACGCTGATCTCGCTGGCCGGACGGCAGCTCGGACGGTCGGTCGCGCAGGCCGACGGTTCCTACACGGTGGACGCGCCGGGCGCGGGCTCGTACGTCCTGATCGCCTCCGCCGACGGCTTCCAGCCGCAGGCGTCCACGATCGTGGTGAACGGTGACGGGCCGGTGGCATACGACATCCTGCTCAGCGGCACGAGTGGCCTGAGCGGTGTGGTCCGTACGGCGCAGGACGCGCTGCCGGTCAAGGACGCGATGGTGATCGTGACCGACGTGCGCGGAGACCTGCTGGCCACGGCGGCCACCGGTGAGCACGGCGAGTTCGGCTTCGCCGAGCTGGTGCCGGGTGCCGTGACCGTCGCGGTGAACGCCGCCGGGTTCCGGCCGCGCGCCCTGCCCGTCGAGATCGGCGGCACCGGGGTCACCCGGATCGAGGTCGACCTGGAGGCCGGCGCCCAGGTCCAGGGCGTCGTACGGGCACCGCACGGCCCGCTGGCCGACGCCCGCGTCACCCTGGTCGACGCGGCGGGCAACGTCGTGGGCACCGCCACCACCGGAGCGGACGGCGCGTACGCCTTCACCGACCTGGACGGCGGCGAGTACACGGTCATCGCGACGGGCTACCCGCCGGTGGCGACGGCGCTGACGGTCAACGGCCGCGGCACCGACGACCACGACATCGAACTCGCCCACCCCGGCGAGTAGTCGTGGCCCGGTCGTCAATCTCCCGTCGTCCGCCCGAAGGGCAGGCCGCGCGACGTCTGGTGCGTGCAGCTGCAAGGCGGAGGAGGGCGTCGACGCGATGGGGGTCCCCCCGCGCGAGGTTGTTCGAGCGTGGGGGAGTCGGCAACCGACGACAACGCGGCTGGGGGTCCCCCCTCTGGGGGAGCGCGTGCCAGGCGCCGCGCGGCAGGCGGGAGATTGACGACCGGGCCACGCCCCGGCCCGTGGCGAGCGCGTGCTCTGAGCGGAGGCGCGCCGCGCCACGGGCCGGCCTCTTTATGGCCAATTTGTAAGTATTCGCAGGGAGTTGGACGGGATGGGACTGACCGCGAGGATTCGTACCCGCGATGGTTGGGCCGTGTCGCACGCGGTCGTCACGGTGACGGACATGACCGGCGCGCAGGTGCTGCGGCTGGAGGCGGACGCGGAGGGGGCCGTACGGGACGCGAACCCCCTTGCCCCCGGGGCGTACACCGTCATCGTGACCGCCGTCGGCTACGCGCCCGCCGCCGCGAGCGCGATCGTCACGGCGAGCGGCCGCGCCGAGGTCGGCACGGTGACACTGGCCAGGCAGGGCGGCACGGAACTGCCGCCGCCCGGGCCGTGGACCGTCGACCCGGCGCACTCCACGGTCGCCGCCGTCGCCCAGCACCTGGGCATCACCAGCGTGCACGGCCGATTCACGCACTTCTCCGGCACCATCGAGATCGCACCCGACGACATCACCAAGTCCCGGGTGGAGGCGGTCATCCGGGCCGACTCGATCGACACGGGCAACGGCATGCGGGACGACCATCTGAAGTCTCCGGACTTCCTGGACGTGGAGAAGTACCCGGAGATCACCTACCGCTCGACGGGCCTCACGGCGGCGGGTTCGGACCGCTGGACGGTGCACGGCGAACTGGGCATGCACGGTGTCGTACGTCCGGTTGACCTGGACCTGGCCTACCTCGGCACGGGCGCCGACCCGTGGGGCGGGACCCGGGCGGCGTTCCGGGCGACGGCGGAGCTGCATCGGGACGACTTCGCGATGAACTACAACCAGGTGGTGCAGGCAGGGATCGCGGCCATCGGGACGACGTTGAAGGTGGAGCTGGATGTGCAGGCGGTGCAGGGGGAGTCGCTGCCCCTAGGCTGAGGCCATGGCACCGAACATCGCGACCAACACCCGCGTCTCGCTCGACGAGTTGCTGGACTTCGTACGGCCCCGTCATCGCGCGATCCTGCTGACCCGGCGGACGGACGGGGGGCCGCAGGCCTCGCCGTTGACCTGCGGGGTCGACGACTCGGGGCGGATCGTCGTCTCCACCTACCCCGAGCGGGCCAAGACACGGAACGCCAAGCGGGACGAGCGGGTCGGTCTGCTCGTGCTGAGTGACGACTGGAACGGGCCGTGGGTGCAGATCGACGGGACCGCCGAGGTGATCGACTCGCCGGAGTCCGTGGAGCCGCTCGTCGAGTACTACCGGAACATCGCCGGGGAGCATCCGGACTGGGACGAGTACCGGGCGGCGATGCTGAAGCAGGGCAAGTCGATCATCCGGGTCACGCCCCAGAAGTGGGGGCCGGTGGCCACCGGCGGATTCCCGGCGCGGCTCGTCCAGGGGGACTGAGGGCGGCGTGCCTGAAGACATACTCGGAGCACGGCTCGCGGAGTTCTCCCGTGAGCGGCTGGACGGCCGGCCGATCCCCGACGACCTGCACGATCCCGAGTGGGCGGCGGACCCGGAGGAGCTCATCGGTGCCGGGCGCGTACGGCGGGGTCTTGCCTGAGTCTCGACGGGACTCGACGCGGGTTGCCACCGCGTCACCGTCACCCTGACTTCTCGACCATCGCCTCGATGCCCGCCACCAGCAGGTCAAGGGCGAACTCGAAGTCCCGCTCCCACATCTCCTCGACCGTGTCGCCGCCCCTCGCCTCCATGAGTTCCGAGGACTCCTGGACGATCTCGGCGGCTTCCGCGGACTGGGTCACCGTGCTCATGGCGTGCTGGAAGTAGTCGTCCGGGGTCATGCCGAACGCGGTGCTGCGGGCGATGAAGTGGCCCTCGATCGTGCCGAAGCCGTACACGAACTGGAAGACGGCGGAGATGGCGGCGACCAGTCCGTGTGCGGGCAGGCCGGTCCTGCGAATGATGTGCTGGACACAGCGGGAGAAGGCGAGGCTGTTCGGGCCGATGTTGACGTAGGTGCCGATCAGCGGTGACAGCCACGGGTGGCGGACCAGCAGGGCGCGGTACCCACGGGCCAGCGTGCCCAGCTGGTCCCGCCAGTCCGCGTCCTCGTCGGCCTCCACGTCGGGCAGGGTGATTTCCCCGAACGCGGCGTCGAGGGCGAGTTCCAGGAGGTCGTCCTTGGTGTCGACGTACCAGTAGACGGACATCGCGGTCACGTTCAGCTCGGCGGCCAGCCGTCGCATGGAGAACTTGGCCAGCCCGTCGGCGTCCAGCAGCCGGACGGTGGCCGCGGTGATCCGCTCCCGGTCCAGCCCGGAGGGCTGCCCCCCACCACGCCCGCCCCGCCGGGCTTTGCCTTCCAGCCACACGCTGGTACGCGCCGCCTGCTTGGCCGACCTCACCATGGCGCACCTTCCTAGACTCGGTTGACTGATCAAGATGCTAGGCGGCGACGTCCCCCAAGGGGCGCGGGGCTGTGTCCATGTGCGGCTCCGCCGCGTGGGCGCGACCAGCCACAACGAACCCGCAGCCGCACAACAACCCGCGCCGCCCGAGCTCTCACGCGGACTCTGCCCGCTCAGCCCGCCGAAGCAACGCCGCCGCAACGACACCCCCGGCCAGCACAGCAACCGCCCCCACCAACTGGCTGGTCTCCAGGCCGGAGGCAAACGCATCCGTGATCCGCCCCCGCTCCGCCTCCGACCCCGCCTCGGCCAACGCCCCCGGCAGGGACACCGCCGCAACCGGAATCAGCGCGGCGAACCGGGAGTTGAGCACCGCGCCGAGCACCGCGACGCCCAGGCCCTGCCCGAACTCCGCCACCGTGCCGTTGATGCCGGCGCCGACCCCGGCCTTCTCCGGCGGAATCGCGCTCATGATCGCGTGCGCCATCGCGGGGCTGGAGATCGCGGCGCCCACACCGATCAGCACCAGGCCCAGCAGCGTGCCCGGATACCCGTGCTCGGTGAGCGTCGCGATCGACACGAGGCCGACGGCCATCGCCGTCATGCCCAGCCCGATGGAGAAGGGTGTGCCGAGCTTGCCCGCCCACTTCGCCGCCACTCCGGTGAAGTTCAGGGCCACGATCATCAGCGCGAGCGGCGCCGTGCGCAGCCCCGCCTCCAGCGGGCCGTAGCCGAGTACGAACTGCATGTGCTGGGTGAGCAGGAAGAGCGATCCGCCCATCCCGAACGCGATCAGCACCGCGCCCGCGACGGCACCCGTGAACCGGCGATTCGTGAAGAAGTGCATGTCGAGCATGGGGTACGGGATCCGGCTCTCCCAGTACGCGAAGCCGGCCAGCACCACGATCGCGACGGTGGCCGACACCAGCACCCTGCCGGAGGTCCAGCCGTGCTCGGGTCCGGAGATGATCGCGAAGACCAGGGAGGACATGCCGATCGTGGACAGGACGGCGCCGAACAGGTCGGGGCGGTCACCCTGCACCGGGGGCCCGGGGGTTGTCCCCCGGGAAGGCACAGCCTTGGACTCGGGCACCAGGATCACGACCGCCACCAGGGCGAGCGCCGCGACCGGCAGGTTGATCAGGAAGATCGCCCCCCACCAGAAGTGGTCCAGCATGAAGCCGCCGATGAGCGGTCCGGCCGCGAAGCCCAGCGAGTTGACGGCGGCCCAGATGCCGATCGCCTTCGGCTGCTCCTCGGGCGTGAAGATCTGCATCGCCACGGCCAGGGTGGTGGTCATCAGCAGCGCGCCGCCCACACCCATGCCGGCCCGGGCCGCGATCAGCTGGCCGGAGCTCTCGGCCAGTCCGGCGACCAGCGAGCCAACCCCGAACAGCACGAGACCTGTGGCCAGCATCTTCTTGCGGCCGTAGCGGTCGGCTGCGCTGCCCGCGGTCAGCAGCAGACCGGACTGCACCAGCGAGTACGCGTTGATCATCCACTGGATGTCCGAGGTGGCGGCGCCCAGTTCGCTGGTGAGCGAGGGGATCGCCACGTTCAGGATCGTGTTGTCGAGCAGCACGGTGAGCTGCGCGAGACAGATGACACCGAGGATCAGCCAGCGTTGGGGGTGGCCGCCCGGTGACTGGGGCTGCGGCTGGGCCGGGGCCTGTTCCTGGGAGGACGTAGTCATGTTGTACACCGTAGAACACTTCCTATACAGCGTACAACGGAGATACGAAA
>NZ_JAQMYP010000054.1 GCF_028369295.1 Streptomyces sp. HD
CGACAACCCCCACCACACCCCCCCCCCCCCCCCCCCCCCCCCCCCCCCCCCCCCCCCCCCCCCCCCCCCCCCCCCCCCCCCCCCCCGCGCCGCACCCGGGTGGGTAGATGACCGTGCTCGTACAGGACCTCCGTCAGCGCACCGGCCACACCGTCGTCGTCCTCGGCCAGCAGTACGCGCACGGTCGCCACCCTCCCAGTCAGTCCCGAGCCTCGCTCTCCAACGGCGATCCGTCCGACGTCTCGCGCATCCGAATGTAGACGAGCAGCGAGACCAGGACACAGGCGGTGACGTAGTAGAAGTACCAGGTCTCGTGCCCGGCGTTCTTGAACCACAGGGCGACGTACTCCGCGGTCCCGCCGAACAGGGCCACGGTCAGCGCATAGGGCAGGCCGACGCCCAGCGCCCGGATCGACGTCGGGAACAGCTCGGCCTTCACCACCGCGCTGATCGACGTGTACAGGGAGCTGACCGCCAGCGGACCCACCATGAGCAGGAACGCGTACACGGGATCACTGGTGTGGGACAGCAGGGTCAGTGACGGCACCACGACCACGGCGCCCAGCACACCGAACGCGATCAGCATCGGCCGCCGCCCCACCCGGTCGGACAACAGCCCCATGACCGGCTGGAGCAGCACGAACACCAGCAGTGCGAAGAAGTTGATCCAGGCCGCCGTCGGCTTGGCGATACCGCTGGTGTTGACCATGAACTTCTGCAGATACGTCGTGTACGTGTAGAAGAACAGCGTGCCGCCCATGGTCAGCCCGACGACCACCAGGCACTGCCGCGGATAGGACAGCAGCATCCGCAGACTGCCGCGGGCCGGCCCGTCGTCCTTGCCGTCGCCGTCCTCGGCCGCCGCCCGCTCGAAGCTCTCCGACTCGTCCATGCCGCGCCGCAGCCACAGCACCACGATCGCCCCCGCCGCACCGACGACGAACGCGATCCGCCAGCCCCACGCCTCCATCTGCGCGGCGCTGAGCACCTGCTGCAGGATGATCTGCAGGCCGAGCGCCGTCAGCTGCCCGGCGATCAGCGTGACGTACTGGAAACTGGAGTAGTAGCCGCGCCGGCCGGGCGAGGCCACCTCCGACATGTACGTCGCCGAGGTCGAGTACTCCCCGCCGACCGACAGCCCCTGCAGCAGCCGCGCGGTCACCAGCAACACCGGCGCGACGACGCCGATCGCGTCGTACGACGGGGTCAGTGCCACGATCAGCGAACCCGCCGCCATGAGCGTCACCGACAGCGTCAGCGCCGCGCGCCGGCCCCGGCGGTCGGCGTACCGCCCCAGCACCCAGCCGCCGATCGGGCGCATCAGGAAGCCGACCGCGAACACCGCCGCGGTGTTCAGCAGTTGGGCGGTCTGGTCGCCGGACGGAAAGAACGCGGCGGCGAAGTACACGCTGAACGCGGTGTACGCGTACCAGTCGTACCACTCGATGAGATTGCCGATCGATCCGCGCAGGATGTTGCTGACGACCCTGCGCTCACCGCGACGCGACTGCTTCGCGCCCACGGCCGTGGTCTGTGTGGCCATCGAAAACTCCCTTGTCTGTGGCCCGGGAGCACACAGAGTCGACGCCACGACAGGGCCGTTCAACAGCGGAAACGAAGTCCTAACAGTCCCTTAGGGCGGTGGGGGAGCGGGCTACCGGCGAGCGGGCGGGCGGCGGCCCTCGCACAGCGCCGTGCGGACGGCGGCCTTCATGTCGGCGCTCTGTGCGTCGGAGCCGCCCGGGCCGAGGTTCACCATGACCGTCGCCTGCCGGCCGTCGAGCGTGGCACCGCCCGCCGTCTCGAATCCCGGGAAGTCGCCGGTGTGCCCCCAGTAGCGGCCGCCGCCGGGCAGCGGCCTGCTCTCCAGGCCGAGGCCGTACGCCCGTCCGTCCGGACTGCCGGTCGGCCGGGTCCGCATCATCTCCCGGAGCTGGGCGGGGCGTAGCAGCTCGCCGCGTACGAGCGCGTCCAGGAACCGGTTGAGGTCGCTCCCACTGGAGATCATCCCGCCGCCCGCACCCCCGACCGAGGGATTGATCGCGGTGACATCGACGAGCGGCGCGTCGTTGCCCGGCCGTGCGTACCCCCGCGGATGCGGTCCGGGGATGGCCGGGTCGTCGCCCGGTACGTACGTCTCGTGCAGGCCGAGCGGCACGATGATGCGCCGGCGGATCTCCTCGCCGTACGAGCGGCCGGTCACCTTCTCGATGATCAGGCCGGCCAGCAGATAGCCCGTGTTGCAGTAGCGCCAGCCGGTGCCCGGCTCGAACGTCGGGGGGTGGGCGAGCGCGATGTTCACGAGGTCGCGGACGTCGCGGTGGGCCAGCGGGTCCTTGAGGATCTCCGCCGGGCTGAGATGGTCGAGGACGTCGGGCAGGCCGCTGGTGTGCTGGAGCAGCTGACGGACGGTGATCACCCGCCCGTCGTTGCCATGCCCGCGGACGACGCCGGGCAGATGGCGCTCCACCGGGGCGTCGAGTACGACGCGACGCTCGCCCACCAGTCGCAGCATGACCGTCGCCACGAACGGCTTGGTCATGCTGCCGATCCGGAACCTGCTGTCGGGGTGCACCGGGGCGTGGCTCGTCACATCGGCGACACCGCTGGTCAGGACGGTGCTGCCGTGCCGGTCGCGCACTTCCAGGAGCGCGCCGGGGGCGCCGTCGGCCGTGGTCAGCCGGTGGAGGAGCTCGCGGAGCCGGGCGTGGCCGCCGGTGTCACCGGCCTCCTTGAACCCGGCGGCGGCGTCCGGCCACGGCACATCGGCGGCCGTCGCCGGGCCCACCGCCGCACCGGCCGTCACGGCCAGGCCGAACAAGCCGCCCAGCACTCCTCTGCGCCTGATCACATCTGCCCCCTCGGCCCGGACCTGAGGCGCACGCACCGGCCACAGGAGACCCCAAGTCGCTGTATGGGCCCACCATGTCCGCAGAGGGCGAGCCCGCGCGATGGGGGAGCCACCAGGATCGACGCTGGGGTTACCACCCCGTTCCCGGCGGGGTCCACGCGGCATGGCGCAGGATCGCGCGGACCGTCACGCGCGCGGGGGCCAGCCGCAGGGCGGTGTTGCGTACGGCGACGGCCATGGGGTGCGCCAGCTGTTGCCCCATCCGGCCGGCCCGGCGGGCGGCGCGCGCGACGGACTGGCTGCGCGGGCGGCGCTCGGCGTCGTAGCGGGCCAGCGCCGATTCGACGGTGGGCTCGTCGGCGAGCGCGGCGGCCAGCACCGTCGCGTCCTCCAGCGCCTGGCAGGCTCCCTGGCCGAGGTTCGGGGTCATGGCGTGCGCCGCGTCACCGAGCAGGGCGATCCGGCCTGCCGTGAACGACGGCAGCGCAGTCGCCAACTCGTGGATGTCGTGGTGCAGTACGGCCTCCGGCTCGGTCGCGGCCAGCAGCGCCGGGATCGGATCGTGCCAGTCGCCGAAGCGGCGGCGCATCGCGGCGAGAGGGTCCGCATACCGCACGCCGGGCTGCGAGTTGAGCACCGCGTGCCATTCGGCCCGGCCGTCGGCGAACGCGATGTGGCCGAACTCGGCGCCCCTGCCCCAGGTCAGTTCGAAGTCCGTCGCCAACTCGACCGGACGCCCGGTGATGGCACGCAACACGGTCGACCCGCTGTAGGCCGGGCCGGGATGCCCGGGGAACAACCGGGCACGCAGCCGACTGCCCACCCCGTCCGCGCCCACGACGAGATCCGCCTCCAGGACGGCGCCCCCGACGGGTATCCGCACCCGACCGGGGACGGAGCGGTCCACGGACGTCACCTCGGCCCCGACCATCAGGCACTCGGACGGCAGCGCCGCACGCAGCAGTCGATGCAGCACGGCCCGGGGGACACCGACGATCGGCGTGCCCAGCTCACGCTCCAGAGCGGCCCCGTCCATCCGGGCGAGCCGCCCGCCACCGGGGACACGGGTGCCCCCGGTGTACTGCGGGCGCGCAGCCGCGCGCACGGACTCGCCGACACCGAGGACGTCCAGCGCCCGAATGCCGTTGGCGTGCAGGGAGATACCCGCGCCCGCGTCGGCCAGGACGGGGGCGCGCTCGACGACCGTCACCTCCCAGCCGATCCGGCGCAGACCGATCGCGGCGGCCAGCCCGCCGATGCCTCCGCCGACCACCACCGCACTGCCGCCCATACCGGGCCTCCCTCGTCCGTCCCGCCGCCAGGCTTCTACATCTGTAGAAACCCGAGGAAGAGTACCCCCATCCTCTACAGGTGTAGAAAGGGGTATGCCCACAGACCGACGCACCGTCCTCGCCGACGCCGCCATCGACGTCCTCGCCGAGGCCGGAATCCGGGGACTGACCCACCGCGCGGTGGACCGGGCAGCGAACCTGCCGTCCGGCACCACGTCCGCCTACTACCGCACCCGCCAGGCACTGCTGACCGCCCTGGTCCGCCGTCTGGTCGCCCTCGACCAGGCGGAACTCCAGGTGATCGGGGCACAGACCCCGGTGCCGCGGAACGCCGACGAACTGGCCACCGGGATCGCCGCCTTCGTCGAGCGACGACTCACGGGCGACGGCCGCCGACGCACCCTCGCGCGCTACGCCTGCGCCATCGAGAGCGTGCACCACCCCGAACTGCGGGAGATCCTCGTGCCGCGCCGGAACGCGGGACGACAGGTCGTGCACGACTTCCTGACCGCGCAGGGCGTCGCGGACGCCGAGGACCGCACGATCACGCTGCTGACCTGCGTGGACGGGCTGGTCTTCGACCGCCTGGTGGGCGGCGGAACCGTGTCGGACCAGGTGATCCGGGGGATGGTCGCGGCGGCGCTCCGATAACCCGGCCCCACCCTGCCGACACCGGGCGGGCCGCCACGACCCGCCCCCATCCGTTCCATCTGCCCCCGGCGCCCCTTCCGCACGGTCCGCTCCGCGTGCCGCCTCCGCCGCGCGGACGTACCGTCCTGATATGGGCGGGAGGGTGTGTCCCACGTGACCGGGCGCTCCGAGGAATCCGCCGATGCCGATCCGCTGGGCGGGGCATTGGCGGCGGCGGTGCATCGTACGGGCGCCGTGGCCGGGGGCGTCTATCTGGCGGACCCCGCGGGGACGGTACTGGCCCTGCACGCGATCTGCGGTGTACCGGTCGAGGCCGTCGCGCCGTGGTGGCGGGTGACGCTGGCCGCTCCCGGTCCGGCCCAGGACGCCGTACACGAGGAACGGCTGGTCTGGGTGAGTTCCCAGGAGGAGTTGGCCCGGTCGTATCCGCGCGCGGCGGCGAACATGCCCTACCGGGTGGCTTTCGCGATCGCGCCCCTCACCGGTCTGCGCGACAGCCGTGGTGCGCTGATGCTGATGTGGCGGTCCGACCGTCCGGGCCGACTGACGCTCCGCGAGCGCGGCGGCATCGCCCTGAGCGCCCGACGCGTCGCCCGGGTCCTGGACGCCGCCCGCCCCACGGCCGTACCGGACCGGCCCCGCTTCGTCCCGCTCCGCCCCCGGGAGGTACGACGCGTGGAGCCGGCGCTCGCCGCGACCGAGCTTGCCGAACGCCTCACCCTCGGCGCCCTCGCCCTCGACCGCGAGGGGCGGATCACCTTCGCCAACCCCGCGGCGGCCGAACTCCTGGGCCGGCCCTCCGAGCACCTGCTCGGCACCCAGCTGTGGCAGTCACTGTCCTGGCTGGACAACGTCGCCTTCATGGACGCCTACCGCACGGCCCTGATCAGCCACGAGCCCCTCGCCCTGACGGTCCTGCGCCCCTCCGTCCAGTGGCTCAGCTTCCGGTTCGACGCGGACGCCGGCGGCATGAGCGTCCTCATCACGCCGGGCGACCCCGTCGGCCCGCCGGTGCGGCCGGCCGACACCCAGCCCGTCCACATCGACGCCCCGGCCACCAGCCGCATCCACCTCCTGGTGTACCTGGCTGCCTCGCTGACCGAGGCCGTCGGCGTCCAGGACGTCGTCGACCTGGTCGCCGACCAGATCCTGCCCGCCTTCGGCGCCCACGGCATGATCATGTCCACCGTCGACGCCGGCCGTATGCAGATCATCGGGCACCGCGGATACACCCCGAACACCATCGAACAACTCGACGGCCTGCCCGCGGACGCCGACCTCACCCCGGCCGGCCGTGCCCTGGCCACCGGTAGCTCCTCCTACTTCGCCGACCGCGCGGAGCTGGCCCGCGCCTACCCCAAGGCGCCGCAGATCAGCGACAAACACGCCTGGGCGTTCCTGCCGCTGATCACCTCCGGGCGCCCCCTCGGCTGCTTCGTCCTCGCGTACAACCACCCGCACACCCTCACCGCCGGGGAACGCTCCATCCTCACGCCGCTGGCCGGTCTCATCGCCCAGGCCCTGGACCGGGCCCGCCTCTACGACGCCAAGCACAGCCTCGCCCACGCCCTCCAGCAGACCCTGCTGCCGCGCACCCTGCCGACCGTGGCCGGACTGGACGTCGCCGCCCGCTATCTGCCCGCGAGCCACGGCATGGACATCGGCGGCGACTTCTACGACCTCATCCGCCTGACCGAGACGACCGTCGCGGCCGTCATCGGCGACGTGCAGGGCCACGACGCGACGGCGGCCGCCCTCATGGGCCAGGTCCGCACGGCCGTCCACTCCCACGCCACCGCCGGTGCCAGTCCCGCGCAGGTCCTCGCCCGCACCGACCGCGACCTGGCCGACCTGGAGGCCGGCCGATTCGTCTCCTGCCTCTACGCCCACCTCGACCTGGCCCGCCACGAGGTGACCCTCGCCAGCGCCGGCCACCCGCCCCCGCTCCTGCGTCACCCCGAAACCCACGCCCACACGGTCGACATCGACCCCGGCCCGCCCCTCGGTATCGGCATGGGCATGAGCACCACCGCCTTCCCGCCCACAGCCCTGCCCCTGATCGAAGGCGCCCTCCTGGCGCTCTACACCGACGGCCTCGTGGAGGTCCCCGGCGCCGACATCGACCAGACCACGGCCGAACTCGCCCACCACCTCGGCGAGGCGAGCCACCTCCCCCTGCACCACCTGGTCGACTACCTCGTCCACCACACCCGCCCCACCGACCGCCACCACACGGACGACGTCGCCCTCCTCCTGCTCCGCCCGACCCGGCTTGCCGGACCGACACGGCGCTGAGGCAGCGCCCTTCGAAACGATCAGCACATCCAGTGCACGACCAGCCTCGATCGCGGCGCTGATGGCCGCCATGCTGCGCATCCGCATCGACGCCGACCAGCTCCCCGGACTCACCTGCCCGTCCGCCGACGGCACCGGCCCGCCGTACCGCAACATCCGCGTGGCCGTGCAGCGCCGCGACCGCCCGGCCGAACTCCTCGGTCCACAGCGAGGTGACGCCCCGTCCGCCACCTGGAGCCTGGAGTGCACGGCCACCGCATCGCCGGCCGGTACCGACATCAGGGGCCCCTATGTGCAGGGCCGCCCGGGCGGCCGGTTCGTCCACCTGTCGTGGGGCGCCGTCGACGACGTCGGGGAGGGCACGATGTTCCGCCGGGCCAAGCTCATGCCGGACGCCGTCCCGGCCGAGGTGCTCGACGGCGCCGTAGCGGGCGGCCTGCTGGTGGGACGTCTCGGCCGCACCGATGCGCGGGGCGGCCCGCTGTGCGCGCGGGTCGTGCCGCCGGCCATCACCTGGACCGCGGAGCGTGGCCCTCGCCCCTGACCCGACCTGACCGCACCGCGGTCGAGACAGGTCACGGCAGCAGTCGGCGTTCCTTGGCGACGGCCACCGCGCCCGCGCGGGTGTCGACGCCGAGCTTGTCGTAGATGCGGCGCAGATGGGTCTTGACGGTGGCCTCGCTGATGTAGAGCGCGCGGGCGATGTCCCGGTTGCCGATGCCGCGGGCGAGCTGGGCGAGGATGTCGCGTTCGCGGTCGGTGAGCGTGGGCCGGGGCCGGCGCAGATTGGCCATGACGCGGCCGGCGACCGGCGCGGACAGGGCGGTACGTCCCTCGGCGGCGGCGTGGATCGCGGCGAAGAGTTCGTCGGCGCGCTCGGCCTTGAGCAGGTATCCGGTGGCGCCGGCCTCGATGGCGCGGGTGATGTCGGCGTCGGTGTCGTAGGTGGTGAGGACCAGGACGTGGGGGGAGGCGCCGGGGCCGGGGGAGGAGGTGAGGCGGCGGGTGGTCTCCACACCGTCGATGCCCTCGCCGAGCTGCAGATCCATCAGCACCACGTCCGGGGTGAGTCTCGCGGCCAGCGCGAGTGCTTCCTCACCGGTGCCGGCCTCGCCGACGACGTCGATGCCGGGGGCGCTGTCGAGCAGGGCGAGCAGTCCGGCCCGTACGACGGTGTGGTCGTCGCAGACCAGGATGCGTACGGGAGCGCGGTCGGTGCTCATCGGGGTGTCTCCAGGGGGAGGGGCACGGCGGCGGACAGGACGGTGCCCTCGCCGGGGGCGGACTCGATGGTCAGGGTGCCGCCGAGGGCGCGCAGCCGGGCGTGCATGGCGGGCAGCCCGTGCCCGCGTCCGGCGTCGGACGCGTCAGGGGCGGGCCGGGCGGCGGGGTCGAAGCCGTGGCCGTCGTCGGAGACGTCGAGTACGACCTCGTCGTCGAGGAGCGTGAGGGTGAGGGCGGCGGTGCGGGCACCGGCGTGTTCGCGGACGTTGGCCAGGGCGCCCTGCGCGATCCGCAGCAGGGCGGACTGGATGCGGTCCGGCAGGTGGGGGAGGCGGCCGTCGCCGTCGGTGTGGACGCGTACGGCGAGCCGCGCACCGGACTCCCGTGCGGCCAGGGCACGCAGCGCCTCGTCGAGGCCGCCGCCACGGGCGAGGTCGGCGGGGGCGAGGTCGTGCACGAAGCGGCGGGCTTCGGCGAGATTGTGCTCGGCGACGGACGCGGCGGTGCGGACATGGGCGCGGGCCTTGCCCGGTTCGGTCTCCCACACCCGGTCCGCGGCCTGGAGCAGCATCTGCTGGCTGGACAGGCCCTGGGCGAGCGTGTCGTGGATCTCCATGGAAAGCCGCTGGCGTTCGGCGAGGGTGCCCTCGCGGCGTTCCGCGGCGGCGAGTTCGGCGCGGGTGCGGATCAGGTCGTCGATCAGCCCACGCTGACGTACGGTGTGCCGTTCCATCTGCAGGAAGACGGCGGTGGCGAGCGCGGCGACGGCCGGTGGGGCGAGGACCAGGTTGGGGTCGAAGCGGCCGGCGAGCTGCACCTGCGCGGCGACGACGAACACAGTCAGGACGGCCACGAGAACGAGCGCCGCACGCGGCGGCAGTGTGCGCAGCCCGGTGTAGAAGAGGGGCACCGCGCACCAGGCGAAGCTGGGCGCGAGCACGACCAGCACCATCCACACCACGACGACGAGCGTCAACCACGCGGTGTGCCTCCGGGCGGGCCGGGTGCCGGAGTCACCGGCCCTGGGGCCCAGCAGGTGCAGCACGGCGAGCACGACGCACAGCGCGATGATCCAGGGGGTGCGGGGTTCGCCGGGGTGGCGCAGCAGGAACCGGGCGAGCGCGCCGCCGAGCAGCAGGAAGAACGCCGCGTGCATCACGACGCCGAGCCACCGGGCGTCCACGGTGCCCGCTACGTACGACCGGTTCCCCATCCGGAGCTGCCTCCCCTCCCACACGCATGCGCTGAACTGGGCAAACACCTCTATTGTGACCCGGTGTGAGGGCCGGGTGGGTCAACCGATCGGATGACCCCGGTGCCGCCCGTAGTGCGACGCGAAGGCATCCGGAACGTCGACGGCCGGTGCCTGTTTCCGCACGGAGGGTGGAGAGCGGACGAAGCAGGGCGGCAACCGGGCCGCCCCCGCCCATCGAAGGAGTCGACCGACCCATGAACCGAGTGCGCAAGACCTTCTCCCGCCGGGCCCGCGTCGCGACCGGCGGCGCCGTGCTCGCCGTCGTCGCCCTGGCCGGCTTCGGCGCGGTGTCGGCGAACGCCTCGGCCCCGGCCACCACGTCCGCCGCCGCGACCTCGGCCGCCGCCCCGGCCCGGGCCACGACCACCTCCACCCACCTGACGATCGACGCCGCCGGCAGGGCCGCGCAGGCCGCGCTGGATGCCGCCGAGAAGGAGAACCAGCGCGTCACGGTCGCCGTCGTGGACCGCAACGGCAACACGATCGTCACCCTGCGCGGCGACGGCGCCGGCCCGCAGTCCTATGAGTCCGCCGAGCGCAAGGCGTTCACCGCGGTGGCCTGGAACGCCCCCACCTCCCAGCTGGCCGAGCGCCTGGAGCAGGCCCCGAACCTGAAGGACATCCCCGGCACGCTGTTCCTGGCGGGCGCGGTCCCCGTCACCGCGGGCAACGCCCCCATCGCCGGGATCGGCGTCGCGGGTGCTCCGTCCGGGGCGCTGGACGAGAAGTTCGCGCGGGCGGGAGCGGAGGCGGTGGCTCGCTAGCCGTCGGCTGCGGAACGCGCCCCGGCTCCCCGCATCAGGGAGATATGCCCCTTATTGTTCCCGTTGGTGCAGGGGTATCTGCGGACGGGAGGGAACCGGGGCGGTGGCATTCGCGGAGTCGGCCGATGGCGGGCAGCCCAAGCCCTCCGGCGAGCGGGCCCCGCGGCCCGAGCGACGGCCTCAGCCCTGGGCGCCGCTGCTGGCGGTGTGCGCCGGCTACTTCATGGTGATCCTGGACGTGACGGTCCTCAACGTCGCCGTCCCCGTCATCGGCCGGGAGCTGTCGGCCTCCCTCACCGGCATCCAGTGGATCACCGACGGGTACACCCTGGTGTTCGCCGGGTTCCTGCTGACCGGCGGCGCGCTCGGCGACCGGCTGGGCAACCGCCGGATCTTCTGCTCGGGCGTGGCGGTGTTCACCGTGGCCTCGGCCGCGTGCGCGCTCGCGCCGGGAACCCTGTTCCTGGTGGCGGCCCGGCTGGTGGAGGGCCTGGGCGCGGCACTCATCGTGCCCGGCTCCCTGGCCCTGCTCCAGCAGGCCTACCCGGAGCCGGACGCACGCTCACGGGCCTTCGGACTATGGGGTTCGATGGCCGGCATCGCGGCCTCCGCCGGACCGCTGCTGGGCGGACTGCTCGTCTCCACGGTGGGCTGGCGCTGGGTGTTCCTCATCAACCTGCCCGTCGGAGTGACCTGCACGCTGCTGACACTGCGCTACGTCGCCCGCTCCCCCCGGCGCACCGGCCGGGCCCTGGACTGGCCGGCACAGTGCACGGTCGTGGCGACCGTGGCGCTGCTGACCGCGGCACTCAACGAGGCCGGACGACGGGGCTGGTTGGATCCGGCCGTGCTGGCCGGGCTGGGCCTGGCCGCCCTGACCACCACGGCGTTCGTGGTGCGCGAACGGCTGGCCCGCTCTCCCGTCCTGCCCCTGAACCTGCTCCGCTCCCGCGAGATGAGCGGGGGAGCCGCCATCGGCCTGCTGTTCAACTTCGGCTTCTACGGCATGGTGTTCACCGCCAGCCTCCAGTTCCAGCACCAGCGCGGCTACAGCGCCTTGGGAACCGGGCTGGCGCTGTTCCCCGCGGTGGCGATGACCATGTTCGCCTCCGTCCTCTCCGGGCGGCTGACCCGCCGGACCGGTGATCGGCCGCTCGTGATCTGCGGCATGCTCCTGGCCGCCCTCGGACTGACCGGCTGGGCCGCCGCCGGAGCCGATCCCGCCTACGCGCTGCTGGTGGCCCCGATGATGGCCGCGGGCTTCGGCACGTCCTTCGCCCTCACCGGCTCGACCGCCACGGTGATGGGCGCCGCGCCCTTTGCCTACTCGGGCGCCGCTTCCGCCCTGTTCAACACCACCCGCCAGATCGGCAGCGCCACGGGCGTGGCGCTCGGCGGCACCCTGCTCGCCACGGCCACGGACTACGACGCCGGGCTCCGGGTCAGCATGGCGGTGGGAGCGGTCGCGTATCTGGTCGCGGCGGCGCTGGGGTGGCTGTGCGTGCCGGCGAGGGCGAAGCGGGCGTAAAGGGGCAGGGGCAGGACGGCGGAAACGCGATCACAGGTGTGTCGAATTCACCCGTTCCCGATCGACGTGAGAGTGAAGGCAGCACACCCCAGCACCCAGGAGTACTCATCGTGACCGTGACCGCGGATCTGGCCATCTCCCTCGACGGCTACGTCGCCGGCACCGACGTCGGCATCGACAACCCGGGAGGCAACGGCGCCGAGCCCCTCTTCGAGTGGATCCACAACCTGGCGAGCTGGCGGGAACGCCAGGGGATGACGGGCGGGGAGGAGAACGAGGACTCCCGGCTGATGCGTGAGTGGTTCGACGCCACCGGGGCGGTGGTCATGGGCCGCATGATGTACGACACGGGCGAGGAGTTCTGGGGCGACAACCCCCCGTTCCGCACGCCGGTCTTCGTCCTCACCCACCGCCCTCGGCCGACCCTGGCCAAGGAGGGCGGAACCACCTTCACGTTCGTCACCGACGGCATGCACAGCGCCCTCGACCGGGCGAGGGCCGCGGCCGGCGACAGGAACGTCGACATCGCGGGCGGCGCGAGCACGGTGCGGCAGTACCTCGACGCTGGACTCATCGACGAGCTGCAACTGCACGTGGTGCCCGCCCTCCTCGGCGAGGGCCTGCGGCTCTTCGACGGCCCGGGCGCACAGCGACAGAACCTGGAGCAGGTCAGGATGGTCGGCACGCCCCTGGCGACCCACCTGAAGTACCGCTTCGTGAAGTGAGAAGTGAAGGTCCGTCAGGTGATCACACTCGCTCCGGCCATGAGGGACGGGAACAACGCATACCCGTATCGCCTGGCTCCGATCCGCTGCCGAAGGCGCTGATCGCGTTGACCGCGGTGGCCATGGGGGTTCGCAGCGCGACGATATGGCGACTCGGGGCGCTGGTGAACACCACGCTGGTGACCGGCACCCTCATCACCTGGATCAGGAAGTCGGCGGTGGGCGGTGACACGTCGGATACCTTCCGCCCTTCCACGGAGCCGCCCTGGTGGCGGTCTTCGCCGGAGCGGCCATCGGCACGCTGTTGCTGCGTGTGAGCCTCACCGCGGCGCTGCTGGTCGCCGCAGCGCGCGTACTGGGCGCCGTCGGAGGCTATGCCGCCCATCCGGCATCCCGACGCGCGCCGAGTGCCTGAGCCGTCGGGCTCCGGTGCGGGCGATTGGCCGGCCGCCTCCGCGGTGGCCGAGGGCCTCGCACCGGAGCCTGTCGCCGCTGCCGCACCCCCAACCGGTATCAGCGGCCCGTGCTCGGCTGGGCCCTGACGGCCACGGTCTCCTCCGGCACCTGCGCTGCCCGCATGCCCGGCCCGCGACCGGTGAAGCGCATGGCGACGCATGCCCCCAGATACAGCACGGCGACCACCAGCAGCAGCGCCTGATATCCCGTCATCAGCGCCAGATATTCGAGCGCGCCCCCGGTCAGCGCACCCAGCAGATTCGCGCCGAACGCGGATGTCGGGTCGGGGGCCAGTGCGAGGCGGTCCGAGAAGATGAGGTTGGCACAGAAGATCGGCGCGAAGGCCAGCGCGATGGCGGCTGCGAGCCGTCCGGCGAAGGGCAGCGAGAGCACGGCCTGCACCGGAACCAGCCAGGCCGCCGCGAGAGAGCCGAAGAGCAGCAGTTGCAGCAACGGTTGGCTGACCCGCCGCAACCTGCGCCGGACCTCGACCGCGGCGAGGACGGAGAGCAGGACACCGAAGAACACGAGCGCGTTGACCAGCCAGGTCGTACCGAAGAACAGCGCGAAGCCGATCACGTTCTTCGTTTCGAGCAGCATGAAGGCCGCGCCCAGCAGAAACATGTCGGCGTAGCGGAACGTGCTCCGGATGCGGACCCCGGTCAGGCGCACCGACAGCAAGGTCACCAGCAGGATCGCGCCCAGGGCGCCCAGGTAGAGCGTGGGGATGCCCCGGTGCAGCAGATACGGGAAGGGGTGGTCGTCGCGTGCGGCCGCCGGGATGGCCCCGGTGGCCCGCCAGGTCTGCTTGCAGGACTGGTCGGCGGGGCTCATCCCGGCCACCAGCACGGCCGCGTTCCGTTTGTACGTCGTCATGCAGGGGGCGTGGCCGTAGAGGCCGTCGAGATCACCGGCGAAGCGGTCGACCAGCCAGCTCTTGCGGTAGTAGTTGTACATGGCGAACGCGCCGTTCGGCGTCAGGTGATCGCGGGCGGCCTCGAACGCCTCACGGGTGAACAGGTAGCTCTCCAGCCGCAGATTGCTCGCGCCCGACACCAGCGTCAGCGAGTCCGGGAGCGCCAGAACGATCAGGTCGTACTTGGCGTTCGTCCGCTCCAGGAACGCCCGCCCGTCGTCGATGTGGACGTGCACCCTGGGGTCGTCGTACGGCCTGGCGGGGTGCAGTTGCGCACCGATCTCCTGCAGGCGCGGGTCGATTTCGACCGCGTCCACGTGCTGCGCTCCGTGCGCCAGCGCGACCGCGACGTCATTGCCGTTGCCGGCCCCGATGACCAGCACACGCTTGTGCGGGTTGCGGGGTGTCTGCTCGTACGCCTGCCGATAGGGCGAGTTCTCCCGCATCAGCACCGGCAGCGGTGCGGTGCTCTGGTGCGGGACGCCGTTGGCGGAGATGTAGTAGGTCCGGGTGGTGGTCGGCGACTTTTCGAGCTCGATCTTGTAGTAGGGCGACCAGGAGACGCCGGCCGTCGTCGTCTCCAGGAACAGCGCGGCGACCATCGCCGTGAGGGGGATGGCGTACAGCAGCGTGTTGCGGCGCCCACCGAGGATCAGCAGGGCCGCGGCGGCGCATACGCCCCACACGACCGATGGGGCGCACAACCAGGACAGTACGGCGAAGGAGACCGAACCGGTGATGCTGCCGAGCAGGTCGTAGCGGTAGGCGTCGAGCGAGGGGAGCCGGCGGAAGAGGTCGGCGGTGATCTTGCCGATCCCGGCCATGATCACCGCGGTCAGCAGGAAGATGGCCGGCAGCGTCACCCACTGGGGCAGGCCGGTGGTCTTCACGGCCGTGAAGTAGATGACCTCACTGCTGCTCTGGCGCACCTGCACCGGGTACGCGCGCACCAGGACGACGAGCAGTGCGAGGGGGATGGGCGTACAGCGTTTGAGCCACTGCCCGCGCGCCGCCGGGATCAGGAACCCGATGCCGATGCCGAGGAACGATCCCAGCAGGATGAAGTTCGAGAAGTAGCTGAGATGGACGACGTTGGCGCCGCCCCATCGGATCAGCGCCAGCTCGACGAAGAGCATGGTGCTGCTGGCCAGCACGAGCCTCCAGCGTACCGATGCTGCGGTTTGCCCGGTTTCGGTCAGCTTCATGCGCGTTTAAGGTGTCAGCTTCAGGGCGTCGAGTCGAGAAGCCTTGCCGGGTTACGGCGCGGATATCAGCGGCAACATGATCGCCGTCATGGCGTCGACGGGGACGGTGAGTACGGATGAGCTCAAATTCCGCCGAGGCCCCCGACCCCACCCCTGACCCCACCCCCGCGCCCACCCCCGCGCCCGCCGACGCCGACAACGGTCCCGCGGTCTCCCGACGGGAGTTCGACGCACTCTTCGAGACGGTGCGCACCTGGGGGCGGTGGGCGCCGGCCGACCGCGGCGCCTGGAACCGGGTGACCGCGGAATCCGTACGGCGGGCCACGGCCACGGTGCGGTCCGGGACCGTCGTCCCGATGGCACTGCCCTGGAACACCCGGCCCGGGCCCGACAACCGCAGGCCCGCCCTGCATCACATGACCGATCTGGGCGATCGGGAAGCCCCGGAGCCCGCCACCTACAAGGACTTCATCGCTGCCGACTACCACGGCAAGGGCGTCACCCATCTCGATGCCCTGTGCCATATCGCCTACCGGGGGCGGCTCTACGACGGCCGGGCGGCGGACGAGGTCGTCGACGCCACGGGCGCCCGCTTCGGCGCGGTGTCGGAGCTCGGCCCCCTCGTCACGAGGGGTGTGCTTCTCGACCTGCCCGCCGTCCTCGGGATCCGGTGGCTGGAGCCGGGACGGGCGGTACATGCGAAGGACGTCATCGCCGCCGAGCAGGCGCTCGATGTGACGATCGGCGAGGGAGACGCGGTGCTGCTGCGTTCCGGGCACGCCCGCCGTCGCGCGGAGCTCGGTGCCTGGGATCCCGACGAGGCGAGCGCGGGTTTCCACGTGGACGCGCTGCCCCTGCTCGGCGAGCGCGGCATCGCGCTGCTGGGCGGCGACGGCGACAGCGATGTGCGGCCCTCACCGGTGGAGGGTGTGCACTCGCCCGTCCACGCCCTGGCCGTGGCCGCGATGGGGGTGCCGCTGCTGGACAACCTCGACCTGGAGGCACTCTCGGCCGCGACCGCCGAAGCGGGGCGGTACGAGTTCCTGCTGGTGGTGGCGCCGTTGAACGTTCCCGGCGGGACCGGCTCACCTGTCAGTCCGGTCGCGGTCCTGTGACCACCGTCCGGCCCCGCACCCCCGGCCCGGTCACTGTGCGTGATCGATCTTGCGGATCGTGACTCATGTCTTGGATTTCCCGTATTGTCGTTAATGCTGGGTATTTCCGAAGATGGGTTACAGAAAGCACGAGTGAGGCGAGGCGTGGTTCGGTCCGGCGGGGAACCGATGTCGACGGGGCGTGCGACAGGCGGCGCAGGGCCCGCACGCTCCCGTGAGCGGTTTCTGCAGGGGGAGCCGGTCGAGACGGGCGTACGGACGTCCATCCTGAACTCGTGGCAGCGCTGCCAGTCCCTGGATCTCTCGCCGGACCAGGTCGACCTTCCCTTCCGCGACGACTTCGACCCGGACGGCCGGATCGTGCACGCGTCCCTGCCCGTGCTCGACAGGCTGCAGTCCCGGTTCGCCGGCACCTCGATGAACATCTCCGTCGCCGACGCGGACGGGACGGTTCTCCTGCGGCGTTTCGGAGAGGCGTCTTTGGCCAGAACCCTCCCGGCGATCCAACGCGTCCCGGGATTCGTCTTCGCCGAACACGTCGCCGGCACCAACGGCATCGGTCTCGCTCTCGCGGAGCGTCGGCTCATCCGGGTCTACGGCGCCGAGCACTTCGCCGAGCGTTCCCAGGGAAGCGCCTGCCGCGCACTGCCCGTCCGCGACCCGCTCAGCGGCCGTATCGAGGGTGTCCTGTGCTTCGGCTATCCGCGCAGCGCCGAGGACCCCGCGCTGGACACCGTGATACGCAGGGCGGCGGAGGCCATCGAGCGCCGGCTGCTCGGGCAGAGTTCCGCGCGCGGGCGCGCCCTGCTGCGGGCGTACCTGGACGCGGGAGCCAGAACCTCGGCCGGTTCCCACCGCGGCATCGGGGTGGACGAACTGGCCCTCGAACTGCACCCCCGGGACCGGTCCGCCGTGGTGGGCAAGGCCGCCGAGCTGATCGCCCTGGGGATACGGGCCGCCGTCGACGTGCACCTGTCCGACGGCCGCCTGGTCACGCTCGTGAGCCGTCCGGTGACGACGGCCTGCGGAGTGGCGGGCATCGCCATCGAGGCCGTCCTCCCCGGCCTTTCACCCGGAAGGTTCCTCGCCGCCGTGCCACGCCAGGTCGACGAGCCGCTGGGCTTCGCCGTCGAGCCTGCCGCCGTCCCCGCCGTCCCCGCCGTCCCCGCCGTCCCGCAGCCCGAGGCTGCTCATGCTGCTCCGGCGCCCGAGCAGGTCCCCGTCACCGTGTCGTCCGGGCCCCTGTCCGGTGCCGAGCAGGGCCAGGGCGCCATGAGCGTCGCCGCCGACGGTGCGACGGACCACCGCTCCGGCTTCCCGCCCTCGAAGACGGGGCTCGTGATGGTGGGCGAGCCGCACGTGGGGACCTACGCGCTGGCCGCGCGACGCCGGCTGGAGCTGCTCTCCGAGGTCAGCGCCCGCATAGGCACCACCCTGGACGTGCGCCGCACCGCCCGGGAACTCGCCGAGACGGCGGTCCCGCGACTGGCCGACTTCGTCACCATCGACCTGCCGGAAGCCGTACTGCGCGGCGAGGAGTCCGCCGACCCCGGCAGTGACCTGCGCCGTGCCGTGGTCCACGGGATCCGCGACGGCCTGCCCTTCTCACCGGTCGGCAAGCGGGTCGACTACGGCCCGACCACGCCCCAACTGCGCTGTCTGACCAGCGGACAGGCGGTGCTGGAACCGGACCTGAAGGCCGCGGCGGGCTGGCTCGCGCAGGACCCCGAGCACACCGGGCAACTGCTCAGCCACGTCCACTCCCTCATCGCGGTGCCCCTGGTCGCCCGCGGTGTCGTGCTGGGCATCGTCGGCTTCTACCGAGCGCAGGACCCCGCGCCCTTCGGTGACGACGACCGTTCGCTGGCCCAGGAACTCGCGAACCGAGCCGCGCTGTCCATCGACAACGCCCGGCGCTATACCCGCGAACGCACCATGGTCCTGGCCCTGCAGCGCAGCCTGCTCCCGCACGGTCTGCCCGACCAGGACGCCGTCGAGGTCGCGCACCGCTACCTGCCCGCCGAATCGGACGTGGGCGGGGACTGGTACGACGTCGTCCCCCTCTCCGGAACCCGGGTCGGCCTCTTCGTCGGCGACGTCGTCGGACACGGCATGCTCTCCGCCGCCACCATGGGCCGACTGCGCACCGCCGCGCGCAGCTTCGCCGAACTCGACTTCCCGCCGGACGAAGTCCTCACCCACCTCGACAGCCTCGTGGGACGCCTGGACCGGGAGGACCCCGACTCCGACGGCGCCGGCATCATCGGCGCGACCTGCCTGTACGCCGTCTACGACCCGACCTCGCAGCAGTGCACCATGGCGCGGGCCGGCCACCCTCCGCCCGCGCTGGCCCACCCCGACGGCACCGTGTCCTTCCCCGACCTGCCCGCCGGGCCCCCGCTCGGCCTCGGCGGTCTGCCCTTCGAATCCGCCGAGGTCCACCTCCCCGAGGGCAGCCGTCTCGTCCTCTACACGGACGGGCTCATCGAGGACCGGCAGCGCGACGTCGACGTGGTCCTCGACCAGCTGCGAGGAGCCCTGGCCCACCCGGAGCGCACGCCCGAGGACACCTGCCAGGTCATCCTGGACACCGTGGCGTCGGCCCACCCCAGCGACGACATCGCCCTGCTCGTCGCCCGCACTCACGCCCTGCCCCCCGACCGGATCGCGACCTGGGACCTGCCCGCCGACCCGGCCCGGGTCAGCGAGGTCCGCGCCGCCGCCGTCCGGAGGCTGGCCGAGTGGGGCCTCGACGAGGCCGCGTTCGCCGCGGAACTCATACTCAGCGAGCTGGTCACCAACGCCATCCGCCACGGTGCCGGGCCCATCAGGGTGCGGCTGCTGCACGGCCGCACCCTGATCTGCGAGGTCTGCGACGCCAGCAACACCGCCCCGCACCTGCGCCGCGCGGCGAACACCGACGAGGGCGGTCGTGGCCTGTTCCTCGTCGCACAGCTGTCACAGAGCTGGGGTACGCGCTACATCCCGCAGGGCAAGGTCATCTGGGCCGAATGCGGTCTCGCCGGGGTCTGACGGGGTTGCGGCCACACGCCACTTCAGAATGCCTGAAATGTCATGAAATGACCCGCTAGTATCCCTCATGGCAGTCGGGAAGAACCTGCCAGGCCGACCCCGGGGAGATGTCCGTGTACGACGCTCCCGACACCCCCGACAGGGCGATGCCGCCCGGCGGAGCAAAACCCCTGGTCCGCGTCCGAGGACTCCGTAAGCGGTTCGGCGGCACCGTCGCGCTGGCCGGGGTCGATCTCGACATCCACGCGGGCAGCGTCCTCGCCCTCCTCGGGGCCAACGGCGCCGGAAAGTCCACGCTCATCAAGGTGCTCTCCGGCGTCCACCACGCCGACGCGGGACAGATCACGGTGGACGGGCACCCCCTGCGGACCCATGCCGCCTCCCGCAGCATGTCCTTCATCCACCAGGACCTCGGCCTCGTGGAGTGGATGACGGTCGCCGAGAACATCGCCCTGAGCACGGGATACGCACGCCGTGCCGGACTGATCTCCTGGCGGCGGACCCGCGAGCACTGCATCGACGCCCTGCGGATCGTCGCCGCCCACCTCGACCCCGACGCACCGATCGCCGACCTCGCCCCCACCGAGCGTTCGCTGGTCGCCATCGCCCGAGCCCTCGCCGCACGGGCGAAGCTGATCGTCCTCGACGAGCCGACCGCCCGCCTCCCCGCAGCGGACTGCACCCGCCTCTTCCGCGTCCTGCACGCGCTGCGCGACCGGGGACACGGCATCCTCTACGTCAGCCACCGCCTGGACGAGGTGTACGAGGTGGCCGACACCTTCGCCGTTCTGCGCGACGGCCACCTCGTCGGCCACGGCCCGCTCGCGGGCCACAGCCCCGCCCGACTCGTGCACGACATCGTCGGCGAGGAACTGGCCGACCACCGCCCCGCCCGCACACCCGCCGCCGGCCCCGCCGTCCTCACGCTCGACCGTGTGCGCACCGCCGACGCCGGACCGGTCAGCCTGGCACTCAGGGCCGGAGAGGTCCTGGGCCTGGTCGGCCTCTCGGGCGCCGGGCACCTGGCCCTGGGACGGGCCATGGCCGGCTCCCGTCCCGTCCTCGGCGGACAGGTGCTGCTCGGCGGCCGGCCGTACCACCCGCGTACGGTCGCGGACGCCGTCGCCCTCGGTGTCGGCCTGGTGCCGGGGGACCGGCAACAGGAGGGCTGCCTCGCCGAACTGACCGTACGGGAGAACCTCCTGGCCAACCCCCGCGCCGGGGGGCCTCCCGCACCGCGGTGGATCAGCCCGCGCCGCGAACGCGCCGAGGCCACCACCCTGATCGAACGGTTCTCGGTGCGTCCCCGCGACAGCGAGGCCCCCATCGCCGTCCTGTCCGGCGGAAACCAGCAGAAGGTGATGATCAGCCGATGGCTCCGGGTGGGCCTGCGCCTGCTGATCCTTGAGGAGCCGACCGCGAGTGTGGACGTGGGCGGCAAGGCCGCGGTCCACCGGCTGCTCGACGAGGCGCTCGCCGCGGGCCTCGCGGTCCTGCTCATCTCCACCGACTTCGAGGAGGTCACCAGCACGTGCCGGCGCGCCCTGGTCTTCGTCGGCGGGGCCGTGACGACGGAGCTGAGCGGTCCGGCCCTCACCGTGGCCGCACTCACCCGGGCGGCTTCGGCCATGCCCTCCTCCGGAACCGCGACGAATCCATGACCCCCTCGCCGGCACCGTCCTCGCCCCGGCCCCGATCGGGCGGGCACCTCATCGGCGCGTACGGCCTCCTGGCCCTCACCGCCGTACTCTTCCTGATCTTCTCGCTCGCCCTGCCCCGCACCTTCCCCACGCTGGACACCGTCGACTCGATCCTGTCCAACCAGTCGATCCCCGCCGTCCTCGCCCTCGCCGCCATGGTCCCCATCGTGACCGGCGCGTTCGATCTCTCGATCGGCTACGGCCTCGGCCTGGCGCACGTCATGGTGCTGGAGCTCATCGTCAACGAAGGGTGGCCCTGGCCGCTCGCGTGCTTCGCGGTGATCGCCGGAGGAGCGGTCGTGGGCATCCTGAACGGCGTCATCGTCGTGTTCGGCCGGATCGACTCCTTCATCGCCACCCTCGGGACCGGCAGCATGATGTACGCCGTCACCGGCTGGATCACGGACGGCGGCCGGATCGTCCCCGGACCGCGAGGCCTCCCGGCCGCCTTCACCGACCTCTACGACTCCACGTTCCTGGGCCTGCCGGTCCCCGCCTACTACGTCCTCGCGCTCACCGTCGCCCTCTGGCTGGTCCTGGAGCGGCTCCCGCTCGGCCGCTACCTGTACGTGATCGGGTCGAACCCGCGCGCCGCCGACCTGATCGGCATCCCGACCCGCAAGTACACCGTCTACGCGTTCACCGCGTCGGGGCTGATCGTCGGCTTCGCCGGCGTACTGCTCGCCGCCCAGCAGCAGATCGGCAACCCGAGCGTCGGCCTCGACTACCTGCTGCCCGCCTTCGTCGGCGCCCTGCTCGGCGCCACCGCGATCAAACCGGGTCGGCCCAACGCCGTGGGCACCGTCGTCGCCGTCGCCGTCCTGGCCGTCGGTCTGACCGGCATCGGCCAGCTGGGCGCCGACTTCTGGACGGTCCCGCTGTTCCACGGCGGCACCCTGCTCATCGCCGTCGGCCTGGCCGGCTACGCCGCCCGCCGCCGACTGCGAACCGGAGCCGTCGCGGCCCGCGATTCCCCCGCCCCGCCGCCGAAACCGCCGTCCGCCCCGAACCCGGACGGTGACTCCGCGGGCTCCCCTCCCTGACCGACGCCACGTTCACCACCTCCATGCCCGGCCGCATCCTCCCGCTCACGCCTCCGTGAGGAGCTCTCGTGCACAGCACTCGCAACGCCGCCACCGGCGTCCCCAGGGCCCGGCTCGCCACCTGCGTCCTGCTGCTCGCAACGGCAACGTTCCTCGCCGGCTGCGAACGCGGCTCGCAGAGCGGACCGGACGAGTCCACCCCGGGCCCGAACGGCTGTCCCGCGGTGCACGCCCATGCCCAGGCCATGGTCAGCCGGGCGGAACTGACGGACGTCTCATGGAACGGTCCGTCCAGCGGCCCCCCGGCGGTCTCCGGCAAGACCATCGTCTACGTCGCCCAGACCATGACCAATCCCGGAGTCGCCGGCGCCGCGGACGGGGTACGGGCGGCGGCGCGGGTCATCGGATGGAACGTCCGGGTGATCGACGGCGGCGGCACCCCGGCCGGCATCCAGGCGGCCATGAGCCAGGCCGTCGCCCTGCGGCCCTCGGGCATCGTGATCGGCGGCTTCGACCCCAACTCGACGCTCCAGCAGGTCTCAAGGGCCAACGCGGCACACATCCCGCTCATCGGCTGGCACGCCGTCGCCGCTCCCGGGCCCAGCCGGCAGCCCGAACTCTTCACCAACGTGACCACCCGCGTCGAGGACGTCGCCGACATCAGCGCGCAGTGGATCATCTCGAACTCGGGCGGCCACGCCGGAGTCGTGCTCATGACCGACGCCTCGATCCCCTTCGCGAAGTACAAGTCCGAGCTGATCAAGAAAGAGCTCGCCACCTGCCCGGGCGTGAAACTGCTGGCCTACGAGAACATCCCGATCCCCGACGCGAGCAGCCGCACCCCCCGGGTGATCGCCTCCCTCCTCTCCCGCTTCGGGACGGCCTGGACCCACTCCGTCGCCATCAACGACCTCTACTTCGCCGACGCGGCCCCCGCATTCCGCGCGGCCGGCAAGAAGGGCTCCGGCCCACCGTTCAACATCGGCGCAGGCGACGGCGACCGCTCCGCCTTCCAACGCATCAACAGCAGGCAGTACCAGGCCGCCACCGTGCCCGAGCCGCTGTCCCTCCAGGGCTGGCAGATCGTCGACGAATTCAACCGTGCCTTTTCCGCCCGCCCCGCCAGCGGATACGTGGCCCCCGTCCACATCACCACGGGCGACAACAGCCACGGGGCCACGGCCTGGGATCCATCGGGCTATCGGGAGGCGTACCGGAAGATCTGGGGGAAGTGAACACGTCCCGCGCCTTCGCCAAGCCTCCGGTGCAGGGTCAGCAGGAAGACGCCGGAACCGCTGTGGCGTGACCTCGGCCGTCGTCGCCGGGGACGGGCCGGGTGAAGCGGTAGCACTGGTCGACGGCCGTCTCCGAGCTTGAGACGAGGACGGAGACGGTCACCGTGTCCCCTTCCCGCACCACGTTCTTGACGTCGAAGGAACGCCGTCCGGTGGGGGCGAGCGCATCCTGCACCCCGGTGCGCGTCAAGTCCTCGGCGTACATGCCCGAGATGCGCGTCAGCGCCAGACGGACCCGGCCGCCGATCTCGGTGCTCGGACGGCATACGTCGTCGTCCCGCTCGGAAACCCTCGACGCCCACGCCTGGCCGGGGCGGTGGGTGAAGGTGAGGACGAGACACCAGGTCACCTCGACGGGCCCGCCACCAGGGAGCATGACCTCTTCGTCGTACGGGACGGACCTCGCGGCCGTGGCGGTGAACTCGTGGCGGGACGCGTCGTAGGTGATCACCGGGGCTTCGGAGCGCGTCCAGATCACGCCGGTGAGCGCGTCGGCATCCATGGAGTCGCTCGTGTTGAGCGCGTGGGCCGTGTCGTCCGCCGTGGCACGGGCCTGCTCCCAGATCGATGCGAGTGCCTTCTGCTCGCGCTCACGGTTGACGTTCCCGTCATGCCAGTGCCGGTACCACAACCAGGAGACGACGATGCCGAGAGCGACAGCCAACGCGATCAGGATGGTCAGGCAGCCGGTGGTCACGAGACGGTCCGCCCGCCTCGCGACCACCGCACCGCAGGGTCTGTCAGCTCCCACTGGCTTCCTTCATCCGTGTGTGCGCCCGGCCCCTTCCGGGAGGCCGGGCGCACGGTCACTGTGCGGCTCGTCGGCTGGTTCCGTGCTCAGTACTTGGGGTTCTTCTTCCAACTCCCGAACTTGCAGGTGTCTCCCGTACCCGTCTTGTCGTTCTGGCACACGGCGATGCGGATGCTGTGGAGCTTGTACGAGGTGATGTAGCGGTTGAGCGACTTGCTCTCGCCGCCGCCCTGCCGGCAGGTGTAGTCATAGAGGCGGCTGTCGCCGGTGATCACCTTGAACTGGCCGTGCTTCTTGATCTTGAACTGCAGGAAGGTGAAGGCGTCCCACCCGTCGCAGCTGGTGTCGTTGACGTAGACCTTGAACTTGCCGGTGCGGTTCTGCCCCTTCCACGTGAAGGTGGCGGACGCCCTGCCGATCCCACTCTTCTTCGCCGTCACCTTGGCCCGCGCCGCCCGTATCGCCTCGCCGTCCTGGGCCGAGGCCACGGAGGCGGCACCGGCGGTGTGGGCCCGGTGGCGGCCTGCGCCGCCGCCGTGCTCACACCGCCGCCGGTCGCGAGCAGGGTGGCGGCCCCTATGCCGATGAGGGCCTTTCGAGCGGAGTGCATGTGTGTTCCCCGTTCCGCACCGCAGTTGTGGGGCTGGTGCTCTTCCCCGTTGATGCGTACACGCTGGCGCGTGCCGGGGAAGGAGGACAGGACCTTCGGGCAGGGCCGAAACACGCGTCAGGGGGAGGCCGTGTTCGCCGGCCCCCCACACGAGTACACGGCGCTGCACCGACTCGGCGTGGGCCTCGACTTCTACGCACCACGTCGATATCAGCGACGGCTGGAGATTGGGCTGTGCAACGCCGCCCCGGGGAGGATGTGGAAACGTCCGATCGTCAGAGCTGTTGAGTGTCCGTGCCGGTGCCAGGGAGGTCGAGTCGCGGCGAAATGACCCGGCTCGCCGCCCAACCATCCAACAGGCCAACGACAACACTTCCCCCTACCTGGTGAGGAACCACCCCATGACCACCCCGCACACCTTCCCCCTGGAGCCCACACCTGTCCATGTGCCCGACGAGGTTCTCGATGACCTACGCACCCGTCTCACCCTGACCCGTCCGCCAGTGGACGAGGGGAACGGTGACTGGTCCTACGGCGTTCCGGACAGCTATCTGCGTGAGCTGGTCGCCCACTGGCGGGACGGCTACGACTGGCGCAAGGCCGAGTCCGCCATCAACGCCTACGAGCACTACCAGGTGAGCGTCGCCGGTGTCCCGGTGCACTTCATGCGCAAGCCCGGCAGCGGCCCCCGCCCGATCCCGTTGATCCTCACCCACGGCTGGCCGTGGACGTTCTGGCACTGGTCGAAAGTTGTCGACCCGCTGGCCGACCCGGCCGCGTTCGGCGGTGACCCCGCCGACGCGTTCGACGTCATCGTGCCGTCCCTGCCCGGCTTCGGATTCCCCGGCCCACTCACCGGCTTTCCGGACGTCAACTTCTGGAAGGTCTCCGACCTCTGGCACACCCTGATGACCGAGACCCTGGGATACGAGAAGTACGCCGCCGGGGGCTGCGACATCGGCGGGATCGTCTCCAGCCAACTGGCCCACAAGTACGCCGACAACCTGTACGGCATCCACATCGGCTCCGGGCTGCCGCTCGACTTCTTCACCGGCCCCCGCGCCTGGGACTTCGCCCGGAACCGGCCCCTCACCGACGACCAGCCCGCCGACGTCCGCGCCCGCATCATCGAACTGGACCACCGCTGGGCGTCCCACCTCGCCGTGCACATGCTCGACGGCGCCACCCTGGCCCACGGACTGAGCGACTCACCCGCCGGACTGCTCGCCTGGCTGCTGAAGCGCTGGGACGCCTGGAGCGACAACGGCGGCGACATCGAGTCCGTCTTCACCAAGGACGACCTGCTCACCCACGCCACGATCTACTGGGTGAACAACTCCATTGCCACGTCGATGCGTTACTACGCCAACGCCAACCGCTACCCCTGGGCCCCCACCCACGATCGCACCCCTGTCGTGCAGGCCCCGGTCGGCCTCACCTTCGTCACCTACGAGAACCCGCCCGGCATCCACACCGCCAACGAGCGCGTCCAGGCATTCGAGACCGGCCCGCTGGCCGACTGGTTCAACCACGTCAACGTCAACGCCCACGACCACGGCGGCCACTTCATCCCCTGGGAGAACCCCGACGCCTGGGTGAGCGACCTGCGCCGCACGTTCCACGGCCGCAGGCCCTGAACGACCCTGCGGGCTCGCAGCACCGAGGTCTCGGTGAGGATTTGCAGGAACTTCTTCGCCGGCCCGGCCGCAGCCCGGACTTCACCGGTGCCTGGCGGGCGGCGGCCGTGGTGGGGTGGCGGCGGTGGGCGTCGGAGTGCCTGGCCCACACCGATGATCCAGTGCTGCTGACAGGGGGCGAGTTCGCGTCGCAGTCGATCTTCCAGTTCGCGGCCGACTCCGTCGAGGCGTCGCGGCCGGCCGGGCGGGCTGGAGGATCACGCGGCGACGGTCGACGCGCAGGCGGTGGCGGCCATCGAGCCGATCGTCGGCGGCGCGCCCGATCGCTGTGGAACTGGCACAGGCCCAGCTCGGTTACCGACTGGCCGCCACCACACGGCCGTGATCCTTTGGCCCGCCTCGGATCGGTCCAAGCTCGACGGGGCGGTGGATCAGATCGCCTGGCGTACGGGATCGAAGGCTTCCGCACGAGGCACGGCGAGGCGTTTGCGGCCCAGGCGGTGCTGATCAGTCTGGGGTCATGCAGCGTGCCGCGCGGTTGGCCGACGTCGAGCTGGTCGACGTACTGACGCGGGACCGTGAGGTGGCCGAGCCGTTCGTGTCCCGCACTCTGGGTGACCAGGCGCTTGCGGACCGCACTCTTCGCCAGACCCTTCTGACCCATGTCCATGGCAGCTTCAGTTCGATTCGTACCGCCGCCCGTCTTTATGCGCGCCGCAATACCGTCGAGCGCCGCATTACCTGAAGGGTCTGAAGGAGGTGGGGTGCTCGCGGGCTGGACTGGGGTGGCGGTTCGGGTTGTGTGAATTCGGCGTGGGCGGGGACTTGGCGTTGAGGCCGGGTCGGCGGCGTTTCCCCTGGGGGCCGACTCGGTCAAGGCTCCTCTGGTTCTGACCGTGTGCCCGGGGGGCCGTTCCTTGTGGCTATGTGAGGCTGCCGTGTTCGCAGATCTGGCGGGCGACGTCGCGGAGTTTGATGTTGTTCTCCTGTGAGTAGCGACGTAGGACGTCGAAGGCCTGTTGTTCGGTGAGATCGTGGCTGCCCATGAGGATGCCCATGGCTTCCCCGATGATGTGGCGGGTGGCGACGGCATGTTCCATCTGGGCGTGAGTGCGGGCGGTGGAGAAGGCCACGGCGGCGTGGGAGGCGAGGAGCCAGCCGGCCAGTTCACTGGCTTCCGTGAACGCTCCGGGCCGACGGGAGTAGATGTTGAGTGCGCCGAGGTCTTCGTCCTCGGTGTAGAGGAGGAAGCCCATCATGCTGCCGATGCCGAGTTTCTGGGCCTCGGGGGCGAAGGAGGGCCAGCGGGATTGTTCGCGGGTGACGTCTGAGATGCGGAAGACGTGTTCGCCGGCTTTGGTGCGGGCGGCGTCGAAGCACGGTCCTTCGTGCAGCTGTTCCTGGAGCCGGTCGCTGTCTGTGACCAGTTGATGGGTGGGAGCGAGGCTCTGGACCTGTGTGCCGTGCAGTACGAGGATGCCGGCCGCGTCGCAGCCCTCGACCTGCTGGATGGCCGAGCCGGTGATGTGCTCCAGTGTGGTGCCGATGGTGTCCTCTGAGAGGAGTTCTCGTGCCATGGATGCCATCTGCTGTGCGAAGCGGGCCCAGTCCATCGTGTCCTCCACTTCGGTCGGCCTCGCTCAGGTCGCGCATCCAGCATTTCACGTGAGCGGGACGGTGCGTGGCGGGAAAGGCTGCCTCGCCTCAGTCCACCGCACGCCGCGACGCGCGGCCTGCCTGCGCTGCAGCACCTGGCGACGCACTGGTTCGAGGGCCGGCCGGGTGCACACCTTGGAGTGGGTCGCGGTGGCGATGATCGCGGCGTTCGGCGGCGCCGGTCTCGCGGTGGGCGAGCCGACACCGCCGCGGTTCGGTCACGCGATCCGGCGGACGCGCCTCAGGCCGGGTGAACCGGTGAATCGCCGTACGGCACAGTTCCGTGGAGGTGTCGCTCCTGTACGGCGGTGAGAGCGCGGACGACGAGGATGCCGGCCGCGGCGGCGCCGATGACGGCAGCGTCCGAGACGAACAGCATCCACGGGTCCGTGTAGGCGCGGGCGATGAGCTGGTCCGTGTCGTCGCCGTACATCAGGCCCACCCCGCTGAACAGCCCGATCAGCCACAGGCCCCACCACACGTTCAGGGAGACCGGCAGCCGCTGGCCCGGGGCGCTGTCCTGGTGGGCGTCCGCGATGATGCTGCGCGGGATCCACAGGTTGGCGATGGGGATCAACCAGCCTGCGTAGAGCCAGAAACCGGAGTACCGCGGCTTGTGTCCGGAGA
Organism: Streptomyces sp. HD; assembly: GCF_028369295.1. GTDB lineage: Bacteria > Actinomycetota > Actinomycetes > Streptomycetales > Streptomycetaceae > Streptomyces. The sequence continues at coordinate 28,630 of NZ_JAQMYP010000054.1, forward strand.
GGGCGCGCGCGTTGTCCCGCACGTTGTCCAGCCAGAGCAGGAACACGATCGCGCAGATCAGTACGGCGGCACCGCCCACCGCGCTGACCAAGTGGTACGAGTTCTCCAGCGAGGTCAGCGGCCGGTGCACGCCCTCGCCCTGGTCCGGCGGCCCGGAGGCGGGTTCCCCTGTCACGGCGAGTCGAATCTCCCAGACTGCCCGTACGGCCCAGAGCGCGCCGGCTAGGGCGAGGCTGATGACCGCGAGCCGGGCCATGCCGCGGACGGGGCGCAGGGCGGGGGCCGGGGCGGGTATGGGGGGTGTTGTGTGGTCGTTCACCGGGGCATCTTCGCCGACGACGAGCACCGGCCGCCAGGCTGACATGCCCGGACAGCGGGAGCCTTCACTCCTCGTTTACACCTCGTGCAGGTGCGAGATGCGGTCGCAGGCCCCGTGCGACAGGTCCGACAGGGGCTGCGGATCTGCTCACCAGAGCCGATCCAGGTTCGCGGACTCGGAACCGTCGGACGGGTCTTAGTGTGCCGCCATGCGCGATGACACGCCTGACGAGACGCGCCGTGGCCGCCTGAGCCGGACCTTCGACGAGGACGCGGAGCTGTACGACCGGGCCAGGCCCGGGTATCCGCCGGAGCTGTTCGACGACCTCGCCGATGTGGCCGGCACCAGTCCCGGCTGCCGTGTCCTTGAGGTGGGGGCGGGTACCGGCAAGGCAACGTTGCCTCTCGCTGAGCGCGGTTACCGGATCACCGCCGTCGAGCTGGGCTCCGGTATGGCCGGCGTCGCCCGGCGCAACCTGGCCGGGTTCGAAGCGGTGGAGATCGTGACGGCGGACTTCGAGACCTGGCCGCTGCCGCAGGAGCCGTTCGATGCGGTCGTCTCGGCGACGGCGTTCCATTGGATCGATCCGGCGGTGCGGATGGCGAAAGCCGCCGACGCGCTGCGGCCCGGTGGTGCCCTCGCCGTGGTCGCCACCCAGCATGTGGCGGGTGGCAGCGAACAGTTCTTCGTCGAGGTCCAGGACTGCTACGAGCGTTTCGATCCGGCAACACCTCCGGGGCTGCGGCTTCCTGCCGCCGAGGACGTCGACACCTCGGATCACACGGAGGAGGTCGCACGCAGCGGCCGGTTCGGCCCTGTCGTCTTCCGGCGCTACGAGTGGGACCTGACATACACCACGGCGGCATACCTGGAGGTGCTGCGGACCTACTCCGGCCACCGGGCGCTGCTGCCGGAGGCCAGGGAGGGACTGCTGGGGTGCATCGCCGGCCAGATCGACCGGCGATACGGAGGCCGGATCACCAAGCGGTACCTCACGGAACTGCGGGTGTCGCGAACGCCCCACATTCTTCGGTAGGGCCCAACGACCAACCACCGGGGGCGGCCCCCCCGGGGCGTCGGTGCGTCCGTGTCCGGGTCAGGGGGTCATGTATGTGGCTGTCTCTGGGGTGCGGTTGCCTTCGCCCCGCTTCGTGTCCGGTTTCTTATTTCGTTCTTGGTCCTTTTGTTGTCTATCTTTGTCAGAGGTCGGATTTGCTCCAGGTGAGGGTGCCGTCGGTGAATTGGAATCGGGCGGAGGGTGCAAAGAGGCCCGTGGTGGCGGTGCAGTAGTGGAGGACCTTGTGTCCGTTGGTGGCGGGCCAATTGGGGTAGGACTCGTCGCCCACCGCGCATGAGTCCGGTGACACCACTCCCCATAGTTGTGCTTCGGTCATGCCCAGGTGTGTGCGGTTGTACTGGGCGGTGGTGATGGACGGTTTCTTGGCTACGTGCAGCTGCTCTTGGAATTTGCGGTAGACCTTTCCGTCGGTGGTGAAGTTGAAGCCACCGTAGGGCGGGTAGTCCGCTGATTCGGCGCGGCAGCTCATACTGGTGGCGCTCACGGTGCAACCGGGGGAGTCGCCGGTGATTGCGAGGACTTCGGTTTTCGTCATGCCGAAGTGGATGCTGTCGTACTGCTCGACGGTGAACCACGGTTCCGTGGCTCCCGCGCTGCCGGCTGTGCCGACGGCTGCCATTGTGGCCGCTGCCATTGCGGCTGCCGCGCTGCGGATGCTCAGCATGAAAGGTTGGTTCCCCTCTGTCGGTGCCCTGCCGTTCTAGGCTGTCGGGGGTCCATCCTCACTGCGCGTCCTCTTGCGGTGGTCTCGGTCTGCCCCTGGGCTGCTCTCAGGAAGGTGCGCCGACAGGGGACGTGTCCGTGTGCCGGTCGCGTAGTTGCTGTGCTTGCTCGAACAGGCGTCTTGTGTGGTCTGCGAGTACCCCTCCCAGCATTAGTTCGGGGTGGTAGAAGGAGCGTGCGCGGGCGGCGACTTCCTGTGCGGGCAGGGCGATCTGGCCGATTCCGGTGCGGCGGATTTCTTCGATCGAGCTTGCCCAGACGACGCGCCGCAGATCGGCCCAGGCCATGGCGCTCATGCACATCGGGCAGGGTTCGCCGGTGGTGTAGAGGGTGGTGCGGGTCCAGCCCTGGTTGCCGTGGCGGCGTACGTAGTCGTTCATGGCCACGATTTCGCCGTGCAGCACTGGGCTGTCTGCTCCGGAGTTGACCCCGCCTGCCAGTACCTCACCGGTACGGCTGTCGACGATCACGGCGCCGAACGGCCACTCGGGATTGTTCCGGGCCTGTTCGATGGCCAGCCACATGAACCGCTCATGGCCGGCGCGGCCGCTGTCGCTGGTTTGCGGACCTGACGCGGTGTTCGTGCCGCCGTCCGGGCTTGGGTGGGTGTGGTGCTTCTGATGCGGTTCCCGGGGAGGTAAGGGCAGCGTCCCGATGCCGGCTGCTGCTGCCCATTTACCGAGGAACTCACGTCTGCCTGACTCCATATGTGTCCTCTCACTGACTGCGGGCGGATCCTTCCGGCGGTCATGCCATCACGGGACGTCCCCGGTCGGGCGCGGGCTCATGCGCCCCGAAGGCCTACGCCACCCCTTGGCATGGCAACGCAGCAAGAACACTCTTCGACTCTCCTGGCGAACGCCCCTCGCGAAGCCCTTGCTGAATCAGCCCCTGCTGTATCGGCAGCTGGCGGCCGGCGGGCTGTTGTCGGGAAGTGCGGGGTTGTTGTTCCGGCAACTTGTGGGTCTGTGTAGGGAGATGGGGTGCTGCGTCGTCCTGTTATGGTGCGCCGATGTCAGTGATCAGGAAGTTTCAGGTTGCCTTCGACTGTGCTGAGCCTGAGCGTGTCGCTCGGTTTTGGTGTGAGGTGCTGGGGTATGTCGTTCCGCCGCCGCCGGATGGGTTCGCGACGTGGGACGAGTTCAAGGCTTCCCAGCCGTCCGAGGATCAGGGTTCGTGGTTTGTGTGTGGTGATCCCTCGGGTGTGGGTCCGCGGTTGTACTTCCAGCGTGTTCCGGAGGGAAAGGTCGTCAAGAACCGGGTGCATCTCGATGTGCGGGTCGGTACCGGGCTCGTGGGTGAGGAGCGTCTGGCTGTGCTTGAGGCCGAGTGCGCGCGGCTGGTCGAGCTCGGTGCGGTGCGGGTGGGGCTGCTGACTGCTGATGGTGTCAATGAGTCGTGCATCGTGTTGCAGGACGTCGAGGGCAACGAGTTCTGTCTCGACTGAGTGCTCCTCCCGGCCGGCGAGGCGTTCGGCCGGCGCAGGCCCGGTGCGCTGATTGCCTCCGGCCCACGGACGGGGGTGGTTCCGCTTGGAGGGGGGAGAGCCGGGCGGGCCGGGCGCTGGGGTGGGCGGGACCTGTGTCGTCGGTGTCGCGGCTGGATGCGCAGGCAATGATGTCGCGGTACGGCGGCGAGGTCCCGCCGGTGGAGGCACTGCTGAGCGATTGTGGCTCAGAAGGCGTATAGCGCCGCCTCTTGGGTTCGGCATGCTGTTCATCGACCGTGTTGTGTCGATGTCACGTGGCGGCCGGCTGCGGTACTGCCACTACGTCGGCCACCACGTGACGTCGCGGCCGTCTGGGACGGGAGGTGGCTGTCGGGGGTGTCGACGTCGTCGGATGGCTTGGCGTGCGGAGCGTGCGGGCATGCCTCGGTGAGCAGCTGCTGTTCAGCGGTGCGGGAGCTCGGCTGTCCCGCCGCAGGACTGCGGTCAGTTGAACGGGGTGATCGTCTCGTACGGCTTCTGGAAACGCACGGGGGTGCCGGACTCGGCGCTTCTGCGGTCGAGCAGTTCCTTGGTCTTGGCGAAGTTGTCCAGGACTCGCGGCATGGGACGCAGCTTCTTGTTCAGTGGCCGTCCGAAGTCGTCCCAGTGCACGGGGATGATGAGGTCGGGGCGGGTGGCCTCGACGGTGTGGTGCCAGTAGTCGTTCTGGAACTGTGCGGGCTGCGCGCCCAGGGCACCGATGCCGAGGTAGAGCAGATCGACGTCCAGGCGATCGAACTGGTTCGGGACGAAGTTGGCGCTCGGGTGGACCAGGATCGTGCCGGTCGGGTGCTCAAGGAGGAAGGAGTAGCAGCCGCCGGTGCGGTAGGCACTGGCCTTGGCCGGTGGTACGAGCGGCTCGTCGATCGTGCCGGGGTATCTGTCACCCGGGCTGTGCGCCCCTTCGAAGACCCGGACCGTGAAGTCCCCGAAGGCGTACGTGTCACCGTCGCCGATACGCGTCATCGACTGTTCGCCCAAACCGGCTCCGCGGCCGACGTTCACCGTCGACTCCGAGCCGTACAGCACACCGCCGACGCGCTTGACGATCTCGGGGGAGTCCATGACGTGGTCGTGGTGGGAATGGGCCACGAACAGTGCGTCGAGATGCTCGATGCCGCCTCGGGACAGGGCGTCGCAGATGCGTCCGAGGTCGGGTGCGATGGGCCGCCCCAGAGCGACTCGCAGCAACGACGGCCTGGTGAAGAAGCCGTCGATGAGAATCCCGGACACACCGTCAGTGACGTGTACGGAGGACGTTCCGAAGAAGGTTGATCGAACAGACGATGCAGCGGCGGCCATCGACCGAGGCTACCTCCGCGAGACCATCAGGAGATCTTCGCCTGCCTGGGTGTCACCGAGATCATGCTTCAGAGCAAGACCCTCGATCAGGAAGCTCGCCGCTGCACCTGGGCACTGGTCTCCGAAACGCTCGGGATGAGGCCCCAATGGGGACCGGCGCCTCCTCCACGGCCCCTGTACGGGGCCGTGGAGGCCGAACGAACCCAGAACGTGAGAACGAGACGGCCGCGGACGCCGCCGGCCTCGAAACGGCGGTGTGCCTCGGCCGCCTCGGAGGCCGGGTACAGATCTCACCGAACCCGGCGGTGTCGCCGGTACGGCCGAAAGATCCGAACCAATACCGGGAATCAGGCCGCGACGAGCTCCTGCTCGCGGGCCGGCGTTGTGACCTTGGGCTTCTTGTTCGGCAGCGAGAGCCGGAAGACCTTGTGCCACGCGGAGAACACCTGCTTGGGCAGCGGCCCGGTGACGTACTCCAGCTCGTACTTTTCGAACAACGCGCGCACCTTCACCGCGACCTCGGCGTACCGGTTGCTAGGCAGGTCCGGGAACAGGTGGTGCTCGATCTGGTGCGACAGGTTGCCGGTCATGAAGTGCATGGCCTTGCTGCCGCTGATGTTCGCCGAGCCCATCATCTGGCGCAGGTACCACTGGCCGCGCGTCTCGCCCTTGATCGACCGGCGCTCGAAGACCTGTACGCCCTCGGGGAAGTGCCCGCACATGATCACCGAGTGGGACCAGATGTTGCGGACCAGGTTCGCGGTGAACGTGGCGGCGAGCGTGGGGAGGAACGACGGGCCCGACAGCAGCGGGTGGATCACGTAGTCCTTGAGCACCTGCTTGCGGATCTTGCGGCCCACGGCCTTGGCCCGCGCGCGGAACTCCGGGTTCTTGCGGCGGCGCTTGTGCAGGTTCTTGCCGAGCTCCAGGTCGTACGCTGCGATGCCGTACTCGAAGAAGCAGGCGTTGATGAAGTTCCACAGCGGCTGGCCGAGGTGGAAGGGGTGCCACTTCTGGTCCTCGTCGACGCGCATGATGCCGTAGCCGAGGTCGTTGTCCTTGCCGATCACGTTGGTGTACGTGTGGTGCAGCTCGTTGTGCGAGTGCTTCCACTGGTCGGCCGGGGAGACGTGATCCCACTCCCAGGTGGTGGAGTGGATCTTCGGGTCCCGCATCCAGTCCCACTGGCCGTGCAGGATGTTATGGCCGATCTCCATGTTGTCCATGATCTTCGCCACGGACAGACCGGCCGTGCCGATCAGCCACGCGGGCGGGAAGATCGAGAACAGCAGCACGCCCCTGCTGACCAGCTCCAGCTTGCGCTGCGCCGAAATGACCTTACGGATGTAGGCGGCGTCTTTCTCGCCGCGGCCGGCGATCACCTCGTCGCGGATCGCGTCCAGCTCGCGGCCGAGCTCCTCGATCTGCTCCGCGGTCAGGTGGGAGGTGGGGTCGATGGCGGTCAAGGTGCTCCTACCGGTCGATGTCGCAGGGGCCCGCCGCGGCGGACACACAGGTCTGGATGAGGACGCCCGGCTCGGCCTCGGTGATCTCGCCGGTGCGCAGGTCGCGGACGGCGCCCGCCTTGAGCGGCGTGACGCAGCCGAAGCAGATGCCCATGCGGCACCCGGAGGGCATGAGCACGCCGGCCTCCTCGCCGACGTCCAGCAACGGCGTGGCGCCGTCCGCGTCGACGGTCTTGCCGGTGGCGCTGAACGTGACTTCGCCGCCGTCACCGGCGACTACGATGCTGGGGCGGAACCGTTCGGTGTGCAGACGCTCTGGGACGCCGTGCTCGCTCCAGTGCTTTTCGGCGGCGTCGAGCAGGCCCGCGGGCCCGCAGGCCCAGGTCTCTCGCTCGGTCCAGTCGGGCACGAGTTCGTCGAGACGGGCGATGTCGAGCATGCCGTCGGTGTCGGTGTGCACCTCGGTGAGCTGCAGCTTCTTGTCCGCGACGAGGTCGTGCAGTTCGTTGCGGAAGATCACGTCTTGCGGCTGTGGCGCGCAGTGGACCATGACGACGTCGTTGAACTCGGTGTCGCGCAGCATGCCCATCACGGGCGTGATGCCGCTGCCGGCCGTCAGGTAGAGCACCTTGGCGGGTTTGGCCTGCGGCAGCACGAAGTCGCCGGTCGCCTGGTCGAGCTGGATCAGCGTGCCCGGTTTCGCCCTGCGGACCAGGTGGTTGCTGACCTTGCCGTCCGGGATCGCCTTCACGGTGATCGTGAGGCGGCCGTCCCGGCGGTTTGCCGGTGAGGTGACCGAGTAGGCACGCCACAGGCGCACCCCGTCGACGTCGACGCCGATCCGCACGTACTGACCGGCCGTGTGGCCGCGCCAGCCGCGTCCAGGCCTGATCACGATGGTCGCGGCGTCACCCGTCTCAGGGTGCACGGCCTCGATGCGCCCACGTAGGTCAGCGCCCGCACGCAGCGGGCTGACCAGGTCGAGGTAGTCCGACGGCAGCAGCGGTGTCGTGACCATCTCCAGCAGTTTCCACGCCCTACTGCGGAGGGCTGCACTCGTCATGACTCCAGCTTGCTGTGTCGCAAGGCGTAAAGTCCTGACCGCAGGACGTAAATCTGGTCGGCTGAATTGTTCGCAGGGAATAAAAACGTGAGCCATGCAATCCGGAGGGCCAGCGAACTGGCCCTGGATGAGACGACGGTCACCGCACTTCGAGCCGCGCTGAAGACGACCGCCGACGAGGTCGTCCAGGCGATCATCGACGAGGTCCCTCCCTACGCCAACGCCCTGTCGGGCCACATGGGCGGCACCATCCGCCGAGCCGTCCGCACCGCTCTGGGGCACTACCTGGACCTCGCGAGCGGGAACGCCACAGGCGGCGACGCCGGTGACGCGGCCTACGAGCTGGGCCGCGGCGAGGTCCGCGACGGCCGTTCGATGGACGCACTGCTCAGCGCCTACCGCGTCGGCGCCCGCGTGGCCTGGCGATGCCTGGCAGCGGGTGCCGTACCCGCAGGTCTGCCCGCCGCCGAGGTCGCCAAGTTCGCCGAGCTGACCTTCGCCTACATCGACGAGCTCTCCGCCGCGAGCGCCGCGGGCCACGCCGACGAACTGGCCGCCCAGGGCCGCGCCCAGGAGCGCCACCTGGAACACCTGGCCCGCGACCTCCTCGCCGGCGCGAGCCCGGACGTGCTGCTGGCCTCTGTTCAACGGGCCGGCTGGCAGCCTCCGGTTTCGCTGACCGCGGTCCTTTTGCCCGCCGCCCAGGCGCGGCCTGCCTACCGCGCGCTCGACCCGAGCACCCTGGTCCTCGACGATCTGCCGGACGCCTTCGGCGTGCTGCTCGTCCCCGATGCCGACCGATCACATCTCTTGCGGCAGCTGACCGACCGCACCGCCGTGGTCGGCCCGGCCCGGCCATGGACTCGTGCGTCCGCCTCGTACGCACGAGCCGTACGCGCGCGCTCCCTCTCCTCTGATATTCGCGACACCGAGGACCACCTGCCCGAGCTGGTGCTGAGCGCCGACGTGGACGCGTTCGCAGACCTGCGTGCCCGAGCCCTCGCACCGTTGCGAACCTTGCCTGACGCGACCGCGCGGCGGCTGGAGGAGACGTTGCGGGCGTGGCTGCTGCACCAGGGCAGGCGGGATGAGGTGGCGGCGGCGTTGTTCGTCCATCCCCAGACCGTCCGGTACCGGATGTCGCAGCTGCGGGAGCTGTTTCCGGATCTCGCATCGCCGCACCGGGTCCTTGAACTGACCCTGGCGGTCGGTCTTAGGGGCAGCTGACGCGTTCTTCGACCGTCCAGGACCGCGTCCGCGAGCGGTCCAGGAATCGTGCCTCGTCCTCGGTGCCCCACGCTGCTACCACCTTTGACATCCCCGTTGCAGACCGGCCCCGTCGGACTCGGACCTGTCTACGCCTTCCTGGCTGTGCGGGTGCTGACGTAGCTCACCTGCGGACCCCAGTTCTCTGCCACCGGTTTCATGCACCAGCTGTACAGGGGGCTGCCGCCGCTGCCGTAGCGGTGGGTCTTGCGCTGGCAGCCGGAGCACAGGCCGACCTGGTCGCCGGGGCAGCTGAGCGCGGACGGGTCTGGCTCGGATACCGGGGGCGGGGACGTCGTCATCGCGGGATCCTTATGCTGGGTGACGAACACCGGTCACCTCGGCCACGGAGTACCCACTCAGGAGCCGCCGGAGGTGGCTCGCCGCGCAGACTGGCTGAGCATCACCGAACGCCGCGATGTCCTCGCCCCACCGGGTCGCGGACTTCGCCCAGGCGCCGGCCGCACACCAACGCCGATCCTGCATGGGTGCGCGAGCAACTCTCCTGTTCCATGTGATCAGGACGCAGTCGAGGTCAAAAGACTTCCCAATAGCGGACGTCAAGCCATACCCGGAGTCCTCGGGCCACCGATCCTACGAATGACCGGCGTGAGCCCGCGCTAGAACCGTAGGACAAGCTGAGTTTGTGGGCACCCGTTTGCTCCATGGCCGGACCTGGGATGAGTATCCCGCCACGGCGGACGTGGTGGGCGTGTGACCCAGATAGGCGTCAAAGAGCCCCTGGGGCCGGGACCCCGGCCAGGAAGGCGACGGCCTTCTCCTGGCGTGCCTCGGGGCGCAGGGCGGACAGCGACGCAGCGGTCGTCGCGCCCGCCCTACGCACGTTCGCCGCCTACGCGGCCTGGGTGAGTTCGGCGCGGCCGAACAGCAGGGCGTAGCCAGTGGGGAGCTGGTGGAGGATGCGGGTGATCAGGTCGGGGCCCGCGTAGGCGGCAACGGCGGAGAAGACGGAGCCGGTGTCCCAGCGGGTGGTGGCCGGGGAGGCGCCGGTGCGGGCGGCGAGGTCCTTGACGAAGGCCCAGCCTGTCAGCGGCTGGGGGTCGGGGATCTGCGCGGTCAGCACGCGTGCGGCTTCCAAGGGCAGGCAGCGGGCCAGGTCGACGCGTTCGTCGCCGGTCAGCTGGCGCCCCAGTCCGGCAAGAACCAGGCGGACGGCTTCGTCGGCTCTCTCGCGGGTGGGATAGGCGCCCTCGTAGCGGACCTTCTCCACCATCTGCTCGTACGCCGTCCCGTACGGCTGCTGGGGTGAGGCGTGCCGGTCGGAGATCACTGGGGTTGCCTTTCTTGCTGTGGCCGGTGTTCGGACACCGGGGTGCGGGATGGTCAGGTGGGTTGGGGGCGGCCGAAGAGCAGGTCGTAGCCGGCGGGGAGCTGGAGCAGGATCTGGCCCAGCAGGTCTTCGCCGGTGGCGTCGGCGACGGTGGACAGCACGGCGCTGACGTCCCAGGCCGCGGTCTGCTCGGTGGCGCCTTCAATCCATGCGGCGGTTGCGCGGACGAACCGCTCCGGGGGCAGCGGCTCGGCGCTCTGCAGCGGGTTGAGCAGGATCAGGGCGAACACCTCAGGCAGGCGCGCCGCCAGCTGAGTGCGGACGTCGCCGACCAGGTGTGCGCCGAGGAGGGCCAGCACCACACGGGCCGCGCGCTCGGCTTCCTCCGCAGTGTCGTACTCGCCGCGTTCCTTCACGTGGCCGAGGAACGCTTCGCGTCGCAGAGTCATCTCGGCCGCCCCCCTTCCTCGGACTGCCCATAGGGGGTGCGGAGAGCGGGATGAGGGGGAGACCAGGTGCCGCTCTCCGCACCCGTCCGGCCGGTGTCAGCCGGAGATCTCCTTGCGGCCGGATCCGACGCCGATGGAGATCTTGCGGGGCTTGGCGCGCTCGGCGATCGGGATGCGCAGGGTGAGCACGCCCGCGTCGTAGTCGGCCTTGATGTGCTCGGTGTCGAGGGTGTCGGCGAGCACGATCTGGCGGGAGAAGACACCCAGCGGCCGCTCGGACAGCTCCATCTGCACGTCGTCGGCCTTTGCCACCGGCCGCCGCTCGGCCTTGACGGTGAGCATGTTCCGCTCGACGTCGATGTCGATCGCGTCCGCGGGGACGCCCGGAAGGTCGAAGGCCACCACATACTCGTCGCCCTCGCGGTAGGCGTCCATCGGCATCGCCGACGGGCGGGACCAGGTGGCCGGGCCCATCAGCTGCTGCGCCAGCCGGTCCAGCTCGCGGAAGGGGTCAGTGCGCATCAACATCGTGAAAACACCTCCAGCAGGTTCAGGCAGTTGCTGCCAATGCGCCTCACTGACACCGTTGTAACATGTCATCCAATGGATGACAAACGCGATGTCGTCGATGCGATGACAATGAGAGGGAGGTGTCCGTGACCGCAGCGGACCAGCCGTCCACGACCAGTGCGAATGCCCATAGCCCGGCGTCGTTCCTCGCCGCCGCGGCGGCCCTGCATGCCATAGACGACGCCCTGCGTGACGCCCAGCGAGAGTCCCTGGACACCCCGGATGCGCCCGGCCCCGGGCCGGAGCAGGCGCTGGCCTCCCTGATGCTGCTGCGGCAGGTGCGCGAGCAACTCGCCGGATGGGAGACCGGCCTGATCGAAACCGCCCGCGACGCGGGAGCCAGCTGGGCCGACCTGGCCCACCCCCTCGGCGTCGCCAGCCGGCAGGCCGCCGAACGACGCTACCTGCGTGGCCGCCCCGGCCCCGCCGGAACCACCGGTGAACAACGCGTCCAGGCCACCCGCGAACGCCGCGCCGCCGAACGCACCACCGCCACCTGGGCCCGCCGCAACGCAGCCGATCTGCGCCGCATCGCCGGCCAGATCACCGCCCTCACCGACCTGCCCACCACGGCCCGCCTCCCGCTCAGCCAGCTCCACGCGGCCCTCGCCCACGACGACCCCGCCGAGCTCATCCGCCCCCTCCACGCCACCCGCCCCCACCTGGCCACCACTCATCCCGACCTCGCTGCACAGCTCGACACACTCACGCACCCCTGAACCCACCGGTTGCCCCAAGGCGTGCGCGGGATCCACCAGGCGTGCCCAGGTCCACGCCGGCCGTCGCGGCGGCCCGGTGGGCCTGGGCGCGCTTGCTGGCCAGGAACCTCAGGGTGAGGTCGAGTCCTTCGACCTCATCGCGCCGGCCTTCGTCACGATCGCGCTTTGAGGGCGGGCCAGTAGGTCGGCCTCCAGCTCGTCGAGCCGGGGCGGCATCTTGGGGTTGACCGACAGCATCGGGCATCGGATGCCCCGTTGACCGAACTAGCCTCGACGGCCAGTCGGTCTCCGCTTGAGACGGACAGTGAGTGTCAGCGTCGCCCGGCGCTCACGAAGCTCGCCCGCTCGTGCTGCCGATTCTGCTGTGATCGCGAGCCAACGACGGCTCGTGGAGGTAGAGATGCCAGAACGCACGGCAGTGGTACGAGACATAGCGGCATTGGAGGGGCAGATGGTCGTTGAGCAGACGTTGCAGCTTCCGTACGGCCGGCCCGTGTGAACCCTGTTGCAGAGTGGGAGTACCGGCGGTGTCTTCCTCCGCCTGCTCAGCGCCTTTGAGCATGCCCCAGGTCTGCGGACCGACCACGCCATCGACAGTGATTTCGACACGCCGCTTAGGGCGTGTATCGAAAGTGCCTGGTGAGAATGGCGGAGAGTCCCGCCTGTGATCCAGGATGATCGGATGGTCAGGCTTGAGACTTCCCGTTTGATCCTGCGTCGCTGGCGCGAGGAAGACGTTGCGCCCATGGCTGCCGTCAATGCCGACCCCGAGGTCATGCGGTGGATCCGTGACGGCAGCGTCCGTGACGAACAGCAGACTCGCGCCGGGGTCCAGGCATGGGAGAGCGAGTGGGAGTCGCAGGGCTTCGGCTTGTTCGCCGTGGAGATCCGGTCCACTGGCGAGCTGGCCGGGTTCACCGGCCTTTCGGTGCCCAACTTCTTGCCTGAGGTACTGCCGGCGGTTGAGGTCGGCTGGCGGCTGGGACGTTCCCACTGGGGGCAGGGCTTGGCCACCGAGGCAGCCGCGGCCGCTGTACGGTTCGCGTTCGAAGAGCGAGGGTTGGAGCGGATCGTCAGCATCGCTCAAGTGGGCAACGACGCCTCCGAACGGATCATGGCCAAACTGGGGATGCATCTGGTCCGTGAGACCGTCAATCCCACCTGCGGTCGGCGAGTACGGGTGTTCCAGTTGTCGTCGGACCAGTACGTCACAACCACTCGCTGAAGGCGGCAACCAGGACGGTAGCCTCGTAGCGGACCGCGAGTTCGTCGTGCCTGGTGGCCACGGCTCGATGTCTCCGGCGTGCGGACCTTCGCCCGTAACGGCCAAGGCACCTGCCATGATCGTCACCATGGGGATACGCATCGCAACGGCCGGGGTGGCCGACTTCCATCAGGTCCTGACTGATCACCCCCGTTACTGGGGCGACCGCGACCTTCGGTCGCTACACCTTCTTGCACTGGTGCAGGAGTTCGGTTCCACCTGCTTGGTTGCCCGAGCCGAAGACGGAATCCGTGGGTACATCTTCGGGTTCGTCACGCAAGACGGCACCGGGTACGTGCATCTGATCGCCACGCGGGACGACGCCCGTGGCACCGGTCTCGGGCGTCGTCTGTATACAGCGTTCGCCGAAGCAGCGGAACGTCACGGTGCGCGGCAGTTGAAGGCGATCACGTCAATCGAGAACGCCGGCTCAATCGCCTTCCACCGCAGCCTCGGCTTCAACACGAAGATCGTCGATGACTACAACGGCCCCGGCCAGGCTATGGCCGTCTTCCACCGAGATCTGCCGCTCGACGTCTCGTAGCCCTGTCCAACCAGCCGTCACTGGTAATCGCTCCCCAGGCCGTTACTGAGTTTCGCCGCGTGATGTCGCTGGAGCACACGCCCTGACCTTCAGCGAAGGGCAACCGCGGCGCGACATCACGCGAAGATCATCAGTAGCTTCACCGACAGGCAACAGCGACGACGGCTGTCCCCTGATGAACAGGGCCATCGAATCGGCCAGCGGCAAAACTCACGGCCGGCCCTGCACGGTGCCGTTACCGCCTTGCTCCCGAACTACCTTCAACAGACGTGCGAACTGCGTCACTTGGAGCCCGGTAAACGTCTCCACCCACACACGGTCTGCCCTCAACACCCCGACCATGCCGAGGAGAAGCCCAGCTCAGAGCCTTGTGCAACACGCTTTAAGGCGTCCGAGTTCGAGGAGGTCGGTCATACCGGAGCCGCCGGTGTATGTGGTCTGGCCGCCGTCCACGGTCAGGCAGCTGCCGGTGGTGTTCTTGGAGGCGTTACTGGCCAGGTAGATGGCTGCGCCGGTGACCTCGTCGGGTTTGCCCCACCTGCCGGACGGGATGCCGCGGAGGATGCCCTCCGAGATCTCGGGGTTTCCGAGGAAGTTCTTGGTCAGTTCGGTGGCGTGCCAGTGGGGGAGCAGAGCATTGAGGCGGACGCCGGAGCTGGCCCAGCCGGCGGCGATCGACGGGGTGAAGGAGATCATGGCCGCATTGGTCGCCGCGTAGAAGCGCTCGGCCCTCACCTCATCCGGCAAGGCGCCGGATCCATCATCAACGTCGCCTCCATAGCCGGAACCGCGGGCTTCCCCTTCCTGTTCTCGAATCCATGCTGCACGTGTGCTGAGTCGGCTCACAAGCCCGTCACGGCCTGCCGGTGAGGGCTTGCGCGATCTGCCGGAGCTGACCGCCGCGGGACGCTTTGACGAGTACGACGTCGCCGGGGCGGAGGATGGATTCGAGGTAGGTGGCAGCTGTGGCGTTGTCTCCTACCAGCGCGATGTCCGGAACTCCTGCCGCTCCTGCCGAGAGGTCCAGTCGCTTGGCCATATCTCCGCCGACTGCGACGAGGAGATCGACGCCGTTCGCGGCTGCCATGCGCCCGACCTTGTGGTGGCCTTCGACGGCCTCGTCTCCCAGCTCCAGCATTTTCTCCGAGTACGGCGATCCTCCGGCTGCCTGCGGCCTCGGTCGTGTCGCCGTCTGCCTCGGTCATCAGGACTCTCCGTGGTGATTGAGGGGTGCGAAGGTGATTGCGCGGCTGGTGTAGGAAGGGGGGCACGCGGCTGAGGGGGACCCGATCGTGCCTCTGGCCCCAGGCCGACGGGTCTCGGAAGTGGATCGTCGGGTCGGGGCCGTCCTCGTAGCCGCGAAGGATGACGAGATGACCACCCGTGCGGCCGTCGTCGGGGAACTGCTCGGTCACGGAGACGATCAGCGGTGCTTCGCCGAGTCGGGTCAGGAGTTCTTCGACGGGCACGGGCCCAGCGGCTGAGGGGACTCCAAGGTTGGTCGCCAGGTTCGCGATCCCCGCGTGGAGTGCTCCACGCGGGGGCAGGACCTCATTCTTGACCGCGAGTTTCAGGAGTTCCGTGACCGTGGGTGCTTCGTGCCCGTAGGCGAGCAGGATCATTCTCAGCGAGGCCAGGCCGCACGCCCGGTTGGACCATTCGATCCTGTCTCCTACTGCCAGGCTCCGTGTAGATCCCACTCGGCGGGGTCGATGAGCTGTCCGCACATGGGGACATCGTGGACGCGCTGCACAGCGGCGGGCTCCTACGGCGAGACGGCAGCCTCCCGAGCCCGTGTGGTGCTGGCGAACGCGGGAGCGGGAAGGGGGACATCGTATGGCGGGCGGGCCAGAGCCTCGTGGAGCATGGCCAATACGACGTCCGTGTGCGTGAGTCCGACCATCGCCGCTCCCACCGCGATGTTGCTGGCGCGGGACATGCCGGCGTGGTGTTGACCTCCAGCACGTACGGCTCGTTGTCCTCGGTGAGGATGAAGTCGATGCGTGCCGAACCGCGCAACCCGAGGCCGTCCCACAGGGTCCGGGCGTGCGCAGTGATCGTGTCGAGCACATCGGGCGCGAGGTCGGCGTGTCTGGGCCCGCCGGGACCGTCGGGCCCGCCGTCGGATTGACCGCCCTTCCGCGTGGCGAACTTCCGCGTGGTGGAGGGGAGCGTGCTCCGGTAGCGCCTTCTCAGGCGGCCTCGGCCGGCAGCTTTCCGGCGCTGACGGCGTCGACGAGTGCCTGATGATCCCGCTCGTTCTGGTCGGCGTAGAGCTCGGCGAACGTCACCAGCGCCCGGTCGAAGGAGTCGCCGCCGCCCAGGTAGGTGGCGATGGCGATGCGGTCGCCGGACCTGGCGTGGGCGCGGGCCAGCGTCGCACCGCACAGAGCGCCGAACGTACGCATGCCCCGGGGCACCATGTCCTCGGCCACGGCGACCCCCTTCCAGTCCCGCAGCTGCCGTACGTAGAAGTCCCGCCGCCGGCCGTCGATGCCTTCGACCCGCTCCCAGCCCAGGAAGATGTCGCTGGTGGCCTGCATCAGCCGCTGCCCGGAGACGACCCGCTCGCCCTGCGTCGGGTACGCGGTGCCTCCGACGTGGGGCGCGAGCACTGACTCGTCGGCCTCCTTGGCCTGGAGGAACAGCGGGTCCTCGTCGTCCCGCCCCAGCAGGAGCACGATCCAGCAGCGGGTGCCCACGCTGCCGACCCCGACGACCTTGCGCGCCATATCGGCCACCCGGTACTGCTCCAGCAGGAAGCGCCGGTCCGACTGCAGGGTCTTGCCGTAACGCTCGATCAATCGGCTGATCTGCTGCTCCAGTTGACCCCGCCGGTCGTCCGGCAGCAGGTCCTCAAGGCGTGTGATGAGCGGTGGATCGGGGATGATGCGGCGCTTGCCGTCGACGACACCAGTGAGCTTGTCGAAGACCTGGAGGGTGTCGTGCGAGCGCGCCTTGGCCACGGCCTGCTCCCAGCGCTCGCGGCCCCGCTCGGACAGGTCCGCCGCGAACTGGTCGCGTACCCATTTCTCATCGAACTGGGCGTACCAGACGCCCAGGTTGCCGATTCCGGCGAACGCGCGCATGCTCTCGCGATACGACCGCACGGTGGCTCGGACGATACCGGCCCGCTCCTTGGTGCTGAAGCCGTTCGCCCGCCCGGCGATGACGAGACTGGCGGCAAGGCGCTTGACATCCCATTCCCAGGGGCCCGGCAGTGTCTCGTCGAAGTCGTTGATGTCGAACATGAGGCGGCGCTCGGGCGAGGCCAGGAGCCGGAAGTTCAGCATGTGGGCGTCGCCGCAAAGTTGGGTCCGGAACCCCGTTCTCGGCGTCTCCGCGAGGTCCGACGCCATGATGGCTGCGGCCCCCCGGTAGAACCGGAACGGCGACTCGGACATCCTTGCGTAGCGGATCGGCACGAGTTCGGGCAGCCGCATCGCCGACTGCTTCTCGATGATCTCCAGCGGGTCGGGCCGTTTGGGTCCCGGCGCGAACTCGGCGTGGCTGGAGCGGGGTACGTCGGTCCGTCCCGCCTTGCCGAGCGCGGCTCGCTCCTGCGGGGTGCGGTGCCGCAACTCACGGCCGTCCAGGTGGTTCTTGTCTGTCATGGCAGCGGCTCCAGGGGTAGGGCGCCTGCGTGTTGGCTGACGGTGACGGGCCGTCAGCATTGGAATGGCCGCTCCGATGTGCGGCAGACGGGGGCTGTTGACCGTGTCGCGGCCGTTGTCGCAGGCAGGCCATGCCAGGCGCTGCCGTGGAGTGCTCGGACCCTCGAATTCGCCCGTCAGGAGGGGGCGTGCCGGGCGGAGGGCAGGCTCACCAAGCCTCCTCACTCAACGTAGCTCTGAAGCGGGCTCCCAGCGAGCCGGGTCAGGGAGTGGCGGCACCGGCCCGGGAGTCGACGGACGTTGCGGAGCCGTCGTCGTCCAGGAACTCACGGATCGCGAGGCCCACCAGCGTGATCACCGCAGTCCACACCACGACCGCCGTGGTCGGGTAGCTCCAGGTGAACAGGACGACCGCCGCGATCACCAGGATGGCCACCCCGATCCAGCGCTTGAAGCGATGGACGAACCGCCCGACCGCACCGAGACGAAGCCCCGCCGATGTCGCCACGTCGCGCAGACCGCCGATGCTCCGCCGGCAGCCGGTGCGCGTGAGAACGGCGATCCGGGACGGCCCCGCGAGGAAGGCACCGGCGGCGGTGAAGAGGGCGACCGCGGCGAGCGCCCGTACACCGGCCCGCAGGAACTTGACCAGTGCGTCGTACACGGATCCCGCGGCGGCCTGGGAAGCCCCTGGCGGCAGATGGTCGAGGTAGACGTCACGGGCGACGGTGAGGCCGATCCCGAGCACCAGCATGGCGACGAACACGGCCAGTGCGGCCCCGATCAACGCGTGACGGCGGTTGAACGCCACGTACACACCGGCGGCCGCGATCAGCAGCGCGATGACGGGCAGCCAGCCGCCGAGGATCTCCAGCACTCTCACGTAGGACTTGATCTCGCCGACATCCGTCGACGCGAACACCACGAAGTCCGTGTGGACGGCCGGGATCTTCGCGGCGGCCGAGAAACCCGCGTCGACCAGCTGGTCCTTGACGTTGGCGACGATCGGCCCCAGGTCGATGACGACCTGGTTGTTCTCCAGCTTGACCGTGCTGTCGGACTGGCCCGTCAGAGCCTTGTCCAGCGCCGAGTGCGCTCTGCGGTTGGCGTTCACCCAGACCGTCTCGAAGGCACTGCTGGTGACCACCCGTTCCACCGTGCTGTTGACCAGCTGCTTGAGCCCGTTCTCGATCGGGCCGTCCAGATCACCCAGCAGCTCGCCCACCCGCGGCGGGACCCCCTGCTGCGCAGCCGAGTCCGTCAGCTCCTTGACCAGCGCGTCCACGTCGACCCGCGCGAGTACGGCGGCGGTGACCCGGTTGGTGACGGCCTTCTGCACATCGGGATCGCTCGCCAGCGGTCCGACCGTGTCGACGTAGCGGTCCGTGTCCTGCACGATGCTGTTCGCCCATACCGCGACGACGGACAGAAGCGAGAGCAGCGCGGCGAGAAGGATCAGCAGGACCGAGCCGAGCGAGCGAAACGGGTGGTGCCGTGCCGCCCGGGGTGGACTGGCGCTCTCCAGCGCGTTCACCCGCCGCCGCAGCTCGTCCAGCTCGCTGCGCTCCCGGGCCGAGAGCTGTTCGTCGCCGCCTTCGCTCATGGGTACCAGCCCATCCATGCTGCGCACAGCGCGCGACCTGGGCGAACCCAGGCGGGTGAACGGCGTACCGAGGTGCGACGGGCGCGGCCCGATGATGCAATTGACATAGGTGATGTGGGGTGTGTCACAGGGGGACAGCCGCGAGCACCAGAGGTGACGCCGTGAGCGACGAATTCGAAGAAGTGGGTGAGGTGGGCCCGATCGACTATCTGGTCGTCGAGTTCCCCGGCAACCGGATGACCGGCGAGGGCTTCCCCATCCTCGTCGATCTGGTGGACCGCGGCCTCATCCGGATCCTGGACCTGGTGTTCGTCAGGAAGAACGACGACGGATCCGTGACGGGCATGGAGATCGCCGACCTCACCGGCGACGGCGAGCTCGACCTGGCCGTCTTCGAGGGAGCGTCGTCCGGACTTCTGGGCCAGGACGACCTGGAGGAGGCGGCCACCGCACTGGAGCCCGGCAGTTCCGCCGGCATCCTGATCTACGAGAATCTGTGGGCCGCGCCCTTCGCCGCCGCCCTGCGCCGCGGCGGGGCCAGGATGGTTGCCTCCGGGCGGATTCCGGTGCCCGACCTCGTTTCCGCCCTCGACGCGACCGAGGGCGCCCAGTGAACAGCGAACGATGACGCTGACCGACAGCTGACGGGCAGAAGGGAACAGCCATGCCAGGTCTCATCCGCGGGGTCGCCCGCACCGCCGTCGTCGCCGGAACGGCTACCGCCGTGTCGAACCGTGTGTCACGCCGACAACAGGGGCGATGGGCGGCGCAGCAGGGATACGAGGCGCCCGCACCGCAACCGGCGTACCAGGCCGAACCCGCCGCGGCTCCGGCGGCCCCCGACATGACCAGCAAGATCGAACAGCTGAAGCAGCTCGGCGAGCTCAAGGAACAAGGCGTGCTCACGGAGGCCGAGTTCGAGGACCAGAAGCGCAGGATCCTGGAAACCTGATCAGCCCCGGAGTGGGTTGTGCCTGCCTCACGCGAGAATCGGGACGATGAAGGCGGCAGAAGTCGGTCAGCTCGGGCACTGCGGCGAAGCAGGGCGCGGGCTCCCCAGCGGACCTTGTGGTCGGTGTTCATGCCCTGCGCGGCGCGCTGGGTGAGGTGGGACTCGACGAGGTCCGGGCACACGATCGGCAGAGCCGCGGCGCGGGCCCGGCGCATCAACTGCCCGCCCGGTCGGCGTCGATGGCGGCACTCGCCTGCAGGTACTGCTCGACGAGCCAGCTGTTCGCCAGGTGGATGTAGATGCGGGTCGACTCGATGGAGCGGTGCCCGGCCTGAGCCTGTACCGCTTCCAGGGCCATGCCCGTTTCCAGGGCCATGCCCGCCTCACGGCCATGCCTGCCTCACGCAGTCGGGTCAGGCAGGTGTGGCGGAGCTGGTGGCAGGTCAGCTTCGCCAGTCCGGTCCGCTTCCGGACGCCGTCGAGGATCTCGTCCAGGCCGTCGGCCGAGAAGGGTCGACCGAGGATCGGTTTGCGCGGAACGACGAACAGGCGGTCATGGTCGACCAGGGGACGTTCACGGTCCAGATAGTCGCCGACCGCGGCGAAGAACTGCGCGGAGACGGATATCAGACGCTGGTGCCCGCCCTTGCCCTCGCTGATGAAGACCCGACGCTCACCCGGTGACAGGTCACCCAGCTCAGGCCGAGGACCTCGCAGCGACGCAGTCCGCTCAGCAGTATCGCCAGGACCATGGCCCGAACCCGAGCCGTGTTCACCGCACCGAGCACTGCCTCGACCTCACCCGGCCCGAGAACGCGCGGAAGGGTGCGGGGCGTGCGCAGTAGCGGTGCCCCGCGATTGCCGCTGCGACGGCGGTTGGCCTGCCCCGTCGGACGCGTGATCTGCTTGCTGTCCTGCGGCGGCTGGCCGGTTGGGCGCCTGAGCGTGAGGTGAACCGATTGATCGGCCAGTTGAGGAGGAGCGCGGCCGGGGCGGGGGATCATGTCACGGCGTTGCAGCGTGAGGAGGTCGAGTCCTGGGTTGCGGCCACGCATGAGCTTCACCCGGTTGTGTCCGGGGGCCGGGGGGCAGCCCGGCGCGGGCCGCTCAGCGTCGCGTGCGCTCAGCTCTTCGGCATCTGCGTCGCCTGCCCGATCGGCCGCTCTCCCGCGACACTCGACGGCTGGTGGCACTGCTGGAGAAAGACCTCAGCGAGGCTGGCGGCGAGGTGATGTCGGCGCAGCGGCGGGAGGCCGAGAGGTGGATCGCGCGCCTGCACGTGCCGCAGCTTCGATCCGACCCTGGCCGGACGGACGGTGCGCGAAGCGCAGCTCGGTCACGTGATGGGGTGCAAGGGGTTGCGGGACGGGGTGGGAAAGGGGGTGCGGTACGGGAGCGGCTGGCTGAGGAGAAGGTTGCTGAGGTGGCTACGTTGCGGTGCGCTTTTGGCTGCCACCGACACGCGCTCGCCGTCCCTGTATGAGCGGGCGGCGGAGCGGCTCGGCCGGGATGTGCCTGGCGATACCCCTGGAGCCCGAGCGCAGTGGCGGACCGGCGTCCTCCACATCCACCAGCTGTACCGCTACAAGTGATGGCGTCCGGTCCTGGTGCTTGCCGCCCGTTGCCGGGTGTGGGATCTCACGTCCGGCTGCACAGTCTCACGGCCCGCTTCATATCGACTGCACTGTCCGTGTTCCTCGACGAACTCGCCCACCGCGCACGGCACATCGATCTGGCCGGCGATCCCCGCCGCATCACCTCCCGCCATGTCTGGGCTACGTCTCCCTGCCAGCGTCACTCTCCCCGCGCGCAGATCATGCGTGAGCTATCCTCCGCGCATGCGCGGACAGTTCACCGGCTGGCCGGAGCAGGCCATGGACGTGTTGTGGCAGCTCCAGGGCGAACCGACCCACGCGACGCGCGAGCGTTACCGCGCGGACCGCGAACGCTTGGTTCGGCAGCCGATGATTGCGCTGCTCAACGAGGTCGCGGACACCGATGCCCGGTACGAGGACTTCTCCGTCTGGCACTACCGCACCGACTCCTGGTGGTGGCAGCACCAGGGCGCGGTGATCCGGCTCGGCCGCAAGATCGAGATCGGTCTCCGGTTCGACCTGGACGGCCTGCGGATCCAGGGCGCCTGGTGGTACCCCGATCCCGGCCAGGTGGATATGTTCCGCAAGGCCGTGGCCTGCGAGGGGAGCGGTCGCGAACTGTCCGCCATCGTCGAGGAGGTGCGGGAGAAGGGCTACGACATCTTTGGGGACGTGATGAAACGCCCCCCGCGCGGTTATCCGACGGGCCACCCCCGTAGCGACCTGCTGCGCCACCGTTCGCTGATCGCCGCCCGTCCCCTCGGCTGCGGGGAGTGGCTGCACACCCCCGAAGCGGTCGGCCGGGTCCTCTGGGCTGCCGCCGATCTGGACGCCCTGCTGATGTGGCTGGTCCGCCATGTGAAGCGCGCCGCCTGACATCACGAGGGCGCCGCGCGGCACGGGAGGCCCCCGTGCTGCCGGCCCACAGAAGGTGATGCGCTCCTTCAGCGCCGACCGGTCGTCCATCGCCGATATCCGTCCGGCACCTCAGCCGGGGGACGGCACGGTTGAAGACGGGCCCCGGATCGAGGGCACCGGAGAGCACATCCGGCAGCAGTTCGGGAATGTAGGCGCGGACCGGGGCGGTGCCTCCGCGCAGCGTGATGCTGCGGTCGAACATCTGGCTGCCGTTGCAGCGCTCGGGGGTTTGTGGGCCCGCCTCCATAGACTCTGCCTGCCGGATGCTGACTGCCCACGATCCGAGCCCAGTTCCCCGACGTCGCCACCGCGACCGCCAAGGAGCAGATGACCTACCGCGGTTTCCTCGCCGAGCTGCTGATGGCCGAGTGCGACGACCGGGCCCGCCGACGCTCCGAGCACCGGATCAAAGCAATCGGCTTCCCCCGCCAGAAGCCCCTGCGAGACTTCGACTTCGAGGCCAACTCGAACATCGACCCGGCCGCCATCCACACCCTGGCCTCCTGCGAATGGATCAAGAAGGGCGAGCCGCTCTGCCTGATCGGTGACTCCGGCACCGGCAAGTCGCACCTGCTGATCGCGCTGGGCACCGAGGCCGCCATGGCAGGCTTCAGGGTCCGCTACGTGCTGGCCGCCACGCTCGTCAACGAACTCGTCGAGGCCGCCGACGAACGGCAGCTGACCAAGACCATCGCCCGCTACGGCCGCGTCGATCTCGTCGCGATCGACGAACTCGGCTACATGGAACTGGACCGCCGCGGCGCTGAACTGCTGTTTCAGGTTTTGACCGAGTGGGAGGAGAAGGCGTCGGTGGCCATCGCTTCCAACGAATCGTTTGGAGGGTGGACGAAGACCTTCACCGATCCCCGGCTCTGCCCGGCAATCGTGGACCGGCTCACCTTCGGCGGCAACATCATGGAGACGGGCACCGATTCCTATCGACTGGTCACATGCCAAGGCCCAGCAGGACACCGGACGACCGAAGCCGCCGCCGCGGTCACAGCCCGGATGTTCCGTCAGCTCGGACCCGGGCCAACACCTGGTCGGCCAACTCCTTGGAGGTCAGCTCGCCGTCCAGGAACACCGTGTCGCTGGGCAGGGTGTCGGCCGCGGCCGTGCACGACTCGATCCTGTCCTTGCACCAGCGCCGGACCTTCTCGTCCTGCTCAGGGTTGTCCGGGGTGAAGCTCCGGCTGTCGATCCTCTGCTCCAGAACCTCTCGGGAAACCTTGAGGAAGAAGTGGTGGACGTCTATGCCCGCGTCCTTCAACACGCCGAAGATCTCACCGACGTAGCCAGGGTTGACCAAGGTCATGGGGACCAAGACCGGGCGGCGATACTCCTCGACAAGTCCCACCGCCAGGTCCGCGACTTGGCGTCGCCACAGCCGAAGGTCCTGGAAGTCGCCGGTCGGCACCTCCACCATCTCCCGCAGCACGTATCCGACCATCTCCGGGTCATAGACCAGCACCTCGGGCCAGCGCGGACGCAACTCCTCCACCAGCGTGCTCTTCCCGCTGCCGAACGCACCGTTCACCCAGACGATCAACGCGATCCTCCCGCCCCGTTGCCATGCCCCGCGTCGGGCCCGGCATGTCGGATGAGCATGCCGCGCGGTCCCGGTGGGGCCAACTTCCGGCTCTGGCTCAACTTCTGTGAAGTTGTCGCTCTGCGTAATGACTGAGCTCGTACCGTTGCTCGCCGGTGTCGCGGCGCTGTCGGTGGCCGTGAACTAGGCGTCTGCGCCGGGGCGCTGTAGCGGCCACTGGTGGGTGGGGTCGTCGGCGAGCAATGGCTGGAGAGCGCCGAGAAGCGCGCCGATGCAGCTGTCGCGGAGTTGGGTGCGGGTGCAGGTCTCGTGGGTGAGCCAGTCGACGCAGAGGACTTGGACGAAGACCAGCCAGCTTTTCAGGACGGCGGACACGGCCTCGCGGGTGCTGTCGTGCGCGAGCGGGAGTACGGCCAGCAGCCGCGTACGGAGTGCGTCCAGCTCGTTCGTCATGATCGACTGAATCACCGGGTCGCCCGCGAGAACCCGGTTTGCGGCGAGGACGGTGTTGCGGTTGGCCACGAAGTAGTCGAGGTGGACGTCCATACCCTGGATGAGCTGCTCGACCAGGGAGTCGGCTGGGTCGAGCCGGGTTTCGGCGAGCAGTTGGTCCGCCGCCTGTTGGTAGACGGCCGCGAAGAGGGCGTGCTTGCTGGGGAAGTGACGGTAGAGCAGGGCTCGGGAGACGCCGGCTTCTTTGGCGACTTCCTCCATCAGCACGTCGTCGTACGGGCGTGCGGCGAAGAGCTGCGCTCCGACGCCGAGGAGTTGGGTGCGGCGGTCAGTGGGGCTCAGTCGTTGGCGGGGAGGCACGAGCCGCAGACTACTTGACATGCGTCTACTAACGCACCCAATCTAGTAGACACATGTCAACTAAGGATCTGTCGAGACGGGTTGGGAGGGGTCATGGCAAGGGCTCTGCGGGCACTCGCACAGTTAATGGGCTGGGCCTGCGTGCTGATCGGTGTATTTCACGTGCTACTCGGCAACGCGGCGATCCCCGGCGCAGGTTCAGCCGGCACGACGGTCGACAGCTGGGGTCGGTTCATGGGGGCCAGCTTCGTCGGCTACGGGCTGGCCTGGCTCTGGGTCGCTCGGCAGCGACCCGTCCCGGCTCGGGCGGTGCGGTGGCTGGCCGGCGTCTTTCTACTGGGGGGCGCGGGGCGGTTGCTCTCACTCGCCCTTCACGGCTGGCCGCAGTGGTTCCAGATCCCCCTGACGGCGATCGAACTCGGTCTGCCGCCTGTCTTCTTCTGGCTTGCCGACGCAGAGGAACGAGCTCTGCGCAGCAGCGCGGAGACCACGTCCGCCGGGCGGTAAATGCGCAGCGACTCCGACGACTTCCGGACGACGCCCTCACCTGCGCAGCCACATTGTCAGCATGCCGCATAGTGCGGTTCGTCGTGTCTCCCCTCCTCGTCTCCGTCACGCGAAGAGGACGCGCTTTCGGAGAAGCCGGAAGCCTGCGCGGCCGAACATCTGCCGTTTCAGCATCTTGATGCGGTTGACGTGACCCTCGACAACGCCGGAGTTCCAGGGCAGGGTGAGGCCGGCGATGACGGCGTCACGGTCGCGGTCGATGCCAGCGGCGAGGGTGTGGAGGCTGGGCAGGTCGTCCTGGCGGACGGCATCGAGCCAGTGCGGGAGCCGGTCGCCCCGGCGCTCGGTGAGCATCTGGGCGAAGGACCGGACGTGGCCGGTGAGGGCGTCGAGTTCGGGGCAGTTGGCCAGGACGGCCCTGAGCCGGAGCTGTTCGATCTCGGTCAGAGTCTCGGGCCGGCTGAGAATCCACTTCGTCACCACGCGGGGTGCCGGCGGCCGTGCGGTGACCGGCCGCGGCGAGGTGCGCTTCTCCCGCAGGTAGGCGCTGACGCGGCCGTAGCTTCCTTGGTAGCCGAGGGGAACGAGCTCTTCCCAGAGCTTCCACGCGTTGGTGCAGCCCTCGTCCCAACGCTCGTCCAGGTAGGGCTTGTACTCGTCGAGGACGGAGGTCCTGTTGTACTGCCATTGGCCGCGAAAGAGATCTTCCGGCTCAGCCGCGTCAGCGAGGCTCTTGACGGTGCGGTGGGGCATGCGGATTTGACGGCTGATGGAGCGGCGGCTGTGGCCGGCTTCCAGCATCGCGTGGACGGTGGCGTGCCTGGGTGCCACCTGTCAGCGACCTGGACAGCCTGGGGGCGCCCCGGCCGTGGCGCCTTCCGCGAAGAACGGCGCCCGATCCCGGCAGACGACCTCGATCCCAGGTCGTTTCGCCAACCATCTCGCCAGGCTGGACGCCTCCCGGTCAGGCAGCAGATCCACCGGCCGGCGGGTCTCGACATCGACCAGAACCGTGCCATAGACCCGCCCCTTGCGTGTGGCGTACTCATCAACACCAACCACCCGCGGGGCCGGGGCTTCCGGTTCGGGCAAGGCGTCGAGCAGCCGCAACACCGCGCTGCGGCTGATGGACACCCCGAAGACCCGGGCCATCCGGGCGCCGGCCCGGCCGGCGAGGGCGAGACCGACTGCTGCGAGAGTCGAACGCAACCGCTCTGTCCACCTGCTGTGTCTCCGGGGCAGCCCCGGCATCTGCTCGGCAAACGTTCGCCGTTCGCACAAGGCCGCCGGGCAGAAGAACCGACGGACCCGCAGACGGAGGACCACCCGCCGTCCTCCACTTGGCACATCCGCGGGAAACCGCAGGTAAGA
Organism: Streptomyces sp. HD; assembly: GCF_028369295.1. Classification (GTDB taxonomy): domain Bacteria; phylum Actinomycetota; class Actinomycetes; order Streptomycetales; family Streptomycetaceae; genus Streptomyces. The sequence continues at coordinate 55,095 of NZ_JAQMYP010000054.1, forward strand.
GCTGTGTACCTGCCTTGACTCACTCCCACAATCCGGACATGGCGCCCCGGTCGCCGTACTGCGGGCCTCGATGCGTATAGCCTCGTTGCTCACGTCCAGCGACAGCACCGCCACGTCCTTGATGGACGGGAACAACAGCTTCTCCAGCCAGGGCAACGTCTCTTCCACGGCGCCGAACCGTCGGCCATACCGAGATCAACACCGACCATTTTCAGGCAACTTCCCGGAGGTCGTCCCGAGTGTCGGCCATCACTCAGAGTGGCCGCGTCACGGAAAGCGGGCCAGAACCCTTCAAGCGACGGCGTTTGTCCACGGGTTCGGGAGGCGGCCGGTGATCGACGGCGCCCTGAATGTTCACGAGAAATGACGTCACTGCGTGGGATGGCCCGCCTTCTGGGAGGGCGGCGCGCCATCGGGTCCGGGACTGTCAGCGTCAGTCGGCCCTACCTTTCTGCGCACAAGCGGACCGCAGCCATGCGTAGGTCGAGGCAATCGGGAGAGCGGGATGCAGCGGCGCTCACCTCGGCAGGTGACGGGCGAAGAAAGACCCTACGAGGTGGCGAACGGCGGGCACGGTGACGTGCGGGCCGGCCCGGCCGACCATGGCGGCGCGCCCGGAGGCGGTCATCAGGCCGGCGCTCTGGAGCTGGGGAACGAGGGCCGCGTAGTCGGTGAAGGCCCAGTGCTGGGCGTTGTCGAGCTGCCGTCGGGCAACGGGGCCAGCGTGAGCGAGGAGGGCTGCCCAGGACCGGTCCAGCCGGGCGTCGCGGAACCCGTCGGTGCCGGCCAGGAGCAGCGGACGGTTCGTCCCTTGCCGGGCCACCGGCAGGAGTTCGCCGTCCATCTGGTCGAGATACCCCTCCAGGTTGACGGCGGCGGTGATCCGCCGGTCCTCGTGGAGCGCCTGCGCGGCCGCGGTGCCGCCGGCGGAGTGCCCGTATACCCCGACCCGGTCCAGGTCCAGAGCGTCGAGGACGAAGCGGAGGTCGGCGACCCGGGTATCGATCATGGTGCGGAACGTGGCCGCATCGGGCGGGCCCAGCAGCACTGTGTGCCGGACCCGTTCCCGGCCCGGCCGGGCGCTGGGGAACTCCACCTCGCTCGCGTCCCCGGGGTGGTCGACGGTGATGACCGTCCAGCCGTGCGAGGCGAGGTCCACCGCGAGGGCGCTGCCCATCGTGCGGGCGTCCCCGCCGCCGGGGCTGTAGAGCAGCACGGGACGGTGGCCGGGAAGGGGCGGGGCGCAGACCCGGGCGTGGGTGAGGGTGGCCGCCCAGTCGACTCCGGCCTTCGGCAGGTGCGGGTGGATCCGCCAGCACAAGTCGCTGAAGGCCGAGGCGGCACCTGGAGTCAGCTGCGGGGCACGCGGGAAGCCGCGGCCGGGGACGGCCGGTTGCAGGACGGTGACCATGAGTTCCCGTACCCCGATCTCCGGCTTCCACGGATCGTTGCGGGAGGAGTCGACGAGGTGGAGCGTCTTCGAGCCGACGGCGTAGGGTCCAGCGGGTGCCGGCAGATGCAGGCGCAGGAGCGGCGCCGCCTCGCGGGCGGAACGGCGGGTGGTATCGCGGTCGGCGGCAAAGGCCGGGGCGGCGTCGAGCAGCAGGGCGGCGGCCCCGGCGAGAGCGCCCTTGGCGAGCAAGCGGCGCCCGGGTATGGAGGAAGAGGTCATGGAGGGCATCCTGGGGGAGGGCGCCGAGCCGGGGCGAAGCTTACGGCCGGGGGCGAAAGGCTGGCGCGGAGCAGAAGGACGTGCATGATCCGGATCCATTTCACGGCGGATGATCTCGCCCGGGTACGGTTCGCGCCGCGGCCGTCGCCCGTGCCCGAACTGCACGCGGCCCTGATGATGCTGGGCGCCCCGCACGAGGAGTTGCTGTTCGGGCGCTGGCGGAGCCGGCTGATGCGGAACCTGCCGAGGGCGGCCGAACCGCTTGCGGACCTGGCGCCGGGAGGCGTGGCCCCCACCTTTCTCGATGTCCTCGGCGACACGCCGGACGAGGGGTTCGCGCTGATCAGAGCGACCCGTCGGGAGGCGGTACAGGCCGGGCTCAAGCAGTCCTACGGGCGACGGCCGCCCCCGCCGTGGATCCGCGCCCTGCACAGTGGGGACGCCGGTGCCTGGCGGACGCTCGGACGGGCGCAGCGGGCAGCGCACGAGACGGTCCTCGCACCGGTGTGGCCCCAGGTCGAAGACCTGCACCGGGCGGAGTTCACCCGCCATGCCATGGCCGTCGCCGAACGGGGCCTCGGCGCCGCCCTGACCGGCCTGGCCCCGGGATCACGGCTGCGCGACGGAGTCTGGGAGTGGTCCCTGCCGGGCATCCCGGGCGTGCGGGAGATCCGGCTCGCCGGGCGCGGGCTGATCCTGCGGCCGACCTTCCACTGGCGGCGCGGCCCGCTCCTCCAGGACCGGCCGGACCATCCGGTGGCGCTCGCCTACCCGGCGGGCCAAGGGCTGCCGCTCGTCCCGGACGAGCGCGGCGCACCCGACGATCCCCTCGCGGGAGTCCTCGGGCACACCCGGCTCGCGCTGCTGCGCTCCTTGGACGAAGCCCGCACGACCACGGGGCTGGCGCGCCGTATCGGCGTCAGCAACGCGACGGCCTCCACCCACGCTTCCGCCCTGCGCGCCGCCGGTCTGATCACCACCACCCGCACGGGCCGCTCGGTGCGCCACACACGAACAGCCCTGGCGGAGCTGCTGCTGACCAGCGGCGCGGCCGACGGCTGAGGGCAAGGAGCAGCTTGCCTCGGATCGCCGCGTACAGCTCGACCCCCGACATCTGCGGCATGACCAGGATTCACCCGGAAGCACCCCGACGCTGTCCCGGCAAGCCCCTCGGTGCCTTCAAAACTCGTGAACATCACCTGCCCGTGGGACCGGGCGCCTCCCAAACCCGCGTGCACGACTCGTGAACAAGGCCACCTCCGCGCGATCCCCGGTCGCGGCACGGCCACCCCGTCACCTGGGGAAAGCGACGACGCCGTGTATGCGGGGGATCACCGCCATGGGAGGTGGTTGCGGCCCAGCGGCCCAGCGGCCCAGCGGCCGATCGACCAGACGCCGGCCAGGATTGGGAGGAATCCCTTCGCGGCCTCTGCGAGAAGCTATTTGAGATCCGCTGATCTGTGCCGTTCTGTGACAGGTGGCAGAGTCGCTCGGTTGTGTGCCTGTATCGGCAAACGGTGGCGCAACGGAGCGCGGCCCGGCAGAGAACCGTCTTCAACTCCGACAGGGCTCGACCCGGACGGAAGGAATCCCCGTGCCCGCTATCCGCGTTCCCTGGCGGCCGACCACGCCGCGGCTCATGGCCGTGAACGTCGTGGCCCTGCTCGGACTTGTCGGCTGGTACCTGTTCTCGGGCCGAGGCGCAGGGCTGCTGCCGCAGGACAGCTGGGGACCGTGGCAAGAGAAGCGGGTGCACGACTGGTCGGTATGGGTGCGGGTCAACTCCTGGAGCGACGCCGCCGAAGCGGACGGGCACTACGGCAAGGCGGAGGACTTCACACTGAAGGCCTACGGCACCTCGGCCACCGCCACGACCGCGATGGAAGGCGTCCGGTTCACCCTGGCACCCGACGGCGAGCTCACTGTTGACGGGCCGCGCGCAAGCTGAGCGACGTGTCGACGCCGAGGTCACAGAAAGCCACAGATCAGCGGATCTGAAACAGCTTCTGAACTTGTCTTTTAACCTCGACGTCCTGATCACATGGAACGGGAGAGTTGCTCGCGCACCCATGCAGGATCGGGGTTGGTGTGCGGCTGGCCCGTCACGATGACGGTCGGCACGGTCTCGTTGCCGTCGTTGGCGGCCCTCACCGCTGCGGCTCCAGCCGGGTCGCGCCAGATGTTGACCCAGTGCACCTGTTGGGCGCTACGGCCCAGCCGGATGCGCAGTCGGATGCAGTATTTGCAGCCTGGCCGCCAGAAGACGACCGGTCGGCCGTCGACAGCGCTGCGGCGTTGTGCTTCCAGCGTGCCGACCGACCTCGGGAAGATCAGAGGTGAGTTCACTCCTGCGAGCAGCACAAAGACCAGCAGGATGGCTGCGGCTGCGCCGGGAGTCCCACTGAGGGTGAGCCCAGCCGCAAGGGCTGAGCCGCAGAGCACCAGCAGCATCGGCAAGATCCAAGCACGCGTCATGAAGACGAAGGCTATCGATGAGTCGAAAAGAGCCCCGAACTAGCCCGCTCACCTGGGCATTCGGGGATGTTGAGACGGCCTTCGTCTGATCATGTGCTCCGACCAAGGTGCACCGATCGAGACGAAGGCCGTGAAAGTGAGTTTGCTGCCTGACGCCGGTACTGGGTGGCTGTGTCGGCTTCTTCGGGAGTCGTTTCGGCGTGACTTCGGGACTCGTTTGGCGGCCAGCCTCGTGATCGATGTCAGCGACTTTTGATGTCCCTCAAATGCTGTGGGGCGTCTTGCGAGCCGCGGTGTGGGAGTCCTGCGGCACTTCCAGATCGCGGGAGCGGACTGTTCCCGGTTCCCGCCCGCACCGTCTCGGGTGCGGATACGGGCCTTCGCCCGGAACCCGCATCGTGAAATCATCAAGCGATGACCGAAGCGAGCAGCGGCGACGGCCGCACCTTCCGGCGCGAGACTGAGCGGGTCGTCAACGAGATCGCCCAGGGGCTCCGCACGTTGGACGATGGTGTGGGCTGGTTCTCCGACCTCGCCCCGACACACCAGCAGGAGGTTCTGCAGGAAGTCGCCGGCTGTGCGATGCAGGCGCACATTACAGCTGCGGACGGCCGTGCAGGGGTGGCGCGGTCCGGTGTGAAGCCCACGGCTAACCCCTCGGTAATGATCTGCATGGACCCGCCCCGCTACGGGTTCGCGGGCCTCCCCTCCGCCGAACACGTCAAGGCGTTCCGCGTCCTCGTTTCCGTGTTCGCCGTTGCTGACACTCGCCGCCGCGAGACGTACTGCAAAGGCGCCTGCGGACATGCGTGGCACAACCTGCCAGCGGGAACCGAGCATCCGTAGCATCGGCCATTTCGGCGCTGGCTGGGCTGGGGTCGGTCGGCCCCTCCCGTGTGGCGCCCGGTCAGCTGACCTGGGCTCGTTCGGCTTGGGCCTTGGTGTGGGCGAGGCGGTAGGACTCGGTGCCGGTCTGGATGATGGCGCCGTTGAAGGTCAGCCGGTCGACGATGGCCGCGCAGAGCCGGGGGTCAGTGAACGTCTTCGTCCAGCCGCTGAATCTCTCGTTTGAAGCGATCGCGGCACTGTGCTTCTCCTGACGCTCGGTCAGGACCTGAAACAGCAGCTCAGCGCCCCTGCGGTCCAGTTCCATGTAGCCGAGTTCGTCAATGCACAAAAGATCGACACGGCCGTAGCGGGCGATCGTCTTGGACAGCTGCTTCTCGTCGGCGGCTTCGACCAGTTCGTTGACGAGTTTGGTGGCCAGCACGTAGCGGACGCGGAAGCCGTGCATCGCGGCCTCGGTGCCGAGCGCGATCAGCAGGTGGGACTTGCCGGTGCCGGAGTCGCCGATCAGGCAGAGCGGCTCGCCCTTCTTGACCCAGTCGCAGGTGGCGAGGGTGTTGACGGTGGCCGGGTCGATGTTGGGGTTGGCGTCGAAGTCGAACGCCCGCAGGCTCTTGTCTCGGGGGAAGGAGGCGGCCTTGATCCAGCGTTCGGAACGCCGGCGGGCTCGGTCGTCGCACTCCGCAATCAGCAGCTCGGAGAGGAACGCCCGATACGACATCTGGTCGCGTGCGGCGCCTTCGGCGAGGTCAGCGAACTGCTGGCGGATGGACGGCAGCCTGAGCATCCGGCATGCCTGGTCGATCGATGCGGTGGCGGCTTCTTCGGTCAGTCCGCGCTTGCGTGTCATGATCCCTCTTTCTCGCCGGCCGTGCGGCCGTGCCGTTGCGGGAGCTGGTCGTAGTGGGCCACCGACGGCAGCGGCCGGGTGTCGGGCGGCAGGTGGGACAGCTTCCAGTCGGAACAGGAACGTGACCGTGCCGCCCGTCTCCTCCTGCGACTGGACGGAACGACCCCTGGTGGGCTTCGTGGGCTGGGTGAAGGTCTCGCCTTCGGCGATCTTGCGGGCCTCCAGCGCGACGGCGTCCGCGGTCAGCGCGCCGGCCCGGCGGGCCGCGGCGAGTCCGGCGACGACGTGTTCGTGTTCCATGTGGCGGCCCAGCAGCAGCACCTCGATCAGGGCTCTGGTGCCGGCCGCCTCGCCGTGGGCGGCGCGGGCCGCGGTCCACCAGGCTTCATGGACGGGTGTGAACTTTCCTGCGGCCTTGGCCTGTTCGAGGGCGGTCGCTCCAGGAAAGGCGCCCGGCTTGCGCAGGAGAGCTTCCAGGTAGTGGTCCAGGACCAGGCGGGACTCGCCCCGGCCGCTGAGCCGTTCGTGGTGGGCGACCACGCTGCGGCCGTCATAGACGACCAGGTCGTTGGCGTGCAGCAGCACCCGCAGCTGGCGGCCGATCAAGCGGACCGGGGACCGAGTAGGAGCTGCAGCGGACGGTGACCTGGCCGAAGCGGTTGACCCGCGGAGTGAACCAGCGGCCGGTCTCGAACACCTCCCTGGGCAGTGGCCGCAGCAGTGGCTGTTCCCGGGAGAAGGACTCGCCGATGGTCCGGGTCTTCGTCCGCAGGCGGCGGCCCTCGTCGTCCACGTCCCACTGGTCGACCATGGCGTTCAGCTCGGTCAGCGAGGCCACCTCGGGGACGGGGACGAAGTGATTGCGCCGGTAGTAGCCGATCTGCCCCTCGACGCCGCCTTTCTCGTGGGCGCCCTCGATGCCGGGACGGCAGTAGAAGGCATCGATGCCCCAGTGCGAGCGGAAGGCAGTCCAGCGATCGTTCTCCACCCGGGCCCGGCCCGAGCCCAGGACCCGTTCGACCGCGGTCCGCAGATTGTCGTAGCGGATCCGGCCCCGGGGAATGCCGCCTAGCTTCCGGAACGCGTGCACGTGCCCTTCGAAGAATGCTTCCTGGCCGCAGGAAGCGAAGACCCGGTGCACGGCCTTGCCGGAGTAGGACGACCGCAACGAGAACAGATAGACCTTGGTCATCTGGCCCGCGAGCATCACGTGGACGTCGCCGAAGTCGACCTCCGCCTCCGCACCGGGCGGATGGGTCTGCGGCACGAACACCGTGTCCGGGCCCACTCCGGCCTGTCGGCGGGCCTCCTTGCGTGGGTCCTTCACATACGCACGGACCATCGCGTACGAGATGTCGTCCGCCTCGTGGCCTTCGCAGGCGATCGAAGATGCGCTGGGCAGTGTGCCTCTGCTTGGGCGGAGCGTCCAGGGCAGCGAGCAGCATTCCGTCGATCAACGGCTTGTAGGGATCGAGCCTCGACTCCTTGCGCCGCTGCTTCTTCCGGGGCTCCGGCCACTGCCCGTCCAGAGCCCGCCGGACGGTCCTCCACGTCACGTTGTGCGTGCGCTGAAGCGCCCGCAGCGACATGCCCATCTGGGGATCCCGGCGGATCGCCGCGTACAACTCGACCTTCGACTGCGAGTTACCCATGAGGCCCCCAGCGGGAGAAGCACACCTCACAGTCGCACCGCAAGCCCCCAAGTGACGTCAAAACAAACTGACATCGCAAACTCGGGCAGATGGTGACTCCCGCAGTCACTGCGAAACGGCTCTCGCAGTCACGCACATAACCATACGACCACCTACGACACCGAGACTGACATCACCCGTGCCATCGAGGCGGGCGTACCGACGGCGAACGCGACATCCTCGCTCGGCTCGCCCGCGGCATCGGCAACCGTGACATCGCCCGTGCGCTCTACATGAGCGAGGCCACCGTCAAGGCCCGCCTGCGTCGCAATCCATGAAAAACTCGGCGCCGAAACACGCCGAGGCCGCCGTATCGGCCGCGAAAGAGCGACGTCTCGTGCCGCGACCCGCGGACGCAGTATGCGGCCCGGACCTCCGCCGACGACAAGCTGAACACTTAGGAGACGGGCGCGCCCGAAACGCTGCGGCGCGCCCTGTCTGTGAGTGGCTTTACTGAGCCGTGGTGGCTCAGAAGGCAAATGCCGAAGCCCCCTGAGTTTCCATGATGCAGCGATTGGCGAAGGTGTGCTCGTAGTTTACGCGTGTACCACGCCATACGCCTTGAACAGTCACGACGATGGGACGGTATTCCTTCGTGCAAGGTTGTCCCGTCCCGTTTGTGCGAAGCGTGGCCAAGCGGTCGAAGTCACCGTTCACACGGTCCAGATCCGCACAAGCCTGCCGCGGATCGGGGTGTGTCCCGGTGGTGGTGTACGCACAGTTCAGCGTCACTGCGCGCTCCGGTGCCGTTGTGGCCGCCTTCTCGCCGTGGCCAGTGGTCATCACCAAGGCCGAAGGGTCGTACAGCGAGGCGGGGGCGCTATGGGCGGGCATACTCAAAGGACCCGCGAGCGCCGCCGTAAGCAGAGCTCCTGTCATTGCCCAGCGTGTCATCGGGCGCATGATGAATCTCCTTTCTGTTTGCGGTGTTCGATGCCTCGAAGTACCCGCCTTGTTGCTCTCGTCTCAGGACAGTAGAGCTGTATTTCTTCTCATCGCTGAAATTCAGACCCTATTGCTTCTTCAATCAGTGGCTCGATTGGTCACCAGTGCTCAGGGTTGAGGAGGTGAGAGGCCTTGCCAATCTGTTCGCCGATTGAAGATGTGGCCGATGTGTCAGAGTTTGAAATGGCCTGAAATGCGTGAGCGTCTTTCGGCCCCGACCTGCGCGACGGCGCACGGCACGGGGCAAGGAGGCACATCCTGGGCGTATGGCTGGGTCGGGGCGGGGCGGGGCAGGAGCTGCGTGGTGGGCGGCCGCTCCCGCCACTTCTGGGTTTCGTGATGGCCGAATCCCTGGAGGACACCCGCTGCGGCCCGTCCCAGTGGAGCCGTCGGCGTTGCCGCGCAGGGACACGTGGTAGCGAAGCCGAGCGGGCGTCGCGGCCTTGGGGGCCGGTGCCGTGATGGCGGCACCGGTGGCGCGTGTTGCCACCAGCAGGCCGAGCCGGACAATGAGCAGACGGCGACCGGCCCTTGACCGCCACGCGTGTGCGCGTAACAACCACATGGCAACGGGTCATGCCACGTCAGTCTGGTAGGAGTGGCCCAGCCGCAGCCCGTGATTTTGATGTAGGGATTGCGGCTCGTCGCCGGTAAAACCGGTTTGTGATCGCGTCTGATGGTGGCGCGGCCAGTCGGACCATGCCCTCCTCCACAGCCCCGCTACGCAATATGCGCTGCCCAGCGGTGCTGCTTTCCCCTTGGAGGCTGGCTGGGTGAACAGCGAGGCTCTGCGCCGTGCTGGTTATGCCGCCACAATCCCGGATCTTGCGGCAGGGGAGATCCTGCGCCGGGACGGATCCGCTGAGCCGCTGGGTACCCTGCGCGAGTTCGGCGCCCTCGGCCCCGTGCGCGCTCTCATTCCCGCGGCGGCCCACGAAGCACAGGTGGAGGCGCTGCGCGAAGCCGCCGCCCGGTAAGCCGCGGCCGGCGGGGCCTGGGTGCAGGATGCCTGGGTCGAACCGCATCAAGCCGACGTCTGGGTCACCGCGGCGACCATCGAGCCAGGGCTTCCCCTACGAGCCCACCTCGCTTGCGTCCTGGACCCCGACGGTTGGCGCGAGCGCATCCTCCGGTTCACGGCGGACCGGGGCAAGGTGGAGAGCTCCGCTCCCGGGGACCAGGTCTTTCCGTTGGGGGTGTCGCCGAGGGCGGCGGCGGAGGCGGGACCGGTGGCCAGGGCGGCCAGGGTCAGGACGGTGGCGCCGATGGTGGCGAGGATGGTCTCCTTTGGTGTGTTCATGGCCGGGATCATGGCAAGCGGCGGCCCGGGGGCACACGACCCTCGGGGCGTAGCCGAAACAGCTACAAACGGATCGTCACCCCGCCTGCCGCCCTGCCGCCCTGCCGCCCTGCCGCCCTGCGGCCCTGGCGGCCCTTCAGGACCTGATGCTGAAGGGGCCTGGGCTGCCCAACGGGCAAGGAGCTCCAGGGCGTTGTCGGCGACCGTCAGGCAGTTCTGACGGTCGCGCGGAGTGCTCGCGATCGCGGGCCGTTCGTGGGTGGGCTGAGCTGGGGCTTTGGCGGAACTCAAACCGCCGTTCCCAATCGCGTGGAGATCATTAGCCGACTGCGTGCATAGTGCAATCATGTAGGCCTCCGGCCCTCCGAAGCGGTGCCGCTCGGCCGGCCTGATCGGCTGCAGCGTCATGGGTTTTCTCGTTTCTCCACAGCGCGGCCGATGAGTTTGTGGCTCCCGGCCGGTCCAAGCTCGTGACACCCTAGGAAAGGACACCGCCATGTCGGAGCTTCTCGTCGACTTCATCACCTCCCTCGACGGCTACGCATCGGGAGAGGGATGGCCCGGGTTCTGGGGCCTGGAGGGCCCGGAGTACCTCGCATGGCTCGGCAAGCAGCCCGAGGCCACGTACCTGATGGGAGCGAACACCTACCGCCTGATGTCGGGCTTCGCCGCAGGCGAGGTCCCGGATGGCCAGGACGAGTTCAGGCCCGAAGAAGAGGCGTCCGTCGACGAGCTCACGCAAGCGTCCAAGGTGGTGTTCTCCTCCTCCCTTGAGGAGCCACTGACGTGGGCCAACTCCACGCTCGTCCGCGACGACGCCGTCGAGGCGGTCCGCGCCATGAAGTCGAGTGGCTCGGGGCTCCTCAGCACGATCGGCAGCCTCAGTCTGTGCCGGTCCCTGCTACGAGCCGGACTCGTCGACCGCTTCCGGGTCGTGATGTTCCCGGTGATCACGGGGGCCACGGGCGAGGAACGCATCTACGACGGCTATCCGGACGTTGCCCTTGAGATGATCGAGCACCGCACCTTCGACGGCCGCATCCAGCTGGTCGAGTACAAGCCCCGCGTGCTCGATCACCCGCCGCTCGGCGTCCCTGCGTGACGTCGCCCCGTCCGCCGGTCTGGACGGCCGCCAGGCCGCCGCCGGCGGGCGCGGAGCAAGACCTGATAACGGGTGAACGGCCAACGTCATGACTCCCGGTCCAGGTCGTGTCGAGGGAGTGGATCAGCCGAGCGACCGCCCCGCGCGGTGGCCTTCCTGTGTCATCGGGGATGCGCAGGTGGGCATATCGGTCTGGTGCTGGCCGACGTCTCTGATGAGAAACAGTAGATAGCCGTGGTGATCCACTCGCAGGTGGCGGGATTGTTGACCACTGCCGGATCGGCTTTGGGTTTTGGACAGCTGCTGCGTCCAACCGGCGCCGATCATCCCTGGCACGGTCGCCGCTTCAGTGCGGGCTGGGCCCCCGCGGTGAGCTGGAGTATCGCCGTGTACGGGCCGACGTGGTGGCGGAGTTCCTCGCGGGCACCGCTGTCGACGAGGGTCTCTGCCGCCGTCGCGTCCGCTTCGTGCGGCTGCGTGGCGGTCTCACCGCGCCGACAGGTGCTTCTCTTCGGCGCCTGACGGTGGACCGCGCGACGCTCATGCGGGCGCCGGGGGGCGAGCTCGGTGGGCAGGTCGTGTATCCCTGGTCGGCCTCGTCGCGGACCGGCCGTAGGGCGACGGGCGCGTGGCGGAGTGCCCGTGGTGGCACTTTGTGTCAGCCGGAGTGCCGTGCCGCCGTAGTCGGTCGCCTTGTCACCGTGTAGGGAGCGGGGGTTAAGAGCTCCTAACAAAGGCGTTGGACGTGTCGGTGGGTGATCAGGCAGGTGGCGAGGCCGAGGAACGCCTCGTGGATGTCATCGCGTCGCTCCCAGCGGATCCGAAGCCGGCGCAAGCCGTGCAGCCAGGCGATCGTCCTCTCGACCACCCAGCGAAAGGTGCCCAGGCCGGAGCCGTGCGGTTGGCCGCGTTCGGCGATGAGTGGGCGGATGCCGCGCTGCCACAGCAGGCGCCGGTACTTGTCGTGGTCGTAGCCGCGGTCGGCGAGCAGTGCGTCCGGACGTCGGCGTGGACGGCCGACACGACCGGCAACAGCAGGGACCTTGTCCACGAGAGGCGGCAACTGGGTGACGTCGTTGCGGTTCCCGCCGGTCAGCGACACCGCGAGCGGGATGCCCTGGCCGTCGACGAGGACGTGGTGCTTGCTGCCCGGACGTGCGCGGTCGACCGGGCTGGGCCCGCTTTTGGGCCCCGCCGAGCGGCCCTGACATGGGAGGAGTCGATCACCGCCCGGGACCAGTCGAGTTTGTCCGCCGACCGCAGCTTCTTCAGCAGCACCACATGCAGCTGGTCCCACACGCCTGCTTCGTTCCAGGCAGCCAGGCGGCGCCAGCAGGTCATACCCGAGCCGAATCCCAGCTCCTGCGGCAGGTACTCCCATTGGATGCCGGTATGCAGCACGAACAGGATCCCGCACAGGGCCTGCCGGTCCGGCACCCGTGGCCGGCCCGAGACCACCTTCGGCCCCGCCTCCGGCAGCAACGGCTCGATCAGCGACCACAGTTCATCCGAGACGATCCACGGTCGCGACTGTCGCTTCCCCACGACCACACCAGTGAGCAGACAGACCGACAGTCACACGATTACCGACTTCTGTTAGGGCGT
>NZ_JAQMYP010000055.1 GCF_028369295.1 Streptomyces sp. HD
CCCCCCGGCCCCCCCCCCCCCCCCCCCCCCCCCCCCCCCCCCCCCCCCCCCCCCCCCCCCCCCCCCCCCCCCCCCCCGAGGGGAGGGTGTTGCTTACTTGTCGAATGCGCTGTTGTTGCAGCCCATGTCCGAGCCGAGGTGGGTGGCCTGCCCGCCGGCGTTGCCCTCGCCGTTGAGCAGGTTGCCGCCCAGGCCGTTGGCGATGCCGACCTGGCCGAGGACGTCGACGTTGGCGTCGTGCGACCGGCAGTTGGTGCTCTGCAGGACGCTGACGCTGGAGCCGCCGTTGCCCCGGCTGCTCTTGCCCCATCCGCCCTGGTCGGCGTGGGCAGCGCCGATGCTCAGGACTCCGACGCTCCCGAGGGCGGCGACCAGAACGGCAGCCTTGCGGAGCTTGTTCATGTTCTTCTCCGGTGGAGTGAAGAGGATGCGATCCATAACGGATCGACTTCGAACAGTTACGGAGGCTAATAGGAAGTATTCGGCATTAATCGGAGGCACGCCGAATTTGAGAAACTCTCACCGCCTTGGCCGAATGTCGGGAAATAGCTCCCGGCCTGATAAATCCGGGCACAAGGCTGAGTCCCGGCACCGGGCTCTGGGCTCGGTACCGGGACTCTGTTCCCGCTGTCGGCCGGCTAGGCGGCCGTTGTGCGCTTAGAACGCGCTGTTGTTGCAGCCCATGGACGAGCCGAGGTGGGTGTCCTGCCCACCGGCGTTGCCCTCGCCGTTGAGCGCGTTGCCCAGCAGGCCGTTCAGGATGCCGACCTGGCCGAGGACGTCGACGTTCAGGTCGTGCGACTTGCAGTTGGAGCTCTGCAGGACGCTGAACTTGCCCCCGTCCTTGCCGCCGTGGCCGCCCTGGTCGGCAACGGCGGTGCCGGCGCCCAGGAGCCCGACGCTGCCGAGGGCGACGACCAGGACGGCAGCCTTGCGAAGCTTGTGCATGTCATCTCCGGTGGAGTGAGGTGTGTGTGCGATCCGTGAAGGATCGACTTCGTACAGTTACGGAAGATTAGTAGTGAATATCCGATATGTCCGAACGGCGCGCCGGGATTCTTGATCTCGTATCAGAAACACCCGGAAGTCCCATACCTCAAAGAAAAAGCGCTGGTCACAGCCCCTCGATGAAGGGCTGTGACCAGCGCTGTCGTGGCGGTCGGTGTGCTAGCTGGTCGCGCGGGCGTTCGCGGCGGAGTTCGCCTGGCTGTTGGCCTGGTCGCAGTCGACACCGCGGGCGTCCGCGGCGGCGAGGGCGGCGATCGGCACGTTCGCGTTGAGCAGGGACTGCGGGCTGCACTCCTGGGCGGGGCGGAAGAGGTTGGACTGGCTGAAGAAGCCCTCGCCGGAGGAGGCGGGCTGGGGCGAGAGCTGCGGGTTGATCTGCGGGCTCAGCTGGGGGCTGACCTGCGGGCTGACCTCGGCACCGCGCTGCGGGGCCGCCATGCGCTGCGGCGGGGCCTGATGGCTGCCGGGGGTCGACACGCTGGCCTGTGAGCGGGTCCAGGTGTGGGCCTGGGCGTCCTGCTGGCCGACGGGGGGCGGAGTGGCGCCCCGGTATGCGACGGGGGCGTCCGCGACGCTGGGGCCGGCGCCGATGGCTGACAGTCCACTGGCTGCTGCGACGACGAGCGCGACCTGCTGAAGCTTGCGCATGGAACCTCGGCCCTTCATTGACCTGTGCGTGGAACATATGGAAGTGCTGTAGCCAATTGCTCTGACCTTGTGGGGAACGAGGCAAGTGCATGACCGGTCACGTGTGTCCGAGTGTGCTCACCCATTTGCCGGTGCCGTAAATCATCGACGATCCGCATAGCGTTTTATCGGATAGATGGCAATTGAGTGACGGACTTTCTCATCCCGTGACCCGGCCCATTAATTGTCGTTGCCAGCTGGGAGAGGGCAGCGATCAGCAGTCAGAGAGGGCCAACGGGATCCGCTGCCGACTCCAGCGTGAAGTCCACACGACAGCTCAGGCATTACCCCTGTATGGGCGCAGTACGAATATCAGACTGAGCGCACGCAAGACTGCACTGAATAAACGGATTCCCTGCACAGGTAATGAAGGGCCGAGGGTTCCATGCGCAAGCTTCACAAGGCCGCGCTCGTCGTAGCGGCGGCAGGCGGATTGACCGCCATCGGCGCCGGCGTCAGCGAGGCCGCCGAATATCCCTATGGGTACGGCGCTCCAGCGCCCGCTCCCGAGTACCCGGCACCTCACTACGCCCCGGCGCCAGCCCCCCAGTACGCGCCACCCCAGTACTACGCAGCCCCGGCGCCCGCTCCCCAGTACGCGCCGCCCCAGTACGCGCCGCCGGCGCCCGCTCCCTACCCGGGGCCGCACGCCGTCGCGGAGGCGCGTTCGACGGGCGTCGCGCAGACCGCGACTCAGCAGCCCCAGTACGCGCCCCCGGCACCGCAGTACACGCCTCCGGCCCCGGCTCCCGCGCCCGCGCCTGCTCCGGCCCCCGCGCCTGCTCCGGCCCCCGCTCCGGCACCGGCCCCCGCTCCAGCGCCAGCTCCGCAGCCGCAGAGCGGTCACGCCTCTGCCTCGGCCATGTCGGGCGGTGCCGCGGAGGCCTCCAACGGGCCGCGCTCCGCGCCGCAGTCGCCTGCCCAGTCGCCGGTGTCGCAGGTCGTGCCGCAGGTCACCCCGCAGACGGCGCCGCAGGTCATGCCGCAGGTCGCCCCGCAGGTCCACGCGCCCCAGGTGTTCAACCCGGAGCCGCCGCCGCGGGTCGCGCCGCAGGTGAACCCGCAGGTGAACCCCCAGGTGAACCCGCTCATCAACCCGCTGGTCCCGACGGGCGGCGGCGTGCCGCAGGTGCCGGGGCTCGGGCTCGGGCAGGTCCAGGCGCCTCCCGTGGGTCAGTTGGGTCTGCCGAAGCTCGGCTGATCCCTCCCGTAGTTGTCCACCGTTCCAACTCGATCTGCTGCACAGCACATCTGCTCGACCAACGGAGAAGAAATGCGCAAGCTTCACAAGGTCGCCCTCGTGGGCGCCGTCCTCGGCAGTGTCGGTTCGTTCGGCGTCGGTACCGCCGTCGCCCACGGTGAGGGCGGGGCTCACGACCTCGACATCCAGCAGGGCATCGAGTGCCGCTCGCACGACATGAACGTCGACGTCCTCGGCAGCGTCGGTGTCCTCAACAGCCTGCTGGCGAACGCGCTCAACGGTGAGGGCAGCCCGGGTGCGCAGGACACCCACCTCGGCTCGGACATGGGCTGCAACAGCGCGGCGCTCAAGTAGAGCGTGTGAAGCGTTCGTCCGACGCCCGCTCCACCACGGGGCGGGCGTCGGACTGTTGGGCGCGCCATGTGCGTTGAGTGACCGATCGTAACCCTGCGTGTAGGGTGATGTCGTTTACCAGGAAGGGTGGGCGACCTGTCGCATGAGACTGTCCTGTGCCGACGAGATGCTGTTGCTCAACGGGTGTCCGGGAGTCATCGGCCTGGCGGCGGTCTTCTCCGGTGAACAGCCGGACGTGGATCAGGTGCGGGCACGTGTCGCCGAGCGGTGGACGGGCCTGGAGCGGATGAACTGTGTGCTCGACGGGCCGTCGGGCGACGGCGGGACGGCGCGGCGGGGGCCTTTCCGGCGGCGTGGGCGGGTGCGATGGGCGGTACCGGGACCGTTCGATCCCGCCGTGCATGTCACCGTGACCGGGACCGAGTTGGACGACCTGTGGGCGCGGAGCGTGGACCGGCCGATCACCGGCGCGGTTCCGCCCTGGCGGCTGCATGTGATCCCGGGCGCGGCGTACGGCGGCGGGTTCGCCCTGGCGCTGGTGGCCCAGCACGTGCTGCTGGACGGCCGCTCCCTGGCGACGTTGATGCGTCTGCTGACGGACAGTCCGGTGGCGGCACGGGAGTCGGCGCGGTCGGTGCCGCTGGCGCGGACCGGGCTGCGCGCCGCGGGCCGGGAACTCAGGGCGATGGCGGCCATCGGGCAGGCCCTGCCGATGCGGTCGCCGGGAGACACGTACGCCTCGGTCGCGGTGAGCGAACTGCCCGCGCACCTGGTGCGGTCGGCGCGCCGGCAGCCCGCCGACGGCCGGGGCGCGACGCTGAACGAGCTGCTGGTGGGCGCGGTGGCCGGGGCACTGCGGGCCAGCTACGGGCCGGTGCGGGGCTGGCGGCAGCGGGAGGAGCCCGCCTACACGGCCGTACCGTGTGACTTGCGCACCCGGGCGAATCCTCGGGAACTCGGGAACACGCTCACGGTCGTTCGGGTTCCGCTGCCCGTCGACGTGGACGGGCCCGTGGCGCGGCTGCGGGCGTGCCAGGCCGCTCTGGCCTCGGTGCCCGAGCGGGCCGCCGTGCATGCCGGTGTGTTGTTCCCCGCCGCAGAAGCGGTTCGGCGGACCGGGCCGTGGGTGACCGGACTGTTGACCGACCGCGGTCGCCGTTCCTGTTTCGCGGCGACCGCGACCACAGCCATGAAGTGGCCCGGCGGGGCGAGCACCTTCGAGGGGCGCCGGCTCGTGCGCACCGTGGGGCTGCCGCCCCTGCAGCACCCGGGCACCGTCAGCTTCGCCCTGGCACAGGCGGGGGACGCGTTCACGCTCACCGTGGTGGGCAACCTGCGCCGGGACGACGCGGGACGGCTCGCCGACGCGGTCGTCACGGAGTTCGAGACATGGGCTCGGATGGTGACGCCGTCGGTGTGAGTCAGCACTGACGGCACCAGGAATGGAGACAGTTGCATGGATGTGGAACACGGCGACGACGTATGGGAAGCGCTGCGCCCGCTCTGCGCGCGGGTGATGTCGGTGCCGCCGGAGGCGGTCGTGCCACAGGCGCGGCTCGTTGCCGACCTGGGAGCCGACAGCCTGGACATCACCGAACTGGAGGCGGCGTCCGAGGAATTGTTCGGGGTGTCCCTGCGCGGGTCCGACAAGACCGGGGTGTCCACCGTGGGTGATGTCGCCGACCTCATCGTGAGCCTGCGCACCCCCGCCGCCCACAGCCCCCTCGCCCGATGACCGGCCGGCACGCCGTCGCCGTCACGGGCCTGGGTGTGCGCTGCGCCGCCGGGGCGACTCCGGCGGCGCTGTGGGAGAGCCTCGCGCAGTGCCGTCCGGCGACGACGCTGCACGCGTTCGACGCCGAGTGCACCGTCGTGTACCCCGCGTGTCCGATGCCCGGCTTCGATCCGGCCGGCTATCTGACGCCCAAGGAGGTCCGCCGGGCCGACCGTTCGGTGCAGATGGCGGTGTGCGCGGCCGCGGACGCCGTGCAGGACGCCGGAGGACTGCACGTGGCACCCGGGCGGCGGGCGGTGGTCACCGGCACCGGGTACGGCGGGGTGATCAGCCAGGAGAACGGCATCGGACATCCCGACGTGCTCTACGCGCCCCGGCTGATGCACAACGCGGGCGCGTACTGGATCAGCGCCGGGCTCGGCATCACCGGCCCCAGCCTCACGGTCTCCACCGCGTGCGCCTCCGGGACGCATGCGGTGGGGGAGGCGCTGCAGATGATCCGGGCCGGGTGCGCGGACGTCGTGGTGGCGGGCGGCCATGACTGCCCGCTGACCCCCACGACCGCGCTCGCCTTCGGGCGGGCCGGTGCCATGGTCACCGAGTGCGAGGATCCCGCCGTCGCGTCACGGCCGTTCGACGCCGGGCGGCGCGGGTTCGTGCTCGCCGAAGGGGCCGCCTTCCTGGTGCTGGAGCGGCTGGACCTCGCCCACGCGCGGGGCGCCCGGATCTACGCCACGCTGACCGGCTACGGCCGTACCTCCGACGCCCACCACCTCACGGCGCCGCATCCCGACGGTGCCGGGGCGCGGGCGTGCATGGAGCAGGCGATCGCCGACGCCGGTACGACGGCGGACGCCGTCACGCATGTCAACGCGCACGGCACCGGCACCGAGTTGAACGACCTCGCGGAAGCCCACGCCATCGCCGCCCTGTTCGGCCCGCGCGCGGTGCCCGTGACCGCGCCCAAGGCGGTGACCGGGCACGGGCTGGGGCTGGCCGGAGCGCTGGAGGCCGTGATCACGGCCCTGTCCGTGCGGGAGGGGCTCGCCCCGCCGACCGCGTGCCTCACACAGCTGGACCCCCGCTGTGAGCTGGACGTGGTCACCGCCGAACCGCGCAAGATCCCGAACGGCCCGGTGATCAGCAACAGTTTCGCCTTCGGAGGCCACAACGCCTGTGTCGTCTTCGACTCACCGCACGGCTGATCACCGAAGGAGGCTGCGGAGCATGCGGCTGACGGCCATCGAGGAAGGGCACCTGCGCAACGGGCTGCCGGGGACGATCGGTATCGCCGGGCTGTTTCCCGGAGGGCCGTTCGAGCCGGAGCAACTGCGGTCCCGGGTGCGTGAACGCTGGGGCGCACTGGACCGGATGAGCCAGGTCCTGCAGCCCCCGACCGGGCCGGCGGCGCTGTCAGGCCACCGTTGGGCGGCGGCCCGGTCCTTCGACCCCGGCGCCCATGTCACCGCCACGGACCAGGACCTGGAGTCCCTGCTCACCGACGGTGTCAGCCACATGCTGCCGCCCGAACGACCGCTGTGGCGGCTGCTGGTCACCCGGCAGGCCGTCGTGCTGTTCGCCCATCACGCCCTGCTGGACGGCAGGTCCCTGGAGACCCTGTTCCGGCTGCTGATGGACGGCGCCGTACCGCCGCCCCCGCTCGCATCGGCCGCGACCCATGTGCTCGCGGCGGCACAGCGGCGCCCGCCGCTGCGTCCCGGCACCCTGGGCCGGGAGGTGCGCCGCATCGGGGCCGTCGGCCGGTCCCTGCCGTCGGCCTCCCCCGGTGGACCGCGGCCGTCGGTGGCCGTCGTGGAGCTCGACCCGCAGGTGATGCGTACGGCACGCCGCCAACCCGCCGGCGGACGGGGCGCCACCCTCAACGAACTGCTGCTCAGCACCTACGCCGGTGCCCTCCACGCCTGTTACGGCCCGCTGCGTTCCTGGCCCGGGGGAGCGGCCCCCTTCTACGCCACGGTGCCGGTCGACCTGCGGACCCGCCACCACGCACAGCAGCTCGGCAACGGCGTCACCGCGCTGCGCATCCCGCTGCCCGTCGACGCCGTGTCCCCGGTGGCCCGGCTGCGGGTGTGCCAGGACCTGGTCGCGGCGTTCCCCCACCGCTGCGACACCCACCGCGCGATCCTCCCCACGCTGCAGACGATCGCCCGTAACGTGCCATGGCTGTCCGGGGCGATGGCCAGGAGCCTGGCGCGCTCCGAGGTCACCACGAGCCTGTGCACCGCCTTCAAGTGGCGTGACAACCCCAGCCACTTGTACGGCCGCCCCCTGACCCGCGTCGTTCCGCTGCCGCAGCTCGCCCCTCCCGGCACGGCGAACCTCTGCCTCGTCCACACCGCCGACGCCTACACGCTCACCGTCGTCAGCCACTCGCGTGCGGGCGATGCGGGGATGATCGGTGCTGCCGTGGCGCGGGAACTGACGGCAGTGGCGACGGCGTCCGATGCTCCCGCCGCGTGTGCTGGACGGCCCTGACCAGATCCCGGCACAGGGCGGGGCGCATCAGCACGTCCGTACTGTCGGCGAACTGGTCCACCGCTCCGGCGGGCGGCAGGTCCTTGAGCACCGGGTCGGTGATGCGGGCGGTCAGGGCCCTGGCGAAGCGGTCGGCGCGCAGCACCTGGAAGGGACGCGAGTGGTACGCGCGCGTGGCGGGGTCCACGCGGTCGGTCAGACGGAGCTGGTTGTGCTGGTGCGCGACGATCTCGTAGGCGTGCACGAGGTGCTGCTCGCGTGTGTGCCGGTCCGTGGCGGCGAGCGCCGCCGTCAGCACGGGGGTCAGGCGGGGGGCGGCCGCGGTGCGGGCGAAGGAACTGCCCAGCCATTTGCCGTACGGCGGGTAGCGGCGGTCCATCAGGAGACAGAGCCGCATCAGGTCGCGGACCAGCCGGGCGGCCGTGACGGCGGAGCCCAGTTCGTCGCCGACCTCGCCGCAACGGCCCACGAACGCCTCCTCCTGCGCGACGCGCTGCCACTGGGCGGCCAGGACGTACAGCCAGACGTCGTGGGGGTACCAGCGCAGCGCGCGACGTAACGGGGTGAGCGTGTGCAGGCCGTCGTGGAAGACGGCGCCGCCGGTGATCTCGGCGAGCAGTTGGGTGGGGGTGGCCAGCCAGTCGGCGGGGGTGATGCCCTGCGCCGGGTCGAAGCCGAGGGTGTCGGTGAACCAGATGGCGGTGCTGGTCACTTCGACGCGGTGCCCTGCCGGTGGGCTGAACCGGGTCGGGTGGCCGAGGAACGTCTTCGGGAGGTGCTCGGTGAGTACGTGTCTGATGCGGGCGGCGTGACGCGGCACGTCGTGGCGGTGGAGAAAGACCTGGAGACGTGGGCCCCAGTCGTGGTCGGTGGAGCGCGGGGTGTCGTAGCCGAGGACCTCGGAGCCGGTGCCGATGCGGGCGGCGGAGTGGGGGACGCCGGGGGCGGCCTCCTCCAGCAGGGGGCGTACGGCGTCGGTGTAGAAGCGGCGGGAGAGTTCGAGGCCGGGTATGAACTCGGGTTCTGGCGCGGGGGAGTTGGCGTTGCGCATATTCGCGGGGCTCATGCCAGGGAGCCGTGCCCGTTTGGTGAGGGCCCATGCGAAGTGCGTTCACACTGTTGCGGGGTGCGGACATTTGGGGTGTGGCGGAGGGGGGCTTGTGTTGTTTGCCGGGTGCGGGTGCGTGGGGGCTGGTCGCGCAGTTCCCCGCGCCCCTTAGGGCGTGCAGTCACGTGTGCCTGTGGAGCTGAGTCGCGATGTAGGGCGTGCAGTCACGGACCCCCGCGCAGCCGCCTCGCGATTTCCAGTTGGCGGTTCTCCAGGGGGCGGCCGTCCTCGATGTCCCAGAGGGCGTTCTGCAGGAGGCGGCCGTATGTCCACGCACGCGCGCGTGCGCGGTCGAGGCCCAGTACGTCCGTCATGGCGTCGAAGCGCCAGCGGACGTCGTCGGCGTCGAAGCGGTTGTCGATGGCCGGCCAGAGCTCGAAACCGGGGTCGCCCGCGAGGGGCTTGGGGTCGATGGCGAGCCAGGGGGCGCGGTCGGAGGCGAGGACGTTCTCGTCGTGGAGGTCCCAGTGCAGGAGGCGGTCGCCGGGTTCGTCCACGACCTCTCGTACGGCGGCCGCGCAGTCGGCGACGGTACGGCGGGCCTCCGGGTCCGGGATGCGCTCCAGTGCCCAGGGTGCCTGCTCCAGCATGGCCTGCGCGATGTCGCCGAGGCGACGCAGACCGGCGGGCGCGGTGAAGGACGTGAGGTGGGCCAGCAGGCGGGCGATGACCAGGACGGACTCGTGGACGTCCGGGTGGTGCGCGAGCATGCGGGACGAGTCGAGGCGTTCCAGGAGCATCGTGCCCGTCGCCTCGTCATGGTCCAGGAGCCGTACCGCCCCGTCGCCGTCCCAGGCGCGCAGGGCCACCGGTTCGCCCTCGCTCTCCTCGTCGAGGAGTTGCAGCTTGAGGACGGCGGGGGTGTCGTCGTGACGGAGGACCGGGAGGACCAGGGCGGAGACGCCGTGCATGGGGCGGCCGTCGCTCTTCAGCTGCCAGCGGTCGAGGAAGTCGGCCGTCAGGGCCGGGAGTCCGGCGATGAAGGCGCTGCCCGCCTCCCCGTTGTACTTCTGCTGTGATGCGGCGAGCTCCTGCGGAATGTCGATCACCTCGTGACCGTACTGGGCTCCCGGAATCGGCTCACCCCGATTAACGTCCTGCCATGAGCAGCTCGGTGAGCGGTGCGGTGAACGGCGGCATCTCCTTCTGGTACGCGGACGACGGCCTTCCCGAGGTGCGCGATCCGCTGGCGGGGGACGCCTCCGCGGATGTGGTGATCGTGGGCGGCGGGTACACGGGACTGTGGACCGCGTACTACCTGAAGAAGGCGGTCCCCTTCCTCCGTATCACCGTTCTTGAGCAGAAGTTCTGCGGCTACGGGGCCTCGGGGCGCAACGGCGGATGGCTGTACAACGGCATCGCCGGGCGCGACCGGTACGCCAGGCTGCACGGCCGGGACGCTGCCGTACGGCTTCAGCAGGCCATGAACGACACGGTGGACGAAGTCATCAGGGTGGCGGGCGGCGAGGGCTTCGACGCCGGTATGCACAAGGGCGGCGTCCTCGAAGTCGCCCGTACGCCCGCGCAGTGGGCGCGGTTGAAGGACTTCCACGAGCACGAGGTGTCGTACGGCGAGAAGGACCGTGTGCTGTACGGCGCACGGGAGACCGCCGAGCGGATCAAGGTCGCGGACGCGGTCGGCTCGACCTGGACTCCGCACGGCGCCCGGGTGCACCCGGTGAAGCTGGTGAAGGGACTCGCGGCGGCCGTGGAGGCGCTCGGGGTCACCATCCATGAGCTGACGCCGGTCACGGAGATCCGGCCCAAGCACGCCGTCACGCCGTACGGCACCGTCCGTGCGCCCTATGTGCTGCGCTGCACCGAGGGGTTCACCGCGGCGCTGAAGGGCCAGAAGCGGACCTGGCTGCCGATGAACTCCTCGATGATCGCCACCGAGCCGCTGACGGAGGAGCAGTGGGCGGCGATCGGCTGGGACGGGCGGGAGACGCTCGGCGACATGGCACATGCCTACATGTACGCGCAGCGCACCGCCGACGGGCGGATCGCGTTGGGCGGGCGCGGGGTGCCGTACCGCTTCGGGTCGCGGACCGACAACGACGGGCGGACCCAGCCGGCGACCGTCGAGGCGCTGCGGGAGCTCCTCGTCGCGTTCTTCCCGGCGCTGGGCGGGGTGCGCGTGGAGCATGCCTGGTCGGGCGTGCTGGGCGTGCCGCGCGACTGGTGTGCGACGGTGACGCTGGACCGGTCGTCGGGGCTCGGCTGGGCGGGCGGTTACGTCGGCTCGGGCGTCGCCACCGCCAACCTCGCGGCGCGCACCCTGCGGGACCTGGTGCAGCAGGACTCCGGACAGGGCGGGCGGACGGAGCTGACCGAACTGCCGTGGGTCGGGCACAAGGTGCGCAAGTGGGAGCCGGAGCCCTTGCGGTGGCTCGGGGTGCACGGG
This sequence comes from Streptomyces sp. HD, assembly GCF_028369295.1. Classification (GTDB taxonomy): domain Bacteria; phylum Actinomycetota; class Actinomycetes; order Streptomycetales; family Streptomycetaceae; genus Streptomyces. The sequence continues at coordinate 10,994 of NZ_JAQMYP010000055.1, forward strand.
CTGTACGCCACCTACCGGGCGGCGGACCGGCGGGAGCATCTCACCAACAGCGCCGAGTCGGCGAGGCTGGCGCGGATCGCCGACCGGGTCTCCGGGCGGCACTGAAACTTTCGTCCCTGGAATCTCACGAGGGCGTTGTCGCACCTCTGTGCGACTATCCCCTCAACGACCGATGATCCAGGGGGGATCCCATGTCCGACGACGACTCCTGCCCGCGTGCGAGACGGGGGCGGCGGGCCGTGCTGCCGGCCGTTCTCGCCGCCGTCGTCCCACTGTTCGCCTCAGCTCTGACCGTGACCGGGGCGGGCCCCGCCGTCGCCGCCGACGAGGAGTGCGCGCCGCTCGCGGTCGCGTCGTTCGGCGACCCGGGGGACGCCGTCGGCAAGGCGAGCGTCGCACCCGACTCCAGCGTCTGCTACACCGTCACCGTCGAGACACCGGGCCTGTATCTGGCACCGGCGAAGGACGGCTACGGCAACGCGATGACCAGGCAACTGCTCGCCGCCGACGGCAGCGAAGTGGACTGCCACGGCGACGGGTACGCCACGGACGGCATGTGCGCCGTCCCCGCGGCCGGCACCTACACCTTGAAGGTCCGCAACACCGAGTGGGAGGACAAGGCGACCGCCGTCACCTTCGTGCCGCTCGGCTCGGCCAAGGGCTGCGCGGATTCCGTCGGCACGAACTGGGACCAGCCGGACGTCCCCCGGACGACCGTGAGCCGGGTGGAGGTCGACTGCCAGCCCTTCGAGGGTGCGCGCGGCGACCGGGTCCGGCTGACCTACGGCTCGAAGGTGTACGGCGACTCCCTCGCCTGGATCACCGACGCGACCGGCAAGCGGATCTGTGAGCGGTTCCCGGAGGACAACGAGGACAGTTGCGTCCTGCCCGGAGACGGCCCCTACCGGGTGATCTCCACCGTCTGGCGCTCGGAGAACGGCTTCCCCGCCGAGTACGCGGTGAAGGTGCGCCGGCTCAGCGACCCGCGGGGGTGCACCGCAGCCCCGGTCCGCCCCTACGGCCCGCTGGAGCGGCAGGACCTCACCGCCAACCCGTGCTTCACCTTCACAGCCGCCTCGGCGGGCCCGTTCACCGTGCACTCGGTGAGCGAGGACCGGCAGGTCGGGGTGGCCCGGGTGTACGACTCGGCCGGGCTGAGCGTGTGCCGGTACGAGGCCGACCCGTGCCGGATCAAGGCGCCGGGCACCTACACGGCCGTGCTCGACGGCAGCTACCCGTTCCGTGACGGCCGGTCCGGGCTGGTCGTCCTCGACCGTGCCTCCGACACCGGGTGTGCGGCGACCGGGGCCGGGCTGCACAAGGGCGAGTTGAGCACCGTCGGGCAGTACGACTGTCTGGCGCTGGACGCCCCGCGGGGCGCCCGGATCGCCGCGCTGACCTCGCTGTCCTCGGCCGGGCTGACCCCCGAGGTGGAGGTCCTGGACCGCACCGGCACCCCGCAGTGCGACGAGGAGAAGCTGCGGGGCGGCGACTGCGCGCTCACCGGTGAGGCTCCCTACCGGGCGCTGGTGCACACCGAGGACACCGGGGACTCGGCGACCGGCGCCTACGCGGTCGCCCTCCACCGCACCGACGTGGCGCAGGGCTGCCCCGTCCTGCCCGCCGGCAGCTTCGCCGCGGACGGCGCGCAGGCCACGCTGACCACCGGCGGCGGCGTCTTCTCGCACTGCCTCGGCATCCCGGCGGACGCGCACACCGACACCGAGGTCTTCCAGCTGGCCGCCACCTCCGGGACCGCCTCCGCCGGGTTCTCGGTGGTGGACTCCGACGGCAAGCGGATCTGCCAGCGCGGCGGCACCACCAACGGCTGGACGATCTGCTCGCTGACTCCGGGCAAGGCCCACACCGTGCTGATGACCGGCCGCGACGAGGCCGCCACGTACAGCCTGACCCGGCGGGACATCACCGCGAGCGCCTCCTCGGCGGGCTGTGTGAAGACCGCCGCCGCGAAGGTCGGCGGACCCTCCGTGAAGAGTGCGTACGGCGCCCCCGGCACCCTCGACTGCCGTCAGGTGACCACCGCCGAGGACACCGACGTCGTGCACGTCAACGTGCGGGACGCCCTCGGCACCGCCAACTCCGCGGTCGTCGCCGGGGACGGCCGGGTGGAGTGCTCCTTCCGCAACACCTCCTGCGCGGTCACCGGGTCCACCACCCACCAGGTCCTGGTGCAGACCCCGGCCAACCTGAAGGCGGCGCCCGAGTACCGCCTGGACGCCCTGCGCATCGCGACCGCCGACGGGCCCGCCCCGGAGTGCGTCAAGGTGCCGTCCGTGGCGTACGGGTACGGGCCGGTCACCGGCACGCTGGACGAGTCGCGCACCGCGGTGTGCGCGGCGCTGCCGACCGCCGGGTTCGACCGCTTCGAGACCGACATCAAGGACACCGCCGGGGCCGCCACGACCGCGGTGCCGGTGCTCTACAACACCAGGACCTGGGCCAACGGCTGCACCCACTACATCCCGGAGGGCTACGACTGCGACACGCTCGGCTCCTCCCCGGAGAGCACGCCGACACTGTTCCTCCTGGGCCTGCCCGAGAAGGCGGCCGGCACGGCCTACAGCGCCAAGCTGACCTGCACGTCCGCGGTGTGCGGCACGGAGAAGACGTCCGTCACCGCGGTCGGCCCCGACACCGGGGCGGCCGGCGGCAAGGTGAAGCTCACGGTCACCGGGACCGCACTCGGCCCGGACGTCACCGTCCGGATCAGCCAGGCCGGGAAGACGATCACGGCGGCGGCCGACTCGGTCTCCGCCGACAACCGCACGGTGACCGCGACACTCGACCTGACCGGCGCGGCCACCGGCACGTGGAACATCAGCGTGCTCACCCGCGGCTGGGAGTTCCCGCGCGGTTCGTTCACCGTGACCCCGCAGCCCAGGCTGGAGAACACGGCCGCCCCCAAGGTGACCGGCACGGCCAGGACGGGCGCCAAGGTCACGGCCGCGCCGGGGAGCTGGTCGGGGACCCCGTCGTCGTACACGTACCAGTGGAAGGCGAACGGTACGGCGATCGGCGGGGCGACGGCGTCGACGTACACCGTCCCCGCCTCGCTGGTCGGCAAGAAGCTCACCGTGACCGTCACCGCGGTCAGGTCCGGCTGGGCCGGCGGGACGGCGACCTCGGCGGCGGTGACCGTGGCCAAGGGCGATGCGCCCAAGGCGACCAAGCTGCCGGTGATCAGCGGGACCGTGAAGGTCGGCAGGACGCTGACGGCGTCCAGGGGGACCTGGAGTCCGGCGGCGACGTCGTACGCGTACCAGTGGTACGCCAACGGCAAGGTGATCAGCGGGGCGACCAAGGCGTCGCTGGTGCTGAAGCCGGCACAGAAGGGCAAGAAGATCACCGTGAAGGTGGTCGCGCGTCGCACCGGACACCAGGACGGGGCGGCGGTGAGCAAGGCGACGAGGGCGGTCGCCTAGGGCTGTCCGCCGTACAGGCACCGGCCCTCGGCAGGAGGGTGGGGGAAGGGCTCCGCGGTCCGGTGGGGCCCCTCCCCCCGTTTCTCAGGCCACCTTCTCCGGTACCGGTGCCCCCTGGGCGGCGCCGTGCTTCGGGGGCTTCGCCGTCACCATCAGGGCCGCGACCAGGCCGGCCAGGAGCATGATGGCGGCGGCCCACCAGATGGCGACCGTGTAGCCGTGGACTATGCCCTCCCTGGTGACCGACTCCCGCTGGGCCGGGTCGGTGAGATGAGCGGTGATGTAGGCGGCGCTGCTGGTGGTGGCGATGGTGTTCAGCAGGGCCGTACCGATCGAACCGCCCACCTGCTGCGAGGTGTTGATCGTCGCGGAGGTCACCCCGGAGTCCTGCGGGGCCACGCCGGCCGTCGCCGTGGCGAACACCGGCATGAAGATCAGGCCCATGCCGAGGCCCATGAGGATCAGGGCGGGCAGGATGTCGGCCGCGTACGACGAGTGCACCGTCAGCCCGGTCAGCAGCATCATGCCGACCGCCGCCAGCAGGGCGCCCGGGGCCATGAGCAGACGTGGCGCCACATGGTCCAGGAGGCGGGCGGCGATCTGGGTGGAGCCGGTGATGATCGCGACGGTGAGGGGGAGGAAGGCCAGGCCGGTCATCACCGGCGAGTAGTCGAGGATGACCTGGAGGTAGTAGGTCATGAACAGGAACAGGCCGAACATGCCGATCACGGCCAGCGCCATGGTGAGGAAGCAGCCGGCGCGGGTGCGGTCCTTGATGATGTGCAGCGGCAGCAGAGGCACCGGAGCCCTGGTCTGCCACCACACGAAGGCCGCGAGGAGGACGACACCCACGGCGAACAGGGCGAGGACCAACGGGTCGGTCCAGCCGCGCGGCTGCGCCTCGGCGAAGCCGTAGACGATGGCGACCAGACCGCCGCAGCCGAGCAGTACACCGGGTACGTCGAGGCGGGCGCCGGGGTGGCCGGGGCTGTCGTGGAGCAGGGCGAGGGCGCCGATGACGGCGATCACGGCGATCGGCACGTTGACGTAGAGACACCAGCGCCAGTTCAGGTACTCGGTGAGCAGCCCGCCGACGATGAACCCGATCGCGCTGCCGCTGCCGGCCAGGGCGCCGTAGATACCGAAGGCCTTGCCGCGTTCCTTGGGGTCGGTGAAGGTCGTCGTCAGCAGCGACAGTGCCGACGGCGCCAGCAGGGCGGCGAAGGCGCCCTGGAGCGCGCGGGCGGCGAAGAGCATGCCGGCCGTGGTGGCGGCACCGCCCAGCGCGGAGGCGGCGGCGAAGCCGACGAGGCCGATGACGAAGGTGCGTTTGCGGCCCACCAGGTCGGCGATCCGGCCGCCGAGCAGCAGCAGTCCGCCGAAGGCCAGCGTGTAGGCGGTGATCACCCACTGGCGGTTGCCGTCGGTCATGCCCAGGTCTTCCTGCGCGGACGGCAGCGCGATGTTCACTATGGTCGCGTCGAGGACGACCATGAGCTGCGCGAGCGCGATGACCACCAGGCCCCACCAGCGGCGGGGGTCGGCGTCGGCGGCGGCCCGGGCGGGTTCACCCGTTCGGGTGGCGTCCACCCGGCCAGAAGACCACGGTTCGGGACGTATCGCATCCGGGGCGGGGCGCGGTGTCGGATCGGGCGGGGGCTTGCGGCCGGTCATGGCTCCAGTACCACCTTTCCGGTGGTCGCGCGTGTTTCGAGGGCGCGATGGGCGGCCGCCGCCGCGGCGAGCGGGAAGCGCCGCACGGCCGGGGTGAGCCGGCCCGCGGCAGCCTCGGCGAGGGCGCGCAGTTCGAGGGTGCGTACGGGGTTGGGGCCGCCCGTCTTCTGCATCATCACGGGGCCGAGCACCTGCTCGGAGACGCCGTCGACGAGGTAGGGCTCGCCGTCGTGCAGCCCGGCGCCGGACCAGCCGAAGACGAGGTGGCGGCCGCCGGGCCCGAGCAGGGCGACGGACTCGCGGGCGACGTCGCCGCCGACGCCGTCGAAGACGACGGTCGCCGGCCGTCCGCCCAGGAAGGCACGGACCTTCCCGGGCCACGCGGGGTCGGTGTAGTCGACGGCGAGGTCGGCGCCGTTCTCCCGCACCCGGGCCACCTTCCCGGGCCCGCCCGCGAGGCCGATGACGACGGCGCCCGCGTGCGCGGCGTACTGCACGAGCAGGGTGCCGATGCCGCCGGCGGCCGCCGGGATCACGGCGACCGAGTCCGGGCCGAGCTCGGCGAACTGCAGGATCCCCATCGTGGTGCGGCCCGTGCCGATCATGGCGACGGCCTCGGCGAAGTCGAGGTTCGCCGGGATCTCGTGGACGCGGTCGACGTCGGTGACGGCGAGCTCGGCGTAGCCCCCGGGTGCGAAGCCGAGGTGGGCGACGACGCGCCTGCCGAGCCAGAGCGCGGCGACGCCCTCGCCGAGGGACTCGACGACACCGGCGACCTCGCGGCCGGGGATCGTGGGCAGGGTGGGCGGCTGCGGTGCCGGGCCCTGGAGTCCCTCGCGCAGGGCGGTGTCGAGGAGGTGGACGCCGGCCGCCGCTACGGCGATCCGGACCTGGCCGGGGCCGGGCGCGGGGTCGTCGACCTGCTCGTAGGTGAGGTTCTCGGCCGGGCCGAAGGTGTGCAGGCGGATGGCGTGCATGTGGGATCCCCCATCGCTGTGGACTCGGGTTCGGCAGGTTGCCCGACCCGTCGCCGGAGGCGACTGAAAGATGCTGCAACCTCAAGCTTGCTTGAGGTCAAGGGCGTGCCGGCCGAGGGCCAGGGACACGGCCGTGAGCGCGCTGTTGAAGGAGACCTCGGACAGGACGCCGGGGGCGGCGACCTGATCGCCCGCCAGATAGACGCCGTCGCCGCGGTCCACGGCAGGACGGTCGCGCCAGCTGGTGCCGGGCAGGTCGACGGCGCCGGTACGGCCGTTCGCGAGGGCCTCGCGCCGCCAGGTGACGCGCTCGCGCCAGCCCGGGAAGCCGAGGTCGAGCAGCTCCTCGGCGCGGGCGACGCCGTCGGCCTTGGACTCGTGCGGGGCGATCGGGATCTGACCCTGGATCAGCTGCTCCCCGGCCGGCGCCAGGGACCGGTCCTGCGCGGTGAACCGCTCCAGCCACCCGGTCCGGTCCAGGTCGGAGACGGCGAAGGCGTCTCCGCGCCGGGTGCGCACCGCGAGGTCGATGAGTGCCGTACGGCCGCTGGTCCAGGTCAGCGAGTCGTCCTTGAGGAGCCGGCGGGCGGCGTCGAGGGAGGTGGCGACGACGACGGGCGCGCCGGTCGCCGGGCCGTCGAGGTCGTCGAGGCTGCCGACGCGGGAGAGGGTCTCCATCCGCACCCCGAGGTTCCAGGCCCGCGCCGCCATCCGGTCGATGACACTCGCCCACCCGCCCCGCGGATAGTGCGCCTCCGGCGGCAGCTTGGTCGCCCGCCGCAGCCGCTCCCGCACGAACGCGGCGGACAGGGCGCCGGGATCGTGGTGGAACAGGGCGACGGCGGAGTAGTGCGCGGCGGCACGGGCGCCCTCCTCGCCGGCGATGCCGGTGGCCCAGGTCAGGAAGTCGACGTCGACGGGCGCCGGGGGCAGGGCGGGCCGCAGCAGCTTGAGCATGGCGAAGGGCGGGGTACGGCGCAGCACGCCCCGGTGCCGCAGTCGCAGCCGAGCCGCCTCCAGGGGCGGGATCGGCGCCAGCGGTCCGATCAGATCGCGCTGCCTGAGCCAGGCCCAGTGCGGGCCGCCGTTGTACAGCGCGTGCGGTCCGTCGTTCGTCCGGTACGGCTCCTCGGAGGTCCGCGCCCGCCCGCCGAGGGTGTGGTGGGCTTCGTACACGGTGACCTTGGCGCCCGCCTCGGCGGCGGTGATGGCCGCGGTGAGTCCGGCGAAGCCGCCGCCGATGACGGTGATGCGGTGCATGGCTGGGGGTCTCCCTCTTGCTCGGGTGCTCGGGTGCTCGGCCTTGCTCGGGGGCTCTCGGGGGTCGCCTTCTTGCCTTCCTTGTGAGTACGACGGTCCGGGGCACCCGGAATGTGACACCGGCAGTGTTTTCGCAGGTCCGGGGGATTGTCAGTGGCGGGGTGCAGCATGGGGGCATGGTGCGGAAAGCGATGCGTGAGGCCGGCGGTCCGGGCCGGGGCGGCGTGAAGGGGGCGCGGCGGCCCGAGGTGCGGCTGCCGCCGCTGGAGCCCTTCCGGGACGGGGAGTTGGAGCCGGACGGGGACTACGACGGGCTGGAGTTCCGGGAGGAGGAGCTCGTCGGGCAGGACGGCGCGGGCGCCCGCTTCATGGACTGCGCGCTGCGGGGCTGCGCCCTGGACGAGACGAGACTGCGGCACGCCCGGATCCTCGACTCCGTCCTCACGGGCCTACGGGGCGTCGGCACCGACCTCGCCGAGTCGAACCTGCGCGATGTGGAGCTGGTGGACGCCCGGCTGGGCGGGGTGCAGCTGCACGGGGCCGTGCTGGAGCGGGTGCTGATCCGGGGCGGCAAGATCGACTACCTCAACCTGCGCAAGGCGAAGCTCAGGGATGTGGTCTTCGAGGGCTGCGTCCTGCTGGAGCCGGACTTCGGGGGCGCCCGGCTGGAGCGGGTGGAGTTCGTGGACTGCGCGCTGAAGGGGGTGGACCTCACCGGCGCGACCCTGACGGACGTCGATCTGCGGTCGGCGGCGGAGCTGGAGATCGTGCGGGGCGTGGACCGGCTGTCGGGCGCGGTGATCAGTTCGGGTCAACTGCTGGATCTGGCTCCGGTGTTGGCGGCGCAGCTGGGAATCCGGGTGGAGGGATGACGGTCGATCGGTGGAGGGCCTACGAGGGTGAAGGACGCCGTTGGTCAATGCTGTGAACGGTGCGTAAGGGGCGGACCTTTGCTTCCCCGAACTTTGCGCGAGCGTGCTTCGATCCCGGCATGCGGGAGCCTTCGTGGGGCTCCCGTCGCAGTGCGCCGCAACGCATTGCGCCCCACCCACCAGAGAAGAAGGACGCCCATCAGCATGAGCAACTCCTCTCGCATCGAGACCCGTGAGATAGCCGACGCCGAGCTCGACAGCGTCGCGGGCGGCCTTTCCGTCAGCGGCTCCGTGGAGGGCCTGACCGCCAAGTTCGCCCCCGGCCCGAACGGCCTGCCCGTTCTGACCGACGCCTCCGTGAAGTCCCTCGGCCTCACGGTCTCGGACATCGAGCTGGGCCCGATCGCCGGCTGAGACCTCGGAGGCCCGGGGTCTGCGCGACGTCGGCCTTCAAGACCTGATCGTGGTCTGGAAGGCCGACACCCATCCGCTCACCCCACCCGGGGATAGCGGGCCTGGAGCGTCCAGATCGCCGGGTTCTCGCCCAGGTCCTCGTGCAGGTCGATCAGGTCGGCGATCAGGTCGTGCAGGAAGTCGCGGGCCTCGCGGCGCAGTTCGCTGTGCGAGAAGGTCAGCGGGGCCTCCTCCGCGGGCATCCAGTCCGCCTCGATGTCCACCCAGCCGAAGCGGCGCTCGAAGAGCATGCGGTCCGTGGACTCGGTGAAGTCCAGTTCGGCGTGCTGGGGGCGGGAGGCGCGGGAGCCGGCCGGATCCCGGTCCAGCCGCTCGATGATGTCGCACAGGGCCCACGCGAAGTCGAGCACCGGAACCCATCCCCAGGCTGTGGACAACTCCCGGTCCGCCTTGGTGTCGGCGAGGTAGACGTCACCGCAGAACAGGTCGTGCCGCAGGGCGCGGACGTCCGCGCGGCGGTAGTCCGTCTGCGGGGGGTCCGGGAAGCGGGTGGAGAGGGCGTAGCCGATGTCGAGCACGGAGGTGATGGTGTCATGTCTCACCCGGTGTCCCCGTCTCACCCGGTGTGCCCGCGCGGGTGCCAGGCGCCTCATAGGATCATGGCATGTCCCGATTCGCGCCCGTTGCCCTGACCGTCGCCTCCGCCCTGCTCGTCCTCACCGCGTGCAGCAGCGGAGTCCAGGGCAGCCCCGGATCCTCCGGCCTGCGCGACCCGTACTTCCCCAAGGCCGGCAACGGCGGCTACGACGTCACCCACTACGACCTCGACCTCGCCTACGAGCCCGAGGAGGAGCACGTCTCCGGCACCGCCACGCTCACCGCCCGCGCCACCCAGGACCTCTCGGCGTTCGACCTCGACCTCAAGGGGATGGACGTCAAGGACGTCAAGGTCGAGGGCAAGCACGCCCGTTGGAACCGCGCCGGGCAGGAGCTGACCGTCCGCCCCCACGACGACCTCGCCGACGGCGAGACCTTCCGCGTCACCGTCCGCTACTCCGGCACCCCGGCGACGATCACCGACGCCGACGGTTCCGAGGAGGGCTGGCTGCCGACCGAGGCCGGGGCGCTCGCGCTCGGCGAGCCGGTCGGGTCCATGGCGTGGTTCCCCGCCAACAACCACCCCTCCGACAAGGCGTCGTACGACATCGAGGTGAGCGTGCCGGAGGAGTTCGAGGCGGTCTCCAACGGCGAGTTGCTGAACCGGACGACCCGGGACGGCCGGACGACCTTCCGCTGGCGCACCACCGAACCCATGGCCAGCTACCTCGCCACGCTCGCCGTCGGCGACTACGAAATCCGTCGCTTCACCACCGACGGCGGCCTGCCCGTGTACGCGGCCGTGACACCGGACCAGGCCGGCCCCGGCGGCAAGGCCGTGGCCCGGATTCCCGAGGTCATGGACTGGGCGGAGGACAACTTCGGCCCGTACCCCTTCTCCTCCACGGGCGCCATCATCGACCGCCCGGACTCCGCCGAATACGCCCTGGAGACCCAGAACCGCCCCGTCTTCCCCGGCACCCCCGACACCGAAACGCTCGTCCACGAGCTCGCCCACCAGTGGTTCGGCAACTCCGTGACGCCGAAGACCTGGCGGGACATGTGGCTGAACGAGGGCTTCGCGACCTATGCCGAGTGGCTGTGGAACGAGGACCACGGCGGCAAGAGCGCGCAGGAGAAGTTCGACGCCATGTACGACCACGGCGAGGACGACTACAAGGACCTCTGGTCCTACCCGCCCGCGAAGCCCGGCGACGCCGAGTACATCTCCGGCAACCCCGTCTACCAGCGCGGCGCGATGGTCATCCACAAGATCCGCGAGACCGTCGGCGACGACACCTTCTACGACATCGTCCAGGGCTGGACGAAGACCCACCGCCACGGCAACGCGGACACCGACGACTTCACCGCGTACGTGGAGAAGATGGCGCCGGACGAGGACTTCGACGCCATCTGGGAGGACTGGCTGTACGGCGACGGCAAGCCGGACGAGGCGTGAGCGGGGCCACCGTCTGACCCGCCGCGACCGGTGACGGCGGCCGAGTGCGCGGCCTGCCAGGGACGTCCGGGTCCAGGCCGGTTCAGGCCCCGTCGCCGGCGGCGAGCTCCTTGCGCAGGACCGTGCAGGGCCGGTCGAGCTGGCGGTCTTTTCCGTAGCCGATGGTCTCGTAGCCGAGGGCCGTCCAGAAGGTGAGGGCGCCGGGGTTGTTGTCGAGGACGGCGAGGCGTACGGCGGTGCGGTCCGCCGCGCGGAAACGGTCCTCGACGAGGCCGGCCAACCGGCGTCCGTGCCCCTGGCGCCGGTCGCCCGCGTCCACCATCAGCAGGCCGATCCAGGGGTCCGGGTCGGACGGGTCCGGGTGCCGGTCCAGCGTGATCACGATTCCGACCAGCCGCCCGGCGCTGCGCGCGAGCAGCACCTCCGCCCCGGGGACCTGCAACTCCTCGGCCAGCGCGGCGGCCACCTGCTCCGGGCGGATGTCGTCCGGGTCCGGGAAGTCGCCGCTGAGCGCGTGGAAGTCGCGGTTGGAGGCGTAGAGGGCGGTGAGTTCGGTGAGGACCGGGGCCAGGATGTCGCGGTCGGCCGTGAGGGGGAGCGGGTCGAGGATCATTCGGGCAACCTATCGAAGGCCGCGAACGCCAGAACCCCCGGCCGAAGCCGGGGGTTCCAGTGCGGGGTGGCGTCGGTCAGACGTTGACGCCGAAGTCCTGCGCGATGCCCACCAGGCCCGAGGCGTAGCCCTGGCCGACCGCGCGGAACTTCCACTCGGCGCCGTTGCGGTACAGCTCGCCGAAGACCATGGCGGTCTCGGTGGCCGCGTCCTCCGACAGGTCGTAGCGGGCGATCTCGGCGCCGCCGGCCTGGTTGATGATGCGGATGTAGGCGTTGCGCACCTGGCCGAAGTTCTGCGAGCGCGACTCGGCGTCGTAGATGGACACCGGGAAGACGATCTTGTCGATGTCGGCCGGGAGGCCGGCGAGGTTGACGTTGATCGCCTCGTCGTCGCCGGCGCCCTCACCGGTGCGGTTGTCCCCGGTGTGGACGATCGTGCTGTCCGGGGTCTGCTTGTTGTTGAAGAAGACGAAGTGGGCGTCCGAGTAGACCTTGCCCTGCGTGTTCACGGCGATCGCGGAGGCGTCGAGGTCGAAGTCCGTGCCGGTGGTGGTGCGGACGTCCCAGCCGAGGCCCACGGTGACGGCGGTCAGGCCCGGAGCCTCCTTGGTGAGCGAGACGTTGCCACCCTTGGACAGGCTTACAGCCATTGTTTGGGAGTCCCTTCCCTCGTTGCGGTACGGCTAGAAGCTACAGCTACCCCTATGAACGCGGAGAGGGGTGCCTCAGGTTCCAGGTGTCTTTACTTTCTTTGCCAAAGAGCACCCTTAGGGGCTCAGACAGGCCACAGGGGATATTCGCGTGACGTGGACCGGACAGGCGCGGGAACATGTACGGCATGTCTGGTCCCTACGTCATCCGTGGCTCCGTCTCGCTTCCCGAGGCCGAGCTGATGTGGCGTTTCTCGCGGTCGAGCGGCCCGGGCGGCCAGCACGTCAACACCAGTGACTCCCAGGTCGAGCTGCGCTTCGACGTGGCCGGCACCGAGGCGCTGCCCGAGGTGTGGAAGCAGCGGGCGCTGCAGCGGCTGGCCGGGCGGCTCGTCGACGGTGTCGTCACCGTGCGCGCCTCCGAGCACCGCTCCCAGTGGCGCAACCGCGAGACCGCCGCCGTACGCCTCGCCGCGCTCCTCGCCGAGGCGACGGCCCCACCGCCCAAGCCGCGCAAGCCCACCCGGATTCCCCGTGGGATCAACGAGCGGCGGCTGAGGGAGAAGAAGCAGCGGTCGGACACCAAGCGGGGACGGTCCGGGCGGGACTGGGGGTAACGACCGGGGGTCACTCCGGAGGAGCTCCGGCTGTCACATCTTCGCCGCGCCATCCGTCAAGCCACTGACGACGGACCGCGACGAGAGGCTGCGACTGATGAGCGCCGACGACCCCCACCACACCCCCGAGGCCGACTTCCTCGCCCAGCGTTTCGAGACGCACCGCGGCCACCTCCGTGCCGTCGCCCACCGCATGCTCGGCTCGGCCGCCGAGGCCGACGACGCGGTGCAGGAGGCCTGGTTCCGGGTGAGCCGGTCCGACACCACCCGCGTCGACAACCTCGGCGGCTGGCTGACGACCGTCGTCGGCCGGGTCTGCCTGGACATGCTCCGCTCCCGCAAATCCCGCGCGGAACTGCCCCTGGACCCCGCGGCACCCCCGCCCGCCGCTCCGGTCGCCTTCGCTTCCGCAACCGCGGCCGACCCCGAGCAGGACGCCCTCCTCGCCGACTCGGTCGGCGTCGCCCTCCTCGTCGTACTGGACACCCTGACCCCCTCCGAGCGGCTGGCGTTCGTGCTGCACGACCTGTTCGGGGTGTCCTACGACGAGGTGGGCGCCGTCGTGGACCGTACGCCGGCCGCCGCGCGGCAGCTCGCCAGCCGGGCCCGGCGACGGGTGCGGGGCGCGGAGGTGCCGGAGGCCGACGCGGTCGCGCAGCGCAGGCAGCGGGAGATCGTCGACGCCTTCCTCGCCGCCGCCCGGGACGGTGACTTCGACGGGCTGCTCGACGTCCTGGACCCGGATGTCGTCGCGCGTTCGGAGGCCGGAGTGACGACCGGCGCGGCGGCGGTGGCGCGGGGCGCGTCGACGTTCGGACCGGCCGCCCTTGCCGCACGGCCCGCCCTGGTCTTCAGGCAGGCGCTGATCGACGGCGCGGCGGGGGCCGTGGTGCTTGTCGCGGGGCGGATGGAACGGGCCTTGAAGTTTGCCTTCGTACGGGACCGGATCGCCGTGATCGACATCGTGACCGACCCCGTCCGGCTGTCCCGGCTCGACGTCGGGCCGATCTAGGGGGTGTTGTGAAAGTCCCGCACAGCACCCACGGCGCCCGGCACGCTCCCCCACTGCCTTAAGGGCGTGGGAGGTGCCCCCACTCGCCGCACCGGCCGAAGGCCCAAGTAGCTCCGCTACGAGGGCCTTCGTCCGGCACGCCGAGGGCACGCACCGGCTGTGACACCAGCCGCTGCCGCGGCGGGCGCGGGCACCGCACGGGACTTTCACAACACCCCCTAGTCGTCGAGCTCCAGTACCCCCACCGTCTCCCCCTCGCTCGTCTCCCCGTTGGGGCGGAAGCCGAGCCCGAGGTAGAAGTCCTCGGGGCCGTGCGCGCCCGGGTGCCAGGTGACGTACAGCCGGCTGCCGCCCCGGCGGCGGATCTCCGCGGCGACGGACTCGACCGCGAACCGGCCGTATCCGCGCCCCTGTTCGTCGGCGGCGATGTTCAGACGCCACAGCCCGGAGCGCCGGATGGTGCCGTCGTCGCCGGGCCAGTCGATGTCGAAGAAGGCCATCAGGAAGCCGACCGGACGGTCGCCGTCGACGATCAGACGCGGCCAGGCGACGCCCGCGGGATGGACGTACGCCTCGGCGAGGGACTTCATCACGGGGGAGACCGCGAATTCCTGCTCGGGGCGTACGCGTATGCCGGTCGCGGCCTCGAAGTTCACGGGTGTGATCTTTTCGAGGCGGAGCGTGGAAGTGGTCGACGTCATCCCGGAACGGTAAAGCGGGTGATCGGCCGACGGCCACGGAATTGTCTGCGTGCCGTGCCGCTCTCGGCCCGCGCGGGTCATCCCGACCGGTGCTTCATCCCAACTGCCGGTATCGCCCGCGGAAATACGTCAGCGGACCCCCGTCCGAGCTCGGCAACGAGGCCGACAGAACGCGGCCGATCACCAGGGTGTGGTCGCCGGCCGTCACCCGCTGCTCGGTGCGGCACTCCAGGGTGGCCAGGGCGCCGCCCACCAGCGGGGCGCCGGTCTCCCCGCCGCGGACGTACGGGATGTCGGCGAACAGCAGCCGGTCGCTGACCCGGCCCTTCATGGCGAAGCGGCCGGCGATGTGGCGCTGGCTCTCGGAGAGCACCGAGACCGCCCACAGGGGCTGTTCGGCGAGCAGGTCGTCCATGCGGGAGCCGTCACGCAGGCTGACCAGCACCAATGGCGGGTCCAGGGACACCGACATGAACGCCGTCGCCGTCATGCCGACGTCCTCGCCGGCCGGGGCGTGCGGGTCGTCGGGGTCCAGCGACGGCTCCAGCGCGGTCACCAGGACCACACCCGCGGCCAGTCGTGACATCGCGGCACGGAACTCGTCGTTGCTCACTCCCACAGCATGCCCGGAGGCGCTCCTGGAGGCGGGGAGGACGGCGGGCACGGGCGCTGTGGGGGGAGGAGAAGTGTTCGGCACGCCGGAAACGCTAATGTCGCTCCCGCACCCTTCACATCGGGCCGAGGGCCGAGACCGGACCTAGGACTCCCGACGGACGTGGGATCTCCACACGCGCACAAACTTTGCGTTCAGTAAACGCACAGGAAAAACGCAGAAACACCGCTCAATTGTTCACGTTTACCTGTGACTTGAGTCACAAGGGCCATTAATTGTTGACCCTGTGTACCGAGTGAGCAGCGCGCTGTGATTCAGTGGCGGGGAACTAGCAAGGGAAGTTACGCCGAAGTAGAACCCTTGATTCGCTGCGAGGTCTCGGGGGGAGGGCGAGCATGGAGACCGAGTCGGAGCCGTATGTCCGCCTTGCGACCCTGCGACAGTTGCACCAGGTCATGGCTGACATGAACACGGCCCGTAGCCTGGCGGACACACTACAGACCGTCGCCGACGGCGTTGTCACCGGCCTCGGCTATGAGCTCGCGTGCGTCAATCTCGTACGCCCCGACGGCGACCTCGTCGTCGCCGCCTTCGCCGGCAACCCCGCCGCCGAGGCCCTGATCACCGGCCGCGTCGGCTCCCGCGACTCCTGGGAGCGTCGGCTGAGCATGGGGCGGCACTGGGGCGACCTGGTGTTCATCCCGCACACCGAGGGCTGGATCCTCGACGACGACGACGTCCCGCAGTGGTACACCGACGGGCCCGCGCCCCGCTTCGAGGACGAGTGGCACCCCTCCGACCGCCTCTTCGCGCCGATGTACACGCCCGGCGTGCCGGGCGGCTCGTGCGGCGAGCTGATCGGCGTCCTGTCCGTGGACCGGCCGCGCAACGGCCGGCTGCCCGGCGCGTGGGGGCGCGAGGCGCTCCAGATGTACGCGTTCCAGGCGGCGATCGCCATCAGCAACGCACGTCTACGCGCGAATATGCAGCGGGCGCTGGTCAGGCTGGAGCGCGATCAGCAGGCCCTGCGCGCCAGTGAGGAAAGCTTCAGGCAGGCCTTCGAGTACGCCCCCTCCGGCATGGCCATCGCCGAGATGGGCGGCGACCAGCACGGCCGGATCCTGCGGACCAACGACGCGCTCTGCCGCCTCCTCGGCCGCCCGGCCTCCGCGATGCGCCGCTACTCCTTCTCCGACCTGGTCCACCCCGAGGACATCGGCACCCTGCTGCGGACCTCGGCGGAGGGCGGCCGCGCGGAACTCCGCCTCGGCCGCCGCGACGGCACCTACGTCTGGGTCTCGCTGCGCAACTCCGTCGTCGCTGACGCAGCCGACGGGCCCCGGTTCCTGCTCACCCACGTCGAGGACATCGAGGACCGCAAGCGCCGCGAGCTCCAGCTCGCCCACCGCGCCTCCCACGACTCCCTCACCGGACTGCCGAACTCCGCCGAGCTGCGCTCCCGGCTGGCCGCCCGGCTGTGCAAGCGCCCCGCCCACGCGGGCGCCCTGGAGTCCACCGACGCGGCCTACGGCCACCCCGCCGTGTACGACGCCAACGGTCACGGCTTCGACTTCCGGCCGGCCGCGGCGGCGCTCGACGGCTACGACCACCATGTCCACACCGTCGCCCCGGACGAGAGCGAGCGTGACGAAGGCGCCAAGGGGCTCGCGGTGCTCTTCTGCGACCTCGACGGCTTCAAGTCGATCAACGACCGGTTCGGGCACAACGCGGGTGACGCGGTTCTCATCGAGGTCGCCCGGCGGCTGACCCGCCAGGTCCGCGACGGCGACACCGTCGCCCGGCTCGGCGGCGACGAGTTCGTGATCCTCGCCGACGGACTCGGCCGGGCCGACGCCGAGGACCTCGCGGTACGCCTGCGCAACGAGATCATCCAGCCCATCCGGGCCGAGGGGCGGGCGGTCCGCGTCGGCGCCAGCTTCGGGATCGGGTGGGCACACTGCGGCATGACCGCGGACGAAGTGTTGAAGTCCGCCGACGAGCGGATGTACGTAGAGAAACGATCTCGTCCCAAACAACACAGACGCGCGGGGTGAATCCCAGGTCAGCGAGCTGATGCGGTCTGAGTCACCTGTTTGGGCCAGCGGGAGCGGGTAGGCTCGCCAGTCTGACCGGCATACCGCAACGCCCGCACCTGGTGAGGAGTACCAAGGGATGACGTCCGGCAACAACGGCGCGAGTACGCCCGAGGACGACGACCCGTTCGGCTACCTCTACGCCGACGGGCAGGCCAACGGGGCCCAGCCGCCGTCGGGTGGCGGGGGCTACGGCTACCCGGGCTCGGTCAACCGGGTGAGAGCGGTCGGGCAGCGCCAGTACGGCCAGCCGCAGCAGGCCGCGCCCCCGATACCGCAACAGCAGGGCGCCTACGGCCAGCCGAACGCCCACTACGCGGCGCCGGAGACGCTGCCCGGCGGCGCCCAGACCACCCAGCAGCCGTCCTACAGCGGCGGCAGCGGGTCCGGGTCCGGCCGCGGCGGCCCCAACACCAAGGGCCTGCTGATCGGCGCCATCGCGGTCGTCGCGGCGGTCGTCATCGGCATCAGCGTGGCCATGCTGGGCGGCGACAAGGACAAGGACAAGGCCGACGGCAAGGCGGATGCGACGCCGACGCAGTCCCAGCAGAGCAGCGCGCCGAGTCCATCGAACAGCAACAGCCAGGCGGCCGAAGAGGACCTGCCGACGATCGACGCCAAGGCCCTCGCCCTCGGCGGCACGGCCGCCACAGCGTCCGACATCAAGGGCGCCAAGGCGGACGGCGGCATCTACGTCAGCGGCTTCAACCAGGTCGGCTCTTCGGTCACCTGGACCGTCAGCGGCATCCCGAAGTCCGGCAAGTACACGGTGTTCGTCGGCTACAGCGTCCCCGGCAAGGACCAGAACGCCACTCTTACCGTCAACGGCACGGCCTCTGACAGCCCGGTCGACCTGAAGAACTGGTCGGGCGGCCCCGAAGGCGACTACGAGAAGGGCTGGACGAAGACCTACAACTGGATCCAGCTCAACAAGGGCACGAACACGATCAAGGTCTCGTGCGAGCAGGGCAATCAGTGCGACGCGCTCCTCGACCAGATGTGGCTGGTCAAGGGCTGGGTCAAGTCGTCGTCGTAACCGTCAGGCCGCGGTGACCTCTCCGGTCACCGCCACCCTCCCCAGCAGCTCCTCGTACGTCCTGTGGTCGAACTCGCCCGCCACCGGCGCCACGACGCTCGCCGCGCTCAGTGCCACCGCCCGGGCCAGTCGGTCCGGCCACGGGAGCTTCTCCACCAGGCCCGACAGGAGGCCTGCGACCGCCGAGTCGCCGGCGCCCGTCGGGTTGCCGTGGAGGCGGGTGGGTGGGGTGGCTCGCCAGCGGCCCTCGGGGGTCGCCGCGATGAGGCCCGCCGCGCCCAGGGAGGCGACGACTGCTCGGGCGCCGCGCCTGCGTGCGTCCTGCGTTGCGCGGAGCGGCTCGTGGGAGCCCGTCAGTTCGGCCAGTTCGTCGGCGTTGGGCTTGATGAGGTCAGGGCGGGCGGCGATACCGCGGCGCAGTGCCTCGCCGGCGGTGTCCAGCAGCACCGGAACCCCGGCGGCCTTCGCGGAGCGGACCAAAGTGGCGTACGCCCCCACCGGCACCCCCGGCGGCAGGCTGCCGCACAGGGCCACTGCCGAGGCCGAGGCCAGCAAGCCCTCGTACGCCTCCTGGAAGGCGGACCACTCGGCGGGGGTGACCGTCGGGCCGGGTTCGTTGAGCTGGGTCGTGTCGCCGGTCAGCTCGTCGACCACGGCGATCGTGCGGCGGGTCGCGCCCGTCACTGGGACCAGGGCGTCCACCACACCGGGGGCGGCCGTCAGCTGACCCTGGACGACACGTCCCGTCGCGCCGCCCGCGAAGCCGGTGACCGTCACTTCGTGGCCGAGGGCCGCCAGCACCCGGGCCACGTTCAGGCCCTTGCCGCCGGGGCGTTCGGTCACCTCGGAGACCCGGTGGGACGCGTGCGGGCGTAGCGCCCGTACCCGGTAGGTGATGTCGAGAGCGGTGTTCAGCGTGACCGTGAGGATCACCCGGGCCGACCTCCCCCGAAGAAATTCAGCATGTGTTCGCCGTCTGTCCGCCGGACGCTCCGCCCGGTGGCCCTGATCATGCCAAACGGGCGGCGGCCGTCCCAGTCTCGCAGGACAACCGCCGCCCCCAACAGCAGGACAGATCAGCCCAGTTGTGGCTCAACCACCCATTCGCCCCGGCGCATCACGCCCTTGAGCTCGAAGTCGGCGTCCAGGATCACTAGGTCGGCGTCCTTGCCGGTTTCCAGCGAGCCGATGCGGTCGTAGCGGCCGAGCAGCTTGGCGGGGTTCGCCGACAGGGCTGCCACCGCGTGCTCCACCGGCAGCCGGTCGATCGTCACCGCCCGCTTGAAGGCGCGGTCGAGGGTGAGGGTGGACCCCGCGATCGAGCCGCCTTCGACGAGGCGTGCCACGCCGTCCGCTACCTCCACCTCCAGCGGGCCGAGCATGTAGCGGCCGTCGCCGAAACCGGCCGCGTCCATCGCGTCCGTGATGAACGCGACCCGGTCCGCGCCCGCGTGACGGAACGCCAGCTGGAGGGCGGCCGGGTGCAGGTGGGTGCCGTCGTTGATCAGCTCGACCGTGATCCGCTCGTCCTCCAGCAGCGCCGCGATCGGGCCCGGCTCACGGTGGCCGAGCGGCGGCATCGCGTTGAAGAGGTGCGTGGCGACCGTCGCACCCGCCTCGATCGCCTCCACCGTCTGCTCGTACGTCGCGTCCGTGTGCCCGATCGCCGCGATGACGCCGTGATCGGCCAGCAGGCGTACGGAGTCGATGCCGCCCGGCAACTCGGTGGCGAGGGTGACCATCGTCGCGTGGCCGCGCGCCGCGTCGATCAGTTTGCGCACGTCCGCCGGGTCCGGGTCGCGCAGCAGCGCCTCGGAGTGCGCGCCCTTGCGGCACGGGGAGATGAACGGGCCCTCGAAGTGGATGCCGGCGATGTCACCCTGCTCGGCCAGCTCCGACAGCAGGCCCGCGCGGTGGGCCAGGAAGTCCATGTCGCCGGTGACGGTGGAGGCGACGAGGGTGGTGGTGCCGTGCAGGCGGTGGGTGTGGATGCCGGTGACCACGTCGTCCGGCGTGCCTGAGGTGAACGAGGCTCCGCCGCCGCCGTGGTTGTGGATGTCCACGAAGCCCGGGAGGAGCCAGTGGTCGGTGAGGTCGATGCGGTGAGCGTTCTCTGGGGCTGTGCCGGCGATTCGGGTGCCGTCGATGACTACTTGGGCGTCTTTGACGGTTCCCGTGGGCATGACCGCGGTGGCGCCGGACAGGATCAGGGGCGCCTTGTCGGTTGCGGGCTGCGGGTTCGGTGTGGCTGGTCGCGCCCACGCGGCGTTAGCCGCAGATTCAGCGCTGTCCCGCGCCCCTAGGGCGTTCGCCATCAGGGGGTTACCTCCGTACGGTCGGTTTGGTCGAGGAGATCCCAGGCCAGAAGGCCGGCACCCAGGCATCCGGCGGTATCGCCCAGAGCTGCAGGGACGATCTCCGGCAGCTTCTGGAAAGTGACCCGGCGCCGGACCGCGTCCCTCAGGGGTGTGAACAAGGTTTCCCCCGCCTCGGCCAGGCCGCCACCGATGATCAGGGTGCGGGGGTCCAGCAGGGTGAGGGCGGTGACCAGGCCGTCGGCGAGGGCGGACACCGCCTCCTGCCAGATCCGTACGGCGTTCGGGTCACCGGACGCGACGGCCTTGGCGCAGTCGGCAGCGTCCGCCTCCGGGTCCCCGCAGGCGGCGGCCCATGCCTCGCTCACCGCCGCCGCCGACGCGAACCGCTCCAGACAGCCGCGCTGTCCGCACGGGCAGGGGGCCCCGCCGGGCCGTACAACGATGTGGCCGATTTCGCCCGCGAAGCCGTGCGCGCCCGCCTCCACCCGGCCGTCGATGCCGATGGCACCGGCGATCCCGGTGCCGAGCGGCACGAAGAGGAAGCGGTCGGCGCCCTTGCCCGCGCCGATCCGGCCCTCGGCGAGACCGCCGGTGCGCACGTCGTGGCCGAGGGCGACGGGGATGCCGCCCAGCCGTTCGGAGAGCAGTCGGCGCAGGGGTACGTCACGCCAGCCGAGGTTGGCCGCGTAGGCGGCGACGCCGTTGTCCTCGTCGACGATGCCGGGGACGGCGACGCCGGCGGCGGCCGCGGGCTCGCCGAAGTGCTCCTCGCCGTACGCGCCGAGCTCGGCGGCGAAGTCGAGGATGCTCTCGACGACCGCGTCCGGGCCGCGCTCGCGTCCGGTCGGGCGGCGGGCCTGATGGATCAGTTCGCCGCTCGCCCCGGCCAGGGCGGCCTTCATCCCGGTGCCGCCCACATCGAGGGCGATGACATGTCTCACGGGGGACAGTGTGTCTTGCGCACCCGCGAGAGGTCTAGTCCACTTACGTGGTGTAGACCTTATGGGGGCAATATGTATGACGTTTCGAAAGTTTCGAGCATGGGTGTGGGGCGGGTTCGCGTGCAGCGGCACAGGAGCACAGGACGTACGGGAACGATCGCGGCGGTGACCGCGCTGGGCCTGGCGGCGGTTCTCGGCGGCTGCGGGCTGACCGGAGGTTCGGGCGACGGGGTGACGCTGAAGCTGGTGGCCGCCGACTACGGCGACAGCCCCGCGAACGGCTCCCAGAAGTACTGGGACAAGCTGGTCAAGGCGTACGAGGCG
This sequence comes from Streptomyces sp. HD, assembly GCF_028369295.1. GTDB lineage: Bacteria > Actinomycetota > Actinomycetes > Streptomycetales > Streptomycetaceae > Streptomyces. The sequence goes on from NZ_JAQMYP010000055.1 coordinate 32,610, forward strand.
GAGCACCCCGGTGTGACGGTCGACGTCTCGGTGTACTCCTGGACCGACGTCGACGCCGAGGTCAAGAAGATGGTCGACGCCGGGGAGGCCCCGGACATGGCGCAGATCGGCGCCTACGCCGACTACGCCGCGAAGGACCTCCTCTACCAGGCCGACGACCTGCTCTCCATCCCCGTCCAGGCCGACTTCGTCTCCCAGCTCGCGGACGCGGGGCAGGTCAACGGCGTGCAGTACGGCATTCCGTTCGCCTCCTCCACGCGGCTGCTCTTCTACAACAAGACCCTCTTCGAGAAGGCCGGCCTCACCCCGCCGAAGACCTGGAAGCAGCTGGCGGCCGACGCCGGGGTGCTCAAGGCGCAGGGCGTGAAGTACCCGTACGCGCTGCCGCTCGGTCCCGAGGAGGCGCAGGCCGAGACCATGCAGTGGCTGCTCAGCGGCGGGGGCGGCTACACCGACGCCGACCTCGGCACGTACAGCATCGACTCCACCGAGAACGTCGCCACCTTCGACTGGCTCAAGAACGACCTGGTCGCCAAGGGGCTCACCGGCCCGGTCGCGCCGGGCGAGCTCAACCGGGCCGCCGCGTTCTCCGCCTTCGCCGCCGGGGACGTCGGCATGCTCAACGGGCACCCGTCCCTGATGCAGATGGCGGAGAAGAAGGGCGTGAAGTACGGCATGGTGCCGATGCCCGGGGTGGAGGGGCCCACCAAGATGTCCATGGGCGTGGCCGACTGGATGATGGCGTTCAAGCAGAACGGCCATGCCGAGCAGGTGGGCGAGTTCCTCGACTTCGTCTACGACAAGGACAACGTCCTGGACTTCTCGCGTCAGTACGACCTGCTTCCCGTCACGAACTCCGCGTCCGGCGTGATGGCCGAGGCCAAGGCGGACGCCGACCTGAAGCCGTTCCTGGAGCAGCTGTCGGCCTCCGAGCTCTACCCGGTCGGCCGGACCTCCTGGGCCGCGGTCAGCGCGGACGTCAAGAAGCGCATCGGCAGGACGGTCTCGGCGGGCGGCAGCCCGTCGGCGATCCTTGGTCAGCTGCAGTCGACGGCCACGCGGGTGGAGAGCGCCGAGTAGCGCCGTTGTCGGTGGCGGGCGTTACGGTGCGGTTCATGGACCAGCACCAGGACCGGGACCAGCCCGACGCCACCCTCGCCGACCGCGAGCGGGCCGTCCTCGCTCTGGAACGCCGGGGCTTTTCGAGCCCCGGCGCCAAGGAGCGCGCGATACGCGAGGAACTGGGCCTGGCCCCCGTCCGCTACTACCAGCTCCTGAACGCCCTGCTGGACGACCCGAGGGCCCTGGCCCACGACCCGGTGACGGTGAACCGGCTGCGGCGGGTACGGGAGACCCGGCGGGCGGAGAGATGAGTGCGGAGAGCCGGTGCGGAGGATGAGCGAGGGGTAGGTCCGCGCATCCCTGGATAGGGTCGCGGTATGGCCAGTCACAAGGATCTGACCGACTCCGAGCCGACCGACTCCACGGCCCCCCTGCCGACCCCCACGACCCAGCCGGGCCGCGACGGACTCGCCGCCCTCCTCGCCCGCCCCGCCCGGGCGCTGGTCGCGCTGGACTTCGACGGCACGCTCGCGCCGATCGTGCCGGACCCGGAGCAGGCCCGCGCCCACCCCGACGCCCTCCCGGCCCTCGCGGAACTCGCCCCGAAGGTGGCCGCCGTCGCGGTGGTCACCGGGCGCCCGGCCGACGTCGCCGTGCGGTACGGCGGTTTCGCCGGGGTCCCGGGGCTGGAGCACCTCGTCGTGCTCGGGCACTACGGCGCCGAGCGCTGGGACGCCGTCAGCGGTGAGGTCACCGCACCCGACCCCCACCCCGGTGTCGCGGCCGTCCGCGCCGAACTCCCCGGCGTCCTCGACGCGCACCACGCCGCGACCGGCACCTGGACCGAGGACAAGGGACACGCCCTCGCCGTGCACACGCGCCGCGCGGCCGACCCGCAGGGCACCTTCGACGCCCTCCGCGCCCCCCTCACCGACCTCGCCGCCCGCAACGGCCTGATCGTCGAACCGGGACGCATGGTCCTGGAGCTCCGCCCACCCGGCATGGACAAGGGCGTCGCACTGAGCGAGTACGTCCGGGAACTCGGCGCCGAGTCCGTCCTCTACGCCGGCGACGACCTGGGCGACCTCCCCGCCTACGCCGCCGTCGAAAAACTCCGCACCGACGGCACCCCCGGCCTCCTGGTCTGCAGCGGCAGCGAGGAGGTCACCGAACTGTCGGAGCGGGCGGATGTCGTGGTGAACGGCCCGGAGGGGGTCGTGGCTCTGCTGCGGGCGATCGCTGAGCAGGCCGGGTGATCCCGCGGCGCTTGGCCGGGCTTGGCGATCCGGTGCACTCGACCGCCCCAGCGCCCGTCGCTCGGCCCGCCCCGCGCTCGCCGCTGGGCCCGCCCGCCCCCGCGCCCGCCGTGTGACCTGACTGTCCCCGTGTCCGCCGCTCGGCCCGGCCGACCAGTGCTCGTCGCTCGGCTCCGCTGTGCAGTGCTCGCCGTGTGGTCTGGCCGTCCGTGCTCGTGGCTCGGCCTGGCTGCCCCGTGCTTGTCGCCCGGGCGGCTGTCTCGCGTGCGTCGTGCGACTTGGCCCGCGTGCCTGCCGCTCGGCCGGGCAGCCCCCGTGTCCGCCGCTCGACCCGGCCGCCCCGCCCCCTTTGCCCAAGCGGTCTGGGTCAAACCCCACGCCCCCCAGCGCGCCGGCCTCGCTCAGGCCGGTCGGTCCGCCGTTCCCTCGTCCAGTGCGTGCAGCTGGTCCAGGAACCACTGGGCCGGGGGGAGCGCGGTCGCGGACGCGGCCAGGCGTTTTGAGCGTTCCGCTCGCTCCTCCGGCCCCATGGACAGCGCCTCGTGCAGTGCCTCCGCCGTGCCGATGACGTCGTACGGGTTGACGGCGATCGCGTCCTCGCCGAGTTCCTCGAAGGCACCGGCCTCCCGCGACAGCACCAGTACGCATCCCTCGTCGGAGACGACCGGCACCTCTTTGGCGACCAGGTTCATGCCGTCCCGGATGGGGTTGACCAGCGCCACGTCCGCGAGCCGGTACGCGGCCAGTGAGCGGGCGAAGTCGTCCTTGACGTGGAGCACGACCGGGGTCCAACCCGCCGTCCCGTAACGGGAGTTGATCTCCTCCGCCAGCCGCTGCACCTCGGCCGTGTAGTCGCGGTACACCGCGAGGTCCTGCCGCGAGGGGTAGGCGAAGGCCACGTGCACCACCCGTTCGAGCCACTCGGGGTGGTCGTCGAGCAGCTGCCGGTAGGCCAGCAGTCCGCGCACGATGTTCTTGGACAGCTCGGTCCGGTCGACCCGTACGACGGTCCGACGGGCGCTCCCGTCCGCCGCCGTGCCGATCTCGTCCCGCAGCACCGCCATCCGCTCGGTCACATCCTCCTGGTGCGACCGCCTGCGCAGGAAGTCCGCATCCGCCCCGAGCCCGTGCACCCCGACGCGCGTACCGCCGAGCCCGCCGACGAACTGCGCACAGCACGCCTCGAACGCGTCCGCCCACCGCCGGGTGAGGAACCCCAGCCGGTCCGCGCCGAGCATCCCCCACAGCAGCTGCGAGCGGATGTCGTCCGGCAGCATCCGGAAGTACTCCGGCGGTGCCCACGGCGTGTGCGAGAAGTGGCCGATCCTCAGGTCCGGGCGCAGCTCCCGGAGCATCCCCGGCACCAGGCACAGGTGATAGTCCTGCACCAGCACCGCCGCCCCCGGCGCCGCCTGCCCGGCCAGCGCCTCGGCGAAGGCGCGGTTGTACGTCTCGTACGACGCCCACTGCCGCCGGAACTCCGCGTCGAAGACCGGCTCCAGCGGGGTCTGGTACAGCATGTGGTGGACGAACCAGAGCACCGAGTTCGCGATGCCGTTGTACGCGTCCGCGTGCACGTCGGCCGCGATGGGCAGCATGCGCACGCCCTCCTCGCCCGCCCCGCGCCGGACCGCCTCGCGGTCGCCGTCGGACAGCGCCGCGCACACCCACAGCGCGCCCGCCTCCGGCCCGATCGCCGACAGCCCGGAGACGACTCCGCCGCCGCCCCTCTTGGAGTGCAGCGAGCCGTCCGCGCGCACGGCGTACGAGACCGGGCCGCGGTTCGACGCGACCAGCACCTTGGCAGCACCCGACATACCCGGCGCATCCTGCGTGGAAGCCATACGCCTCAACCTAGCCCGGTCCGGAAACGCTCAAACGTACGGTTCCGCTCTGTGGGCGGCTCCGGCGCGCCTCCGGTACGCCCTGTATACGGCCGGTTTTCCGCGTTTACGCGATCGCCTGCACGCCCGCGACACCACCGTCGACACGCCCGTCTACGCGACTCTTCGTGCCGCGTACTCGGCGATCTCCACCATCGGCGGCCGCTCCTCCGTGTCCACGGAGTACGTGCGCGGCTCAAAACCGTCCTCCCCCCGCTCGAACTGGGTCAGCGACGGCCGCACCAGATGCCCGCGGGCCAGCCGCAGCTGGGCCGTGCGGTAGATCGCGGCCGACATCCGGCCGAGCGCCTGCCCGTCCTGGTGCCGGTGCTTGCGCACCCCCACGTCCACCTGGGCCAGCGCGTCCAGGCCCACCAGGTGCAGCGCGTCTACCAGCATGCCCAGCTCGACGCCGTATCCGACGGGGAACGGGAGCTGTTCCAGCAGGCTGCGGCGGGCCGCGTACTCGCCGCCCAGCGGCTGCACGAAACCGGCCAGCTGCGGCCAGTGCATGTTCAGCAGCGGGCGGGCCATCAGCTCGGTGACCCGTCCGCCCTGTCCGGCGGCGCCGGCGAGCGGGCGGTCGTACATGGCCTTGACCAGGTCGACCCCGGCGTCGGTGAGCAGCGGGCCCACGATGCCGGAGACGAAGTCGGAGGAGAACTCCTTCAGGTCGGCGTCGATGAAACAGACGATGTCCCCGGTCGTGACGAGCAGCGAGCGCCACAGGACCTCGCCCTTGCCGGGCATCGCCGGGATGCGCGGGAGGATCTCGTCCCGGTGCACGACGGTCGCGCCCGCGGCGGCAGCCACCTCGGAGGTACGGTCGGTGGATCCCGAGTCGACGACGACGATCTCGTCGACCAGCGGAACCTGCTGCATGAGGTCGTGACGGATGATCGCGACGATCTGGCCGACCGTCTCCTGCTCGTTGAGGGCGGGCAGCACGACGGAGACCGACTGCCCCGTCCTCTGCTTGGCGGCCAGGATCTGATGGAGCGGGCGATCGGTGACGGACCAGGAGCGGGTGCTCAGCCAGCGCTCGGCTTCTTCCAGCACAGTCTGCGGCTCCTCACATGTGTCTCGCGGTTCGGACGACTCTCTCAACTGTCCTGGCCTTCGGTTACAGTCTTGAACAACGTCGATGACCATCGCATGTCCGACGTCATTGAACTGACAACCGAATACCGCTCATCCAGAGGGGCAGAGGGATACGGCCCGATGAAGCCCCGGCAACCCTCCAGCCGGTCTTTCCACGTCGTTGTGGTGAGGCTCCCGGCTAGGGAAGGTGCCAAATCCGTCTCACGGCGAGATGCGTCGTGAGGAAGATGAGGAGAAAGGGCCTCGCCTCACATGGCTGTGCAGACTGTTGCAAGCAGCACCGACTCCACCGTAGACCTCGGTCCCGCCGCGGCGCTCTCCTGCCGCGAGTGTGGTCACCGGGTACCCCTTGGCCCGGTCTTCGCGTGCGAGGAGTGTTTCGGCCCGCTGGAGATCGCCTACGACTTCTCGGCCTACGACACCGAGGAGCTCCGCAAGCGGATCGAAGCGGGACCCGCGAACATCTGGCGTTACGCGCCCCTGCTGCCCGTCCCCGCCGACGTGGCGACCAAGCCGAACATCAACCCCGGCTGGACCAAGCTCGTCCAGGCCGACAACCTCGCGCGTGAGCTGGGCGTCGACACCGGCAAGCTGTTCATCAAGGACGACTCCGGCAACCCGACGCACTCCTTCAAGGACCGGGTGGTCGCCCAGGCCCTGGAGGCGGCGCGCGCCTTCGGCTTCACCACGCTCTCCTGCTCGTCCACCGGCAACCTGGCGGGTGCGGTCGGCGCCGCGGCCGCCCGCGCCGGCTTCCGCTCCTGCGTGTTCATCCCGCACGACCTGGAGCAGGGCAAGGTCGTCATGGCCGCGGTCTACGGCGGCGAGCTCGTCGGCATCGAGGGCAACTACGACGACGTGAACCGTTTCTGCTCCGAGCTGATCGGCGACCCGGCCGGCGAGGGCTGGGGCTTCGTCAACGTCAACCTGCGGCCGTACTACGCCGAGGGCTCCAAGACCCTGGCGTACGAGATCTGCGAGCAGCTCGGCTGGCAGCTCCCGGACCAGCTGGTCGTCCCGATCGCGTCCGGCTCGCAGCTCACGAAGATCGACAAGGGTCTGCAGGAGCTGATCAAGCTCGGGCTCGTCGAGGACAAGCCGTACAAGATCTTCGGGGCTCAGGCCGAGGGCTGCTCGCCGGTGTCGACCGCGTTCAAGGCCGGCCACGACGTGGTCCGCCCGCAGAAGCCGAACACCATCGCCAAGTCGCTGGCGATCGGCAACCCGGCCGACGGCCCGTATGTCCTGGACATCGCGCGGCGTACGGGTGGTTCGGTGGAGGACGTGAACGACGAGCAGGTCGTCGACGCCATCAAGATCCTGGCCCGCACCGAGGGCATCTTCGCCGAGACGGCGGGTGGTGTGACGGTGGGCGTGACGAAGAAGCTCATCGAGAACGGCGTACTCGACCCCGCCAAGACCACCGTCGTCCTCAACACGGGTGACGGCCTCAAGACCCTCGACGCGGTGGCCGGCACCGGCCTCACCGCCACCATCCGCCCGAACCTGGACTCCTTCCGAGAGGCTGGCCTCGCATGAGCGTGACCGTTCGCATCCCCACCATCCTGCGCACCTACACCGGCGGGCAGGCCGAGGTCGCCGCCGAGGGGGCGACCCTCTCCGAGGTCATCTCCGACCTGGAGAAGAACCACACCGGGATCGCCGCCCGGGTGCTCGACGACCAGGGCAAGCTGCGCCGGTTCGTCAACGTGTACGTCAATGACGACGACGTCCGTTTCGAGCAGGGGCTGGAGACGGCGACGCCGGACGGCGCCGGTGTCTCCATCATTCCGGCCGTCGCAGGTGGCTGAGCTGGACAGAATGACCGATCATTACCATCGGTAACAGCGGTCACCGAGAGTTCACTGAATTGCCCCCTCCGTGAGAGAAGCGGAGGGGGCAATTCTGTGTGGTTGAGCGAGGTACAGTTGGGGAACGCGTCGCCGATCCACAGGTCGGTGACCCTTGATTCGCCTTTGATTTCTGCCGCAAGCCCGACAAGAAGTAGCCAAAGTGTGCGGGTTTTTTGCGGCTTTTGTTCCCTTTGCCGGGCCCGACTTGACCTGAAGTCAGCGGAATTGTCCCCACATTCCCGACCGGTCGTGCCCGGATTTCTCGTCCGATTGACCTGTTGCAGACGGCAGTTGGGCAGATACATTCAGCCGCGGTCGACGCGTTCCGGCGCACGCCCCCGACCGATGGGGGGTGAGGTCTGACCCGGATCCGCGAAGTGTGGATCTGTGCAAGGGCCAGTAATAGGGGAGTTAGGCATGGCTCAGGGCACCGTCAAGTGGTTCAACGCGGAGAAGGGGTACGGCTTCATCGCGGTCGACGGTGGTGCGGATGTTTTCGTCCACTACAGCGCGATCCAGATGGACGGGTACCGCACCCTGGAAGAGGGCCAGCGGGTCGATTTCGAGATCTCGCAGGGTCAGAAGGGGCCGCAGGCGGACATGGTCCGGCTGGCGGCCAGCTGAAGCACGCGTCGACTTAAAGCAGCGACGTTCTTCTTCGAAGGGCCCGCACCTCCCGGGGTGCGGGCCCTTCGCCGTGCCCGAACCCGTGACAGGGCCCCGTTCGCCCACGGCCGCCCCGGGGCTCGATCCCCGAGAGCCGTCTGCGCCCGCCCGTCGCCCGGCCACCACCCCTCAAAGGAGCGCCCGCTCCGCGAGCGCGCCTTGCACTCTCATGGGTCGAGTGCTAATCATTGGCGTTAGCACTCTGAAGGTGAGAGTGACAACGAAGGACCGGGTCGGTGAGGCCCACAGGCCGGGTGGGGCTAGGAACCACAAGGTATGTGAGCCGTCCGTCGCGGGCGCGGGCGCGGTCCAAAGAGGTACTCACCGCCAGTCCTGGAGGGACCACTTCACATGGCCAAGATCATCGCGTTCGACGAGGAGGCGCGGCGCGGCCTTGAGCGCGGTATGAACCAGCTCGCCGACGCCGTCAAGGTCACCCTCGGCCCCAAGGGCCGCAACGTCGTCCTTGAGAAGAAGTGGGGCGCTCCCACGATCACCAACGATGGTGTGTCCATCGCCAAGGAGATCGAGCTGGAGGACCCGTTCGAGAAGATCGGCGCCGAGCTGGTCAAGGAAGTCGCCAAGAAGACGGACGACGTCGCCGGTGACGGTACGACCACCGCGACCGTTCTCGCCCAGGCCCTGGTCAAGGAGGGCCTGCGCAACGTAGCCGCCGGCGCCAACCCGATGGCCCTCAAGCGCGGCATCGAGCGTGCCGTCGAGGCCGTCTCCGCCGCCCTGCTTGAGCAGGCGAAGGATGTCGAGACCAAGGAGCAGATCGCCTCCACGGCCTCCATCTCCGCCGCCGACACCCAGATCGGCGAGCTCATCGCCGAGGCCATGGACAAGGTCGGCAAGGAAGGCGTCATCACCGTCGAGGAGTCCCAGACCTTCGGTCTGGAGCTGGAGCTCACCGAGGGTATGCGCTTCGACAAGGGCTACATCTCGGCGTACTTCGCCACCGACATGGAGCGGATGGAGGCGTCGCTCGACGACCCGTACATCCTGATCGCCAACTCCAAGATCGGCTCCGTCAAGGACCTGCTCCCGCTCTTGGAGAAGGTCATGCAGTCGGGCAAGCCGCTGCTGATCATCGCCGAGGACGTCGAGGGCGAGGCCCTGTCGACCCTGGTCGTCAACAAGATCCGCGGCACCTTCAAGTCCGTCGCCGTCAAGGCCCCGGGCTTCGGTGACCGCCGCAAGGCCATGCTCGGCGACATCGCCATCCTCACGGGCGGCGAGGTCATCTCCGAGGAGGTTGGCCTCAAGCTGGAGAACGCGACCCTGGACCTCCTGGGCCGCGCCCGCAAGGTCGTCATCACCAAGGACGAGACCACCATCGTCGACGGTGCCGGTTCCTCGGACCAGGTCAACGGCCGGGTGAACCAGATCCGCGCCGAGATCGAGAACAGCGACTCGGACTACGACCGCGAGAAGCTGCAGGAGCGCCTGGCGAAGCTCGCCGGCGGTGTCGCGGTCATCAAGGCCGGTGCCGCCACCGAGGTGGAGCTCAAGGAGCGCAAGCACCGCATCGAGGACGCCGTGCGCAACGCCAAGGCGGCCGTCGAGGAGGGCATCGTCGCCGGTGGTGGCGTGGCCCTGCTGCAGGCCTCCGGTGTCTTCGAGAAGCTGGAGCTGGAGGGTGACGAGGCGACCGGCGCTGCCGCCGTCAAGCTCGCCCTTGAGGCCCCGCTGAAGCAGATCGCCGTGAACGCCGGTCTTGAGGGCGGCGTCGTGGTGGAGAAGGTCCGCAACCTCACCCCGGGTCACGGTCTGAACGCCGCGACCGGTGAGTACGTCGACCTGGTCGCCGAGGGCATCATCGACCCGGCGAAGGTGACGCGTTCCGCGCTGCAGAACGCCGCGTCGATCGCCGCGCTGTTCCTCACCACCGAGGCCGTCATCGCCGACAAGCCGGAGAAGGCCGCCGCGCCCGCCGGTGGCGGTATGCCGGGCGGTGACATGGACTTCTGATCGACGTCGGGGGTCTTGGCCTCCGGTTGATCAACGTCCTTGCCGAGGGCGGTACGTCCTGTTGCGACATTCGCGACGGGGGGTGCCGCCCTCGGCGTTTTGGCGGGTGCGGGTGCGTGGGGGCTGGTCGCGCCCACGCGGCGGTAGCCGCGAATTCAACACAGCCCCGCGCCCCTGAGGTGCGTCCACCGCACGTCCCTCAGGGGCGCGGGGAACTGCGCGAGCAACCACGAATCACCCGTACCCGCCTCGAAACAGAACCCTCTCCTTGGGAATACGCCGCATCACACCACCGTTGCTTAATGAGGTGCAACAATGCGTGCGCACATACCGAGTGGTATAAGCAGCCCCGTTTCCAAGGAGCCCTCCCTGTGACCGTCACCGAGTCCGCCGCCTCCCGCGCGGCCCAGATTCTGTCCCGGCCGACCACGATCAACGGCCTCACCGTTGCGAACCGCATCGCGATGGCGCCGATGACGCGCATGTTCTCGCCGGGCGGTGTGCCCGGGGACGACGTGGTGTCGTACTACTCCCGGCGGGCGGCGGCCGGCGTCGGACTGGTCGTCACCGAGGGGACCTACGTCGGTCACGACTCGGCCGGGCAGAGCAGCCGCGTCCCCCGGTTCCACGGTGAGGAGCAGCTGGCCGGGTGGGCCAAGGTGGCCGAGGCGGTGCACGCCGCGGGCGGCGCGATCGTGCCGCAGCTGTGGCACATCGGCATGGTGCGTGAGCAGGGGCAGCCGCCGTTCGCCGACGCCCCCGCCGTCGGCCCCTCCGGACTGCGCATCGGTGCCGACGAGCCGACCGGCAAGGCGATGACCCAGCGCGACCTGGACGACGTCATCGGCGCCTTCGCCGAGGCCGCCGCGGACGCCGAGCGCATCGGCTTCGACGGCGTGGAGATCCACGGCGCCCACGGCTACCTCGTCGACCAGTTCCTGTGGGAGGGGACGAACCGCCGCACCGACGCCTACGGCGGTGACCCCGTCGCCCGTACCCGGTTCGGGGCGGAGATCGTGGCCGCCGTACGCGAGAAGGTCTCCCCCGAGTTCCCGGTCATCTTCCGCTACTCGCAGTGGAAGCAGGAGGCCTACGACGCGCGTCTCGCCGAGACCCCCGAGGAGCTGGAGGCCATCCTGACCCCGCTCGCCGCGGCCGGCGTCGACGCCTTCCACGCCTCCACCCGCCGCTACTGGATCCCGGAGTTCGACGGCTCCGACCTCAACCTGGCCGGCTGGACGAAGAAGCTCACCGGCAAGCCCACCATCACCGTCGGCTCGGTCGGCCTGGACGGCGACTTCATCAAGGCGTTCGCCGGCCAGGGTTCCGAGGTCAAGGGCATCGACGACCTGCTGGACCGCCTGGAGCGCGACGAGTTCGACATGGTGGCCGTCGGCCGCGCCCTGCTCCAGGACCCGGAGTGGGCGGCGAAGGTCCTCGGCGACCGCTTCGACGAGCTCAAGCCGTACGACGCCGCGTCGCTCAAGACGCTGAGCTGACCCCTGGACCCCCTTGTGGGGCAGGGCAGTTGGGGGTGACGGTACCGCCATGACCGTCACCCCCTCGGCCACCCGTGCCGCGCAGATCCTCTCCCGTCCGTTCGAGCTGAACGGGCTCACGATCCCCAACCGGATCGTGATGGCGCCGATGACCCGCAAGTTCTGCCCCGACGGTGTGCCCGGCGAGGACGTCGTGTCGTACTACGCCCGCCGGGCCGCGGCCGGGGTGGGGCTGATCGTCACCGAGGGGGTGTACGTCGACCACGCGTCGGCCGGGGAGTTCGACCGCATCCCCCGTCTGCACGGCGAGGAACGGCAGGCGGGCTGGGCCGAGGTCGTCCGGGCCGTGCACGCGGCGGGCGGCACGATCATGCCGCAGCTCTGGCACATCGGCATGATCCGTGACCAGCCGGAAGGGGCCTACACCGGGGCCCCGAACATCGGACCCTCGGGCCTGCGCATCGACGGCACCGAGGGCACCGGCAAGGCGATGACCCGGCGCGACCTGGACGACGTCGTCGCGGCGTTCGCCCGTGGCGCGGCCGAGGCGGAGCGGCTCGGCTTCGACGGCGTGGAGATCCACGGCGCGCACGGCTATCTGATCGACCAGTTCCTGTGGGCGGGCACCAACCGCCGCGCCGACGCGTACGGCGGTGACCTCGTCGCCCGTACGAGGTTCGCGGCGGAGATCGTGGCGGCCGTACGGGAGTCCGTGTCGCCGTCCTTCCCGGTCGTCTTCCGTTTCTCCCAGTGGAAGCTGTGGGCGTGGGAGGCCCGGCTCGCCGAGACGCCGGCCGAGCTGGAGGCGCTCCTCGCGCCGCTGGTGGACGCGGGCGTGGACGCCTTCCACGCCTCCACCCGCCGGTACTGGATCCCGGAGTTCGAGGGCTCGGACCTCAATCTGGCCGGCTGGACGAAGAGACTCACCGGCAGACCGGTCATCACCGTCGGCTCGGTCGGCCTGGACGGCGACTTCCTCGCCGCCTTCGTGGGCGAGGGCGCCCCGCTCCAGAACCTCGACCACCTCCTGGACCGCCTGGAGTCCGCCGAGTACGACCTGGTGGCCGTCGGCCGCGCGCTGCTCCAGGACCCGGAGTGGGCGGCGAAGGTACTGACGGGCCGGTTCGGGGAGCTGGCGGCCTACGAGGCGGAGTCGCTGAAGACGCTGAGCTGAGCCGCAACTCGGGACTATTGTCCGGGAGATGAGGATCATTCATCTCTCGGACACCCACATCGACCGTACCGACGCCCCCAACAAGTACGGCGTCAACGCCACCGACTCACTGCGCCTGATGCTCACCGAGCTGCGCCATCTCCGGAACGTGGACGCAGTCGTCGTCACCGGGGACATCGCCGACGACGGGGCCGTGGAGGCGTACACGGCCGTGAGGGAGCTGGTCGGCGAGTTCGCGGGGCGGCTGGGGGCGCCGGTGTTCTACACGACCGGCAACCACGACGAACGGGATGCCTTCGGGAAGGTGCTGGGAAGCGGGCACCCGGAACCGGAGGCGGTTCTGGAATCCGGGGCGTCGGAGCGTGTGGCGGTGAGCACGGTCGGCGGCACGCGCGTCGTAACGCTGGACTCGCTGGTGCCGGGGGAGGTGTACGGCCGGGTGAGCGAGGCCCAACTGGGCTGGCTGAAAGGTGTGTTGAGCACCCCGGCCGAGCACGGCACCGTCGTCGCTCTCCACCATCCGCCGATCAGCCTCGGCATCTCGGCGACCCAGCCGTTCTTCGGGCTGCGCAACCCGGGCGAGCTGGCGGAGGCGATCCGAGGGAGTGACGTAAGGGTCGTCCTGACCGGGCACTACCACCTCCAGCTCCTCGGTTTCCTGGCGTCGGTGCCGGTCTGGGTCACTCCCGGTGTCGTCAACCGCATCGACCTGGCGTCGGCACCGGGGACGGAACGGGTGGTGCGCGGGGCCTCGGCGTCCCTCGTAGAGCTCGGAGGGGCGGAGGGGCCGATGTTCCACACCTTCCATGCGCGGGACCCTCGGGCGCACGAGACGGTGTACGAACTGGACGAGGGGCAGGTGAGGGGGTTCGTCGAGAGGCACGGCTGACCATGAGAGTGGCGCCGACCAGCTCTTGTCGAGGAGCAGCGCCAGTGACCTCCGCGCTGAAGCCCACGACTGCACGACACGGCTGAGCCTACGGGCTGGTGCCGTCCGCTACGAACGATTCTGGTAGCGGAATCCCCGACTCATGCGCGACCCGTCGCGCCCAGCCCTGAGAGCCCTGCCGGTCACCGTCGTACGCGTAGTGTTTTCCGTCAAGGAGGACGACTGGATTCCGCGTGGTCCGTCCCGCAACACCTGACGCGGGGCCTTCACCGTGGATCGTCAGCCGCGGGTACGCTCCAGCACGTCGAAGACGAGGTGAAGGAGTTCGTCCACCCTATTCGTCATTCCGAACGCGTACGGTGGGAGCCCTCTTTCGGGTTCATATCTGCCCACGGTGAAAATGACAGGCTGAGGGTATTCGCGTCGCCGCATCTCGTCGAGTAGTTCGATGCCTGCTGCCTCGTTAGTATCGCGCTGCATGTCCGAGATCACGACCTCGTATGCTACGAGGCTTAGCCTGGTCAGCGCCTCATCGGTGGATGTGGCGACGTCGAGCAGGACGCCCAGGGATCGCAGGATAGAGATCGGTGCACGCATCTCGGTCGGGACGTCGTTGACCAGGAGTACGTTGGATCCCTTTGTGATGTCGCTCAGTCGGGCGGCTCTCCGCGCGGTCTGCTCCCGCTCGAATTCTGTTCCCGCCGGGATCTGCTCAGCGGCGCGATCCAGTTCCTCTTTTACGCTTGCCTCAATTTCGACACCGAAAGCGCTGAAGCGGGTCATGCGTGGAAGCAAGTGCTCGCGTATCGCGGAGCGGAATGTGAAGGCCAGGGCGAGAGTCACCGAGGCCCAAATGACGGTAGGAACCAAATGAATTAGCTCCTTTGCTATTTCAGTGTCCACCCTGCCTCGTTTCCGCCCCTGCCCGCTGGCTCGTCCATCCAGCCCCACGTCGTGTTTGTGCCCCTCGCCTGCTCCCCGCCAACCGGCTGTGGTGCCACCCGAACGTCTCGCCCGTGGCGGAGAGGTCCGGGTCGCTTGAGTAAGTCAATCAACTGACTTAAGGTTGCCTTGGTCAATTACAAGCCATGCACGCACGCACGTACGCCGACGGAGGCCGAGCCATGTCCGACGCACCGACCCCTACCGCCGAGGCGGCCGGGGGCTCCGCCCTGCCGCGGTCGAACGCCGTGGTGGCGGTGCTGGCCTTCGCCGGGATCGTCGTTTCGCTGATGCAGACCCTGGTCATCCCGATCGTCCCGGAGCTGCCGAGGCTGCTGGACGCTCCGGCGTCCGACACCGCCTGGGCGGTCACGGCGACGCTGCTTGCCGCGGCCGTCGCGACGCCCGTGACGGGGCGGCTAGGCGACATGTACGGGAAGCGGCGGATGCTGCTGGTCAGCGTCGTGCTGCTGGTGACGGGCTCCGTGGTGTGTGCCCTGAGTGAAGCGCTGGTCCCGATGATCGTCGGGCGGGTGCTCCAGGGCCTGGCCTCCGGTGTGATCCCGCTCGGCATCAGCATCATGCGCGACGAACTCCCCGCCGAGCGCCTCGGCTCCGCCACCGCCCTGATGAGCGCCTCCCTCGGTATCGGCGGCGCGCTCGGGCTGCCCGCCGCCGCGCTGATCGCGGACAACTTCGACTGGCACGTCCTGTTCTGGACGTCGGCAGGCCTGGGTGTCGTGGCGCTGGGGTGTGTGCTGCTGTTCGTACCCGAGTCGAAGGTGCGCACGGGCGGGCGCTTCGACCTGGTCGGCGGCGTCGGCATGGCGGCCGGGCTGGTGTGTCTGCTGCTGGGCATCAGCAAGGGTGCCGACTGGGGCTGGACCAGCGGAACCACGCTCGGCCTGTTCGTGGCCGCCGCGGTCGTCCTGCCGGCCTGGGGCTGGTGGGAGCTGCGCACCGAGCAGCCGCTGGTCGACCTCCGCACGACCGCCCGCCGACAGGTGCTGGTCACCAACCTGGCCTCGATCGCGGTGGGCTTCGCCATGTTCGCGATGAGCCTGGTCATCCCGCAGCTCCTCCAGCTCCCGACGCGGACGGGCTACGGCCTCGGCAAGTCGATGCTGGTCGCGGGCCTGTGCATGGCCCCGTCGGGTCTGGTCATGATGGCCACGGCCCCGGTGTCCGCCGCGATCTCCCGGGCCAAGGGGCCGAAGGTCACCCTGATGATCGGCGTCCTGATCGTGGCCGTCGGCTACGGCCTCAACATCGTCCTGATGTCCGAGGTCTGGCACTTCATCCTGGTGGCCTGCATCATCGGCGCCGGTGTCGGCTTCGGCTACGGCTCGATGCCGGCCCTCATCATGAGCGCCGTGCCCGCGTCGGAGACGGCCGCCGCGAACAGCCTCAACACGCTGATGCGTTCTCTCGGTACGTCCACCGCGAGCGCCGTCGCGGGCGTGATCCTCGCCCAGATGACGACGGACCTCGGCGGATACGCCCTCCCGTCCGAGGACGCCTTCAAGGTGGTCCTTGCGGTGGGTGCCGGGGCGGCGCTGCTGGCGTTCGTGGTGGCGTCGTTCATCCCGCGGCAGGCGGTGGCCGCCGCCGGGGAGCCGGTGGCGGAGAAGGCCACCGAACCGGCGGGGGCATCGGCCCAGTAGCTCTCCCGGCTACAGGTTGCCCAACGGCTCGATGTCGACCTTCACCGGCGTACCCCACACGCGCAGCACCTCGTAGTCGGTGAACTCGTGCACCAGCCGGTAGGCCATGGCCGGGCGCGGGCCGCGGCGCTGGGCGGCGAGATAGAGCTCGGCCTCCCGGCGGTCGCGGCGCGGGGTGCCGCAGAGCTGCCACTCCTGGCCGTTCCACAGCTCCGGCAGCCAGCGCTGCTGGGGCTGCGGGCGGTCGCCGCGGACGCCGTAGCGGGAGGGGACGGGGTGCTCGGGGGCGGGTGGGGCCGCAGGGCCGGGGCCGTTGTACTCGGAGCGGCGGGCGGCGCGGCGCCGGGTCTCGCAGAGCAGGCAGAGGTCGGGGGCGGCGGTGTCGACCGGACCCTGCGGGTGCTCCGGGCAGCGGGTGGTGGGGGCGGCGCCGGAGACGCTCTCGTCCAGGAGGTCGAGGGCGCGGCGGAGGTCCGCCTTGACCTCGTGGAGCCGGGCGTCCGGGGTGTCGGCGGTCAGGGACTCGCCGTGTTCGCCCACCAGACGGAGGGCTCGGCCGAGGGCGGTCAGCTGGGCGTGATTCATCGGGGTGCCGTTCCGGTCATTCGGCGTAGTCCTTGAGCTTCTCGGTGTCGAGGGTGACGTCCACGGGGGAGGGTACGTCGATGGTTGTGCCTCTCAAGGGTAGGAGGGGCAGTAGCCACATGAAGATGCAGCTGCGGGTGTTGCGTCACCGGCGTGTCCGCTGCCGTCGTTCGGACATGGCGGCACGGATCCCCGCCGCGCGGGCTTGGACTGTGGAGGCCTGCACGGGCGCACTCGGGCGGTTGGGGGCGGGTTCGCCTCGGCGTGCGCCGCAGATGCCGCCCGGTAGCGCCTCGGGGCGGCCGGGCACCCCGCACTTCGCGCACTCCAGGATGCGGAGTGCGTTTTTACGGAGATGCCGGCGCCGTCGGGGGGCGGTCGACGTAGGCGGCGATGGCGGCTTCGCGGGGTGGGAGGGCGGCGAAGTCGTGGGCGGTGCGGGGGCGTTGGTCCGGCGCTGACCGTTTCCCGTAGCCCGGGTTGGCCATTGGGTGCGGGGAGACACGGGCGGGCAGGGAGGCAGCACTGAACTGGGCGTCAGCCATGGGATCGAACTTGTCCTTCGATCTCGTGGGTCAAGCCCCCGCAGGTGTTCCACCACCTGGCGGGGGCTGTTCGTTATTCGGGCACGCCAGACCGACGTGACTCTGCGTGGCAAGCCGAACGCGTCAAGCCAACTCGCCGGGTGGGAGGGTGGGTTGAGGCCCTCCACCCATTCCTTGAAAAGAGGGCTCGGGGCTGAGTGCTTGAGCCTCGGGGCCGCTGTCAGCCGAGCTTTGCCGCCTGCTTCTCGATGACCGCGGTCGGCTGCTCGAACGCCTCGCCCCGGCTGACCGCCGCGATGTTGAAGGACGAGAACCCCGCGAGCGTGGTGCCCTGCCGGAAGACGACGACCTTGGTCTCGGCGGCGGAGCCGTCCTGCTTCGTGCCGACCGTCCAGGCGACGGCGTCCTCGCCGGCCGCGAGCTTCTCCTCGCTGACCTTGGTGACCTGCTGCTTCTCACCGTCGACCGTCATGGTGAAGCCCCCGGCGCACTTCTTGCCCGCCTCCCGCAGCGTGGCGAGGGTCTGCTCGGCGCCGTCGGCGTCGTAGGACCAGAGGGAGGTCATCGTCTTGGTGATGTCGAGCGAGTCGAGTGTGGCCTCCTGGGCCTCCTCCTCGGACATGCCCGCGAGCTCCTTCGTCGAGGGCATGCCCTTCTTGGCCGCCGCGGACTCCTGGACGACGAGCCGCTGGACACTGGCCGCCGGGGCGCTCGCCGGCAGGGCCGACAGTGCCTGGGCGACGGGCTCGCACTCGGCCTTGTCGGAGGAGACGGAACCGGGTGCGAAGACGTCCTTCTTGCCCGGCTTCCTGATCTCGTGGCCCTTGACGTCGCCCTGCGCGACGACGAGCTTCTCCAGCTCCGCGGCGGTGAGGGCCTTCGCCGCCGGCTTCTCGGACTTGGCGCCATCCTTCGTGTTCTTCGTGTCCTTGTCCTCGCCGCCACCGCAAGCGGTGACCAGGAGGGCGAGGGAGACCGCGGACGCGGCCAGGACGGTACGGCGGATGGCGGTTGGTTGCGTTGCGTAGTTCACGCAGGCAAGACCAACGTGACCGGGGCGGGGTTGTGCGACCTGCGGAGCCTTTACGCAGGTGACGGAGGCGGACCAGGCAGAACCGCCGTCTGAGCCTGGACGACGGTCCGCCCGCCTGCCGCTGTCGGTCAGCCCATGCTCTTCGACCCGTCGAGGGACTCGCGGATGATGTCGGCATGGCCGGCGTGCTGGGCCGTCTCGGCGATGACGTGCAGGAGGACCCTGCGGGCGGACATCTTGGCGCCGGGCTCGTTCCACGGGGCCTTGGGCAGGGGGTGGGTCACGTCGAGGTCGGGCAGGGTGGTGACCAACTCGTCGGTTCGGGCGGCCGTTTCGGCGTAGTCGGCCAGTACGCCTTCCAGCGTCTCGCCCGGCAGCATCCGGAACTCGTCGGCCCGCTTGGCGAAGTCGGCCTCGGTCATGGCGGTGAAGTCGGGCATCACCGACGGGCCGTGCTGGATGAAGGCCGCCCAGTGCCGTTCCACCGACGCGACGTGCTTGATCAGACCGCCGATGCACAGCTCACTGGCCGTGGTCCGCTGTCCGGCCTGCTCGTCGGTGAGGTCGCGGGCGGTGAAGCGCAGGAAGTGGCGGTGCTTGGCGAGCGCTTCGAGCAGGTCGGCGCGCTCGCCGGTGGCGGTGGTGTTCGTGGTGTCCTGCATGATGTGGCCCTCCGAGAGTCCTGGTCCTATGCCTGTCGCATCGGCCGAGGCCTACGTTAGGAGCCGTTTAGGTCAGATCCTGACCTCGATCCGACTCAATCCCCGGAACCCCTCACCTCGATCACCCCGCTCACCGACGCCGCGCCGTTCTTCCTGATCGAGGCCGTGGCCCGCTGAGCACGCGCCGCCGAGGACCGACCGGGTGTGGTGCCGGGAGCGTCGAGGTTGCGTCAGGCCGACCCGGAGGCACGGCTCAGACGGTTGTACTGATCCTGACCGAGCCGTACGGCCTCGGCCCGCACGTTCTCCTCCAGGTGCGCGATGTTCGCCGTACCCGGGATCGGGAGGATCACGGGGGAGTGGGCGAGGAGCCAGGCGAGGGCGATCTGGGTCGGTGTGGCGTCGAGCTCCTTGGCCACGGCGGCGATCTCGGCCGACCTCGCCCCGGAATCCCCCCACGCCACGGGCCGCCACGGCAGGAACGCGATGCCCGCCGCCTCACAGGCCTTCAGTACGGGTTCGTGCTCGCGGTCGAGCAGGTTGTAGCGGTTCTGGACGCTCGCGATGTCCACGACGGCACGCGCTTCGGCGAGTTCGGCGACCGTCACCTCGGACAGCCCGATCCGGCCCACCTTGCCCTCGTCCCGCAGTTCACGCAGGGCGCCGAGCTGGTCGGCAAGGGGCACGCCCGGGTCGAGGCGGTGCAGCTGGAGCAGCTCGATGCGGTCCAGGCGCAGGCGGCGCAGGGCCTCGTCGACCTGCGTGCGCAGATCGTCCGGCTCGCCCGCGTGCCGCCAGCCCTCACCGGAGGAGGTCCGGCGGAAACCGACCTTCGTGGCGATCACCAGCCCCTCCGGGTACGGGTGCAGGGCCTCGACCACGAGATCCTCGTTCGCTCCCCAGCCGTACATGTGCGCCGTGTCGACCAGCGTCACGCCCAGTTCGACGGCGCGCCGGGCCACCGCGATGCAGGCCGCGCGGGCCTCGGCCGATTCCGGCAACAGGTGCATCGCCCCGAACCCGAGCCGTCGTACTTCCAGATCGCCGCCGATACGAAACGTGCCCGATGCCGTCATACGGCCACGCTAACAAGGGAGTTGCCGCAGGGGAGTTGCTCAGGGTTGTTCGGGCCCCGCCGTTTTCAGCGCCGCCCGCAGATGTCCGCCCGCCCCGGACAGCAGCCCGGTTGCGGTGGGCCCGTCCACGTCGGCCAGCAGGATCAGGATCGCCGTCTTCACCTCGCCGCCGGCCTCGGTCAGGGCCCGCTCGATGTCGGCGTCCGGCGCGCCGGTGGCCAGGGCGACGATACGGCGGGAGCGGGCCCGCAGCTTGTCGTTGGAGGCGCGGACGTCGACCATCAGGTTCCCGTACGTCTTGCCCAGCCGGATCATCGTGATCGTCGACAGCATGTTGAGGACCAGCTTCTGGGCGGTGCCCGCCTTGAGCCGGGTCGACCCGGTCAGCAGCTCCGGACCCACAACGATCTCGATACCGTGATCGGCCGCCGCCGCGAGGGCACTGTCCGGGTTGCAGGACAGCCCGACCGTCAACGCGCCCCGCGCCCGGGCGTGCTCGACCGCGCCGATGGCGTACGGCGTGCGCCCGGAGGCGGAGATGCCGACGACCGTGTCGGCCGGGGTGAGGGTCAGCGCGTCCAGATCGGCACGGGCCAGCTCACCGGAGTCCTCGGCCCCCTCGACGGACGTGACCATCGCCTCCGGGCCGCCCGCGATGAGCCCGACGACCTGATCCGGCTCGGTGTTGAAGGTCGGCGGACACTCGGAGGCATCGAGCACCCCGAGCCGCCCGGCGGTACCGGCACCGGCGTAGACGAGCCGCCCGCCGCGGGACATCCGCTCGGCGATGGCGTCGATGGCCGCGGAGATCTCGGGCAGCCGCGAGGCGACGGCACCCGACACGGAGGCGTCCTCGCCGTTCATCAGCCGGGCGATGTCGAGGGTGGGGAGTCGGTCGATGTCGGCGAGTTCGGGCCGAAAGGCCTCGGTGGTCAGAGTCTCCAACTCGGCGCGGAGATCACGGGGGTTGGAAGTCGAGGTCATGAGAGACGGCTCTTTCTGATGTGCGGTGTCCTGTCCAACCCAAAGGGGCGCGGGGAACTGCGCGACCAGCCACATGCGACCCGCAGGCGGGCACAAACGGTCGGAGCTACGGTCTATCGACGATGCCGATGTGCCAGCGCCTCATAAGACGCAGCAAGCGCAGGCGCCGCAGTCTCATAAGTCCGCTGAGCAACCCCCACGAACAGACAGTCCACGACAAGAAGCTGACTGGTCCGGGACGACATCGCCGCGGGACGCAACTCGCTCTCCCGGGCCGTCGACGTCGTGAGGATGTGATCGGCGTACTGACTGACGGCCCCGTCGGGCCGCCCGGTGATCGCGACGGTGGTCGCCCCGTGCTCGAACGCGACCCGCAGCGGCTCGATGACGTCCCCCGTCGACCCGGAGTGCGTGATCGCGATCGCCACGTCACCGGCCCGCAACTGCACCGCGTTCGTCACGGCGAGATGCGGATCGCTGTGCGCCTGGGCTATCAGCCCTATCCGCAGCAGCTTCTGGGCGAGGTCCTGGGCGACCAGCCCGGACGCCCCGACGCCGTACACATCGATACGGCGGGCCGCGGCGGCGGCCGACACGGCCGCTCCCAGCTGGACGGTGTCGAGACCGGCGGCCGTGTCGGCGAGGGTCTGCTGCTCGTCGTAGGCGAGCTTGGCCACCACGTCGGCGATGGGGTCGTCCACCGCGATGTCGGTCGTGATGGCGGGGGCCCGGCCCGACTGCTGCTGGGCGGCGAGGCCTGCGAGCGCGAGGCGCAGATCGCGGTAGCCGGGGTAGCCGAGGAGGCGGGAGGTGCGGACGACGGTGGCCTCGCTGGTGCCGGTGAGTTCGGCGAGGCCGGTGACCGTGAGGGCCGAGCAGCCCGCCGGGTCGCTCGCCACCGCCTCGGCGACGCGCTGCATGGAGCGGGTCATCGACGGGGCGAGGGTGCGCACCTTGGCCGCGAGGGCGGCGGGGGCGGGCGGAGGTCCGCCGAGGCCGCTTCCGAAACTTTCCTTCAGTTCCTGGGTCACATGTGAAAGATATTTTCGGCTCTGCGTCGCGGTCAAGAGTGCGCACAATGGGACCATGGAACCCATCAGTCCGCTGGAGCAGTTTCTGCACACGGCTCGCGCACTCGTGCTCGCCGACCTGGTCGCGGGCGAGGTCGCCGAGGCGGACGTCGTGTCGCTGGTCGAGGAGTCGGTCGTACAGCGGCGCTGGTGGGTGGAGCAGTGGCCGGACGGCGCGGAATACGTGGCCGGGCTGGTCGCCCAGGACGTGCAGGACGCGCTGCTGGACCGGTACGGCCGCTGGCCGCTGTGCCCGGTGTGCCCCTCCGGCGACCCGCACGCGCTGGACGTCGAGCCGGAGTTGGGCCCCGATCCGCACTGGGTGTGTCACGAGGCGGGGGTGACGGTCGCGGCGGTGGGCGCGCTGGCGTCCGCCGTGCCGGGCGGCGGTCCCTCCTCGTGACGCGGCGGGCCGTCCGCCGGACCGGATCCCTGCCGTCGTGACGGTCTACATCGACCCGCCGACCTGGCCGGGACACGGGCGGATGTGGTCGCACCTGGTGAGCGACGTGTCGTACGACGAACTGCACACGTTCGCCGAGAAGCTGGGCGTACCGCGCCGGGCCTTCGAGCGGGACCACTACGACGTCCCGTCGCACCGGTACGCCGACGCGGTGCGCGCGGGTGCCGTGGAGGTCAGCAGCCGTGAGGTGGTGCGGCTGTTGCAGGGGGCGGGGTTGCGCAGGCCGAAGGGTCGGGGAATCGGTTAGCGCCCTGCCCCCTCGGCCCTGCGTGGTCCCGCTGCCGGTTATGCGAACTGGCCGGGCTGATAGTCGCCGGCCGGCTGCTGGATGATGACGTTCATCCGGTTGAAGGCGTTGATGAGGCCGATCAGGAACACCAGCGCGGCGAGCTGTTCCTCGTCGTAGTGCTTGGCGGCGTTCTCCCAGACCTCGTCCGGGACGCCACCGGCCCCGTCCGCGATGCGGGTGCCCGCCTCGGTCAGCTCCAGGGCGGCGCGCTCGGCCTCGGTGAAGCAGGTGGCCTCCCGCCAGGCGGCGACCAGGTTGAGGCGCAGCCAGTCCTCACCGCCGGCCACGGCGTCCTTGCTGTGCATGTCGGTGCAGAAGCCGCAGCCGTTGATCTGGCTGGCGCGGAGGGTCACCAGGTGCTGGGTGGCGGTGGGAAGCGACGAGTCGTGTACCACCTTGCTCGCCGAGGTGATGTGCTTGATGACCTTGCCGGCGACGGGGATCTCGAAGACGTTCAGACGGGCGCTCATGGCCAACTCCTCTGTATCTGCCGCTGGTTACACACCTATGACGGAGTGGCTCGGCGCGATGTGACATGAGCGAGTGTGACGTGGGCCACTAGGGATTGCGGTCAGGGGTTGCGGTGCTCGGCCCGTCGCATGGGGTACCAGGTGTCGCCGGCCGGGACGGGCGGGTCCGAGAGGTTCCAGCTCCAGGAGAGGGTCGGGGTGATGCGCAGGTAGTGGCCGGGCCCCACCATGCCGACCCGTTCCACCGGGCCGTCCGCGACGCCGTACACCCGGATGCCGCGGGCGATGAACGGCTGGACGGAGAGCAGGTCGTCCACGACGAAGGCGACCTTGTCGCGGCCGTGCCCGACATTGCGGAACTTGCGGGTGCCGAGGACTTCCGGGCGGGGGCCGCCCACCCAGAAGCGGGTGCCGTCGAACTCCAGGGCCACCGGCACCACATCGGGCTGCTCGTCCGCACAGAGGCTGGCCAGGCGGGCGAGCGGGTTGGCGTGCAGGTAGGAGACTTCCTCGTCCGTGAACGACACGGCTCCAGGCTAGGGCGTCTCCCGCCGTGCCCGGCGGACGTAGAGCCGGAGCGTCGGATCCAGGTCATGTGCTTCGTGCGCCGTCCGCTCCTCCTCCAGGCTCGCCCGTAGGTAACCGGCGCGCGAGGCGACGCCCTGGGACGGCGCGTTGTCGGCCTCGATGGCGGCCATGAGGAGATGTACGTCGTCCCTGGCCAGGGCGTGGTCGGAGAGGGCGCGCAGGGCTTCGGTCGCGTAGCCGTGGCCGCGGGCGGACTCGGTGAGGTCGTAGCCGACCTCGGCGTGGCCCTCCTCGTCGGGTACGCCGTGGAAGCCCATGCCGCCGACCGCGCGGCCGTCCTCCCGCCGGACGAGGACGAACAGCCCCCACTCGGGCCGGTGCACCCCCTCCTCGTACGCCTTCACCACCATGCCCGCGGCATCCCGCGTCCCCTGGAACGGCTCGCCCCCGACCCACTCGAAGCCGCCGTCGCCGCCGGAGGCGAGGTCGGTGGCGGCGGCGGGGGTGACGCCCTGGAGGGTGAGGCGGTCGGCGGGGATGACGAGGTTGTTGCGCCAGCGCCACTCGGTGACCGGCGCGCGTCCGGGCAGGTCGCCGCGGCCGGTGGCCCACAGCAGGGTGCGCCAGTGGTCGGGGCCGGGTTCGGGGCGGATGTGCGGGAAGATCGTGGTGAGGACGAACTCGGGGAGTCCGGCGGCCGGTTCGTACGGCAGGCCGAGCCCCTCGGCGATGTCGTGCGTGTGCAGCAGCACCTCGGCGACGCCCATCGCGGCGAAGCCCTCGCGGCCCGCGCTGCGGAACGGGTACGGGTGGAAGGCGCGCACCTCGGGCGGTGTGGTGCGCAGGGTGGCGGTGAACAGGGCGCCGGTCGTCTCGATGACGTGCAGCAGCCCGTCGTTGTCGGTGCCGTCGTCGAGGGTGATCTCGAAGGGGACGTAGTCGTCCTGGGCGCGGCCCGCCAACTGGCCGGCGTAGGCGACGAGATCCTCGGCGATGTGGAACGCCGTCTTGTGACAGCTCCACTCCAGTCGCCCCGCCTTCACGGCCTCCCAGTCCTGGCCCACCGCCGTACGCAGCAACTCCACGCAGCCTGCCACGGCCTCGGTCACACGTTCCCCGCCCACATGTCGCATGCGGGCAGGCTACGGGCGCCGGGCCCTCAGAGCGACAGCATTTCCAGCTCGCCGGTGAGGTTGTACCGGGCCGTGGCCTCCCATTCCCTCCGGCCGTGCGGGGTGCGGAACAGGGTCGGCAGGGCGAGGAGTTGGCGGAGGATCGCGGCGCGGCCCTCGCGGAAGGCGTCGTTCGGGACGAAGTGGTACTCCTCGCGGACCGCGGCCGTGTACGCCGCGTACACGGAGGGCGGCGCGGCGAGGATCGCGAGGTCGGCGTCGCAGAGGACCTGGCCGTCGGGGTCGTCCGGCGCCGGGTCGTGGGTGGTGGTGAGCCGGACCAGCCGGGCCACCTCGGCGGTCCGCTCCGCGGGAACACCGGCCTCCGAAAGGGCGCGTTCGGCGAGCCGGGCGGAGCGTTCCTCGTTCTCGGAGCGGTCGGGCAGGTACACGGCGTCGTGGAACCAGGCGGCAAGTCGTACGACATCCGGGTCGTCGGCGTGTTCGGCCAGCTCGTCGACGTGGTCCAGGACCGCGGTGAGGTGGGTGAGCGTGTGGTAGCGACGCTGCGGTTCCTGCCAGCGGGTCAGGAGGTTGTCGGCGTACGGGGCCGGGTCGAGGGCCGTGGCGGGCGGGCGGGCTGCGTTCAGCGCCTGGGCGAAGCGGATGCGGAGGGCTTCGAGGGCAAGGGGATCGGCCATGGCGTCATTGTGGCGCGTGCGCCCGCCCTCCGACGGCGCCGACGATCTGCCGGGCGCATGCCCTGACGCCTGGCGTGGGGCCATGACTTCTTCTGACGTGTATGACGTACGGGATCCCGAACTGCCGGGGCGGCTGCTGCTCGTCGAGCGGGATGCGCTGGTGCCGCTGTTGCGGGGGAAGCCGGACAGTGACTTCGCGCTGCCGACCTCGGCGTGCCCGGGGTGGTCGGTGCGGGATGTGCTGGCGCACTGTTCGGCCGCGCTGATGCGGGTCGTGGAGAACCGGTTCGAGGAGGGCGTGTTCTCACCCGAGTCCAACGACCGGGACATCGCCGAGCGAGCCGACTGGACCAACGCGCGGGTCGTCGACGAGCTGGAGCGCGGGATGACCGAGGCCGGGCCGGCGATCGCCAAGGCCGGCGGAGCCCTGGACGGCATCGCCCTTGGGATGGGGGTCCCCCCACGCCTTTAAGGCAGTGGGGGAGGGTGCACGCCGGTGACGTACGGGAGGTCCTCGGGGAGCCCGGGGCCTACGCCGGGGCCGGCCTGCCCGACGCGCTCAGCCTGCCCGACGCGCTCAGCCTGCTCGCACGGCTCACCCGGGAGCGGCGCCACGTGCCCCTGCATGCCGACCTGGACGACGTGGACGAGCCCCTCCGCCTGGGCGACGCAGCGGCTCCGCGACCACCGGCGCGGTACATCGGGGACGCCGCGACGCTGGTACGGCTGTATGCGGGGCGACCGGTGGAGGGAGCTTCGTTCGAGCTGGCGGGGGTGGAGGCGGGGGAGTTGAACATCTTCGGGTGACGGCTTCGGGCGACCGGCTTCGGGTGACGGGCTTCACGTCGCGGGTCTCACGGCGTGGGTTTCACGCGGCCGGCTTGAAGTGGTCGGCGCCTTTGCGGATGGCCGTGTCATGGGGTTGAGCGGATCTTCGGTGGGGCAGGCGTACTCTGGATTGGACTAGACCTGTAGCCGCCGTCGAATGCCGAGGAATGGGGTCCCATGAGCGAGCGTGCAGTCCTGGAGGTGATCGCCCTCGGTGCGGAGGACGCGGTCGCCGCCCAGGCCGGGGGTGCGAACCGTCTCGAACTGGTCACCGACATGGCGGCGGACGGGCTCACGCCGTCGGCCGGGACCGTCGCCGCGATCCGGGCCGCCGTCGACATCGATCTGCGCGTGATGCTGCGGCTGGCGGACGGGTTCGCGGCGGGGGACCTCGACCGGTTGGTGCGGGCGGTGAGCGAGATGCGGGATGCCGGGGCCGAGGAGTTCGTGCTCGGGTTTCTCGATGCCGACGGTGGGCTGGACCTTCGGGCCGTCGAGCGGGTGGTGGGGGAGCTGGACGGGTGCCGGTGGACCTTCCATCGCGCGATCGACCGGGCCGCGGACCGGGACGCGCTGCGCAAGCAGCTGGACGGGATGCCGGGGCTGGACACGTATCTGACGGCGGGCTCGGGGGCCGGCGTGGACGACGGGCTCCCCACCCTGCTCGCGGAGGCGGCGAGAAGTGGGGAGCCCGGGTACGAGCAGCGGATCCTGGTGGGGGGCGGGCTGCGCCTCGACCACGTCCCCACGCTGCTCGCCGCCGGGATCGACGCGTTCCACATCGGCGGAGCGGCCCGACCGGAGGGGTGGGACGGGCCGGTGTCCATCGCTGCGGTGGCGGAGTGGCGGGCGGTGCTGGACGGGATTTCGTAGGCGGGTGGAGCAGGGGGCCGGGCGGGGGCGCGGCGCGTAACACGGAGCTGACGGGATGCCGCCCTTCTGCGGAACGGGCACGCATGCGCCGGGCGGTCGTGAGCCCCGCCGGCTGCAACCCCCCAGGGGCGCGGGGAACTGCGCGACCAGCCCCCACCGACCCGCACCCCGCCACGAGACCTCACCGCCACGAGACCTCACCGTCCCGGAACCGACCGTCCCGGAACCGACCGTCCCGGAACCGACCGTCCCGGAACCGACCGTCCCGGAACCGACCGTCCCGGAACCGACCGTCCCGCCCCCCACTCACCCCAACTGAACCGGCAGCGGCGCCCCATGCGCCACGATCAACCCGGACACCGCTCGCGTCAGCGCGACATACAGCCGCCGCAACCCCGTCCGCTCGTCCGGCTCCCCGTCCACCACCGCCTGGGGCTCGTCCAGCACGACGTAGTCGTACTCCAAACCCTTCGCGAGCGACGCCGGTACCAAGGTCAGGCGGGTCTGCTCGGTCGTCTCCTCGCCCGGCGCCAGGTAGGTGACCCCCGCCGCCGTCAGCGCCTCCGCCAGCTCCGGCACCCGGGCATCCGCGGCGATCACGCCCACCGACCCCTCCCTGCCCAGCAACTCCCCGCACGCCGCGACCACTTCCACCGTCTCCGACACCGGCCGCACCTCGAAGAACCCCGGGTTCTCACGGATGGACGCCACCGGAGTCAGACCCGGCGCGATGTGCGGGAGGAGGCGCGAGGCGTACGTGATCACGTCCGTCGGCACGCGGAAGCCGGCCGTCAGCTCCTCGATGACCCCGTCCGACTTGCCGAGGTGGGCCAGCGCCTCGTCCCAACTCCGCGTCGCCCACGGGGTCGTCCCCTGCGCCAGATCACCGAGAACCGTCGCCGAACCCGTCGTACAGCGGCGCCCCACCGCCCGGTACTGCATCGGGGACAGATCCTGCGCTTCGTCGAGGACCACATGGCCGAGGGACGCCGTACGCGCCACGATGTCGTTCGCCTCGTCGATCAGCACCGCGTCCGCGGCGGACCACTTCGCGGACTTCACCGACCGCGCCGGCTTCGCCCACAGAATCGTCTTCTGCTCGTCCTCGCTCAGCAGCCCCTCCGCGTGGACGGCGAGGAAGTCCGCGTCCCCCAGCAGCCGCAGCACCAGCTTCGCCGGGTCCACCGGCGGCCAGATCGCCTTGACGGCCGCCTTCACCGCGCTGTTGCGGGCCACCGCGTCCTGCACCCGGTCGTCCGGCGCCTCTCCCGACCGCTCCATCTGGACGAGTACGGCATGCGCGATGCGCTGCGGCAACGCCTCGCGGGCGGCACCGTAACGCATGTCTCGCTCCAGCAACTCCCGTACGGTCTCCTCCACTTCGTACGCCGGCACGCGCCACCGCCGCGACCCGCGTACGACGACCACCGGCTCCGTCGGCATCGTCACATGCGAGTAGACCGCCCGCCGCAGCAGCTCCGCCATCCTCGCGTCGCCCTTGATCACCGCGGCCGCCGCCTCGTCCGTGCCGCGCACCTCGACATGCGCGACCAGGTCGTCGACCGTCGCCTGCCGGACCGTCAACTCGCCCAGTGCGGGCAGGACTTGCTCGATGTAGTGCAGGAAGGACTTGTTCGGCCCGATGACGAGCGTGCCGGTGCGGGCCAGCCGCTCGCGGTGGGCGTACAGCAAGTACGCCACCCGGTGCAGGCCCACCGCCGTCTTCCCGGTGCCCGGGCCGCCCTGTACGCAGACCGTCCCGCCGAGCCCGGACCGTACGATCTCGTCCTGCTCGGGCTGGATCGTCGCCACGATGTCCCGCATCGGGCCGACACGCGGGCGCTCGATCTCCTGCTGGAGCAGCTTGCTGGTGCGGGCCTCCCCGGCGGAGCCGGACAGTGTCACAGCCGCCGGGTCGGAGAGGTGCTCGTCCTCGTACGCCGTGAGGTCGCCGCCCGTGTAGCCGAAGCGGCGGCGCAGCGCGATGTCCAGCGGGTTCTTCTTCGAGGCCCGGTAGAACGGCTGGGACACCGGCGCCCGCCAGTCGATGACCATCGGGTCGCCCTCGGCGTCGTGCACATGGCGACGCCCGATGTAGAAGCGCTCGCCCTCCGCGCCCTCGGCCCCCTCGGCGCCGGGAGCGTGCAGATAGTCGAGCCGGCCGAAGAACAGCGGGGTGTCGCTGAGGTCGGCCAGGGCCTTGATGCGCTCGTCGATCTGGCGGGCGAGGACTTCGGCGTTGACCCAGTTCGCGGTGACGTTGCTGATGTCGAGGGACTCGACGTCCTCCCGCATGGCGCGCAGGGCGGAACGGGACTCGGCGAGGTGTGAGCGCTCCCGGGTGAGCGGGTCGGAGAGTGCGTCGAGGGGGTCGTCGACGGGCGTGGACAAGGGGGTGCCTCCGGAGGGACCTACAGCCAGGTGGTCGAGAGAGCCGACCGGTTTCCGTCCGGGCAGCGGCGCTCCGTGAACGGAGGCGGGCAAGAGCGGAGATTTTAGGTGAGCGCCCCTGCCGTATGCCAACGGTTTTCCCGCGCCCGATCCCGGTGGGTGTTCCGTCCCCTAGGGGATGCCGCCCTCATCCCTGGGGGGAGGGGGTCCGTCCCGAGGCGTACGGAGGCAGTGCACGGCTTGGCACCCCAGGCCGATGCCCTCTTTATGTCCGCGAACCCATCATGGAGACATGAGCGCAGCAACCATTCACCCAGCCCCTGCGGGTCCCCGCGGAGCGACAGCGCTCCAGGGGAACCACCGCCACCGTTTCGGCGAAGCCCTGCGCGCCGTCAAGGTATTCGCAGGTGCGGCCTTCGACGTGATCATCCTCGGTGAGTACGGCGAGGAAGCGGGCGTCCGCCGTAAGTGACGCCCAAGGTCACTCGGTGACCCGCCGATCACACTCCGCAACTCCCTACTGCCTTCCGACCGTTTCTCTTCTCGCCTTCGCCGCCCTCTCCGTCCACCAGCACCTCCCGATGGCCGACGTACTGGTCCACCGGGCCGAAGGACAGGCGGTCCTGCGCGGCGGCGCCCGCCTCTACGACTTCACCGTCACCGAGTGCCGACGGCGCTGATCCCCGTTGCTGCCCTCAAAGGTGACCTTCCTGGAGGGCAACGCGTTCCTGGTCGCCCTCCCGCTCCTCCTGGTCGCCTATCCCTCCGCGAGGATCTCGTCCGCGTCCACGATCCGGTACGCGTACCCCTGCTCCGCCAGGAAGCGCTGGCGGTGGGCGGCGAAGTCCTGGTCGATCGTGTCGCGGGCGACGACGGAGTAGAAGTGCGCCTTGTGGCCGTCCGACTTGGGGCGGAGCACCCGGCCCAGCCGCTGCGCCTCCTCCTGACGGGAGCCGAAGGTGCCCGAGACCTGGATGGCGACGGTGGCCTCCGGCAGGTCGATGGAGAAGTTCGCCACCTTGGACACCACCAGCACGCTGATCTCGCCCTCCCGGAAGGCGTCGAAGAGCTTCTCGCGCTGGGCGTTGGAGGTCTCGCCCTTGATCACGGGCGCGTTCAGATGCTCGCCCAGCTCGTCGAGCTGGTCGATGTACTGGCCGATGACCAGGATCTGCTGCCCGGCGAACTTCCGGACGATGGCCTCCGTGACCTTCCGCTTGGTGTCGGTCGTCGCACAGAAGCGGTACTTCTCCTCCTGCTCGGCGGTGGCGTACGCGAGCCGCTCGGAGTCGGTGAGGTTGACCCGGACCTCGACGCAGTCGGCGGGCGCGATGTAGCCCTGCGCCTCGATCTCCTTCCAGGGCGCGTCGAACCGCTTCGGACCGATCAGCGAGAACACGTCCGACTCACGGCCGTCCTCCCGGACGAGGGTCGCGGTCAGCCCGAGCCGGCGCCGGGCCTGGAGGTCGGCGGTGAACTTGAAGACGGGCGCGGGCAGCAGGTGCACCTCGTCGTAGACGATGAGGCCCCAGTCGCGGGAGTCGAAGAGCTCCAGATGCGGATAGACACCCTTCCGCTTCGTCGTCAGCACCTGGTACGTGGCGATGGTGACGGGCCGGATCTCCTTCCGCGTCCCGCTGTACTCCCCGATCTCCTCCTCCGTCAGCGACGTCCGCTTGACCAGCTCGTGCTTCCACTGCCGGGCCGAGACGGTGTTCGTGACGAGGATCAGGGTGGTCGACTTGGCCTGCGCCATGGACCCGGCGCCGACAAGGGTTTTCCCGGCGCCGCAGGGGAGTACGACGACCCCGCTGCCGCCGTGCCAGAAGTTCTCCACGGCCTGCTTCTGGTACGGCCGCAGCGCCCATCCGTCCTCGGCCAGCTCGATCGGGTGCGCCTCGCCGTCCACGTACCCGGCGAGGTCCTCGGCCGGCCAGCCCAGCTTCAGCAGCGTCTGCTTGATCTGGCCGCGCTCGGAGGGGTGCACGGCGACCGTGTCGGGGTCGATGCGGGCGCCGACCAGCGGCGCGATCCGCTTCGAGCGCAGCACCTCCTCCAGCACCGGGCGGTCGGTGGTGGTGAGGACGAGGCCGTGCGTGGGGTGCTTGGAGAGCGTCAGGCGGCCGTACCGGTCCATCGTGTCGGCGATGTCGACCAGCAGGGCGTGCGGCACGGGG
Source organism: Streptomyces sp. HD (assembly GCF_028369295.1). Taxonomy (GTDB): domain Bacteria; phylum Actinomycetota; class Actinomycetes; order Streptomycetales; family Streptomycetaceae; genus Streptomyces. Next base: position 64,360 of record NZ_JAQMYP010000055.1, read on the forward strand.
TAGCGGCTGTACGTCACCAGCGCGTCCACGACCTGCTCGGCGTCGTGCCCGGCCGCGCGCGCGTTCCAGAGGCCGAGCGGTGTGACCCGGTAGGTGTGGATGTGCTCGGGCGCCCGCTCCAGCTCCGCGAACGCCGCGATCGCCCGACGGCACGCGTCGGCCTGCTCGTGATCGACCTCCAGGAGCAGGGTCTTGTCCGACTGGACGATCAGTGGTCCGTTCACGTGCGTCCGTCCTTCCGCTCGACCACCCGACCAAACGTCCAGTGTGCCTCATCCGCGGACGATCACAGCGGGCTCTCGACGGCCCGCACTCGCCCCCGCCCGTCTCTCCGTCCGTCCCCCGGCCCGTCCCCCCGGTCCGGCCCCGCCCTTCGGCCGGGTGTTAGCTTCACACGGCATTGATCAACGGTACTGATATGGGGGAAACATGCGGGACCGTATACGCAAAACCGCCCGGGCCGGGCTCGTGGCCGGAGTCGCGTTGGCGGTGACGGCGGGCCTCGCCGGCAGCGCGAACGCCGGGACCATCGTGAAGATCAGGGTCTCGGGCGGCACCGGGACCTGGCTCGACTACGGCGACCGGGTCGAGTGCCACGACACCAAGGCGGACGGCTACGGCGTCCGGACCTACGCCGAGTCGAAGGTGCACGGCGAGTGGTGGATGCAGGTGGCGTCCTGCTGGGGCGGCGTGGACGACCTTCAGCAGAGCGGTAACGCGGGCTTCACCGAGGGCGCCGACGTCAAGGTGAAGGTCTGCTACATCAAGCGGGGCGTCGGCGACGTGCGCTGCACCGGCTACAGGCACGCGAAGGCGTAGTACTTCAGGGCCCGGTACGCCGGGGCCCGGTACGTCTCGGGGGCGGTCTCGCGGAGGCCGCCCCGGAGTCGTACAGGATGTCTTTTCATCCCTGCGGGTGGCACGGTTTCACCTGAACGGCGGCGGCTGCGAAGAATGCCGTCCGTGCAGGCCAACAGCCATGAACCGTCCCCGCCGACCACCACCCTCGGGTACGCCCTGTTCGCCACCCGCTGGCTGCAGGCCCCGCTCTACTTCGGCCTCGTGGCCGCGCAGGGGGTGTACGTCTACAAGTTCTTCAACGAGCTCTGGGCGTTAATCCTCCGGTGTGTGACCGGGCAGGCGACCGAGACGTACGTGATGCTCGCCGTGCTCAAGCTCGTCGACGTCGTGATGATCGCCAATCTGCTGATCATGGTGATCGTCGGCGGCTATGAGACCTTCGTGTCCCGCATCGGGCTCCAGGGCCACCGTGACCAGCCCGAATGGCTCTCGCACGTCAATTCCAACGTGCTGAAGGTCAAGCTCGCCACCGCCATCGTGGGGATCTCCTCGGTCCATCTGCTGCAGATGTTCGTGGACGTCCATCGCACCTCCCACCACTCACTGCTGTGGGGCACGGTGATCCACATGGCGTTCATCGCCTCGGCGGCGATCCTCGCGTACATGTCGGGCCCGATGGCCGCGCAGGCCGAGCGGGGTCATCGGCAGACGCACCGCGAACACGCCGCCCCCGAGGAGCCGGCCGAGAAGGTCTTCGTCCCGGCCCAGGCACCCTCGCGCGAGGACGGGCCCAGTGCCGAGCAGCGGCTGCGTGCCGCCGGGTTCCCGGCCCGGAAGCTGCTGGAGGACTTCGACTCCGAGCACCCCAGCACCTTCGACCGGGAGGCCGTGGCCCGGCTCGGCAAGCTGGACTTCGTCGCCGCCCGCCGCAACGTGGTCTTCGTCGGCCCGCCCGGCACCGGCAAGACACATCTGGCCGTCGGGCTCGGGGTGCGGGCCTGCCAGGCCGGGCATTCGGTGCTGTTCGCGACCGCCGCCGAGTGGTCCGCCCGGCTGGCCGGCGCACGGGACGCCGGGCGGCTCGCCGAGGAGCTGGCCGCGCTGGACGACCACGCCGTGCTGATCGTCGACGAGGTCGGCTACACCCCCTTCGACGCGGAGACCACCGCCCTCTTCTTCCAGCTCGTCGCCCACCGCTACGAGCGGTCCTCGCTGATCGTGACCGGTGACCGGCCGCCCGGCCGCTGGGACGAGGTCTTCGGCGGCCCCTCCGTACCGGCGATGGTGGACCGGCTGGCCCACCACGCCGAGGTCGTACGGATCGACGGGGACAGCTACCGGATGCGCCGGGCTACTTCAGGGTGGGCAGACCGAGGTTGTTGACCAGCGGGCCTTCGATGGTGACGCCCTCGGTGACCAGGGACTCCGCGGCGGTTGCAGGGATGGGCAGCGGCAGGGGCGGGGCGGCGATCGCCGGGGCCACGGGAGCGAGTACGCCGACGACGAGGGCGGCGGCGACGGTGGCGAGGCGGGCGGCGGTGGTGAGGCGGGCGGCGGTGGGACACATGAGCGCTGGTGAACCTTTCTGATGCCAGGGCGGGAGAAGGGGGCGAGCCGGACGGGGCCGGATGGGCCGGACGGGCCGGACAGGCCGTGTGAGCCGGACGGGCCGTGTGAGCCGGACGGGCCGGACCCTGGAGCGCGGTCCGGCCCGACGCGTGTGCCTGCGGTGTCAGATCGGGAACTCGATCACCAATCCGGCGACCTCGCCACCGATCGCCGCGGCCTGGGTGGCGAAGGCGCCGATCATGGCGGCGGTGGCGGTCAGCACGGTGGCGATGCGACGAGCAGCACGCATGGACAACTACCTCTCTGTTGCGCTCACTTGAGCGTGATCAGGACATCGGGTGGCTGCCCTCCGCCATGCGGCGGAATGCGGAAAGATCCGAAAGGTCCCTCAAGAGTTGGAAAAGCCCGGCGTGGCGTGCATGAGCCGCCGCATACACCTGAACGAGTGGCTCCCAGGGCCTGTCGTCAGTCCTCCGCGAGCTCGGCGACCCCGGTGATCCGGTGCAGCGGGTACGTCCGGACCTCGTCCGCGGTGTGGTCGTACGCCGTCACGAACCCGCCCTCGACCCGCACCGGAGCGATCACCCGCTGACTCGCGGCGCCCTCGGCGTTGACGTATCCGATCCACAGCGCCTCCCCGGTCAGGACGGCGGCCTGCATGGTGGCGAGGGTCTCCGCGGAGGTCGTGCGGGGCAGCTCACCGCCGGTCACCGGAGCCTCGGTCGCGCTGGGCTTGCGCGGGGTCGTGGCGGCGAGGTCGCCCGCGCGGATGGCGCGGATGGGCCCCCCCCCCCACCG
>NZ_JAQMYP010000056.1 GCF_028369295.1 Streptomyces sp. HD
TGGGGGGGGGGGCGGGGGGGGGGCCCCCCCCCTCGCCCAGGTGGTAGAGCCGCCCAAACATGCGCAGGTTCTCGCGGCCGCTCAATTTCGGGTCGACCGCGGGGTGCTGGCCCACCAGGCCGATGTGGAACCGGACCAGGTGCGCCTGCCGCCGGACGTCCAGGCCCGCGACCCTGACCTGCCCGCTGTCGAACGCCGTCAGGGTGGACAGGACCCGGACCGCGGTGGTCTTGCCCGCGCCATTGGGGCCGAGCAGGCCGCAGACCGTGCCCCTGGGGACGTGCAAATCGAATCCGTCCAGGGCCTGCGTGCCCGCGTACCGCTTCCGCACCTCCTCGGCAAGGATCATGGGCTCGTCGATGGGCGTGGACAATCTGTACCTCGCAGACGGGCGCGGCGCGTCCGGCGCCGTGGGGCAGGGACGCACCGGACCGTAGGAACGGGCGCTGGAGTCTGGGTGCAGCGGCGCTCGAACGGCCCTTTCCGGCCGCGCCCTAGGGAGCCTTGAGGGCGGCTGCCTACCTTCGGCACGGCCCGTGGCCCGCTCCGTCCACGTCCGGCCCGGGCGCACCAGCCCACCCTCAGGGAGCACCTATGCGCGTACTCATCATGTCCACCCCGGCCGCCAGCCATCTCACGGTCATGGTCCCGCTGGCCTGGGCGCTGCGCGCGGCCGGGCACGAGATCGTCGTGGCGGGACAGCCCGACATCACGGGTCCCGCGGCGGCAGCGGGGCTGTCCACCGCCGTGATCGGTGACCTCTTCGACGCCACGGAGGCAATCAGGGCCAAACTGCCCGCGGGCAAGCGGCCCAACGAGGCGGGCCGCGCGCAGGCGTCCGGTGCGGACACCGTGACGCTCGTGCAGCCCTGGCTGTTCCACGCCCGCTACCTGACGACGTTCTACCTCGATTTCGCCCGACAGTGGCGGCCGGACCTGGTGATCAGCGACCCCTACGAGTTCAGCGCGGCGGCGGTCGCAGGGATCCTCGGCGTGCCGCTGGTGCACCACCGATGGGACCTGCATCCGGTGGACGACAGTGCGCTCGGGCTCGCCCGCACAGTGCTCGGCGCCCGGCTCGCGCGGCTCGGCCTCGACGGTGAACTCCCCGCGCCCGCACTTGTCATCGACACCGCACCGGCCGCCCTCCGGCTCGGGCCGGAGGATGCGCAGGCAGTGGAATCCGGGGCGCCGGCCGGAGGCCCTCCCGTGCAGCCCATGCGGTACGTCCCCTACAACGGAGTCGCCTCCCTGCCGGACTGGGTACAGGAGCCGCCGGGCCGTCCGCGCGTCGCCGTCACCTTCGGCGCGCTCACCGCGGAACTCAACGGCATCCCCCTCTACCGGGCCGTCATCGACGCCATCGGGGGGCTGGACGGTGTGGAAGCACTGGTGACACTGCCCGACGCCCACCGAGCGGAGCTCGGACCGGTCGGACCCGGAGTGCGGGTGGTTTCCCCGCTTCCGCTGACGTTGTTCCTCCGTACCTGCGACGCGGTCGTCCACCACGGGGGGACCGGCAGCTCGCTCACCGCCGGTGCACTCGGAGTGCCGCAGCTGATCCTCCCGCAGCTCGGCAACGAAGCCGTGTGGGCCGAGCAGATGGCGGCCACCGGCGCCGCGCGCGCCGTGACCGAGCCCGCGCTCCAGAACGATCCCGAAGTGCTGAGGGAGGCGCTCACTGTACTGCTGAGTGACGGCCGGTACGCGGCCGGTGCGCGGAGGCTCGTGGAGGAGATGGCGGCCATGCCCGCGCCGCCGCGGGTCGTCGACGGGCTGGAGCGGCTCGTGGCGGGTGCGGCATGAGGGTCATCGTGACGGCGCTCGCCCCGAGTCACCTGCTGTGCATGACGCCGCTGGCCTGGGCGCTGCGCTCCGCGGGGCACGAGGTGCTGGTGGCCGGGCGCGCGGACGTCGCCGCCATGGCCGGGCGGTCCGGTCTCGACGCGGTGGGGGCCGGGGGCGGGGGCGGGCGCAGGGGCCGTCCGGCGCCGGCTCCGCGCGTCGCGCCCCCGCCGGTGCATTCGTCGGCACGCTGGTCCGACGAGGCGGCCGACATCTGGGGACCGGCGGCGGAGAAGTGGCCCGCGCGCGTCGGCGCGGTCATCGATGACTGCCTGACGGCCGCCCGGTACTGGCGCGCCGACCTCGTGCTGTGCGATCCCGCCGAGTTCACCGGGCTCATCGTCGGAGGCCTGCTCGGCATTCCGACGGTGATGCACTGGTGGGGTGCGCCTGACCGGATGTCGGCCGAGGCGCTGCGCAGAGCCGGGCCGATCCTCGCACCGCTCTGCGCGGAGTTGGGCCTCGCCGGGGGACTGCCGCGCCCCGACCTCGTGATCGACCCCTGCCCGCCGAGCCTGCGGCTGCCCGGTTCGCACGAAGAACCCCCGCAGCCCATGCGGTTCGTGCCCAGCAACGGCGCCGGGGCCGTACCGCGCTGGGCCGGTGCGCCCCGTGGGCGGCGGCGCGCCTGTGTGTCGTTCGGCGCGTTCGGCGGGGAGGCCCTCGCGAACGGCGGTGAACTCCCCGCGCTCCTGGGTGCCGTGGGGGAGGCGCTCGGCCGCGACCACGATGTTGTCGTACCGCTCCCCCCGGAGCTGCACCGTGGGCTCGGCGAACTGCCGCCCGGTGTACGGCTGGTGGCGCCCGCTCCGCTCGACTCTTTCCTGCACACCTGTGACGTGGTCGTGCACCACGGCGGTACCGGAACCGCGATGACCGCCCTCACGCACGGCCTCCCGCAGATCGTGTGCGGCACCCCGCACCCCGCCCTCGCAGGGTGCGGCGACGGACTGGTGCGCCGTGGTGCGGCCGTGCGGGTACCCGCGGACGGGGCGGACCCCGTCGCCTTGCGGGCGGGGCTGCGGAAGGCGGCGGACACGGTGAGCGACGACGAGCGGTTCGCCCGGAACGCCCGGGAAGCCGCCGCGGAGAACGCCGCCCAGCCGACGCCCGCGGCGACGGTGTCGGTCCTGGAGGCACTGGTGGCCCGGGCCGCCTGAGCGGCCCTGGGCCGGTTGCCGAGCGCCGCCGGAGCGTCAGACCGCGCCCGCGGCGCACTCCTCCAGAAACCCGACGACCTGCGACGGTGAGGGCATGGCCGCCATCTCGGCGCGCACCCCGGCCGCCCCGGACCGCAGTGCCGGGTCGGTCAGCAGCCGCTTGACGGCCGCCCGCACCTCGTCGGCGCCCGCCGTCGCCTCCACCGTCAGCCCCGCGCCCGCGTTCCGGACCAGCTGTCCCCAGTGCCGCTGGACCATGTGCCCGGTCATCACGAGCTGCGGTACGCCCAGGGCGAGGCTGGTCATCCCCGTGCCCACGCCGCCGTGGTGGATCACCGCCGCGCAGGTCGGCAGCAGCAGATCGAGCGGGAAGGATTCGACGACGCGGCCCCCGGAGGGCACGGCGGACCCGGGCAGATCGCGGGCGTCCTTGACCGCCACAACCACGTCGGCGCCGTACGCGGTCAGGGCATGCAGGAGGCGGCGCTGCGCCTCCTCCCCGTGCAGTCCCCCGCCCCCGGCCTCCGAGACACCCAGGGTGAGGCAGACGCGCGGCCGGTGCCCCGGTGCGAGCAGCCAGTCCGGTACTTCGCCGGGGCCGCTGTAGGGCGTGTAGCGCAGGCCGATCCGCCGGAAGGGCAGAGGCGTGCACAGGCTCGGCGGACTCGGGTCGATCCATCCGGCCGTGCCGGTGACCGGCTCGGCGCCGAAACGGCGGAACAGCGGGGCGAACTGCGGCATGATCCCCTCGTCCGCCACGTCGAGGAAACCGCCCATCGTGGTGCCCCACGTATGGCCGACCGCCGGGATTCCGGCGGCCGCGGCGGCCACCCGCCCCACCAGGGCCCCGGTGTCGTGCACGATCACGTCGGGCCGCCATGCGCGCACCAGGGCGACCGTTTCGTCCGCCATCCCGTCCGCGATGGCGATCATCTTCCGGCCGCCTGCGATCAGCACCTCGCGTTCGGTCGGGGCGAATCCGTCCTCGGCCCCCTCCTCGCGCATCCGCTGCCGGACCTCCGCGACGAAGCTCTGCTTCACCTCGTTCTGGAGTGCGGCGATCCGGTCCTCGCTGCCGACCGCCGCGACCGGCAGCCCGGCCCGGGTGACCTGGCCGACGTGCGGCGGGCGGGTCGCCAGCAGCACGTCGTGGCCCTGGAGCCGGGCGGCCCAGGACAGCGGGATGAGCCAGGGGACGTGGGAGGGGCCTTGGGCCACGAGCAGTACCCGCATGGGCGGTCGTCCTTGTCGTCAGGTGCGTCAGGTGCGTCGGGTGCGTCGGGTGCGTCGGTGGTGGTTCGTCAGCAGGCGGGCGTGCGACGTGCGACGAGCTCTTCCAGCTCCTCCACGAGCTCGGCGGGTGTGGGCAGCGCTTCGATGCCGGAACGCAGGAGCTGTGCCGAGGTGCCGTACTCCGGGGTGTCCAGGACGTCGGTCACCGCCCGCGCGACCAGCGCCGCGTCGTGCTGCTCCTCCTCGGAGAGGAGGGCGCGTCCCGCGCCGGTCGCCGCCACCCGCTCGGCATTCGCCGCCAGGAAGGGCTCTCCCTGCGGCAGGACGAGCTGCGGCACACCGGACGCCAGCGCGGTCAGGGCGGTGCCGGCGCCGCCGTGGTGGACCACCAAGTCGCTGTGGCGCACGGCAGGCGCGATCGGCATCCCGTGTACGGGACGTACCGAAGGCGGCAGTGCGAGGGCCGGCTGGGGGTCTCCGGCCGGCAGCGCAAGTACGCCCTCCAGGCGGTCGGTCGCCTCGATCGCCGCCAGGACATGGGCGAAGCCCGCGGGCAGCCGCGACTCCGTCCGGAGCTGCTCGCTGCCGCGGACCCCGAGACACACGCACACCCGGCGTCCGGCCGGAGCGCGCAGGAGTTCCCCGGGTATCCCGCCCGGCCCGTTGTACGGCACGAAGCGCACCGCCCGCGCGGGGGCGAGGGCATCCGACTGGAGGCCCGGCGGGCAGGGGTCGAGCAGCAGGTCCGGGTCGGGCAGGCCGTGTGCGGCACCGGCCGCCTCAGCGTAGGGGCGCAGCGGCTCGCGCATGGCGTGGTGCAGCGCGGTGCTGAAGTCCTCCGGGCCGTAGCGGTGCACCACCAGGGGAACGCCGAGCGCGGCGGCCACGATCCACCCCGCGTGCTCCAGCGGGTCGGTCACCACCAGCTCCGCGCCCCATGCCCGGGCGGCGTCCAGATAGCCGGGCAGGTAGGCCTCCGTGCGCACCGTCCCGGGATTGCGTTCCTCCTCCGGTCCGCGGCCGGTGGCCGGTGCGACCTCGCGCACGGCCAATGCGCTGGTCGCCAGGCCTGCTTGGTGCGCCGCGGCGGTCACCGGGGCGTCGCCGGTCACGAGCACGTCGTGGCCGCGGGACCGCAGCGCCCAGGCGAGCGGGACGATCGGCATCAGATGACTGGGTACCAACGCGCTCAGCAGCACGCGCACGATTCCTCCTTGGCGGAGTGGGGGTAGTCCGGGGCGGGCGGGGCGGCGGGCCGTCAGGCCGCTGTCACGGTGCGGGCCAGGTCTGCCGCGACCTGCGCCGGTGAGGGCATGGCCGCCATCTCCTCGCGTACGGCGGCGAGGGCGGCGCGGTAGGGCGAGGCCCCGTCCAGCAGGCGTGACAGGGCCTCGGTCACGGTGGCGGGCCGCTGCTGGTCCTCGGTGAGGACGATGCCCGCGCCCCCGGCGGCGACGCTGCGGCCGACCTCGGTGTAGATGGGGGACTGGGCGATGACCAGCTGGGGAACTCCGGTGGCCACGGCGGTCATCGCAGTGCCGGCGCCGCCGTGGTGCACCACCGCGTCGCAGAGCGGCAGCAGGAGGTGGAACGGCGTGTTCTCGGCCACCAGCGTGCCCGGCGGGAGCGTCGGCAACAGGTCCCGCTGGCCCGGCCCGATGGCCAGGACGGTGTCCACGTCGAGCCCCGACGTGAGGTCGAGCATGCTGCTGACGGCCCTGGTGAGGTCGGAGGCCTCGTACTTGCCGAGGGCGACCCCGCTGGTGAAGCAGATCCGCGGTCTGCCGCCCTGGGCTGCTGGTGGGAACGGAGCCGTGCTCGGGCCGTTGTACGGGACGTAGCGCATGTCGAGGACCTCGGTGCCCGTCGAGATCGCGCCGCGCATGCCCGGCGGGCTGGGGTCGATGACCCGCGCCGTGCACGGGCGGGGCTCGGCGCCGTACCTCTCGAAGAGGGCGGCGTAGCCCGGGGCGTATCCGTCGCGCCGCCGGCTGCGCTCGGAGCCGAGAACCGTGGCCACCTCCCACCCGTGCGCGAGGCTCGGGACGCCGAGGACGGCCGCGGCCACCGGGCCCGCGAACGCGAGCGGGTCATGGATGACCAGCTCCGGCCGGAACCAGCGGGCGAAGGCCAGGAGTTCGTCGAGCATGGCACCGGCGACGGCGTGCTGCCGCTCGGCCGCGAACGCCAGCATCCGGGTCTGCCCGTCGCTGAGCAGCTCGGGGCGGCCCGGCCAGCCGGCGGGCCAGTGCTTGTCGGTGTCCCAGACCGCGGTGTCCTCGGGGCGGGAGAGCGCCCGCAGGTCGACCGGGGCGCCCGTGGGAACGGCGGACAGCCCGGCGTGCCCGATGGCCGTGGCGCAGGAGTCCGGAGCGGCGACCCGGACGTCGTGCCCCGCGGCCTGGAAGGCCCATGCGAGCGGCACCATGGGGAACAAGTGGCCGGGCGTCGCCCAGGTGACGAAGAGTACGCGCATGATCTGCCAAGTCCTTCCGAAAACAACGGCCTTGTGGGCGTGGCGTGCCGCCGGGCGGTCACCTGCCGCCGGTGACTTGGAGCGTTTCGCCGCAGATGTTCGAGTTCGCGCCGGATCCCAGGAAGAGGACGGCGTCGGCGACCGCTTCGGGGGTGCTCAGGCGTCCCGTCGGCGTCTGGACCCGCTCCTTCTCGCGGGCGGCCTCCGGGAGCTTCGCCAGGACACCGTCGGTCAGCGTGAGCCCCGGGGAGACCGCGTTGACCAGAACTCCGTCCGGGCCGGCGTCCCACGCGAGGCTCCGCGCGAGGCCCTCGAATCCGGCCTTGACCGCCCCGTAGAACTCCTGCCCGGCCAGTCCGTGCCGGGCGATGTGCGAGGACAGCAGCACGATGCGGCCCCAGCCGGCGGCGCGCATGGCGGGCAGCGCGGCGGACACCGTGTTCAAGGTGCCCGTCAGGTTCTCCTGCAGGACGGTCCGCCACTCGTCGGCGGGCACGTCCTCGAAGTGCTCGCCGGGGGCGCGCCGTCGGCCACGCGTGACGGCGCAGGTCACCAGGGTGTCCAACCTGCCCCAGTGGTCCAGGACTTCGCCGGTCATGGCGGCCGGGGACGCCGCCTCGTCCAGGGCGTGGCGGACGGCCATCGCGCGGCCGTCCGCGGCGCCCAGCTCGTCGGCGAGCGCGGTCGCCGCGTCCTTGCCGGTCCGGTAGGCCACGGCGACGCGCGCTCCCTCGCCGGCGAAACGCCGGGCGACGGCGCGTCCGATGCCACCCGTCGCGCCGGTCACCACGACGACACGTCGGGACAGTCCCAGATCCACGGTGCTCCTCCAGCGGGGGCAGGGGTCGGCAGGTTGCGCTGTCACCGTCGCCACGCCCGCTGGAGGAGGGATGGAGCTCTGGTGGAACCGGGCCGCACCGGTCGCGGGGCCCATGACGGCGCCCCATCGCGGCTCGACCGCCGGCCGAGCCGCGGCCTGCAGGCTCGCCGCGTTCTTCCTGCTCTTCCCGACGGCGAAAGGATGGAGGCGCGGATGGTGACCGACGTGGTGGTGGTCGGTGGCGGGCCGGTCGGCATGCTGCTCGCAGCCGAGCTGCGGCTGAACGGCGTAGACGTCGTGGTACTGGAGAAACTGAGCGCGCCGAGCGGGCACTCCCGGGCGTTCCGGCTGCAGCCGCGGACCCTGGAGATCCTCGATTCACGGGGGCTCCTCGACCGGTTCGCGGACGGCCGTACGACGTGGCCCAGCGCTCATTTCGCCGGCCTCCGGCCGCTGCTGGAGCTCGGCGCCCTCGACAGCGCCCATCCGCACTCCCTGCTCATCCCGCAGGCCAGGACCGAGGCGCTGCTGGAGGAGCACGCCGTCGTCCTGGGGGCGGACGTACGCCGCGGACACGAGGTCGTGGGGCTCCGGCAGAACGCCGGTCCCGGAGAGGACCCGGACCGGGGCTCCGTCACCGTGCGGTTCGCCGGGCCCAACGGGGAGGCGGAGATCGAGGCGAGCCATGTCGTCGGCTGCGACGGCGGACGCAGCACGATCCGGGGCCTCGCCGGCATCCCCTTCCCCGGGATCGGCGGTTCGGTCTCCGCGCTGCTCGGCGACGTCGTCCTCGCGGACCGCGCCGCGCTGCCGTCGGGGGTGCCCGGCACCTTGCGCACCCCGCAGGGTCTGCTGATGGCGGTGAAGCTGGAGGAGGGCGTCACGCGGATCCTGACAACCGAGTTCGGCCGCGACCCGGGTGCCCGCGACGCCCCCGTGACCCTGGCCGAACTGACCGGTGCGGTACGCCGTGTCACCGGTGCCGAGGTGGAGCTGCGCGACCCGCGCTGGCTCTCCCGTTTCAGCGACGCGACCTGCCTGGCCGGGCAGTACCGGGCGGGCAGGGTGCTGCTCGCCGGCGACGCCGCCCATGTGCACTTCCCGATCGGCGCGCAGGGGCTCAACCTCGGGCTCCAGGACGCGATGAACCTGGGGTGGAAGCTCGCCGACACCGTCCGCGGCCGCGCCCCCGGCGGTCTCCTCGACACCTACGGCGCGGAACGGCGGCCGGTGGCCGAGCGGGTGCTGCGCGAGACCCGTGCGCAGCTGGCGCTGATGAACCCCGACGAGCGCATCGACCCGCTGCGGGAGATGTTCTCGGAGCTGCTGGCCCTGGATCCGGTCAACGCCCATCTGGCCGGGCTCACCGCAGGCCTGGACGTACGGTACGCGGCGCCGGACACCGGCACGGAGGATCCGGCCGGGGCGCATGCGCTGGTCGGGGGCAGGGTGCCCGAACTGAGCTTCACGACCGCGGCGGGGCCGGTGCGGGTCGCCGAACTGTTGCGTGCCGGGCGCCCCGTCCTGGTGGATGCGGCCGACGGCGGTGCCGCCGACGTGTCCGCCGCCTGGGCGGGCCGGGTGGACGTGGTGCGTGCCGCGCCACCGGGGGCGAACGGCTGCGCCGCCCTGCTGGTGCGCCCCGACGGCTATGTGGCATGGGCGGCCGGTCCGGGCGCCTTCGAGGCGCCGGCCCGGCCCGGTCTGCGGGCGGCGCTCACCCAGTGGTTCGGAGCCCCGGGCGACTGACGGTCCCGGCCCGCGTCCGGCCTCCCGTCCGGCCTTCCTTCCGCTTTCCCGTCCCGCTTCTCCGATTCCGGGAGACCCACCCATGCGCATCCTGTTCACCAGCTACGCGGCCCGGCCGCACTTCTACCCGCTCGTCCCCCTCGCCTGGTCGGCGCTGGCCGCGGGCCACGAAGTGCGGGTGGCCAGCACGCCGTCGCTGATGCCCGCGGTCGCGGAGTCCGGGCTGCCCGGGGTGTCCGTCGGCACGGACATCGACGCCGACGCGTGGTACCGCAGCGGCACATTCGTCCCCAGACCGGTCGAGGGGGAGCCGGAGACCGCGACCTGGATGCGGGTCACGGACCGGCTCGCCGCCAAACAGTTCAGCGTCTGCGAGCACATGGTCGACGGACTCGTGGAATTCTGCCGCCGGTGGCGGCCCGACCTCATCGTGCACGACCCCGTGACCTTCGCCGGGCCGGTTGCCGGACAGGTGACGGGCGTGCCGACGGTCAGTCATCTGTACGGCCTCGCACGCCTGCTGCGGCTTGACATCAAGGACTGGGTCGGCACCGAGCACCGGCCCGGGTATCTGGAGCTCTTCGACCGGTGGGGCGTCGAGCCGCTCCTCGACCCGGCCGCCTGGGTCGACCCGTGCCCGCCCGGTCTGCGCTGGCCCGGCCAGCGGGAGATCAACCGGATGCAGATGCGCTACATCCCGTACAACGGCCCCGGTACGGAGCCGGATTGGGGGTACGAAGGTTCCGGCCGGCCCCGGGTCCTGGTGACTTGGGGCACCTCTCAGCAGAAGAAGCAGGGGACTGAGGTCATCGAGCTGTTCGGCCGGATCGCCCGCAGTGTTGCCGCGCTCGGCGCGGAAGTGGTCCTGACCGTGGGCGCTATGGACTCGGCGCACCGTCGGCACCTGGGTGAGCTGCCCGACACCGTGCGGACCGTCGACTGGGTTCCGCTGGGCATGCTGGCGCAGCGGTCGCAGGCCATCGTGCACACCGGTGGTTCGGGAGTGATGATGACCGCGGCGGCCCACGGCGTACCGCAGCTGGGCATCACGAAGATCCCGGAGGGCCGCTTCAACACCGAGCGTCTCGCGGCCGTCGGAGCGGGCCGCCTGCTCCCGCAGGACGAGGTCAGCGAGACGGCGGTGCAGGAGCATGTGGCCGCGCTCCTGGACGACCCGGGGTACCGGGACGGCGCGCTCGGACTGCGTACGGAGATCGAGGAGCAGCCGGCGCCCGCCACCCTGGTGTCCCGGCTGGAGGAGATCGCGGGCGCTGCGGCGCGGTGAGACGGGGCCGGTGGCGGACCGGTGAGGCGGGGCGGGTGCCGGCGGGCGCCCGCCCCGCTTCCGTCGCCGGACGAAGCGCGGCCGTGTAAGGCGGGTCGGCCCGCCCCGCCTTACACGGCCGGCGCCGCTCCGGTCCGTGTCCCGGTGAGCTCGTGGGGCCGGTCCAGGAGCCGGTCGAGCACAAGGCCGAGTGCCGACTCGGGGTCCGCGGACCCGGGGTGCCGGTCGTCGAGGGCCCGCCACGCCACATATCCGTCGGGCCGGACCAGGACGGCCCCGGAGTCGGTCACGCCGTGGGCCGTGGCCCACCTGGCCGTCGGGTCGGTCACGTCCGTGCCGAGCAGCACCACGTCGAGCGGGTGGCGCAGGCCCACGGAGCGGCCCGCACCGGCCCAACGGGCCGCGCGGGGCCCGCACAGGAGAACGTGCCGGGCGCGGTAGAGGTCGAGGCTGGAGAGGGCCGCGCCGTCCCGCAGCAGGGGGAGGTGGGGGGCCCGGCTGCCGGGTGTGCCGTCGAAGGAGAGCGAGGGTGGGGGCGGGGGCGTTCCGGGCTGTTCGGCGAGGACCGCTCGGGAGCTGTAGCGGTAGCCCAGGGCCACCGCGAGCGGATCCTGGGCGGCGGCCGTGCCCGCCGCATCCGCCCCGTCCTGGCGGCGCCGCTGCTGGCGCAGGGACAGCGCACCGGATGCCAGCGCGACCGGGCGACGCTCGGCCTCGTAGCTCTCCAGGAGTTCCTCGCCCGCAGTTCCCCGGACCACTGCCGCCAGTTTCCACGCGAGGTTGTGCGCGTCCTGGATGCCGGTGTTGCCGCCGAGGCCCCCGGCGGGCGGCATGACGTGCGCCGCGTCCCCGGCCAGCAGGACCCGCCCGGACCGGTAGCGGTCGGCGGTCCAGGAGGCCAGCTCCCAGACCGGTACGGGGCCGCCGTGGTCCGCTCGAAGCAGCCGCGGCCGGAGATCCGGGACGCCGGTCGCCTTGCGGATCAGGGCGGTGCGGCGCTCCGCGGTGAAGTCCTCCGGTCCCTCGCCCGCTTCGGGCCGGTAGGGGACCATCAGCACCCAGCGCAGCGGACCGTCCAGCCGCGTCAGCATCGTGCCGGGCACGGGTTCGGCCAGGTAGGCGAGGGCCAACCGGCGTCCGTGCAGGGGCTCCGACAGGTCGGCTTCGAAGGCGATGTTCGCATAGTGCACGGAGCCGCCGGCGCCCCGCGTGGCGATCCCCAGCGCCTGCCGGACCGGTGAACGATGCCCGTCGGCCGCCACGAGGTAGTCGGCCCGCACAGTGTGCTCCGTGCCGGTGCCGAGGTCCCGCAGCGTCGCGGTCACTCCCGCTCCGTCCTGCGCGAAGGAGTTCAGGCGGGTGCGGAAGCGGATCCGGGTGCCCCGGCGTTCGGCGTGTGAGCGCAGCACCGGCTCCACCACGTTCTGGTCGATGGTCAGCGGCGTGGTCGGGCTCAGTCGGCCGAAGGAACCTGGGGCGGGACGCGTCATCCGCAGCTCCTCCGGTTCGCCGAGCGAGCGGGCGCGGACGATCTCGGGGAGCCCGGCGAGGACCGAGCGTGGCGCGGCCCGCAGCTCCTGCTCGACGCCCGCGGCCCGCAGCACCTCCATGGCGCGGAGGTTGAGACCGCGGCCCCGTGGCAGCCGTGAGGTCTCCGGGTGCTGCTCGACGACCAGAGCCGGAGTCCCGTGCTCGGCGAGGAACACGGCGAGTGACAGGCCCACCAGACCGCCGCCCGCGATCAGTACGGGCACGCTGCTCTTCATGCCTCACCTCTTTCGTCGGATCTTTCGTCGGAGAAGGACAGGACGGCCAAGGTGGCACGCGTGCGTGGTTTCCCAGTCGAGCCGGGCTGGACACGGCCATCTCAAGCTGCCTTCGAGCCGCTGCCGAGCCGGGCTGCCGATCATGTGGCGACGCATCAGCCACGGAAGGTACCCATGACGAACACGGAACCGCCCAGGATCGACTCGAAGCAGCTCCACGACATCGCCCGCGGCTATGTGAAGACCGCGCTCCTGCGTACCGCCCTCGAACTGCGCCTGTTCGACGCGCTGGCGGACGGCCCGCTGGACGCCGACACGCTGGCCGGGCGCACCGACGCGCACCCGCGCGGGATGCGCATCCTGCTGGATGCGCTCGCGGGGATCGGCCTGCTCCGCACGCGGGGTACGCGCTATGAGCTGCCGGACGGCGGCGAGACCTACCTGGTGAGCAGCAGCCCGCAGTTCTTCGGCGGCGCGGTGCGCCTGGGGGCCAGCGACTGGGAGTGGGATGCCCAGAAGCACCTGGTCGATGCCGTCCGGCACGGCGGTACGGTCGCCGACACGCACGCTCTCACGCCGGAATTCGATTACTGGGAGGAGTTCGCGAACCACACCTCCTGGTTCAACAACGGTGCCGCCGAGCTGATGGCCGAGCAGCTGGTGCCGTGGGCCGCGGAACGCGACTCCGTGGACGTCCTCGACATCGCCTGCAGCCACGGCTCGTACGGCTTCGCCTTCGCCCAGCGCGAACCCCGGGCCACCATCTGCGGCCTGGACTGGCCGAACGTCCTGGAGATCACCCGTCGCAACGCCGAACGCCTCGGCGTGGCCGACCGGTTCCGGTCCCTCTCCGGTGACATGTTCACGACGGACTTCGGCGGCCCGTACGACATCGTGATGCTCACCAACGTGCTGCACCACTTCTCCGAGCGCCAGGCCACCGAGCTGCTCACGCGCGCGGCACAGGCCGTCAAGCCCGGCGGCCGGATCGCGGTCGTCGGGCACACCTACGACGAGGGCGACACCCCGGAGACCAACCCGCTGCCGTACATGTTCTCCGTGATCATGCTGGTCCAGACCCATGAGGGACAGACGCACTCCGTGCCGACGTACCACAAGATGCTGACGGCGGCAGGCTTCGAGAACCCGCGGAGCTATGCGGGAGAGAAGGCGATGCACCGGCTGTTCATCGCGGAGCGCCCATGAGCGCCGGGCCGGCCGGGCCGGAGGTACCGGCGCGGACGCTCCTGGAGGCCGCCGAACCGGTGCGGGAGGCCGCGGCACGCCGCGCGGCGGCGGCCGACCGGGACCGCATCCTCGACCCCGAGGTCATCCGTGCGCTGAAGGACGCGGGGTTCCCCGCCCACTTCGTGCCGCGCCGCTTCGGCGGCGCGTCCGGTACCTTCACCGCGTTCCTCGACGCGGCCGCGCTGGTGGCGGAGGGCTGCGCGGCCGCGGGCTGGTGTGCCGCACTCTTCGCCACGCACGCCCGCCTGGCCGCGTATCTGCCCGTCGAGGCGCAGCGGGAGCTGTGGGCACAGGGGCCGGACACCCTGGTCTCCGCCGGGTTCGTGCCCTCCGGCACGGTGT
Organism: Streptomyces sp. HD; assembly: GCF_028369295.1. Classification (GTDB taxonomy): domain Bacteria; phylum Actinomycetota; class Actinomycetes; order Streptomycetales; family Streptomycetaceae; genus Streptomyces. The sequence continues at coordinate 13,925 of NZ_JAQMYP010000056.1, forward strand.
CGGCGGCAGCCGGCGGATGGACGCTCTCGGGCTCCTGGAGCTATATCAGCGGCGTGGACTTCGCCGACTGGGCGCTGCTCGCCGCATGGGAGCCGGACCCGGCGGAGCGCAGGCTGCGTTTCTTCGCCGTGCCGCGGCGGGACTTCACCGTGCGGGACACCTGGTTCACCACGGGGCTGCGGGGCACCGGGAGCCGGACCGTGGAGCTGGACGGCGTCCATGTGCCCGCCCACCGGACCGTCGCACAGGCGGTCCTGCTGGCCGGCCGGGCCCCCGACACTCCCCCGGCCCGTTGCCATGACGTGCCCTTCCGGCTGGTGAACGGGATCGCCCTTGTGGCCCCCGCGCTGGGCGCCGCCCGGCACGCGCTGCACGCGTGGACGGAGTGGATCGCGGGCAAGACCGAGGTGCTCATGGGGCGCACGGTCGCCGCGGCGGACAAGGGCTCCGTGCAGTCCGCCCTGGCCCGTACCTCCGCCGCGCTGGACGCGGCCGGGCTGCTGCTTCGGCGCATCGCCGCGGACGCGGACGCCGACGCGCCGCCGGACCCCGGCGCCGTTCCGCGCAGCCACCGCGACTACGCCGTCGTGGCCGAGTCGCTGAGGGACGCGGTGGACCGGCTGCAGCGGGCCAGCGGCGCCGGCGGGCAGGCGGAGGGCGGCCCGGTCGAACGGGCCTGGCGCGATGTGCACGCCGCGGCGTCGCACGCCGCGCTGCAATTCGATGCCAATGCCGCGGTGTACGCCCGCCATGCGCTGGCCTGCTGATGACTGTGCGGCGACAGGGGAGTGACGTGGACGAGACCGCCGGGGCCCGGGAGACCGTGCCCGCTCCGGACAGTGCGCCGCTGCGGCTGCACGCACTGTCCTACAGTCTGGGGCTGACGGCCGCGGTCACCGCCGCTGCCCGGCTCGGCCTCGCCGACGTACTGGGTGAAGAGCCGCTGTCCCTGGCGGAGTTGGCGGAGCGGGCCGGGGCGCAGCGGGAGCCGCTCGGCCAGCTGATGCTCGCCCTGGCCTGCCACGGGGTGTTCCGGGTGACGGCTGACGGAGCGTATGCGCACTCGGAGATGTCCCGGCTGCTGCGGTCGGACGAGCCGGGCAGTCGGCGCGCGATGGCGCTGCTAGCCGGGGCACCGTTCGCCTGGCGGATCTGGGGCCGGCTTGACGAGGCGGTGCGCTCGGGCACGCACGTCTTCCGGGACACCTACGGCAAGGAGCTCTTCGCCCATCTGCGCGAGGACGAACCGGAGTTGGGTGAGCTGTTCGGCCAGGCCATGGCGAAGAACGGCGAGGCGACCGCGGCGGCGGTGACGCGCGCCCTGGACCTGGCGGAAACCGCGACCGTCGCCGATATCGGCGGTGGCCACGGCACCCTCCTGAAGGCCGTGCTGGAGACCCGTCCGGCGGTTCAGGGGGTGCTGTTCGACCTGCCCGAGGTGACCGCGCGGGCGCATCCGGAGCTGGCCGGGCCGGGCTCCCTGGCGGACCGCTGCCGGATCGTGTCCGGCGACTGTCATCAGGACGTGCCGGTGACCGCCGATGTGTACGTGCTCAAGGGCGTCCTGCACATGTGGAACGACGACACCGCCGTCGAGGCCCTGCGCCGCATCGGGCGCCACGCTCCGGCCGGGGCACGCATCGTGGTGGCCGAGCAAATCCTCGACGTAGCCGAGTCGGCGCACGTCGCCAGTGTGATGAACCTGCTGATGCTGGTCAGCCAGGGCGGCCGGGAGCGCACCACCGGGGAGTTCGAGGAGCTCTTCGCCCGGGCCGGGCTGACGTTCCGGGGGGTCACGCCGACGGGCTCCGTCGTCCACCTCTTGGAGGCGGTGGTTCCCGGGGAGGAGTGAGCACTGCCAGGTAACCCGAGGGCCGGGACTCCGCGCACCGCGGACTCCCGGCCCGCATGCGTGCACGCACCGGGCAGTCGTACCGAAATCCTGCGCCGGGCGCTCTGAAACGGAACGGCGAGGGAGGATGACGGAACGGAGGCGCCGTGACGCCACCGCAGGGCGCGCGACCGAACGGGACCTCACGGGACGAGCAATGCGAACAAGAGGGACGAATGATCCGGATCCTGATCGCCGAGGACATGACGATACTGCGCAAGGCCCTGGTGGCCCTGCTCGAACTGGAGCCGGACTTCGAAGTGGTGGACGAGGTCTCCTGCGGGGACGAGATCGTGCCCCGCGGCATCGAGCTCAAGCCGGACGTGGCGCTGCTCGACATCGACCTCCCGGGCTGCGACGGCATCACCGCGGCGGCCGCGCTCTCCGCGACCGTGCCGGGGTGCCGCTCGGTGATCCTGACCAGCCTGGGCCGGCCGGGCAATCTGCGCAGAGCGCTGGCCGCGGGGGCGGCGGGGTTCCTCCTCAAGGACAGCGACCCAGAGCGGCTGTGCACCGCGATCAGGGACGTGGTGGCCGGCGGGCGGGCCGTCGACCCGTCCCTCGCCATTGCCGCCCTCGACGATCGGCCCACCCCGCTGACGGCCCGTGAGCTGGAGGTGCTGCGGCTGGCCTCCGAGGGCGCGGAGGCCGGCGAGATCGGGTCCCGGCTCTGCCTGTCCTCCGGGACCGTACGGAACTACCTGACCTCCGTCGTCACCAAGCTCAACGCCCGCAACCGCATGGACGCGGTGCGTATCGCCCGGGAGGCCGGCTGGATCTGATCCGCGCTCCGTGGACCGCTCACCTAGGAATCGTGACGGATTCATATGCGGTGCAGTACGGATACATGTGCGGAAGGGGACATGGACACTGTTGTCCGTGGTGCGGAAGTGAAACGTTGGGAACGCCGTCGAGGCCACTCCGGGCCTCCGGCTCTTCGTTGCCATTGCGACACAGCACCATGGGGGAAGCATGGACATCCGGGTATTGGGGCCGCTGACCGCCGAAGAACGCGGCACATCGATCGTGCCCAGCGCGGGGAAACCTCGGCAGATCCTGGCGCTGCTCGCGGTCTGCGCCAACGAGGTCGTGCCGGTGCCCAAACTGATCGAGGAGATCTGGGGCGCACAGATGCCGCGCAGCGCCATGACGACGCTGCAGACCTACATCCTCCAGCTGCGCCGGCTGCTCGCCGGCGCGCTCCCGCCGCAGTCGCCTGTCACCGCCAAGGACGTGCTGGTCACGCGGCACGGCGGCTACCTCCTCGCCCTGCCGCCCGAGTCGGTGGATGTGCAGGTGTATGACCGGCTGGTGTCGGAGGGGCGTACGGCCTTCGAGAGCGGCGACGACCGGACCGCTTCGGCCGTCTACCGGCGGGCGCTCGGCATCTGGCGCGGCACCGCGCTCGTCGACGTCCAGGTCGGGCCGATCCTGGACATCGAGCTGGCGCGGCTGGAGGAGAGCCGCCTCGGGGTCCTGGAGCGCCGTATCGAGGCCGAGTTGCGGCTCGGCCTGCACGCCGAGCTCCTCACCGAGCTGATCGGGCTCACCAAGCGGCATCAACTGCACGAGGGGCTGCACGCGCAGTGCATGACGGCGCTGTTCCGCTCGGGGCGGCGCTGGCAGGCCCTGGAGATCTTCCAGGAGCTCAGAAAGCGGCTGGTGCGCGAGCTGGGCCTGGAGCCGTCGCCCCGGCTGCAGCTGATCCACCAGGCGGTCCTCTCCGGAGACCCGGGCCTCGACTTCGCGGACGGCGGAGTGCGGGCCCGCCGCATCCCGGCGAGCGCCAGCCCCGCCGCATGACGGACCGCCGTACGACACCCATGACAGACATGACAGGGGAACGCCTTGCGCATCATCGACCTCTCCTCGCCGGTCGACGCGGCCGGCTGGGAGCCCGACCCGCTGATCCACGAGGTCATGACGCCCGCCGAGGGCGCCCGGCACATGAGTGAGGAGATGCGCGCGCACTTCGGCCTGGATTTCGACCCCGCCGACCTCCCGGGCGGCGAGCTCCTCTCGCTCGACACCCTCACGCTGACCAGCCACACCGGAACCCATGTGGACGCGCCGTCGCACTATGGCACCCGGACCGCGTACGGCAAGCCGCCGCGGACCATCGACCAGATGCCGCTCGACTGGTTCCTGCGGCCCGCTGTCGTCCTGGACGTGCGGGATGCGGGGACCGGCACCATAGGCGTGGACGTCCTGGAGAAGGAGTTCGCCCGGATCGGCTACCGGCCGCGGCCGCTGGACATCGTCGTGCTCCATACCGGGGCGTCCCGGTTCTGCGGCACACAGCGTTACTTCACCGACTTCGCCGGACTCGACGGGCCGGCCACCGACTTCCTGCTCGACCTGGGGATCCGGGTGATCGGCACGGACGCGTTCAGCCTCGACGCACCGTTCGGCCACATGATCCGCCGGTTCCGGGAGACCGGGGACCGGTCGGTGCTGTGGCCCGCGCACTTCGCGGGGCGGCGGCGCGAGTACTGCCAGATCGAGCGTCTCTCCGGGCTGGACCGGCTGCCCGCGCCCTTCGGCTTCCAGGTGGCCTGCTTCCCGGTGAAGATCACGGGTGGCGGAGCGGGCTGGACCCGGGCGGTCGCGCTTCTTGACGAGTCACCGGCGGACGGCGCGGCAGGACCGGCGGTCGCTGACGATGCGCACGCGGCCGCCGCCGCGGCGTAGGAAACGCGGAGGCAGCGCCCGGACCGCTCCCGGGGGTCGGAGTCGGTTCGGGCGCTGCGGTTCGGGGAAGCGGCCGGTCAGACCAAGTCGTCGCGGGTGACCCGGCGTTCCTTGATCTGCCAGCGGCCGCCGCTGCGGACGAGCAGGTCCTCGCACCGGGTGCTCACCCGGATCGCCGCCTGGCCGCCGCGCGGTGTCTCAATCACCAGCGCGTAGCACTGCGCGGCCACGGTGTCCGCATCGCGCGGCTCGACGCGGACCATGCCGAGCCAGTGGCGGCGCTGGACACCCTTGGCCGCGTACACGTCCGTCGCTTCGCGGGCGGCCCGCGCGATGTCGTCGCGTCCCACCGACGGCCGCGGATGCGCGTTGGCGGCGAAGACCCCGTCCTCGGTGAACGTCTCGGCCCAGTCCTCCGCCGCCCCGGCGTCGAGGAGCTGCATCTGCTCCGCGTAGAACTGCTGGACCTGGTAATACAGTTCGGCGCCCGAGGCGGTCGGCGCCCGCTCCGTCATGGTCATGACGTTCCTTTCTCTGCCTGTCTCCGCCTGCTGCGGCACGACCCGCTGCGGCCTACGTTCCCTCCTCCGGCTCGGTTCTTTCTGGAGGTCGCATCGAGCGCCCGGCGTCCACCGCCACTCCATCGCCGTTCGAGAGCGGACGGTGAGGCTACTCGACGCCGAACGCCCCGGGGCCGTACCGACCCCGGGACCGGAGGGACACCGAGCCCGGAACTCAGGAGAGGAAGGCCGGGAGCATGCCCGTCTTCGACCACCGCTTCACGCGACGCCGCGCTCACCCGGGCCCCAGGGCCTGGCCGAGCGCCTGCCGTGCCGGGGAGGGCGGCCGCCGTGTCTGAGGATCTGGCCGGTCTGCTCGCCCGGGCCGCACACACCGAACCGGACCGTACGGCCGTCGTCGGTTCCGGTCTCCGCTGGGACTTCGCGTCCCTGGACCGCCGGGCCGACGTGGTGGCCTGCGAGGTGGACCGGCTGCTCCCCGGGGGCGGCGCGACCGTGGCGGTCTCCGCGGGGCTGCACCCCGACTTCGCCGCGGCCTACTACGGGGTCGCGCGCAGCGGCAACGTCGTGGCCGTGATCAACCCGCTGCTGCGGGAGGACAACCTCCGGCACGTCCTGGCGCTGAGCGGGGCGCGCCTCGCGTTCGTCGACATCGCCGTCTACCAGCACCTGAAGGCGGCACAGGACGAACTGCCGGAGCTGACCGGGGTGGTGCTGACGGGAGCCGTCCCGGACGACGGCCGCTCCGGGGCCCCGGCGCCCTGGCTGGCGGACCTGACCGGTCCGGGGAAGGGGCCGGGCACCCGGCGGACAGCCGCTCCGGCCGATCCCGACGACGTGGTCTGCATCCAGTTCACCAGCGGCACCACCGGGCGTCCCAAGGGGGTGCGCCTGACCCACCGCAATCTCGTGACCAACGCGGCCCAGATCGCCGCCGCCCACCGCTTGGACCACCGGTCGGTGTCCGTCAACCATCTGCCCACCTACCATCCGATGCACCTCAACTCGGCGATCGCCGCCCGCGCCACGCAGATCCTGTGCCGGGAGCCGGACCCGTTGGCCGCCGTCGCGGAGGCCGGCCGGCACGGGGCCACACACTTCTACAGCCTGCCGGTCCGCCTGGCCCGCCTCGCGGCCCACCCGGACCTGCCGAAGACGCGGCTGCCGACCGTCACCGCCATCGCCTCCGGAGGCTCCGGGCTGCCGGCCGGACCGGCGAACACGCTCGGCGAGCACTTCGGGGTCCCGGTCTTCCAGGGCTACGGCCTCGCGGAGACCTCACCCCTGACGCACTCCGGGACCCCGGACGACACCGTCCCCGGCTCCGTGGGGCGCCCGGTGCACGGCACCGAGTGCCGGATCGTGGGCGTCGAGTCCCGGTCCGAGCTGCCGGCCGGCGAAACGGGCGAGATCCAGGTGCGCGGACCGCAGGTCATGAAGGGCTACCTGGGCGGCCCCGACGGGGCGGGCCTGGAACGGGACGGCTGGTTCTCCACCGGTGATGTGGGGCGGCTCGACGAGGACGGCCGGCTGTTCCTCGTCGACCGGCTCAAGGACATCTTCAAGTGCGACAACTTCCTGGTCTCGCCCTCCGAGATCGAGCTGGTGCTGCTACGGGACCCGCGCGTCCTGGAGTGCGCCGTCGTGGAACTCCCCGATGCGTCCAGCGGCGCCGTCGCGGGCGCCTTGGTGGCGCTGCGGCCCGAAGCGCTCGCCGACGGGGCGGCCCTTGCGGACGTGATCGAGGACGTCAACGACCGCGTCCCGTACTACCAGCGGCTGCGCCACGCCGAGGCGGTGGAGGCCCTGCCGCGCTCGGCGAACGGCAAGATCCAGCGCCGCGACCTGGGCGCGGCCCTCGCCGGACGGCTGGGCCTCGGCTGAGCCGCCCGCCGCGGGCACCCCGCCCGCACGCCGCCACCCAACCACTTACGTTCACACGAAGGGCAACCAAGGTGACCGACATCGACACCGGCTCCCGTGCGGCACAGCCGCAAACCGCGCCTCGTTTCACCGTCGTCAACGAGTTCACGCTCAAGGACCCGGACCGCGCAGCGGAGTTCGAGGAGCGTTTCCTCGACCACGTCTCATGGATGCGGCAGCAGGCGGGATACCAGGCCCACCAGGCCGTCCGGGTGGCCGGAGAGCGGGACGTGTACCTCAACCTCGGCTGGTGGAGCGACCCGCAGAGCTTCCAGCGTGTCATGGCGGACGACGTGTTCCGGGCGCACGCCGCCGAGTTCCACACGCTCGTGGAGGTCGACGCCGATCCGTCCCTGTCCGTGCTGCGGTACGACGCCGAGGGCGGCGGGTACCTCGGGGCGGGGGCGACGGCGACCGTGCGCGTGGAGCGGTTCACGGTTGCCGGCGACGCCGCGGAGTTCGAGCGTGCCTACGACGCGTATGCCGCCGTGGCCCGGACCGGCCAGGGCTTCGGGCACCTCGATCTGGCCCGGTCCGTGCGGCGGCCAGGCGGATACACCGCCGCGACGTGGTGGTGGGACGAGACGGGGCGGCGGGAAGCCGAGCGGAGCGGCCAGTACGCGGTCCTCGGCCGGATCGCCGGGATCCGTGCATTGTCCGCCGCCCCGCTCGCGGGAGACCGCGCGGCCGTGGTGTCCGGCCGTGACTAGCGCCCCTCCGGCGGAACAGGAACGGACCGGCCCCGGCGCACCGGAAGCGTCCGCGGCACCCGGTGCGCCGGCCGGCCTCGGCCTGGCGGGAAAGGTCGCCGTGGTCACCGGAGCGAGCCGCGGCGTCGGCCGTGCCGTGGCCCGGCGGCTGTGCGCGTCGGGAGTGCAGGTGCTGCTCGACTACGCGCACAGCGACGAGGACGCCCGGTCCGCCGCCCGGTCCATGGCAGGGCTGCCGGGCAGTGTGCTCCCGGTCCGCGCCGACGTGACCCGCAAGGAGGATCTTGAACGGCTCCTCTCGATGGCCGGGGAGCGCTACGGCAGGCTCGACATCTTCGTGCACGCCGCCGCCGACTGGCACCCCATGCCCGCGGTCGGCGCCGACCCGGGCGGGGTCAAGGCCGACGTGGCAGCCGCCGTCGACCCCCTGCTGAACGGGGTGCCGGCCCTCGCCGAGCTGATGGCACCGGGCCCCGGCCGGGTGGTCGTCATCTCCAGCATCGGGGCCCGCGCAACCGTCCCGCGGTACGTGGGACTCGGGGTGGCCAAGGCGGCCCTGGAGAGCCTGGTCCGTTATCTGGCCGTGGAGCTGGCCGACCGCGCGATCACCGTGAACGCGGTCTCCACCTCGAAGATCGACAAGGGCGGGGCGACCGCATCGTCCCCCGCGGCCCGCGCGCTGGCGGCCCGGACCCCCGCGGGCCGGCTCACCGTCCCGGAGGACATCGCCGACGTGGTGGCCCTGCTGTGCACCACGGAGGCCGGCTGGATCCAGGGGCAGGTCATCACGGCCGACGGGGGTCTGAGCCTGCTGGCCTAGGACGCCGGCGGCGACGCGCAGAGGGACGACGGACGACCAGGGAGGAGCACGGATGGAAGCGGGACGGGTGGCCGCGGGCCCTAGTGGGAGCGCGGTCCGTACGGAGCCGGGCGGCGGCACGGGCGCGGGCCTGACTCAGACGGATGTCTGCATCGTCGGCGCGGGGCCGGCCGGGCTGGTACTCGCCCTGCTGCTGTTGAAGTCCGGTCTGCGGGTCACCGTGGTGGAGAAGACGGCGGGCCACCGGCGGGAGTTCCGCGGCGAGATCCTGCAGCCCGGCGCCCTCGCACTGCTCGACCGGCTCGGCGTCCTGGCGGGGGCCAAGGACCGTGGTTGCCACCCGCACCAGAGGTTCCGTCTGGTCGAGGGCGACCGGGTGCTCCTCGATATCGACTACCAGGTGCTGCCCGCCCCGCACAATCACCTGCTGAGCATCCCGCAGGCGCATGTGCTCGACCAACTGCTTGTGGAGTGCCGGAAGTTGCCGGGGTTCGCGCTGCTCGCAGGATGGCGGGTGAACGGCCTGGTGCGGGACGGCGCCGGCCGGGTCACCGGAGTGCGGGCGGCCGGTGCGGACGGCGTCCGTGACATGGCGGCGCGCGTCGTCGTCGCGGCGGACGGCCGGTTCTCCAAGGTGCGTGCGCTCGCCGGCATCGAGGCGGGCCGGTCCGATGTGTTCGACCAGGACGTGCTGTGGTTCAAGCTCAACCAGGGCGCCCCCGGCGAGCAGGCGGCCGGGCCGAGGGCAGAACGTGTGTCTTGGGCGGGACAGGCGGTGGAGCGGGATGTGCGGGTGTTCCGCGCATCCGGCAGTCCGGTGCTCGTCTACCACTCGTATCCGGACCGACTGCAGATCGGCTGGACCCTGCCGCACCGGAGCTACACCCGGATCGCCGGGCAGGGGCTCGGTCACGTCAAGGACCGGCTGATGGCGGCCGCACCGCCCTACGCGGACCTGATCCGCGACCAGATCCGCACCGCGAACGACCTCAGCCTGCTCGACGTGTTCTCGGGCCGCGCCGAACGGTGGGCCCAGGACGGTCTGCTGCTGATCGGCGACGCCGCGCACACCCACGGCCCGATCGGCGCGCAGGGCATCAACCTGGCCATCCAGGACGCCGTCGTGGCGCACCCCGTACTGGTGTCCGCGCTGGCCGCGGGCGACACGGGCGCCGCGTCTCTCGCGGACTTCGAGCGGCGCAGGGCCCCGGACATCGACCGGGTCATGCGGGTCCAGCGGCTGCAGAGCAAGGCGATGCTTTCGCACGGCACGCTCGCCACCCAGGTGCGCCCCCGGCTCGCCCGGCTTCTGCGGCACACCCCGTTGTACCGCAAGGTGCTCGATGTCATCGCCTTCGGCAACCCGGCGATCCGGATCTCCGAGGAGTGCTTCACCGACGGGCCACGCCCACGGCGGCGTCCCGGAACCGACTGAGGAGTCCCGCAACCGCCGGGCTCGTGCGAGACCAAGGTGAGAAGAGGAAACATGAAGGCTCTGGTGCTGTCCGGCGGGTCGGGAACCCGTCTGCGGCCGTTCAGTTACTCCATGCCCAAACAGCTCATCCCCATTGCCAACCGGCCCGTGCTCGAACATGTCGTGGAGAACATCCGCGCCATCGGCGTCACCGACATCGGGCTGATCGTCGGCGACCGCGCCGCCGAGATAGCGGCGGTCATCGGTGACGGATCCCGGCTCGGCGTACGGATCTGCTACCTCCGCCAGGAGGCGCCGCTCGGCCTCGCCCACTGTGTGACCGTGGCGCGCGACTTCCTCGCGGACGACGACTTCGTGATGTACCTCGGGGACAACATGCTGCCCCAGGGCATCGCCGGTCCCGCCGAGCGGTTCCGGGCCGAGCGCCCCGCCGCACAGGTGGTCGTGCACCGGGTGCCCGACCCCCGGTCGTTCGGCGTAGCCGAGATCCGCGCGGACGGGGCGGTGACCCGCCTGGTGGAGAAGCCCGAACGGCCGGTCAGCGATCTCGCGTTGATCGGGACGTACTTCTTCACCTCCGCCGTCCACGAGGCGGTGGCCGCCATCGAGCCCAGCGCACGCGGCGAGCTGGAGATCACCGACGCCATCCAGTGGCTGGTCGACGCGGGCCACACCGTGCGGGCTCAGGAGTACCACGGGTACTGGCGCGACACCGGCCGGGTCGAAGACGTCCTGGACTGCAACCGCGAGCTGCTGGACGCCGTGGAGTGGCGCGTGGACGGGGCCGTCGACGACAGCAGCGTCCTGACCGGAGCGGTGGTCGTGGAGCCGGGCGCCGCGGTGATGCGCTCCCGCATCGAGGGGCCTGCCGTCATCGGTGCGGGCAGCCTGGTGGCGGACAGCCGCATCGGCCCGCACACCTCGATCGGCCGGGACTGCGTGCTCCGGAGCGCCGGCATCGGCTACTCCGTGGCGCTCGACGGCGCCAGGGTGACCGGGGTTTCGGGGCTGCACGGCTCGCTCATCGGGCGGGCCGCCGACGTGACATCGAGTGAGGGCGGCAGCGGACGCCACCGGCTGGTCGTGGGGGATCACACCCGGGTGGAGGTCGCCGCATGAGACTCCTGGTCACCGGAGGGGCCGGTTTCATCGGCTCGCACTACGTCCGCTCCCTCCTGGCGGGCGCCTACCCGGCGTATGAGACAGCCCGGGTGACCGTCCTCGACAAGCTCACCTACGCGGGGAACCGGAGCAACCTGCCGGCCGGCCACCCCCGCCTGGACTTCGTCACCGGGGACGTCTGCGACCTGCCGCTGCTCCTCGATCTGCTGCCCGGCCACGACGCGGTGGTGCACTTCGCCGCGGAGTCGCACGTCGACCGTTCGCTGGACTCGGGCGCCGCCTTCACCCGCACCAACGTGACGGGAACTCAGCAGCTCCTGGAGGCCTGCGTGCGCACCGGCGTGCCCCGTGCCGTCCACGTCTCCACGGACGAGGTGTACGGCTCGATCAGCGAGGGCTCCTGGACGGAGGACCGGCCGCTGCTGCCCAACTCCCCGTACGCGGCCTCCAAAGCAGCCTCCGACCTGATGGCCCGCTCGTACTGGCGCACCCACGGCCTCGACCTCTCCATCACCCGGTGCTCAAACAACTACGGCGCGTACCAGCACCCCGAGAAGCTCATCCCGCTGTTCGTCACCAACCTCCTGGAGGGTCGGCCGCTGCCCCTGTACGGCGACGGGGCGAACGTCCGCGAGTGGCTGCACGTCGACGACCACTGCCGGGCCATCCAACTGGTCCTCACCCGCGGCCGGGCGGGCGAGATCTACAACGTCGGCGGCGGCAACGCGGCCAGCAACCGCGCACTCACCGAGCGCCTCCTCGACCTGTGCGGCGCCGACTGGAGCAGTGTCCGCCACGTCGCCGACCGCAAGGGCCACGACCGGCGCTATGCGCTCGACGAGACCAAGATCAGGCGCGAGCTGGGCTATGCGCCGCGGGTCGACTTCGCTCAGGGGCTCGCCGACACGGTCGCCTGGTACCGCGACAACCCCGCCTGGTGGAAGGCGGCCAAGCACCGGTGAGGCCCGGGACGACCGCAGCCCCGCGCCCCTACAGCTACCGCACCAGCCGCGAGGATCAGGAATGACACCAACGACCACGAAGGCCGGGACCGACAGGCCGCACCCTCAGGTCCTGGTGGTGGGGGCGGGCCCGGTGGGGCTCGTCGCCGCCCACGAACTCGCCCGGCACGGCGTGCGGGTGAGGCTCGTAGACGCCGCCCCCGGGCCCGCCGTGACCAGCCGGGCGCTGGCCACACACGCCCGCACTCTGGAGACGTACGACCACATGGGCGTGATCGGTGAGCTCCTCGGAAGGGGGCAGCGGGTGGAGCACTTCACGCTCCATCAGAACGGCAGCCGACTCGTCCGGTTCGACACCGACTACAGCAGACTCCCCACCCGCTACCCCTTCACGCTCATGGTCGACCAGGTCATCACCGAGGAGGTGCTCCGGGGCGCCGCGGCCCGCCATGGCGTAACGGTGGAGTGGGGTACGCGCCTGGACAGCCTGGCCGATACGGGCAGCGGGGTGCGGGCGCGGCTGGCCGGCCCGGACGGTCAAGTGGAGACGGCCGAGGCGGACTGGCTGATCGGCTGCGACGGCGGACACAGCACCGTACGCGACCAGTTGGGCCTCCGTCTGGTCGGCGACAGCAACGACACCTGGCTGATCGCCGACGCGGTCGTCGACTGCGACCTGCCGCGCGACAGCATCCACTGGATGCGCACCCCGGCCGGCACGGTCATGATGGTGCCGTTCCCCGAGCCGGGAAAGTGGCGGCTCCTCGATACGGCCGATGTGTCGCGCGACGAGGATGCCGCGGCCGTGGCACGGAGGTTCACCCGGAAGATCGGAGCGGGCACCGGGCAGCGGGTCCGCGTCGGGGAACCCACCTGGGTCTCGGTCTTCACCATCCAGCAGCGCATGATCCCGCAGATGCGGGTGGGCCGCTGCTTCGTGGCCGGGGACGCGGCCCATGTGCACAGCCCCGCCTCCGGGCAGGGCATGAACACCGGCGTGCAGGACGCCTTCAACCTGGCGTGGAAACTGGCGGCCGTCATCCGCGAGGAGGCCGACGAGGAGCTGCTCGACAGCTACGGCCCCGAGCGTGTGCCGGTCGGGGTGCAGCTCCTGAAGTCCACGCGGATGGCGACCCTCCTGGTGCAGCTGCGCAGCAGGGCGGCCGCCATGGCGCTGCGTACGGTCTTCACCGTCGTCAGGTCCGTGCCCCTGCTCAAGTCGAAGATCGAGCGGAAGATCATGGGCGGGATGTCCGCCCTCGGCCTCGGCTACGGCGATCCGCCGCCGAGCGGCGCCGGACGGTCGGACCCCTTGCCACCAGGGGGTCGCGCGGCCCGGGTGACCGCCGACCGCTGCCGGGAGTCCCTCGGCTGGCGGGAGCTGCTCGACGCGCTGCGCCGCCCCACATGGACCCTGCTGATCGCGGACGGGGGCGAGGCGGGGTCCGTGGCGCGGAGCATCGCGGAGGAGTACGCGGGACGGGTGGCGGTGCGTGTGGTCGGCGCGGACTCGGCCGCCGCCCGGCAGAGCGCGCCGGCCGTTTCGCTGGCCGACCCCGAAGGGTTCCTGCGGGCCGACCTCGGGCTCGCGCGCGGCGCCTGGCTGCTGCTGCGCCCCGACGGATACGCGGCGGCGCGCGGCGAGGAAAGCACACCCGACCGGCTGCGCGCGGCGCTGGGCGCGCACCGTGTGCGGGCGGCGGACAGCTCCGCCGGGCACCTGGACGGCCACCCGGCTCCCGCCCGGTCGGAGGCTGCGAGGCGGGCTTGAGCCAGTTTCCATCCGGCGCTGCGAGCGTGGACCAAGACACCAACTCGCCGTGCGGAGAGGAGCCATGGGTGTGAGTGCACAGCGTGCGACACGGCCGTCCCGAGCCCTGCGGATGGGGGTCATCGGCTGCGCGGACATCGCCGAGCGCCGGATGATCCCCTCCATGCTGCGCCAGCCGCTCGTGGACCTGGTGGCCGTGGCGAGCCGCGACGCGGGGAAGGCCGCCCGGTTCGCGGCCCGCTTCGGCTGTGCGGGCGTCGGCAGCTACGAGGCGCTGCTCGACCGGGACGACATCGACGCCGTCTACCTCCCGCTGCCGCCGCCGCTGCATGCACCTTGGATCGAGAAGGCGCTGGCCGCGGGCAAGCACGTGCTGTGTGAGAAGCCGCTCGCCGCGACCCTCGGCGAGGCGGAACGCGCGGTGCGCGCGGCGCAGGAGACGGGGCTGCTCCTGATGGAGAGCTTCATGTTCCTGCACCACCGCCAGCACGAGGAGGTACGGGGGCTCGTCGCGAGCGGGGCGATCGGCGAACTGCGCTCGTTCTCCTGCGACTTCGCCTTCCCGCCGTTGCCCCGCGAGCACAGCCGCTACCTCGCGCGCAGCGGCAGCGCGCTTCTCGAAGTGGGGGTGTACCCGATCCGGGCCGCGCAGTTCGTCCTCGGCCCCGGCCTGGAGATCGTCGGGGCGCAGCTCAAGCGCGACCCCGAGCGCGACGCCGATGTGTCGGGCAGCGCGCTGCTGTGCCTGCCCGACGGGGTCTCCGCGCACCTGACGTTCGGCCTCGAACACTCCTACCGGTGCACCTACGCGCTGTGGGGCAGCGAGGGGCGGCTGGTGCTCGACCGGGCGTTCACCCCGCCGGACGCGCTGCGCCCCACGGTGCGGATCGAGCGCCAGGACGGGGTGCGCGAGCACACCTTCGCCGCCGACCGGCAGTTCGTGAACATCGTGGGCCACTTCGCCCACACGGTCCTTTCGGGCGGCCCGTTCGCGTCGCAGTACACGGCGATCTTGCGCCAGGCACGGCTGGTGGAGGCCGTGGGACGGCAGGCGCGCGTGGCGCCCTGACGGCCCGCCGCCCCCGCCGGTCCGCAGACCCAGGAGGAGAGAGACGATGAGCATGCAGACCGAGCCGACCGCCCCGGGGGCCGGCCGTGCCTCGCGCGCACCCCGCAGGGGCGAGACCATGCACGAGCTGTTCCGGTGGTGTGCGGCGCGCAGACCGGACTCCGTCGCCGTCGTGCACGGCGAGCGGCGGGTCACCTACGGCGCGCTCGACGCCGCCTCCGACGACTACGCCGTCGACCTGGCTCGGGCCGGGGTCGGGCCGGGCGATCGGGTGCCCGTACTCATGGCACGGACACCGGAGTTCATCGCCGTCCTCCTGGCGATACTCAAGCGCGGAGCCGCCTACGCCGCGCTCGACCCCCGCTGGCCGGACGCCCGCCTGACGCACCTCGTCGGCCTGCTGGGCGCGGCCCGGATCGTCACCGACATCACCGGGCGGGGGGTCCCCGGTGTCGCCGCGCTGGCTCCGCCCGGGCTGGACGCGGCGGCCGCCCGCCACCGGCGCCCGGAACCGGTCGCCGTCTCGGCATCGGACCCCTGCGCGGTGTTCTTCACCTCGGGCTCGACCGGCCTGCCCAAGGCCGTCGTCTCCCCGCACTCGGGCACCGTACGGCTCTTCGACGACTGCGACTTCGCGGACTTCGGGCCCGGCGCCGTGGTCCCGCAGACGGCTCCGATGCCGTGGGACGGATTCACCCTGGACTGCTGGAGCGTGCTCCTCAGCGGCGGCACGTCGCTGTTCGTGGACGATCCGGTCCTGCTGCCCGCGATACTCGGCCGACTGGTCAGGGATCAGGGGGTCACCGGGGCGTTCCTCACCACCGTCCTGTTCAACACGGTCATGGACGAGGACCCGTACGCGTTCACGGGCATGAAGTGGGTGCTCACCGGCGGGGAGCGGGCCTCGGGCAGGCACATGCGGCGCTTCCTGGACCTGCATCCCGGCACCGAACTGCGCAATGTCTACGGCCCTGTGGAGTCGACGGCACTGGTCTCCGGGCATCTCGTCACCGCCGCGGACTGCACCGCCCCGGAGGGCGTTCCGCTGGGCACCGCCCTGAACAACACCGGTCTGCATGTCCTCGACGGCGAGCGGCCCTGCGGGCCTGGCGAGGTGGGCGAGATCTGCGTCTCGGGCCAGGGGCTCGTCGACGGCTACCTCGGTGATCCGGAGCTGACCGCACGGAAGTTCCCCGAACTGGATCTGGACGGCGCGCGGCGGCGCGTCTACCGGACCGGGGACCGGGGCTACTGGTCCCCGGCCGGGGTGCTGTACTTCGCGGGCCGCGACGACCGGCAGTTCAAGGTGAGGGGCCACCGGATAGAGCCGGGCGAGATCGAGCGGTGCGCCCAGTCGTCCGAGGCGGTGACCGCAGCGTCGGTGGTGCCGGTCAGAGACCGCGACGGCCGGTGCACCGCGCTCGACCTCTTCTACGTCGCCTCGGGTGCCGCGGCCCCGGGCGAGGAGCAACTGCGCGCGGAACTCGCCCGGCACCTCGCCCCGTATCTGGTCCCCTCCCGGGTCTACCGGATCGACGAGCTGCCGATGCTGGCCAATGCCAAGGCCGACCTGCGGCGCCTGGAGGAGCTGTCGCGGGAGCGGCGCGCCAACGGGGAGCGGGGGCGGCGGGAGGGCGCCGGGGGACCGGACGGAGGCGGCGGGCAGCCGGCGGATCACATCGAGGCCGAGGTGGCCGCCGCCTTCCGCGGCGTGCTGGAGACGACCGCCGTCCCCTTCGACGTCTCGTTCTTCGCCCTGGGCGGCAGCTCGCTCGGCGTGGGGCGGCTCTGCGCCCGGCTCGGCCGAGCCCTGGGCGTCGTCCTGCCCGCCTCCGCGGTCTTCGAGCACCCCACGGTGCGCGGGCTCGCGGCCTGGGTCCGTACGGTGCCAGAGCGCGCCGGGGAGCCGGAAGGGCCCGCCGGCCCGGTGTCCCTGCCGCTGCACCACGCCCTGTATTTGTGGGAAGGCGTCTCGGCGGAGGCCGACACCGCCTATCTGTGCCCCATGGCGTGGTGGATCGACGGGGCGCCCGACACTGCTGCGCTGGCCGAGGCGGTGCGCGACGTGCACCGGCGCCACGAGGGCCTGCGGGCGCGCTATGCGATGCGCCCCGGGCCGGTCGCGGAGGTCCTGCCTCCTGGGGACGGGCCGGAACTTCTGCGCCTGTCCGAAGAGCCCGACGAGGCCGCGGCCACGGCCGCGCTGCGCCGTGCCCTGCTGCGCCCGCTCTCCCTCGCCGAAGGGCGGATCTGGCGGTGCGCCCTGGTGCGCAGCCGGGCCGGCGGGCGCACGCTGTTCGGCACCGTGGTACACCACGTGGCCTTCGACGGCGGCGCGGAGCCGGTGCTGGCGAGCGAGCTGAGCACGGCCTACGCGGCCCGGAGCAGCGGTGTGCGGCCGGACTTCGAGGGGGCCGCCGCGACGCTGGCCGACTGGTCCGCCTTCGACCGGGCACGGCTCGCCGCCGCGGACCGTAGCGGTCAACTTGCTTATTGGGAACGGGAGTTCGCCGACCTGCCGGAGTGGCCGAACCCGCGGCGGTTCGACAACGGCCGCCCGGCCGGGACCCGTCATGCCGTGAGTCGCGAGGCCACCCCTGAGCAACTCGCGCCGTGGGATGCGTGGGCGGCCCGGCGGGGGCTCCCGCGGCTGGGCTTCCTCGCAGGTGTCTGTGCGCAGGCCGTGCGGCGGGTCATGGGGGCGGACGCCACTGCGCTCATGGTGCCGGTGGCCCGGCCGGTGCCCCCGGATGCCGGGCCGTCCGTGCTGTGCACGGTCGACTCCCTGTGCGTGCGGCTGCGTCCGGAAGAGGCCGGGGATGGGGCCGACGGGCTGCTGGAGCACACGGCGGCTGCCGTGCGCCGGGCCCTGTCCCACCAGGACGTGCCCTTCCTGGAGGCGGCCGCGCCGCTGTTCGGGTCGGGGCGCTCCCAGTCCGTCCTCGGCCTCCCGGTCCTCCTGGTGCACCCCGAATCGCGTACGGACCTGGAACTCTCGGGCTGTGCCACCGAGTTCGTACGGCCTGCGGCGGATACGACGATGACGGAGCTGGAGATCCAGACGCGCACCACGGCCGACGGCGGGCTGACCGTCACGGCGGCCGTCTGGACCGACCGGCTGCCGAAGGAGTGCGCCGCCGAGTTCGCGGCGGAGTTCCACCGCATTCTGCGGGCCGGACCTGGAGCCGGTACCCACTGAGAAGCCGGGAAAGCCGGGAAATCCAAGAAGCGGGAAAGGGAAGCAGGGAAACATGGGCAAGCTCGACGGGAAAGTACTGCTGGTCTCCGGCGGGGCCCGGGGAATGGGGGCGGCGCACGCCCGCACCCTGGTCTCTGAGGGGGCCGGTGTCGTCGTCGGCGACATCGCGGACGAGGAGGGGCGCGCCCTGGTGGACGCGCTCGGCGAGCGGGCGGTGTACGTCCACCTCGATGTGACGGAGCAGGACGGCTGGAAGGCGGCGGTGGACCTGGCGGTCAAGCGGTTCGGCCGGCTCGACGGCCTGGTGAACAACGCCGGGGTGATGCTCCTCGGCAGGACCGATGACATGCCGGTGCACGACTACCTGCGCACCGTCGAGGTCAACCAGCTCGGCGTGTTCCTCGGCATGCAGGCGGTGATCCCCGCCCTGCGCGCGGCCGGCGGCGGCACGATCGTCAACATCTCGTCCACTGCGGGACTGAGCGGCGACAAGTATCTGTCCGCCTACTGCGCCACCAAGTTCGCCGTGGTGGGCATGGGCCGCGTCGCGGCTCTTGAGCTCGGTCCCGAGAACATCAGGGTCAACACCGTCTGTCCGGGTGTCATCGACACCGACATGACCAACACCATGAACACGGACGCCGCCGCGCTGATCGCCGGCACGCTGCCGCAGCGGCGGTTCGGGCGGCCTGACGAGGTGGCCAAGGCAGTGCTCTTCCTGTCCTCGGACGACTCCTCGTACGTCACCGGCACCGAATTCGTCGTTGACGGCGGCCGGCTGTCGGGGATATCGAACCCCTGGTGATCCTTCGTGGTCTCTGGTGATCCCCAGGGCCTCCTGGTGACAGACCCGGCCGGTGCCCGACGCGTTCAGCGGCAGGCGCCGGCCGTCTCCGTCCGGCCGGGGCGGTGGCGCCCCGCCGTCTCCAGGAAGGGAGCCAGCATGCCCGGGGTCGCGCCCTGTACGAGGCGCAGCGCTTCCTGGTCGCCGATGTCCTGCACGACGTACTTCCGGAGCCCGCCCGCAGTCGTCGCGGTGAGCGTCAGGAGCTTCGCCCGGCGCTGGAACGGCGACCGCCGGAGGTTCCAGCCGATGATCCCGTCGCAGGAGAGCGCGGCCCGGCTCCTGGCGAGTGAGCCACGGCCGACCACCAGGTAGCTGCCGGACAGGGCGTGCCCGAGGCCCGTGTAACGGTCGCGGGCGAGTAGGGCCGCTACGGGCAGCAGCAGCAGGAGCGAGGCGCACCAGACGCCGAACGGCACCTCGTCATGGGCCCATCCGGCGCCGAGGACCACGAAGGTCAGCACGGCCGGTACGAGAGTGCGGTTGAACCTGCGGCGTCGGGCAGCCGGACCGTGCCCGGTCAGCGTCGCGGACAGCGGACCGGGATCCCGCAGCACGGCATCCGCCGCCCGCACCACCTCGCCGCGCGGCCCCGAGGGGACGAGGTGTACATGGGTACGCGGACTGCGCATGCCGGTGGCGATGGCGACACAGCCGGCCCCGCCGAGCAACCGCAGGGGCAGCGACTCCCGCAGCTCGACGCCGCGGACGCGCCGTTCCTCCAGGGTGACCGTGCGCACGGTGAACAGGCCGTGCGAGGTCTCCAGGGTGCCGCTCTCCTGCCGGGTCAGCCGGAAGTCGCCGTGTTTGACGGCGTACTCGGCGACGTTGACGAGCAGCCCGGCGGCCAGCACGGCCAGCAGTCCCCACGCCACACCCTCCGGGCCGTACGCACCCCGGAGGCCGTGCACCAGCCGGTCGACGGGCCCGAAGCTGCTGGGGGAGAAGCCGCTCTCCTCCAGGACCACGGCGAGGGCCCCGAGCAGGACGAAGCCGGAGAGCGAGAAGGGGGCGAAGCGGATCCAGCCCGGACGCATCCGCGCCAGCTCACCCTGCCCGGAGCCGTCCTCGCCGACGTCACCGGCGCCGGTGGTACGCAGCCGCAGGGCGTCGACCAGCTGGTCGCGCAGCAGCTCCGCCTCGGCCCGGGTGAGCGCGTCGAACCGCAGTCCCTCGTGCTCCGCCTTGGCGGAGTGCCCCGTCGACACCGTGACCCGGGTCAGGCCGAGGACGCGGTGGGCGACATGAGCGGTGAGGTCCACCGCGCGCACCCGATCCGTCGGGACACTGCTGATCTGGCGCTTGACCAGGCCCTTGCGCAGTTCGAGAAGTTCGGGGCTGATCCGGTACGTGGTGGTGAACCACCGGAGCAGCGCGAGGGCCACGGTCAGCGCCGCGGCGGCCAGCGTCCAGATGTCGCCGTGCCCGCCCGCGGCCGATCCGGCGATCAGCGCCGCCACGAGCGCCGGGGCCATCCTCGCCAGCTCCTGGAGCGGATGGACGAGGAGCATGCGGGGGCTCAGCCGCTTCCACGGGGCCTCGGGGGCGGTCGTCATGTCGCATCCCCCTGGGTGGCCTGCGCGGCCGCCGTCAGTTCCCGTGCGACCCGCTGCCCGGTGGCGTCGTCCAGGCCCTGGATCTTCAGCGGCCCCGCCGCCGACGCCGTGGTGGCCGTCACCGTCGTCAGGCCGAAGATCTGCTCCAGCGGCCCGCGTTCGGTGTCCACCGTCTGTACCCGGGCGAACGGCGCGATCCGCCGCTCCTCGACGAACCACCCCGACTGGACGTAGACCGCGTCCGCGCTGGTCTCCCACCGGTGGACGCGGTAGCGCCAGGGCGGCATGACCACGATGTGCAGCGGCGCCACCACAGCGGTGAGCACCAGACCCCACCGGTGCCAGGAATCCGGACCGTCGTGCCGGAAGAACAGCCAGGCGCATTCCGCGACCGTCACAGCGAGCCAGCCGAGCAGCGCGCGCACCGCCCAGTAGCCCACCACTTTGCGCTCCAGCCGTTGTGCCGGCGGCCGTATGCGTAGGGGCGCTCCATCTTCCGTCACCGCATGATGCGTTGAGTGGGTCACCAGATCAGGGTGCCACACCCCCGGATGCCGCCAAAGGTGCCCGCTTGAGCCTGACTTGAGTCGCCGTACCTACGGTTCGGTCCTGAGAACGTCCGACAACGGAGGAATCCCATGACCGAATCCGAACACGACAATGCCGCCGCGGTCTTCGCCCCGCTGATATTCGATGTCCTGTCCTTCCGCGTATTCGCCACGGCGGTACGTCTCGGAATTCCCGGAGCCGTCGGCGACGGCTCGCGGAGCACGGCGGACCTCGCGGCCGGGACGCAGACCGACCCGGCCGCGCTGCACCGGCTGCTGCGGGCCCTCGCGGCCCTCGGCGTGGTGCGGCGGGACGGCGCGGACACCTGGTCCCTGACCGGCGCGGGCGGCCAGCTCCGCGACGGGGCGCCGGGTGGCATCGCCGACCTGGTTCGGTTCTACGGCGATCCGCTCACCTGGCGCGCCTTCGGCGCCATGGAGGAGACGGTGCGCACCGGCGGTACGGCGTTCGAGCAGGTCAGCGGTGACCCGTTCTTTGCCTACTTCGAGCGGGACGTGGCGTACGCCCGCGCCTACAACGGCGCCATGCGGGCCGGCACCCATATGCTCCTGCCGCTGCTCCAGCACAGTTACGACTGGGGAGCGGTGGACCGCCTGGTCGATGTCGGCGGCGGTGACGGCACCACGCTCACCGCGCTCGCCGCGGCGCACCCGAAGCTGCGCGGGGTGGTCTTCGACACCGCGGAGGCGGTGCGTGGGGTGCCGGAGCTGGCCAGGGCGGCCGGGGTGGCGGACCGGTGCACGGGCGAGGCGGGCGACTTTCTCTCCACGGTGCCCGCGGGCGCGGACGCCTATCTGCTGAAGAACGTCCTGCACGAATGGGACGACGCCTCGTGCACGCGCATTCTGCGCAACTGCCGGGAATCGATGGCCGACGGGGGGCGGGTGCTCGTCGTGGCGGCGCTCGCGCCCGAATGGGATGACGACGGGAATTCCACGGCGCTCATGTACGCGGCGATCAGCGATATCCAATTGCTCTGTCTCAGCGGCAAGGAGCGCACCGAGAACGAGTATGCCGCGCTGTTCGCCGCGGCCGGACTCCGGCTCGAAAAGACCGTTCCGCTGCCGTACCTGCCGAACTACCACGTCATCGAGGCGACGGCGGCCCGCTGAAATCCGTGCCCCCGGGTAGCCGGCCGGGGCCGTCGGCGCAGGTGCCGGCGGCCTCCGCCATGGCGGCCGCGAGGAGATCGTGCAGCGACTGCTCAAGGTCCCTGGCCGGCTGCCAGCCGAGCAGGGTGCGGGCGGCCGAGATGTCGAGCTGCTGCCACTCGGCGCTGTCGCCGCGCCGGGGCGGCGGGGCGTCCTCGGCCAGGCGCACTTCACGGCCGCTCAGCTCGATCAGGCGCCGGACGAGGGTGCGCACCTGCACTGCCCGGCCGCTGCCGATGTTGACGACCCGGCCGCTCACCCCGCTGCCCGCGGCGGCCACCGCCGCGGCCGCCACATCGCGCACATCGACGAAGTCCCGGGTCGACAGCAGTGGGGAGAGCCGCAGTTCACCGCCGTCGCCGCCGGTGCCTCCGAGCCCGGCCGGGCGGGCCAGATGAGCGGCGACCATACCGAGCAGGCTGCCGCGCGGTGTGCCGGGGCCCGAGACATTGGCGATGCGCAGCACGAGGGCGTCGAGCTGTCCGCGCGCCGCCGCGTCGAGTACATGCCGGGCTCCGGCCAGCTTCGTCCTGCCGTATACGGACACCGGGCGCTCGGGGGTGGTCTCCACGATGAGGTGCCCCTCGGCGACGGGTCCGTACTCATGGACGGAGCCGAGCTGCACCAGACGTCCGCGCCACGGCAGCGCGGACATCGCCGTGGTGAGCTTTCCGACCAGATCGGCGTTGGCGCGGACCATCTGTTCCTCGGTCGTGCTCCACACCGCCCCCGCCGCGTTGACGACGACGTGCGGGCCGACCGACGCGAGCAGCTCGGTGATGGCAGCGGTCGGCGCCGCGCCGATGTCGAGCAGCCGCAGGTCCCCCGCCGCGACCCGCCGCCGCGGGCGGCTGCGGGCGAGCGCGGTAACCTGCCAGCCCGCCGCGGCGAACGCCCGGCAGACATGGCGTCCGACGAACCCCGTGCCGCCGGCCACCACGACCGAGCGGGCCCCTTCGCGACCCCCTGGCGCACCGTCTCCCCGTTCGACCTTAGCCATCGTTCACACCCTTCACCTGTGCACCCCAAGGGCCGCGCGTCAGCCGTGCGCCGGCGGGTGCGGGCCCATGCTCCACAGCCCGGCTCAATTCGCGGTCGATGCGGCTCTTGCTACCGAGCCTCTAGCGCAGCTCCGTACGGTCCCGGGGCTATGGAGATCGGGGAGACCAAAATCGCTGACTGCTACCGGTGCCGGCCCCGCAGGCTGCACGACGAACGGGGCTATTTCTTCGAGTCGTACAGACACGACCTGCTGGCCGAGGAGACCGGGCACGTCTTCACCCCGGCACAGGTCAACTATTCCGCGTCCAGGCGTCATACGCTGCGCGGTATCCACGGGGTCACCATCCCGCCGGGCCAGGCCAAGTTCGTCACCTGTGTGCGCGGGGCCCTGCTCGACATCGTGGTGGACCTGCGGCTGGGCTCACCGACCTTTGGGGTGTACGACACCACGGTCCTCGATGCCCACGAGGGCACCGCGGTGTATGTCGCCGAGGGACTGGCACACGGATTCGTGGCGCTGAGCGACGACTCCTGCGTCAGCTATCTGTGCTCCACCGAGTTCGTCCCCGGCACCCAGTTCGAGATCCAGCCCTTCGACCCGGACCTGGCACTGCCCTGGGACCTCGGACTCGACGGGGCACCGCCCCGGCTGTCGGGGAAGGACGCCGGGGCCCCGACCCTCGCCGAAGCCGCAGACCGGGGGCTGCTCGCCACGTACGAGGCGTGCCGGGCGCTGTACGCCGGCAACCGGCGCGGCGCGGTGTGATCCCACCGACGGTCGAGGCGGCTTCGAGTCCCCCGCCGCAAGCTGGCCGGGCTGCTGGGACGCAGCCGTCTACTGGCGGCCAGGAAGGAAACGTGGACAGCGATGAGCGACCGCAAGGCACGACTTCTCGATGACGTACGCACCTACCACCGGGAGCAGGAAGAAGGGGGGCCGTTCGTTCCCGGAGTCACGGAGATCTGGCCGTCGGGGGCGGTACTTGACGAGGAGGACCGGGCCGCGCTGGTCGAGGCCGCGGTCGACCTGCGGATCGCCGCGGGGCACAGTTCCCGCAGGTTCGAGTCGCTCTTCGCCCGCAAGATGAAGCGCCGCAAGGCGCATCTGACCAACTCCGGTTCCTCCGCGAACCTGCTCGCCGTCACCGCGCTCACCTCGCACCAGCTGGGCGAGCAGCGGCTGCGCCCGGGCGATGAGGTGATCACCGTCGCGGCGGGCTTCCCGACCACCGTCAACCCCCTGCTGCAGAACGGTCTCGTCCCTGTCTTCGTCGACGTCGACCTGGCCACCTGCAACACCACCGCGGACCGGGTGGCGGCGGCCATCGGCCCGCGCACCCGGGCCATCGTGATCGCCCATGCGCTCGGCAACCCGTTTCCGGTCACCGAGATCGCCGAACTGGCCGCACAGCACGATCTGTTCCTCGTCGAGGACAACTGCGACGCGGTGGGCTCCACCTACGACGGCAAGCTCACCGGCACCTTCGGCGACCTCACCACTGTCAGCTTCTACCCTGCCCACCACCTCACGATGGGGGAGGGCGGCTGCGTCCTGACCGGCGACCTGGCGCTGGCCCGGATCGTGGAGTCGCTGCGCGACTGGGGAAGGGACTGCTGGTGCGAGCCGGGCGAGAGCAACAAGTGCCTCAAGCGGTTCAGCTACCAGATGGGCACGCTGCCCGCGGGCTACGACCACAAGTACATCTTCTCGCACGTCGGTTACAACCTGAAGGCGACCGATGTGCAGGCCGCGCTAGGCCTCAGCCAACTCCGCAAACTCGACGACTTCTGTACGGCCCGCCGCCGCAACTGGCGCCGGCTCAGGGACGGCCTCGACGGGGTCCCTTGGCTGTTGCTGCCGCGGGCGACCGAACGCAGCGATCCGAGCTGGTTCGGCTTCGTCCTCACGGTGGATCCGCAGGCGCCGTTCTCCCGGGCGGCGTTGGTGGACTTCCTGGAGGGGCGGCGGATCGGCACCCGGCGGCTGTTCGCCGGCAATCTGACCCGGCAGCCCGCCTATGTCGGGCGGCCGCACCGGGTGGTGGGGGAGCTGACCAACAGCGACATCATCACCGAGCAGACCTTCTGGGTCGGCGTCTATCCGGGGCTGACCGACGAGATGCTCGACTACATCGTGAGCTCGATCCGGGAGTTCGTCGCCGCGCACGGCTGACCGGCCGGGTACGGACGATCCCGCCGACGACAGGAGGAAGCGCCATGGTGACGGAGACACGGACACCACACGCACTGACCGCGCGGCACGGCACCGCGGCGCGGCGCATCGCCGAGTCGGCGGGCGCCACGGACGGGGCCGCGCTGCCGACGGACCAGTTCCCCGCATGGCTGGCCGGGCGGCGGCGGGCCCACCGGTTCCATGTGGAGCGCATCCCGTTCGCCCGGCTCCAGGGCTGGTCCTTCCAGGAGAGCACGGGCAACCTGGTGCACGACAGCGGCCGTTTCTTCAGCGTCGAGGGCCTCCACGTCACCGTGCGCAGCACCGGCCAGGAGTGGCATCAGCCCATCATCCGCCAGGCGGAGGTCGGCATTCTGGGCATCCTGGTCAAGGAGTTCGACGGGGTGCTGCACTGTCTGATGCAGGCCAAGATGGAGCCCGGCAACCCGAATCTGCTCCAGCTGTCGCCGACGGTGCAGGCCACACGGAGCAACTACACCCAGGCGCACCGGGGCGCCGCGGTCAAGTACCTCGGCCACTTCGTGGGGCCCGGGCGCGGACGCGTCCTCGCCGACTCGCTCCAGTCCGAGCACGGCTCCTGGTTCTTCCGCAAGCGCAACCGGAACATGATCGTCGAGGCGGTGGGCGACGTCCCTGCCGACGACGACTTCTGCTGGCTGACCTTCGGGCAGCTCGCCCGCCTGCTCAGGCACGACAACGTGGTCAACATGGACGCCCGTACGGTCCTGGCCTGCGCCCCGGTGGACACCCCGGACGGGGCCGACGACCGCGCCCTCCACAGCGACCTCGACCTGCTGTCCTGGTTCACCGACGTGCGGGCCCGGCACGACGTGCACGCCACCCGCGTCCCCCTCGCCGGGCTGCCCGGCTGGATCCGCACGGACCGTGCCGTCGAGCACGAGCAGGGCCGGTTCTTCGACGTCGTCGCCCTCGCTGTGCAGGCCGGCAACCGCGAGGTGACCGGCTGGACCCAGCCGCTCTTCGCGCCGCGCGGACCGGGCGTCGTGGCCTTCCTATCGCGGCGCATCGAGGGCCGGACGCATGTGCTGGCGCACGCCCGCGTGGAAGGCGGCTTCCTGGACACCGTCGAGCTGGGGCCGACGGTGCAGTACACACCCGGCAATTACGCCGATGCGGCACCCGCCGACCGCCCCCGCCACCTCGACACGGTGCTGACCGCCGATCCGGCGCGGATCCGCTACGAGGCGCTGCACTCCGAGGAGGGCGGCCGCTTCCTCAACGCGGTGAGCCGCTACCTGATCATCGAAGCGCCCGACGACATGCCGTCGGACCCGGGGGACGACTACCGGTGGGTGACACCGGGGCAGCTGTCGTCGCTGGTCCGGCACGGCCACTACCTCAATGTCCAGGGGCGGACGCTGCTGGCCTGTCTCCACGCGCTGGACGTGGGCGGCGATGACTGACCCGCTGCGCATAGGCATCCTCGGATGCGCCGACATCGCCCGGCGCAGAATGCTGCCCGCGATCGCCCGCGAACCCGGGGCCGAGCTGGTCGCGGTGGCCAGCCGCGACCCGGAGCGGGCCGCGCGGACGGCGGCGGAGTACGGCTGCCGCCCGGTGCACGGCTATGCCGCGCTCCTCGGCCTGCCCGAGGTCGACGCGGTGTACGTGCCGTTGCCCGCCGCCCTGCACGCTCCGTGGACCCGGCGGGCGCTGGGCGCGGGCAAGCATGTCCTGTCGGAGAAGCCGCTGGCCACCAACGCCTCCGAGACCAGGGAGCTGCTCGCCGCCGCGCGCGGCGCCGGCCGCGTCCTGATGGAGAACGTGATGTTCGTCCACCACCCGCAGCACGCGGTGGTGCGGGAGCTGGTCGCGCAGGGCGCGATCGGTGTGCTCCAGTCGTTCACCGCCACGTTCACCGTGCCCCGTCGACCCGTTGGCGACATCCGGCACCGGGCGGACCTGGGCGGCGGGGCCCTGCTCGACATGGGGATCTACCCGGTACGGGCCGCCCAGCTGATCGTCGGCACGCCGCTGAGCGTCGCCGGGGCGGTGCTCCACCGGGCCCGGAGCGGTGAGGTGGACGTGGCCGGGGCGGCGCTGCTGTACACCGCCGGGGGCGTCACGGTCCAGCTCGACTTCGGCATGGACCATGCCTACCGCTCCGGCTACGAGCTGTGCGGCAGCGAGGGACGCATCCGGGTGGGCCGTGCCTTCGCCCCGGCGGCGGACGAACACCCCGTCCTGGAGGTGGAACGCGCCGGCGGCCCGGGCCGGGTGACCCTCGAACCGCACGACCAAGTAGCCGCCACCGTACGCTCCTTCGTCGACGCCTGCCGGGGCGACGCCGTTGCCGACGACCGTTCCTGTCTGCACCAGGCGGCGCTCCTCGACGAGATCAGACGGGCCGCCGGGGGCAGCTGACGCCGCCCGGTCTCAGGGCCGGCACATCTCGGGGCCGGCACAAAGAGAGCTCGGGACACCGGGAACCTCGGCGACGAGCTGGAACACGTCGTCCGGGCAGAGCCGTGCTTCCAGGCAGCCGCCGAGCGCGCGCACCCGTGTGGCGAGGTTGCCCAGTCCGCTGCCGCTGTGCGGAACCGGGGGGCCGGAGTGCGGCAGCACGCCGTTGTTCGTGATGGCCAGACGCACCCGGCCCGCCCGGTGCGTGACATCGATGGAGCAGGTAGAGGCGTGGCTGTGGCGCAGCAGATTGGTGACCGCCTCCCGCAGCACCGTGGCGAGCACGGTGTCGGTCCGGCGGTCCATCGGCACCTCGGCGATCTCTGCCCGCACCTCGATATCGGCGGCGCTCAGGATGGACCGGGCCGACCCCACCTCCTGGGCCAGCGACATGTCGCGATACAGGCTCGCCACCATGCGCACGTCGGCGAGCGACTGACGGGAGATGTCGAGCACTTCGGTGATTTCGGCGGTGGCACGCTCGGGCTGAGTGGTGACGATCCGGCGTATCAGCTCACTCTTCAGGGCGATGGCGGAGAGGCTGTAACCCAGTAGGTCGTGCAGGTCCCGGGAGAAGCGCAGGCGCTCCTGCGAGACCGCTGTCCGGGCCATCTCGCCACGGCTCGCGTGCACCTCGCCCACCAGCGCCGACAGTTGCGTGAGCCCGTACACCACGAGCCCGGTGAGCAGCGTCGCCTGAAAGAGGTAGACGCCGTCGAGCACGGAGTGCCGGCCGTCGACGGGCATGACCAGCATGCTCAGTTCGACCACGCCGTAGGCCGCCCAGTTGATGGGCGAGGGCAGCAGGAGCAGCAGCGATCCGGGGAGGAATCCGGCCATGGCCCCCCACTCCCAGGGGAAGAACACCAGGGGCAGATACGTCGCGGCCGCCTGCGCGATGAGGGTCAACGCCTTCGAGGCGGTGGGGGCGGCGCGGGCGCGGGGATGGGAGTGGTACAGCTGGAGCAGGAAGGCCGTCACGAGGACGGCCCCCGCCACGGCCTGCTCGATACCGCTCGGCCCGGTGCTGATGACGTCGAAGGCGGTCACGCAGAAGTAGCCGAGGAGCACGGTGACCAGGATGGTCTGGGCCGTTCTGGGTGCGGGCCGTCTGGTGGTACCGGGCCCGGTCCGGTCGGCCGGTTCTCCCAGAACGACGTCGACCGCCTGCGCGCAGCGTCTGTCGATCCGCCTGCTTTTCCCCACGCTTCGCCCCCGTGGTCCGGATCCGCCAAAGCGGTTGCGAGGAAAGAGCCCCGCAATGGTCTTCCACTTCGGCTGTCATTTCGTCCAATGGGATACTAGCTCTGGGGTGAGATGTGGGCCTCCGTATAGCTGTTCGGACACACAGCGGGCTCTCTGAGCGCCACATTCCGCGGCCGGTCCACTGCCACTGGAGCCGGAATCGACGGCCCCACGAGTCGGCGTACGCAAGCTTTCCTCCATGGATGCCACCGTCCGGGACGGCGGCACGTCACGTTTCCGTGCTCCAGGGAGATGCAATGAGACACAGCCCGCCGACGGTGGCGTCTGGGGACGGCCGCAGAGTGGTCATCACCGGCGTCGGCGTCACGGCGCCCGGCGGCCTGGGCGCCAAGGACTTCTGGCAGTTGATATCGGAGGGGCGGACCGCCACCCGGCGCATCTCGTTCTTCGATCCGGCCCCGTTCCGGTCCCAGATCGCCGCCGAGGTTGACTTCGACGCCGCGGCACTGGGCCTGAGCCCGCAGGAGATCCGACGGATGGACCGCGCGGCGCAGTTCGCCGTGGTCACCGCCCGCGAGGCGGCGGCGGACAGCGGCCTGGAGTTCGCCGCCCTGGACCCGCACCGGGTGGGGGTGACGATGGGCAGCGCGGTCGGCGCCACCACGGGCCTGGAAGAGGAGTACCGGACCGTCAGCGACGGCGGCCGCCTGGAGCTGGTCGACCACGAGTACGCGGTACCGCACCTGTACAACTACCTGGTGCCCAGCTCCTTCGCGACGGAAGTCGCCTGGGCCGTGGGCGCCGAGGGCCCCAGCACTGTGGTCTCCACCGGGTGCACCTCGGGTCTGGACGCGGTCGGTTACGCGGCACAGCTCGTCCGCGAGGGCACGGTGGACGTCATGGTCGCAGGGGCCACGGACGCCCCCATCTCGCCGATCACCGTGGCGTGCTTCGACGCCATCAAGGCGACCACGCCCCGCAACGACGACCCCGAGCACGCCTCGCGCCCGTTCGACGCCAGCCGCAACGGCTTTGTCCTGGGCGAGGGCGCGGCCGTTTTCGTACTGGAGAGCCTGGAGAGCGCCCGCCGCCGCGGTGCGCGCGTCTACGCCGAAGTGGCGGGCTACGCGACCCGCTCCAACGCGTACCACATGACGGGACTGCGGCCCGACGGACGGGAGATGGCGGAGGCAATCCGCGTCGCTCTCGACGAGGCGCGGCTGAACCCCGAGGACATCGACTACGTCAACGCCCACGGCTCCGGCACCAAACAGAACGACCGCCACGAGACCGCGGCCTTCAAGCGGAGCCTCGGCGCGCACGCCTACCGGACACCGGTGAGCTCCATCAAGTCGATGGTCGGGCACTCGCTCGGCGCCATCGGCTCGATCGAGATCGCCGCGTCGCTCTTCGCCATGGAGCACGACCTCGTGCCTCCCACGGCCAATCTGCACACCCCGGACCCCGAGTGCGACCTGGACTACACCCCGCTGACGGCGCGTCCTTGGCGCACCGACGCCGTCCTGTCGGTGGGCAGCGGGTTCGGTGGATTCCAGAGCGCGGTGGTGCTCGCCGATGCCGAAAGGAGTGCCCGGTGACCGGGGCGACATGGGTGACGGGACTCGGCGTCGCCGCGCCCAACGGGCTCGGTGCGGAGGCGTACTGGGAGGCCACACTGGCCGGCCGCAGCGGCATAGCCGAGGTGTCGCGCTTTGACGCCTCGTCCTATCCTGCCCGCCTCGCCGGGGAGATCCACGGATTCGCGGACGCGGAGCTGCTGCCGAGCCGGCTGCTGCCGCAGACCGACCGCGTGACCCGGCTCGCCCTGGTGGCCGCGGACTGGGCGCTCGGCGACGCCGGGGTGGATCCGGGTGCGCTCCCCGAATTCGACATGGGCGTGATCACCGCCGCCTCCAGCGGCGGCTTCGAGTTCGGCCAGAACGAACTTCGGGCCCTGGCGGGCAAGGGCAGCCAGTACGTCAGCGCCTACCAGTCATTCGCCTGGTTCTACGCGGTGAACAGCGGCCAGCTCTCCATCCGCAACGGCATGCGCGGGCCGAGCAGCGTGGTCGTCGGCGATCAGGCGGGTGGCCTCGACGCGCTCGCCCAGGCCCGTCGGCAGATCCGCCAGGGCACCCCGCTCGTCGTCTCCGGCGCGATGGACGCCTCGATCTGCCCGTGGGGCTGGGTGGCCCAGCTCGCGGGCGGGCGGCTGAGCACCGCCGAGGACCCGGAGCGTGCCTATGTGCCCTTCGACGACGCGGCCCGCGGCCAGGTCTCCGGGGAGGGCGGCGCCCTGCTCGTCCTGGAGGACGCGGACCACGCCCGGCGGCGCGGGGCGCCCCGCGTGTACGGGGAGGTCGCGGGCCACGGGGCGACCCTCGACCCCCGGCCGGGCAGCGGCCGCCCCCCGGGGCTGCACAAGGCGATCGAACTCGCCCTGGACGACGCTGAGTTGCAGCCAGAGGAGGTCGATGTGGTCTTCGCCGACGCCGCCGCGCTACCGGAGCTGGACCGCGCCGAGGCCGAGACGCTGGCCAAGATCTTCGGGCCGCGCGGCGTGCCGGTCACCGCGCCCAAGACCATGACCGGCCGGCTCTGCTCCGGCGCCGGCCCGCTGGACGTCACCGCCGCCCTGCTCTCCTTCCGGGACGGCGTGCTGCCGCCGACCGTCCACACCGTGCCGTCGGACCGGTACGACCTCGACCTGGTGGTGGGCGAGCCGCGGCCGGCCGCAGTACAGACCGCACTGGTGGTCGCCCGCGGGCAGGGCGGCTTCAACTCCGCACTGGTGGTGCGCGCGCCGCAGCAATGATTCCGCGCTCGCACCGCACCTCCCCTCCTCCTGCCCGACCCCCCCTTTCAAGGAGACGAACAACCATGAGCCAGGAAGGCCCCTTCACTCTCGACGATCTCGTGCGGATTCTGCTGGCGGGCGCCGGCGAGACCGAGCCCGTCACCCACGACGCCTCCTTCGAGGAACTGGGCTACGACTCCCTCGCACTGCTGGAGACGTACACCCGCATCGAGCGCGAGCTCGGCATCGAGCTCGACGACGAGGTGGTGCCCGCGTCCCTCACCCCCGCCCAGCTCGTCACAGCCGTCAACGCGCGACTGGCGTCCGCACAGTCCGCCTGACCCCCAGCCATGTCTCCGGCCCTCCGGGCCACCTCACCCCCCTAGGGACATTCCATGACGACACATGACGAGCGCCGGGTCGCCCTCGTGACGGGCGCCACCAGCGGAATCGGCCTCGCCGTGGCGCGGCTGCTGGCAGCTCAGGGCCATCGGGTCTACCTCGGCGCGCGCGGTGCGGAAGGCGTCGCGTCGACCGTCAAGCAGTTGCGGGAGGAGGGGCTGGACGTCGCGGGGTCAGCCGTCGACGTCCGCTCCGAGGAGGCCGTCCAGACGTTCGTACGGTCTGCCGCCGACCGCTTCGGGACCGTCGACATCCTGGTCAACAACGCCGGCCGCAGCGGCGGCGGGGTGACGGCGGAGATCACCGACGAGCTCTGGCACGACGTCATCGACACCAACCTGCACAGCGTCTTCCGGGTGACCCGGGCGGCGCTGAACACCGGCGGCCTGCGGGAGAAGAGCTGGGGCCGCATCATCAACATCGCGTCCACCGCGGGCAAGCAGGGTGTGGTCCTCGGCGCCCCGTATTCGGCTTCCAAGCACGGCGTCGTCGGCTTCACCAAGGCGCTCGGCAACGAGCTCGCGCCGACCGGCGTCACGGTCAACGCGGTGTGCCCCGGCTATGTGGAGACCCCGATGGCGCGGCGCGTCCGCGCGGGATACGCCGCAGCGTACGGCACCTCCGAGGACGCGATCCTCGACAAGTTCCAGGCCAAGATCCCGCTCGGCCGCTACTCCACCCCCGACGAGGTGGCGGGGCTGGTCGGTTACCTCGCCTCCGACGCCGCGGCCTCCATCACGGCCCAGGCGCTCAACGTCTGCGGCGGCCTGGGCAACTTCTGACAACCCCGAACGCCACCGCCACAAGCCTCACCAGCACAAGGACCGCCGGACCAGCACCACCGGACAAGGAGAACGCACATGTCGCACCTGGGCGGGCGCCAGGTCGAGCACGAGATCACCCTGGCCGCCTCGGCCGACGAGGTCTACCGGATGATCGCCGAGGTGGAGAACTGGCCCCGGATCTTCCCGCCGACCATCCATGTCGAGCACGTGGAGCGAGGCGAGCGCGAGGAACGCATCCGCATCTGGGCCACAGCCAACGGCGAGGCCAAGAGTTGGACCTCGCTCCGGGTTCTGGAGCCGGAGCGGCGCCGTATCGCCTTCCGGCAGGAGATCCCGGCGCCGCCGGTCGCCGCGATGGGAGGCGCCTGGGTGATCGAGGAACTGCCCGGTCACACCGCCCGGGTCCGGCTGCTGCACGACTACCGCGCCCTCGACGACGACCCCGAAGGCCTCGCCTGGATCGACGAGGCCGTGGACCGCAACTCCCGCACAGAGCTCGCG
The DNA here is from genome assembly GCF_028369295.1 of Streptomyces sp. HD. Classification (GTDB taxonomy): domain Bacteria; phylum Actinomycetota; class Actinomycetes; order Streptomycetales; family Streptomycetaceae; genus Streptomyces. The sequence continues at coordinate 47,471 of NZ_JAQMYP010000056.1, forward strand.
GCACTCAAGAAGAACATCGAACGCGCCCGCACCGGAAGTGACTTGACGCTCTCCTTCGAGGACACGGTGCGGGTCGACGGCCAGGTCGCGGACGTCTACGCCTTCATCAACGAGGCGCACCGGTGGCCGGATCGGCTCCCCCATGTGGCTCGAACCAGCCTGACGGAGGACACCGCCGGCCTGCAGACACTGGATATGGACACCCGGGCCAAGGACGGCTCCACCCACACCACCAAGTCGTACCGGGTGACCTTCCCGCACCGGGCGATCGCGTACAAGCAGGTCACGCTGCCCGCCCTGATGACGCTGCACACCGGCCTGTGGACCTTCGACGAGCAGGCGGACGGTGCCGTCGCGGCCACCTCGCAGCACACCGTCGTCCTCAACCCCGCGACCATCGAAGGTGTCCTCGGCCCCGACGCCACCGTCGACGACGCCAGGCGCTACGTGCGGGACGCACTCGGGGCCAACAGCAGGGCCACGCTCGGACACGCCAAGGCATACGCCGAACAGATCGCGAAGGCTCTTGAAGGAAGTGCCGGTGCGGGAAGCCCCGGTGCGCAATGACCGGAACAACCGGATCCTCGCTTCCCCCGGCGAGCGCGCCCCCGGCCTGCCTCAAATGTTCTGCTCCGCGCTTCCGGGGGCTGTCCGACCGTCAGGCTCTGCCCTGGAGAAAGACGCGGCCCGTTAATGGAATCCGTGCGGGACTTGCACACACGGGTCGTTGTTGCAAACGTCATCGTGGGCGGGCGGCGTAAGCACGTCCACCAGGGCCAAGTCCCGGCCTGTACAACGCCCTCGGCCACCCTTGCTCCCACGCCTGCGACCGCCGGCGCGGCCCATGTTCCACGTGAAACATGGGCCGTGGGGCGGAAGACCCTCAAGTCTCCCGCCCCACGGTCCAGTTCTCCATGCCGGCCGTCACCGGCCAGACATCACCGGCCCTCGTCGCGCCGAGCCGCCTCCTCCTCGGCCTCCTTGGCCTGGACCTCGGGATCAAGGACGGACTGGCCAGTGCCGTCCACCGAGGCCAGACGCCCCGACTCGGGCACCTCGGTCGCGGCCGGAGGCTCCACCAGCCAATCCGGGTTCGCCTGCTTGTCCCACCACTTCCAGGCGGCGAAAGCAGCGCCCGCGAGGGCGCCGACCACCGCCACCACCTTCACGGCACGACCGGCCTTGGCGCGCCTCTGATGCTTACGGGCCAGCTTCTGGATCTCCTTCGGCGAGACCTGACCGCGCAAGGCGGCCAACGCGGCGGCACCACGTGCCGCGGCCTCGTCCTTGACGGGCCCTGCCGCGGCCACCGCCTGCTCGATCCTCGGCCGGGAGTAGTCAGCGGCTTGACGGGCAGCCTTACGCGTACGGACGGCAGCTTCATGAGCGGCGTGGTCGACCTTCGGCGGCACATGCGTACGAGCCTGCTCCAGGCGCGGCGCGACATGCGTGCCGTACTGCAGAAGGGCCTGTGCGCGGGCCTGCTCGGTGGCCTGCGACACCACAGGCGCAAGCCGTACGCGTGCCTCGTGCGCATACTGCGCGGCCCTGTCCTTGGCGGTGTCGGCGTAGGGCGCCACCACTTCCGCGGCGTGCAGCACGCTGTCCTTCGCCGAGCCGGTCGCGGCGCGCACGCTGTCGATGCGGGTCACGGGTTCCTCCTCCTCGGTGGCGTACGGTTCTCGACTTTCCACCCTTTTACGGATCATGCCTGTCAGAACGCTCTGCGGCATGTGAGGGCGGGCATATGGGTGCCGATTGCCTTGATCAAGTGCAATAACGGATTTATGCGGTTCAACACGGGCTTGTCGTCGACAATGCCACGGTTCGCCGTGTCGCGCCCCCGCCGCGAGCCTTCTCGACCAGTTTTCTGCAACCGGCCCCACGGTTGCGGGCCAGTGAACGAGCGCCGGGCGACGTACACCGCCGTCCGTGCGAGGATCGGGGGGTCACAGGAAGACAACGGAAGGCAGATCGTGGCCGAGCAGCTCTACGCCACCCTGAAGACCAACAACGGCGATATCGAGATCCGGCTCCTGCCGAACCACGCGCCGATCACGGTCAAGAACTTCGTCGAGCTCGCCCAGGGCGAGCGTGAGTGGACCAACCCCGCCACCGGAGAGAAGTCCACGTCCAAGCTTTACGACGGCACGGTCTTCCACCGCGTCATCAGTGGCTTCATGATCCAGGGCGGAGACCCCCTCGGCAACGGCACCGGCGGCCCCGGCTACCAGTTCCAGGACGAGTTCCACCCGGACCTCTCTTTCGACAAGCCCTACCTGCTCGCCATGGCCAACGCCGGCCCGGGCACCAACGGCTCGCAGTTCTTCCTCACCGTCTCCCCGACGACCTGGCTGAACCGCAAGCACACCATCTTCGGCGAGGTCACCGACCCGGCCAGCCAGAAGGTCATCGACGCCATCGCGACCGCCCAGACCAACCCCCGCACCGACCGTCCGCTCAACGACGTCGTCATCGAGTCGGTCGTCATCGAGACCCGCGAAGGCTGAGGCAGGCTCCCCACGGGGAAGTCCAACACCTCCCACAGGGAACCAAACGCCCCGCTCGTCCGTAAGGATGAGCGGGGCGGTGCATGCGGCGTGCATCGCGTACGACGACCTAGGGGACCTCATGGACCAGCCGGCAGACAGCCCGCAGGACGCCCAGAGCCTGCCCGTCTGCTACCGCCACACGGACCGCGAGACCGGAGTCCGCTGCACCCGCTGCGAACGCCCCATCTGCCCCGAGTGCATGGTCAGCGCCTCCGTCGGCTTCCAATGCCCCGAATGCGTCCGCGGCGGCTCCGGCACCGGCCACGCCCCCGACGCCGCCCGCCCCCGCACCATCGCCGGCGGCACCGTCAGCGCAGACCCCCGCCTCCTCACCAAGATCCTCATCGGGATCAACCTCGCGGTCTTCATCGCCGTCCAGACCAGCACCGCACTGCTCAACGACCTCGTCCTGCTCGGCGCCTGGCCCCCCGCCCCCTTCAACCCCACCGAAGGTGTCGCCGAAGGCCAGTGGTACCGCCTCGTGACCTCGATGTTCACCCACGAGGCCATCTGGCACATCGCCTTCAACATGCTCAGCCTCTGGTGGCTCGGCGGCCCCCTCGAAGCCGCCCTCGGCCGCGCCCGCTACCTCGCGCTCTACCTCTGCTCCGGCCTCGCGGGCAGCGCCCTCACCTACGTGATCGCCGCCCCCACCAGCGCCTCACTCGGTGCCTCCGGCGCCATCTTCGGCCTCTTCGGCGCCACCGCCGTCCTCATGCGCCGACTCCGGTACGACATGCGGCCGATCATCGCTCTGCTGGTGATCAACCTGATCTTCACCTTCGGCTGGAGCAACATCGCCTGGCAGGCCCACATCGGCGGCCTCGTCGCCGGCGTGATCATCGGCTACGCCATGGTCCACGCCCCGCGCCGACGCCGCGCACTGGTCCAGTACGGCACCTGCGCACTGGTCCTGGCCGCGGTCGTCCTGATGACCGTGCTGAGGACGCTGCAGCTCGCCTGAGCGGCACGTTTGTCCACAGTGGGTGGCCAATCTTGTGCATAGTGTGCGCGAACAACTGTGCCCCCTGTCTCTGACCCGTGTTTTCGCAGGTCAGACAGGGGGCGAACGCTTGTCCGCATGTGCGGTGTGTCAGTCGTATCGGCGTCAACGCCCGATGGGTTATCCACAGATCGTCGTTCTTTTTCCCCAGGTGGCCTGTGGATACCTTTGCGATCTGTGGATAACTCAGCGGATAGCCCTGGGTAGAGCTGAGTTCACCGAGAAGCGACCGCTACTTCCACTGTGTGGAGACGCCGAATCCGGCGGCGATGAAACCGAAGCCCACCACGATGTTCCAGTTGCCCAGCGCGTCGATGGGCAGCGAACCGTCGGTCACGTAGAAGACGACGATCCAGGCCAGACCGATGATGAACATGGCCAGCATCACGGGCGCGACCCAGGCGCGACTGTTCAGCTTGATGGAGGTCGCCTGCTTCGACGGCGGCGGCGTGTAGTCGGCCTTCTTGCGGATACGTGACTTCGGCACGAGGGTCTCTCCTGTCGATGCGCTGCGTGGCCGCGCAGGGAACTGGGTCGGGCTCGGGGCAGCGTACAAGGGGACTCTGATTGCTCCCCCGGGTGTCCGTTAGCGTAGTGCTTCCGTGGCGCCGAAGGAGATAAGGGTACGTTGAGCAATTCTGCCGACTCCCCCGGGACCGGATCCAGTCCTCTCCGCGGCCGGTTCCGGCCGGTGCGGGTGCTGACCGCGGCCGTCTTCGCCCTCGCGGGGCTCATCTTCTTCACGAGTTTCAATACCGCCAAGGGCACCAACATCCGCACGGACGCCTCGCTGCTGAAGCTCTCGGACCTCATCCAGGAGCGCAGCCACGAGAACGGCCGGCTCGATGAGTCCAACGCGGCCCTGCGTGATGACGTGGAGTCGCTGGCCGAGCGGGACGACGGCAGCACCAAGGCCGAGGACGAGAAGCTGGCGGCGCTGGAGGGGAGCGCGGGGACGCAGAAGGTGACGGGCGACGCGGTCTCGGTCACGCTGAACGACGCCCCGCCGAACGCCACTGCCAAGCTGCCCGGATATCCGGCGCCGCAGCCCGACTACCTGGTGATTCATCAGCAGGATCTGCAGGCCGTGGTGAACGCGCTGTGGCAGGGCGGTGCCGAGGGCATCAAGGTCATGGACCAGCGGCTGATCTCCACCAGTGCCGTGCGCTGTGTGGGCAACACCCTGATTCTCCAGGGCCGGGTCTATTCCCCGCCGTACAAGATCACCGCGGTGGGTGATCCGGAGAAGTTGCAGAAGGCGCTGGCGGCTTCGCCGTCGATCCAGAACTACATGGTGTACGTGAATGTGTACGGACTTGGCTGGAAAGTGACCGAGGACGGGGCGGTGACTCTGCCGGGGTACTCGGGCACAGTGGATCTGCAGTACGCCAAGCCCGTGGAGTGAGCCTGTCTGGAGCTGCCGGTGCGTGTCGTCGTCAGGACCGTCAGCGAGCTGTGCATCACCGCCGGCACCGTGATCGTGCTTTTCGTCGTCTATGTGCTGTTCTGGACCGGTGTGAAGGCCGACAGCGTCATGGACGATCAGATCGATCAGTTACAGGAGCAGTGGGCCCAGGGGGCGGTACGGCCGTCGGCGCCCGGCAGTGGTGGGAGTCCGGGTGAGAGCTCGCCGACGAGCCCCACGAAGCCCGCTCCGTACACCGCGGACAAGCCGTTCGCGATCATGTACATCCCGCGTCTTGGTTTCACGTGGAACAAGCCGGTTCTCGAAGGCACCGCCACCGGGACCCTGAAGAAGGGGCTCGGCCACTACGCGAGCACGGCGCAGCTCGGTCAGAAGGGCAACTTCTCGGTGGCGGGCCACCGGCGTACGTACGGCGATCCCTTCAAGGATTTCCCCAGGCTGCGGCCCGGCGACGCGGTGGTGCTGACGGACGGGACCACCTGGTTCACGTATCGGATCGACAAAGGCCCTTACAAAACCGTGCCCGCTGACATTGAGGTGATCGACCCTGTGCCCCGTAACTCGGGGTACACGCGTGAGGGCCGCTATCTGACCCTGACCACGTGTGATCCGGAGTGGGGCCACAGTCACCGGCTGATCGTGTGGGCCCATCTGGACTCCACGCAGCCTGTGGAGGCCGGGAAACCGGAAGCGTTGCGCCGTTAGTCTGTTGGCTGTACGGCGTGAGTCTGGTGCCGTGGTGCGACGGAAGGGACGGCATGTACGGCTGGATCTGGCGGCATCTGCCGGGGAACGCGTGGGTGAAGGCGTTGATCTCACTCATGCTGGTCGTGGCCGTCGTCTACCTCCTCTTCAATTACATCTTCCCGTGGGCCGAACCGCTGCTGCCCTTCAACGATGTGACGGTGGACAACCAGTGAGCGCGCGCATTCTGGTCGTGGACAACTACGACAGCTTCGTCTTCAACCTGGTCCAGTACCTGTACCAGCTGGGCGCCGAGTGCGAGGTGCTGCGCAACGACGAGGTGTCGACGGCGCATGCCCAGGACGGCTTCGACGGCGTGCTGCTGTCCCCGGGCCCGGGGACGCCGGAGGAGGCCGGGGTCTGCGTCGAGATGGTGCGCCACTGCGCCGCCACCGGGGTGCCGGTGTTCGGTGTGTGCCTCGGCATGCAGTCGATGCAGGTGGCGTACGGCGGTGTCGTGGACCGTGCGCCGGAGCTGCTGCACGGCAAGACCTCGCTGGTCGAGCACGAGGGCAAGGGCGTCTTCGCGGGCCTGCCCTCGCCCTTCACGGCGACGCGCTACCACTCGCTGGCGGCCGAGCCGGAGACGGTGCCGGGCGAGCTGGAGGTCACGGCACGGACACACGACGGCATCATCATGGGTCTGCGGCATCGTGAACTGCCGGTCGAGGGTGTGCAGTTCCATCCGGAGTCGGTGCTCACCGAGCACGGTCATCTGATGCTGGCCAACTGGCTGGTGGAGTGCGGCGACCACGGTGCGGTGGCGAGGTCGGCGGGGCTCGCCCCGGTGGTGGGCAGGGCCACGGCGTGACCGCGCTGCGCCCCGAGCGCGAGTCCGGCGCCGCGTACGGGGAGTCCTTCACGGACTCCTACGGCGACGCCGGCGACCAGGGCACCTCGTACGGGCAGCAGCCGTACGAGGGGTCCGGTGCGCTCGGGGAGTGGCCCGGGGGCGAGGGGTACGTCGCTCAGGGGCAGACGGCCGAGTCGTACGGCGCTGAGACGTATGCCGCCGACGGATACGGTGCCGAGGGGTACGACGCTGAGGGGTACGGGGCGGAGGGCTACGGCAGCGAGGGCTATGGCGCTGACGGCCACATTCCCGAGGGGGCTGCGGCGTCTCGCGAGCCGTATGCCGAACCTCACGAGCCGTATGCCGAGCCTCAAGAGCCGTACGTGGAGCCGTACATACCTCCCGTGGACGATGAGACCGTGGCCCTGCGGATACCGGATCCGCCCGTGGGCGACTCCATATCGGCTTCTGCCGCCTCCTCCGCCACGTCGGCCACCGGAGCCCCAACAGGCGGACGTGCGGCCCGCAGAAAGGCCGCCAAGCGGCGTCACGGGCGTCATGGAGGCTCCCGCCAGGCGCCGGAGGCCGCCGAGAGCGACTCGGAGACGTCCGGGGCGCCTCTTTCGCGGGTCGAGGCCCGCAGACAGGCGCGGGCGCGCAAGCCGAGTCCGGGGGTGCTGGCCAGCCGGGCGATCGGTGAGGTGTTCATCACCACCGGCGTGCTGATGCTGCTGTTCGTCAGCTACCAGTTGTGGTGGACGAACGTCCGGGCGCATGCGCAGGCGGACAAGGAGGCGAGCAGCCTCCAGGACGACTGGGCGAGCGGCAAGCGGAACCCGGGGACCTTCGAGCCGGGGCAGGGATTCGCCATCCTGCACATTCCGAAGCTGGACGTCGTCGTTCCGATCGCGGAGGGCGTCAGCAACAAGAAGGTGCTCGACCGGGGCATGGTCGGTCACTACGGCGAGGGCAAGCTGAAGACGGCGATGCCGGACGCCAAGACCGGCAACTTCGGACTGGCCGGTCATCGCAATACGCATGGCGAACCGTTCCGGTACATCAACCGGCTGGCCCAAGGCGACGACATCGTCGTAGAGACGCAGGACAAGTACTTCGTCTACAAGATGGCGTCGATCCTGCCGGTGACGTCACCAGGCAATGTGCGGGTTCTGGACCCGATTCCGCGGGACGCGGGATTCACCAAAGCAGGTCGTTACATCACACTAACCACCTGTACGCCGGAGTTCACCAGCAAGTACCGGTTGATCGTCTGGGGCAAGATGGTCGAGGAACGGCCGCGCAGCAAGGGCAAGCCGGATGCGCTCGTCAGTTAAGGGCGGATGAACGTGGCAGCGACCACCGACGACACCGAGCACGCGCGGCGTACCGACGCGTCCGAGTCCCCGGGGCGGCGTCCTGAACGCCGCCGCATGGGCCGGATCGCGATGTCGATAAGCGTCTTCGGCGAACTCCTCATCACCGCGGGTCTGGTGCTGGGCCTGTTCGTCGTCTACTCCCTGTGGTGGACGAACGTCCTCGCCGACCGGGAGGCGGACAAGCAGGCGGACAAGGTCCGTGACATCTGGGCCCACCAGGAGGGGAGCTCCGGTCGTCCTGCCGAGTTCGACTCCAAGAACGGCATCGGCTTCCTTCACGTGCCCGCGATGAGCAAGGGCGAGATCCTGGTCGAGAAGGGCACGACGACGAAGATCCTCAACGACGGCGTCGCCGGCTACTACACCGACCCGGTCAAGGCGGCCCTGCCGACCTCCGGCAAGAAGGGCAACTTCTCCCTCGCCGCGCACCGTGACGGTCATGGCGCGAAGTTCCACAACATCCACAAGCTCGCGAAGGGCGATCCGATCGTCTTCGAGACGAAGGACAAGTGGTACGTCTACAAGGTCTACGCCGTCCTTCCCGAGACCTCGAAGTACAACGTCAAGGTCCTGTCCAAGATCCCCGAGGAGTCCGGCAAGACGAAGGCGGGCCACTACATCACGCTGACGACGTGCACGCCGGTGTACACGTCCCGGTATCGGTATGTGGTGTGGGGGGAGCTGGAGCGGGTGGAGAAGGTGGACGCGGAGCGGACGTTGCCGGAGGAACTGCTCGGCTGACTGAGGTCCTGGGAGGACCTCAGTCCCTTAGCATGACGGAGGCCCGAAGCCGCAACTTTCCTTTGCGGCTTCGGGCCTCTTGCTCCTTACGCTGTTAATGGTCCAGAACCTTCAGCGGCTCCCCGGCGCTCCACTTTTCCAGCAGTGCGCGGTCCACGACGGTGATGCCGCTGTCGGTGGCGATGCTCAATGCGTCGGGGGTGAAGGGGCACGTCGCCACGAAGAGAGCCACGTCCGCGCTGTACAGAACCTTGGCTGAGCCGACGAACTTCTGGACATCGGAGCTGGTGATGGAGATATAGGGTGCGAACCTCTTGCACTGGGCGACGAGGCGCCGTCCGTCGGCCGTGAGCGCGATGACGTCGATGCCCCGATCGCCAGGCCCTCCCTGCACGACGACATCCGTGCAGCCGTCACGGTTCAGCAGTGTGGCGATGTGCTCCTCGAACTTGCGGCTGTTCATGGCGTCCATCGCGGCCATGACACCGGCGAGGGGGCGTTCCTCCAGCGGTGCCTCAAGCCTTTGCAGCCGGGCGTGATGGTGCCGAAGCCGTCGCTCGATGCGCTGGACTCCTGCGCGGAGCGCGATCAGCTCCCTGCGGTGCTCGCCGGACGTTTCGATCAGGGCGTTGAACATGGGGACGACGGTCTTGCCGAGGATGTGGGTGATGCGCTGGTCGATGCGGTCATCGAGGGAGATGACCTCAGTGGGGGCGGGGTTTTCCACAGGCTGTGTGCGGGCCAGGTACTCCATGTCGAGGAGGTACACACGCACCTGGCGTGCGACTTCGCTGTCCTGGAGCAACATGGCGACGTTGAGGACGGCGCGGCGGGGGAACAGGGCCAGCGCGCGGGAGCGTGACTGGATCCCACTGAGTTCCTTGAAGGAAGTCAGTTCTGTACCTGCCAATACACGGTAGCCATTGGCTTCCAGCTCTTCCCGGTGATCATGTACTAGAGAGGTGATGGCGGTGAGGCCCACCTCGAAGTACGCCGCCACCATCGCCGTCGTCACATGCGTGCCGTCCGGCAGCAGCGACAGCGCCTTGACTCTGTCAAGTACGTCGGTTCGTTCCAGAACGCTGTCGCGCAGGCTCTTGGACTCCAGCAGCGCCGATTCGTTGATCACGTTCTGCCCTTCTGTTTGTGGTGAGGCCGCTTGGCCGGGGCAGAGTTCCGATTCCCCACCCCACCCGATCAACGAGTCTTGAGATATGAAGACACGATCGATGGACGCACTGATGCACGACGGAGTTGAGAGGTGTCGATGATCTCGAGGAGTCGGGCAGGAGGAAGGGGGCCACTACATAACGCTGACGATGTGGATGCCGCTGTACACGAGCTGGCAGGTCGTGGTCACCGGGTCCATGAAGGCCTGGTACCGGTACGTGGTGTGGGGTGAGTTGGAGCGGGTGGAGAAGGCGGATGGGGAGCGGACGTCGCCGAAGGAACTGCGCGGCTGACAGACCCTCGCTCGGGAGGTCAGTCAACCTGGCTGTGGAAAAGTTGGTGAAGAGGAACTCAGTCTCAGGTTCTGGGCTCATACAAAGCGTCTGCGCAACCAGAGTTCTCCCTTGGGGAATGTGAGCCGGGGCTGAAGCTGCGACCACCATTTGCGGCTCCGGGCCCTTTCATAAGATGGCGCGCTCACTCCAGGATCTTCAGTGGTTCCCCGGCGCTCCACTTGTCCAGTGTCCCGCGGTGTACGGCGGTGATGACGGTCTGGGCGGCGATGCTCAGGGCCTCAGATGTGAAGGGCACGTCGCCGCATAATGTCCGCGTTGTGAACAACTTTCGCCAACCTGGCCAACCTCTGGACGTCCGGGTTGGTAATGGAGCGGTGGGGCGCAAACCTCTTGCACCAGGCGACGAGGCGCAGTCCGTCGCCGTGAGCGGGATGATGCCGACGCCTTGGCCGCTGCGACCGCCTTGTATGACAACGTTCGTGTAGCCGTTCCGGCTCAGGAGTTTGGCGATGTGGTGCTCGAACGTGTGGTCGTCCATAGCGGTCCGGTCGGTGCAGTCGTGCACACGGCGGTTTCCGGGTCTGGGGACCTCGTGGATCACCCGGCGGACGGCGGAGATGATCTAGGCGATGGTGCCCTGGGTGGTCACCGCGTTCGAGGACGGCGGAGTCGCCCAAAGCACGCTGCCTACCTAGGAGGACCCCGGTGGCGGCTACGACCTCCTTGACCTTGGTGAAGATCCGCATCGGATTCGCCGAGTGGCGCAGACGGCGCCGGAAGTACCTCGGCAGCGACGGATCGAACGCGGTGTCGTGCAACCCGAGTCCGCAGGCTGCCTTCCAGCGCAGGTCGTAACGCGGTTCCTAGTCCTTCTCGAAGTCGGACAGTCCCTGCAGGCCCCGCAGCACCACGGTGGCGGTCAGGACCTGTGGCGACGGGCTTGGATGTCCGTTGGACGAGGGGTACATGCCGGCGAACATCGACGGCGGGGAGAGTGCTTCCCGGTGCTCGGCTAGAAAACGCGAACACGATCCCGGCCGCGATCAACTCCTGCCAGATCTCACATGGATTCGGGCCGACTGACCCCGGCGCAGCCACACCGGAGCCAGAACTTGAAGTCTTCCTAATCTTCTAGACCTTCTTGTAGCTGTAAGCGAGAAAACCTGCATATTCTGTCATGTTCGATATCGAACCCTTCCCCTTTACCTTGGTGAGTCCGGTGCACCTCTTTCCGCTGTAGAAGCGAACTTTCGTATCGGCGGTGATCACTACAGATGCGACCTCGTTGCCGTGATAGCAAACCCCGTCAACTAGCCCGGCCGTCTTCTTGTGGCCCTTGTAGTCGATTTGCTCCCACTCGCATATCTTACTTTCGCATGAGGGTGCCGCCGAGGCGTAGGTCGAGTTCGCGACGCCTATGCCAACAAGTGCGGCCACTGTGGACGCGAGAACGGCTGTACGCTTTCCCGAATGCATCGTTTTCCCCGTGTTTGAGGTGGAATTTCGGTCGATCTATTTTCGAACATGTGAATGTATTTTGGCAAAGTTAGTTCATCTTGACATGTCGGACACTAGGCATTAATTGATGTGTGAGGCTGGTCACGTTCAGGGTGAACGATGCATGCACAAATGAAGAGCCTCGGCAGCCGATCTGGGTGCCGAGACTCCAGGGAAGGCGCGGGAGGCGATCAGTTGCGCTGGCTTTGGTCAGCGCTGTCGTTAGCCGAAGATGCCTCCGTTGTCGCCGCCATTGTTGCCGAAGCTGACGGTGGTAAAGGTGACCTGGTTGCTCGCAGGGTCGTCGACCTGCTTCTCGCCCCTCGGGTCCTGGTCGGCGACGATGGCGGTGTTGCTCTGGTCGCTGCCGTTGGCGAACTGGATGTTGGTGAAGTTGGCCGCCTGCAGGGTCTGTTTGGCCTGGCCTACCGTCTGGCCGACGACCCGGCGGGAGAAGGTGTCCAGGGCGGCCACGAATTATGCCTTGCCCTCGAAGGTGGGGTGTTCGGTGATGTCGGTAACCCACAGCTGATCCCGGGCATGCCGGTGACGTCGGGGTTCACCAGGTCCGCGGCCGAGGGCGTTTCGTGTTTGGCCCGGGGGCTGCGGCTGCCGGGGAGCCCGTGCAGTCCAGCCCGCCGCATCAGCAGCTCCACCACGCCGTGGTGGACGTGCACGCGGCGAAATGAATTGCCACAGCCACGCCAGACACGGGAGAGCCGGAAACGAATGAGCACCGGCGCCCTGTTCCAGGCGCCGGTGCTCATTCAGCTGCGTCGGTGTCAGTCCTCCGTGCGCGCCGACGTTCCGGTGACGCCGCCGAAGAGCTGGCCGCCGTTGTCGCCGCCGCCGTTGTTGCCGCCCTGGTCGAAGGCGACCAAGTTGACCACTGTGCCCTTGGCGACCTGGGTGTTCGGCTGGGGATCCTGCTGAAGAACGATGGCCTGGTCGTTCTGGGAGCCTTGGATATTGCCCACCGTCAGACCCGCGTCCTGAAGGGCCTTCTTGGCGTCCTTCACGGACAGCTGGGTCACGGTCGGCACCGCCACCTGCTGCTGTTCCGCCTGCTTGCCGATCTGGATCGTCACCGTGTCGTTCTTGTTGGCCTGGGTGTTGGCCTGTGGCGAGGTCGAGATGACCTTGCCGACCTGGTTCGGGTCCTGGGTGTCTACCTCGACGCAGTTGCCCTGCAGGTTGTTGGCCGTCATCTGGGCCTTGGCCTCGTCGCAGGTCTTGCCGAGGACGTCAGGCACGGTGGCCTTCTCTACGGCCTTGGCCACGGTGAGGGTGATCGTGGAGCCCTTTTCGACTTCCTTGCCGAGCTCCGGGTCCTGCTCTAGGACCGTGCCCTCCTCCTCCGTGGAGATCTTCTCTTCCTTCTTGACGTCGAACTGGTACTTGTCGCCCTCAAGAGTCGCCTTGGCGTCTTCAAAGGGGTCGCCGAGAACACTGGGCACTGCCACCTTCGGCGCACCGGTAGACACCACGACATTGACCTTGGTGTTCTTGTCGACCTCGGTCTTGGCGGCGGGGTCCTGTTCGCAGATCTGGCCCTTGGGCTGCTTCTCGCATTCCTTGGGGGTGACGGTCCCCATGACGAGATCGCTGTTGGTCAGCAGGGCCTTGGCGCTGTCCTGGGTTTGGCCGACCAGGTTTGGCACGGCAACCTGGCTGTTGCTCGCGTTATCCCCGTCGAAAACCCACTTCCCGATCAGCACCGCACCCACCAGCACCAGCACGGCAGCAAGGACCAGCAGGATCGTCGACGTGTTCGACTTCTTCTGGCGTCGCCGGTCCATGCGGTCGTCGTAGCCGAAGCCGCCGTCGTCGGGGTTCATGGGCGGCAGCATCGACGTGGCGCCGCCGTCCGCGGCGCGCAGGGCCGTGGTCGGCTGGTCGTCGGGGTAGCCGCCGTAGCCCACGGAGCCCATCGCGGCCGTGGCGGCGACGGGCTGGCCGTCTAGGCAGGCCTCGATGTCGGCGCGCATCTCGTCGGCCGACTGGTAGCGGTAGTTCGGGTCCTTGACCAGGGCCTTCAACACGATCGCGTCCATCTCGGGCGTGATCTCGGGGTCGAAGACGGACGGAGCCTGGGCCTCTTCGCGTACGTGCTGGTACGCGACGGCGACCGGGGAGTCGCCCACGAAGGGCGGACGGACCGTCAGGAGCTCGTAGAGCAGGCAGCCGGTCGAGTACAGGTCGGACCGGTTGTCGACCTGCTCGCCCTTGGCCTGCTCCGGCGAGAGGTACTGGGCGGTGCCGATCACCGCGGAGGTCTGCGTCATCGTCATGCCGGAGTCACCCATCGCACGGGCGATGCCGAAGTCCATGACCTTGACCTGGCCGTTGCGGGTCAGCATGACGTTGGCCGGCTTGATGTCGCGGTGGACGATGCCGGCGCGGTGGGAGTACTCCAGGGCCTGGAGGATGCCGATGGTCATCTCCATGGCGCGCTCCGGCAGCAGCTTGCGGCCGGAGTGGAGCAGCTCACGGAGCGTCGAGCCGTCCACGTACTCCATGACGATGTACGGAATCGACACGTTGTCGATGTAGTCCTCGCCCGTGTCGTAGACCGCGACGATCGCGGGATGGTTGAGCGAGGCGGCCGACTGGGCCTCCCGGCGGAACCGGGCCTGGAAGGACGGGTCGCGCGCGAGGTCCGCGCGCAGCGTCTTCACCGCCACGGTGCGGCCGAGCCGGGTGTCATGCGCGAGGTAGACCTCCGCCATGCCACCACGACCGAGCACCTGGCCCAGTTCGTACCGGCCGCCGAGGCGACGCGGCTCTTCCATAGCTACCTACCAGCCCTCTCCGTCGGTCCCGCCGTCACCCTTGTGGGTGCGTCGGTGTGCCGTCCGGGCATACCGTACCCGGCTCATCTTGTGTGACCTGGCCAAGCCCGTAACCCGATACAGGACCGGTATCGCAACGTGCACCGATGTGAAGGGGACGTGAGCGGGGTCACTTCTTGCTCTTGATGACCGCCTCCATGACGCTCTTGGCGATGGGGGCCGCCAGGCCGCCGCCGGAGATGTCGTCGCGGACCGCGTTCTCGTCCTCGATCACGACGGCCACGGCGACCGGTGAGCTGTTGTCGCTGAGCTTGGCGTAGGAGATGAACCACGCGTACGGGTTCTCGCTGTTGTCCACACCGTGCTGCGCGGTACCGGTCTTGCCGCCCACCTTGACGCCGTCGATCTGCGCCTTCTTGCCGGTGCCGTCCGAGACGACCGTCTCCATCATCGACTGCAGGATCTGCGCGTTCTCCGGGGACAGCGGCTTGCTCATCTCCTCGGGCTTGGTCGTCTCCAAGGCGTCGAGGTTGTGCGTCTGGAGCTCGTCGACCATGTACGGCTTCATCAGGGTGCCGTTGTTGGCGACGGCCGAGGCGACCATGGCCATCTGCAGCGGGCTGGCGGCGGTGTTGAACTGGCCGATGGAGGACAGCGCGGTCTGCGAGGGGTTCATGTCGTCGGAGAAGACCGACGCGCTGGTGCGGACCGGTGTGAACTGCTCCTCGGTGAAGCCGAACTTCTTGGCTTCCTCCAGCATCTTCTCGTTGCCGAGGTCGGAGCCGACCTTGCCGAAGACGGTGTTGCAGGACCACTGCAGCGCGACCCTGAGGGTGGCGTTCTTGCAGGGGATGGTGCCTTCGTTCTTCAGCTCGGTCGTGGTGCCCGGCATGGTCCACGGCAGCGGCGTCTTGGTCGGCTGCTCCGCGTCCTTGTACAGGCCGTTCTCCAGCGCGGCGGCCGCGGTGACGACCTTGAAGGTGGAGCCGGGCGGGTAGACCTCGCGCAGCGCCCGGTTGAGCATCGGGTCGTTGGCGTTGGTCTTCTTCTGGAGCTTCGCCCAGGCGTCTTCGTCGGAGGTGCTGCCGCCGGCGATCGTGGAGGGGTCGTACGACGGGAAGGACGCGAGGGCCAGGATCTTGCCGGTGGAGGGCTCGATGGCGGCGACGGCACCCTTGCCGCCCTGCGCCTTCAGGCCGTTGTAGGCGGCCTTCTGGGCGGCGGCGTTGAGGGTGGTGACGACGTTGCCGCCCTCCTTGTCCTTGCCGGTGATCATGTCCAGCGTGTTGCGGAAGAAGAGCCGGTCGTCGGTGCCGCTGAGGATGCCGTCCTCGATGGACTCCAGCTGGTTGGCGCCGTAGGCCTGCGAGACGAAGCCGGTGACGGGCGCCCACATGGCGCCGTCCTTGTACGTGCGCTTGTACTTGAAGTCGCCCGACGTCTCCTTGTACCCGGTGATCGGGTTGCCGCCGACGATGATGTCGCCGCGGGGGGTGGCGTAGCGGGCGATGAGGACGCGGCGGTTGTCGGGGTCCTCGCGCAACGTGTCGGCCTTGACGTACTGGAGCCAGTTGTCGCGGATGAGCAGGGCGAGGACGAGGAGGCCGCAGAAGATCGCGATCCGGCGCAGGGGTTTGTTCATGACGGGCGGACCACCTGGGTCATTTCAGCGTCGGGGTTGGGTGCGGGCGCGGGTGCCGGGCGGCGCGCGGTGTCGCTGATGCGGATGAGCACACCGATGAGAGCCCAGTTGGCGATGACGGAGGATCCGCCGTACGCCAGGAACGGCATCGTCATACCGGTCAGCGGGATGAGGCCCATGACGCCGCCGGCGACGACGAAGACCTGGAGCGCGAAGGCGCCGGAGAGGCCGATCGCGAGCAGCTTGCCGAAGGGGTCGCGGGCGGCGAGGGCGGTGCGCACGCCGCGCTCCACGATCAGGCCGTAGATCAGCAGGATCCCCATGACGCCGGCCAGGCCCAGTTCCTCGCCGAAGGTGGCGAGGATGAAGTCGGAGTTGGCGGCGAACCGGATGAGCTCGGAGTGACCCTGGCCCCAGCCGGTGCCGAGGGTGCCACCGGAGCCGAAGGCCCACAGGGCCTGCATCGACTGCTCGGAATGGCCGCCGACGTTCTGCCGACTGAGGGTGTACTCGCGCATCGGGTCGAGCCAGGCGGCGACGCGCTGCTGGACGTGCGGTTCGAAGCTCGCCACACCGACGGCGCCGGCCCCGGACATCAGCAGACCGAAGACGATCCAGCTGGTCCGCTCGGTGGCGACGTACAGCATGATGACGAACATTCCGAAGAACAGCAGCGACGTACCGAGGTCGGTCTCGAAGACCAGGATGAGGATCGAGATCATCCAGACGACGATGATCGGGCCGAGGTCGCGGCCGCGGGGCAGGTACAGGCCCATGAAGCGGCGGCTGGCGAGGGCGAGCGCGTCGCGCTTCACCATGAGGTAGCCGGCGAAGAAGATCGCCAGCACGATCTTGGCGAACTCACCGGGCTGGATGGTGAAGCTGCCGACCTGGATCCAGATCTTGGCGCCGTAGGTCAGTTCGGCGCCGAGGCCCGGCACCAGCGGGAGCAGCAGCAGGAACAGCGCGCCGGCCATGGAGATGTAGGTGTAGCGCTGCAGCGTGCGGTGGTCCTTGAGGAAGACCAGCACCGCGATGAACAGGGCGATCCCCATGGCGGTGTAGATCAGCTGGTTGGTCGCCTTGCCGCCGGCCTGCCCGATCTGCTGGAGCAGCTTCGACTGGTCCAGCCGCCAGATCGCCACCAGCCCGAGCCCGTTCAGCAGCGTGGCCAGCGGCAGCAGCAGCGGGTCCGCGTACGGGGCGAACTTGCGTACGGCGAGGTGGCCGATGCCGGCCAGGAGGCCGAGGCCGAGGCCGTAGCTGAGGAGGCCGGCCGGGACCTCGTCGTTGATCGCCAAACCCACGTTGGCGTAGGCGAACACCGGGATGACAACCGCGAACACCAGGAGCGCGAGTTCGGTGTTGCGCCGGCTCGGCGCGCCGATCGCGCCGATCGTGGACGTGTGGTGCGTCGGCGAGTTCGTAGTACTGCTCATCGTGTGACGGGGCCTCTCACGGCTTGCCTACTGCGTACCGCAGTTCGTTACGACCTTCTGCTCTTCCTCCGAGAGTGTGGGGCCGGGGCTTGGCGTGGCAGTCGGTGTCGGGGAGGTGGAGGGGGGCTGGGTCGAGGGCTTGGAAGCCGACGGGTTCGGCGTCGGTGTCGCCTTGGACGTAAAGGAGGTACGGGTGGTTCCCGTGGTGCCTCCGGCCTCGCCCTCGCCGGTCTTGGAGTTCTGCTCGCTCTGCGCGGCCTGCTGCTCGGACCGCTTCTTGCACGCGGTTGCCTGCACGGCGAGTTCGTCGATCTTCGCCTGGGCGTCCTTCAGGCCGCCCTCGGCGATGGTCGCCTCGACGAGCTTCTTCTGGTACGGCGGCAGGTACTTGAGTTCGATCTCGGGGTGGTCCTTCTCCACCTCCGACAACGAGACCCAGGCCAGGTCCTGGCTGATCCCGCGGTACAGGGCGACGTGTTCCTCGTTGGCGCCGACGTAGTACTGCGTCTGGGTCCAGCGCCAGCCGCCGTACAGGCCGCCGCCGATCACTCCGAGCGCGAGCGCGATGTAGAAGGATCTCTTCAGCCACGTGCGGCCCTTGCGGGGCTTGACGAAGTCTTCGTCGGTGTAGTCGCCGAAGCTGCCGCTCGGGACGTAGCCGGTGGTGTCGCCGGAGCCGGGCGGCCCGAACTCGCCGCCTCCGCCGCCCTGTCCGGGCACCTGGCGGCCGAGCCCGGAGGCGCGTCCGGCGGGGGTCTGCATGATGCCGTTGTCGTGCAGGTGGTGCTGCTGGTTCTCGGCGACCGCGCCGACCACGACCGGGGTGTCGGACAGCTGCCCGGCGAGGGTGTCGCCGGTGTCCAGGTCGAGGACGTCCGCGATGATCACGGTGATGTTGTCGGGGCCGCCGCCGCGCAGCGCCAGCTGGATGAGCTCCTGGACGGTCTCCTGGGGGCCCTGGTAGCTGGCGAGGGTGTCTTCCAGGGTCTGGTGGGACACGACGCCGGAGAGGCCGTCGGAGCAGATCAGATACCGGTCGCCGGCGCGGACCTCGCGGATGGACAGGTCGGGTTCGACGTGGTCGCCGCTGCCCAGGGCGCGCATCAGCAGGGAGCGCTGCGGGTGGGTGGTGGCTTCCTCTTCGGTGATCCGGCCCTCGTCGACGAGGCGCTGCACCCAGGTGTGGTCCTGGGTGATCTGGGTGAGGACGCCGTCGCGCAGCAGGTAGGCGCGTGAGTCGCCGACGTGGACGAGGCCGAGGCGCTGTCCGGTCCACAGCAGTGCCGTCAGGGTCGTCCCCATGCCTTCGAGCTGGGGGTCCTCCTCGACCATGGCGCGCAGCTGGTCGTTGGCGCGCTGGACGGCCGTACCGAGTGAGGTGAGGACGTCGGAGCCGGGGATGTCGTCGTCGAGGGCGACGATGGTGGAGATCGCCTCGGAGGAGGCGACCTCGCCCGCGGCCGCGCCGCCCATGCCGTCGGCGATGGCGAGCAGGCGGGGTCCGGCGTATCCGGAGTCCTCGTTGCCCTCCCGGATCATGCCTTTGTGCGATCCGGCTGCGAAGCGCAGTGACAGACTCATGCGCACCTCGCCCGTTGGCTCCGGGTACATCCGCACGGTGCCCACCCTCCGGTCGGGAGCGCGCCGGGGCCCGAGGTGTGGGCCTCCGCTGCGTGCTCGCTCCGCTCGCTCATTGTCGTACTACTTCCGCAGCTCGATGACGGTCTTGCCGATGCGGATCGGCGCGCCCAGCGGAATCGGTGTAGGGGTCGTCAGCCGCGTTCGGTCGAGGTACGTGCCGTTGGTGGAGCCGAGGTCCTCGACGATCCACTGGCCGTCGCGGTCCGGGTAGATCCTGGCATGCCGACTGGAGGCGTAGTCGTCGTCCAGCACGATCGTGCTGTCGTGTGCCCTGCCCAGGGTGATGGTCTGGGCCTGGAGCGCGACGGTGGTGCCGGTGAGCGTGCCCTCGGACACGACCAGCTTGGTGGGGGCGTTACGGCGCTGGCGGCCGCCGCCCTGCTGGCCGCGCTGCTGCGGAGGCGCCGCCTGTCGTGCGGCCTGCTGCGGCCGGGCGGCCTCGCGGCGCGATCCGCGCTGCGTGACACGCGTACCGAACAGGTCGCTGCGGATGACCTGCACGGCCACGATCACGAACAGCCACAGGACGGCCAGGAAACCCAGCCGCATGACCGTGAGGGTCAGCTCTGACATTGCCCCCGCTTCACCCTTCGGCTTGCCTATAGAGAACGGTGGTACTGCCCACGACGATCCGCGAGCCGTCGCGGAGCGTAGCGCGGGTGGTGTGCTGCCCGTCCACCACGATGCCGTTGGTGGACCCGAGATCCTGGATCGTCGAGGGCGTTCCGGTCCGGATCTCACAGTGCCGGCGGGAGACGCCGGGGTCGTCGATCCGCACGTCGGCTTCGGTGCTGCGGCCCAGCACCAGCGTGGCGCGGGAGATCTGATGGCGGGTGCCGTTGATCTCGATCCAGTAGCGGGTGCGGCCACTGGCCGCGGGTGTGGCAGGGGGGCGCTGGCCGCCCGCGGGCTGCGGGTAGCCGTAAC
>NZ_JAQMYP010000057.1 GCF_028369295.1 Streptomyces sp. HD
CCGGGGGGGCCCGGCCGGGGGCGGCGGGGCCCGGGGGGCCGGGGCGGTCGCGTAGGGACGGGACCGTACCGTCGCTACGCCCCTATGCTGTTCCGCATGACGACCAACGCCGACCAGCCCCAGACGCCTCCGCGACGCCGGGCCCCCGCAGGGGCGGCCGTACTTCGCGAGGACGTGACGGAGGCGATCCGGGCGGCCGTCTTCGAGGAGCTGGCGGCCGTCGGCTACGCGCGCATGTCGATCGAGGGCATCGCGCGCCGCGCGGGCGTCGGCAAGACGGCGGTGTACCGGCGCTGGCGTTCCAAGCTGCACCTGGTGCTCGACGTGGTGTCGGCGGTCGCGGTCATGGGGCTGCCCGTGCCGGACGCCGGTTCCCTGGAGGGCGATCTGCGGCTGCTGTACGAGGTGACCGCGCGCGCCCTGCGTCACCCCTTGGCCTCGCAGATCCTCCCGGACCTCCAGGCCGAGGCGGCCCGCAGTCCCGAGATCGCCGAGGCCGTGCAGAAGGCGTTGCGGGACGGGCAGGCGAGCGTGGCCAACGGCATCGTGATGGCCGCGGAGAAGCGGGGCGAGGTGCGTCCGGGCATCGACGAGGAGCTGGCCCTCGACCTGATCTCGGGCCCCCTGTACTGGCGGTCCGTCGTGATCCGCAGCCCCAAGGTGCCCAAGGGCTATCTGGACGCCCTGGCCAGGGCCACCGCGCATGCCCTGAAGGCGCTGTGAACGACGCCGAACGACGTCGAACGACGCCGTGAACGACGCCGTGAACGACGCGGTGAGTAGGCTGCGCGCATCGAGCGCCGGTTGACCGAGGCTGCGTCACTGCGACGCGTGCGGTGACCGGAGCGGTGACCAGCGTGAAGCCGGAGTACCGGAGCACCGGAGTAGAGGCGGAACTGCCGTGAGAGTCGTGATCGCCGAGGACAACGCCCTGCTGCGCGAGGGACTGGTCCTCCGCGCATCGGCAACGTCTTCCTGAAGCTCGGTCTGCCGCAGAGCGACAGCGGGCATCGCAGGGTGCTCGCCGTGCTGACGTATCTGAACAACGTGTAAGGGCTGCTCGCCAGTGTTCCGGGGACTCCGGGAGCTCCGGGGACTCCGGGAATTCTGGGTGTTCCGGGTGCGAGCCGACTCGCGCGGTCGCATTGTGTGCACGGGGAACGTCGACTCCAGGATCGTCACCGAGGAGGACTTCTGATGCGCAGGGTGACCTATTCGATGGGCGTCTCGCTCGACGGCTACATCGTCGGGCCGGACGGCGGCTTCGACTGGACGGCGCCCGAGGCGGAGGTCTTCCGCTTCTGGATCGACGAGATCCGGGGGGTCGACGTCCACCTGCTGGGACGGCGGCTGTACGAGACGATGCTGTACTGGGAGACCGCCGAGCAGGAAGGATCGCTCGACGACGCGGCGGAGCTTGAGTGGGCCGCGCTCTGGAACCCGCTCCCGAAAGTGGTGTTCTCCCGCACGCTGTCGGCCGTGCAGGGCAACGCCCGCCTGGCCTCCGGCGGCGTGGCGGAGGAGATCGAACGGTTGCGGGCCGAGCCGGGGGATGGCGAGATCGCGATCGGCGGCGCGACGTTGGCCGCCGAGGCGGCCGCGGCGGGTCTGATCGACGAGTACCGGACCATGGTCTACCCGGTGCTGGTCGGCGGCGGCATTCCATACTTTCCACGGCACGAGCGCCGGGTGGATCTCGAACTCGTCGAGACCCGCACCTTCGGCTCCGGGGTCGTCTACCTCCACCATCGCGTGGTGCGCTAGCGCTGGAGAGTCCGGGTGGGCGGGCGTTGTGATGATTCCGGCGGTCATTCCGGCGCTTCGCGCCAGTCCACGCACTCCAGCTGCCCTCCCCGCAGTTCGTATTCCGCCCCCGCGTCAGCCGAGCGCGGGCAGCTCCGCTCAGCGCCGGGTGCCCGCCTCGCTCAGCCGCAGTGCCAGCTCGGTCAACTCTGCCGCACCCAGGACGCGTTCACCGAACCCCGGCAACGGCACATGCAGCGCCGCCGTCCACCGCTCCGGCACCGCGCCGATGCCGTACACCGCCCCGGCCAGCCCGCCCGTCACCGCGGCCACCGTGTCCGTGTCGCCGCCGAGGTCGATGGCGGCGCGTACGGCGTCCTCGTAGGAGGAGGAGGTGCGCAGGGCCCAGACGGCGGAACCCAGGCACGGCCATACGGCACCGTTGAACTCGGTCGCCTTGTCGGGGTGCCAGTCGGGGGCGAGGACGACGGCGTAGCGCTCCCGGTGGTCGGGGTGGACGGCGTCGAGGGTGTCCGGGACGGCGGTGAGTGGATCGTCCCCGGTCAGGGCGATGCGCACCAACTCATGGAAGACGGCGGTGCCTTCCCAGGCCGCACGGTCTCCGTGGGTGAGGGCGGCCAGGCTGCGGGCCGCGTCCATGGTGGCCTCGCATCCGGCATCGGCGAAGTACACGGCGGAGGTCGCCGCCCGCATCAACGCGCCGTTTCCCGCCGCCCGTTGACTCACCTGGAAGTGCAGCGCGGCGGCCATGTCCCAGGGGTCGCCGCTGCCCAGCACGGCTTCCGTCTGCAGACCGATGTCCTTCGGCTCGGCCGCCGCCCAGCGCTGGAAACGCCGGAAGACGTCCGGGAGTTCCATCCCTCCGCACTCCAGTAGCGACTCCCCGACGAGTACGGCCATCTGCGTGTCGTCGGTCGCCTCGCCGGGCTCCCAACCACCGCCCCCGCACATCTCACCGCCGGCGCCCTTCGGGAAGCGGGCCGAGAAGGCGCCCTCCGGCCCGAACTCGAAGGGTGCGCCCAGGGCGTCGCCGACAGCGGAGCCGATGACTGCGCCGAGGGCGCGGTTGGTTCTGGAGGGGGCGGTCATGTGCCTATCCGGGCTGGGCGTTGCTGTTCTTGAGGGTGGTGAGTAGGGCGTGGAAGGCGGTGGGGGTGGTGGTGAGGATGGTGGTGGGGGCGTCGCTTTCGCGGAGGCATATGGAGGTGGGGGGCATTGCGGGAAGGGCGAGTTCAACGCAGTTGTCGCCATCTCCGCCGCCGGAGAAGGAGGACTTTTGCCAGATGAGGTCGGGGGACATGGAAGGGCCTTTCACAGCTCACGGACGATGCGGGTGACCAAGTCACGGGAAGCGGCCTGGGACAGGGCTGAAGCCGAAACGCGGTCGTAGCGTTGCCGGTACTGCTTGAGCCGGGACTCGGCGTCGATGAAAGTTCCGCCGTGTCCCGTGTCGATCTGCACCGTGTCGAGCGGCGGGACGGGGCCGTGCAGATAGAGCATGGAGTACCCGGCACCGGCGAAGTCCTCGCTGTCGAAGGGGACCACGCGTACGTTCATGTGGTCCAGCTCGGAGCGGTCGAGGATGTGTTCCAGCTGGCTGCGGGCTGCTTTGCGGCCACCGACGCGGAGGCGTAGCGCTGCTTCGTGGATCACCGCCTGGTATGGCGTGGCGTGCTTCTCCGAGAGGATCTGCTGGCGTTGCGAGCGGAACGCGACATGCGCGTCCTGTTCCTTGCGTGGCCAGTCCGGCGTCGCATAGCTGAATGCGGCTCGCATGTGGTCCTCGGTCTGCAACAAGCCCGGGATGTGGGCCATTTCAAAGGTCTGGATCCGCGTTGCGTGCTGTTCATGTTCGGCCAGGTCGAGCCCGGAGGGGGCGACGATCCCGCGGTACTTCTCCCACCAGCCCTTACCCCGCTCGGTAGCCATGGCTACCAGTGCGTCGACATACGCCATGTCGTCACAGGCGCAGTGCGCTGCCAGGCGACGGATGCGGTCCTCGCTGATCCCGCTGCGGCCCGCCTCAACCGCACTCTGCTGTATGGGATTTGAGCCGAGCAGTGCCGCTGCGGCGCGGGCTGTGATGCCCGCTCGCTCGCGCATCTTGCGCAGTTCGGTCCCCAACCGCTCCTGTCGGAGGGTGGGGTTGCTCCTCGGCGGCATCCGCGCTCACTTCCTGGTCGCTTGCTGATGAGTATGCCGTGCTGAATGGGCAGATTCCGGCATCACCTTGTGCCGTCACCACCTTACGCCCTACTGTCAGTAATGCAGGCGGCACCCTCCGTTGTGTACAGCCTCCGTCTGCCTCAACTCACCCCTGCCTACGGCGACTTGGAGCTGACCCCCCATGCCCGAATACAGCCTCCGCATCCCCACCCACGCCACCTCCCCCCGCATCGCCCGCGAGTTCGTCACCTCCGTCCTGAAGGCGCAGCAACTCGGCGACATCGTCGACGACGCCACACTCTGCATCTCGGAACTCGTCACCAACTCCTGCCTCCACGCAGGCGGAAGCGCCGCAGGCGCCGGCACCGGCGCCGGGCTCCTCCTCGTCACCAACCCGGTCGGCCTGCGCGCGACGGTCTTCGATACGGACGTCACCCTGCCGGTGATGAAGGAGGGGTACGACGCCGAGAGTGGGCGTGGGCTGTGGATCCTCGACTCGGTCACCGCTGGGCGGTGGGGTGCCGAGCGGCGAGGGTGGCGGGCGGGGCGCGGGGGCGGGGAGGGCGGGAAGGGTGTCTGGTTCGAACTCGGAGCGCAGCGTCCGTCCGGACGCGGGCGATGAGTGCTTGGCTCGCCGCCGGAGGCGCGGACCAGGTGGCGCACGATGGGCAGGCCGGGTGCCGTCGTGGTGGGATTCCGAGGCGCGCCAGAACCGGTCGAAGGCCCGCACCCGGTCGGTCGGCGACATGCCCGGGCCCTGGTCGCTGACATGCAGTTCGGAGCCGGGGCACGGGTGAGCTTCAGCGTGGTGCCAGGTGGGAGACCCGCAGCGCGTTGGCTACGGGGCTGTCTGTGATCTGCTCCGACGCCATGTGTCGGACGTCTCCAGAGCGGTGGGAGAGTCGCCGTTCTGACGGGCCGGTGACAGGGGTGGTGACGAAGATGAGGAGCCATCCGATCGATCACGAACGGGTGCCTGCTTGGCGGGGTCTACGCCCGGCGCAGCACCCTGCTCGCTCCTGCCGCCACCGTTGTGACCAGGAGCCAACCGATCCCGATCAGTGCCACGGCGGCCCATTGCGTGATGCGGGCCGGAGCGTAGGAGCGTTCCTGCCCCAGGTCCACGAGTGGCAGCAGCAGGTCGAGCGTGTAGATCGCGGGTTGGAAGGGCGGAGCCGTGCCGTCGCCCACTGCGATGGGTGGCCAAGCGGTGAAGAGAGCAGTTCCGGTGGTCAGAAGACACAGCAGCAGCCACACGGCACGCCGCGGGCGGTAGCCGTAGCCCACCGTCGCGTCCTGGAGGAGGCTCCACAGCCTGGCCGCGGGAGACAGTGTTCGTCGCATGCTGCGGTGCTTGGCGACCAGGACGACGCGGGCGTCGGCGTCCTGACCGTGGCGTTGGTAGGTGGTGGCGAGCTGCTCGTACGGATGGGGCACGAACCCGGCGGGGTCACGGGCCAGCCAGGGCAGGCGTGCCTGCGCCGGGAGCGCGGGGTGCAGGCTGTCGTAGGCGGCGCCGTCGAGGACCAGTCCGGCGGGCCAGGCAGCAGGGGCGTCCCGCAGCATCCCGATTCTGCTGCGGGACAGATCGATCACGCCCGCTGGTGCCTGGCGCATGCGAATGGAGAGGGTGGCTGTGGATGATCCGATATAGCTCAGGGCCCACTCGTCGGCGGGCGTGTCGAGGACGGCGTCATCGAAGCAGACGCGGCTGCGGGCCGTGACGCTGAAGAGGGAGATCCTGCCGTGTGCGGTGAAGCCGTTGCACAGGTTGAACACACCTCCGATCTCGACTCCGTTGCCGCGTAGGGCGGGGTATCGGTTGTCGAGGGCCGTCAGTTCGGCGCCTTCGAAGAGGACAGAGCCACCGATGCGGGAGTCACGCAGGTCGATCATGCCGAGTGCGACGAATCCGTCCCGGCAGTCGAGGTCGCCGCCGACGCGCAGTCGGGAGGCGTCCAGAGCGGCGTCCGCGGTCGGCGCGTTCGAGGAGATGTCGAATCGGGCCCCTTTGAGGACGACGCTCCCGCGCACCGACGTGTCCCGGACAATGACGGGACCGTGTAAGACCAGACCGCGCCCGGACCAGATGTCACCACCTATCTCCGCACAAGAGAGATTCAGCGCGTACGCACCCCGGCCCGCGCCGGGGCCGTCCAGTCGGCAGTCGTCCATCCTCACGGTTCCGCCGATGGAGGCCCCGTAGAGGTTGATCTGCCCGGCGGCCGAGAATCCGGAGTCGAGGAACAGGCCACCGCCCACGGTCAGTTCGGGCGCCTGAAGGCCCGAGTCGCGGCCGATGCGGGTGCCTCGGAAGGCCAGGACGTCCTGTATCCGGGCGCTGTTCAGGAATACCGTTCCCGCACAGTCCAGGCCGGATGCCCAGAAGTCCTCACCCACCTCGACGGACTGCGCGTCAAGGGCGGCCTCGCCATGGGCCGGGCGGATGGCGGTGTCGTTCAGCGACAGTCGGTTTCCGACGGTGAGGGAACGCAGGTCCACTGTGCCCGTGACGGTACAGGCGGTGATCTCGCACTCCAGGGTGACGCGAGCGCCGACCAAGCTCAACCCCGGCATCGTGCAGGAGTTGAGTTGGAACGCGGTGTCAAGGTGCGCGTTGTCGAGGCAAGGAGTGGCGTCGAACCGGCATCGGTCCAGGCGGATCGAGCCCCTGACCGTGATCTCGGCGAGGTTCAGTTCGCCGGTGACGCGCGCGCCACGCAGCCGCAGGCGGGCCTGGCAGCCTGGGCGGGACGAGGGCGCGGAGATCAGAAGGTGGCGGAGCGTACTGCCACGAACCTCGGCCACGTCCTCGCACCACTCGCCGATCCGATACGCCTCCCACATCCGCCGCTCCTGCGGGCTCCATTCATCCGGCGGGTCGTTTTGAGCCACAGCGGCATCCCTCCCCCGACGCCCGGACCGCAAAGGTTCGAACGGCTCTTCGCTACCCGGCAGTCCTGACGGTCATGCCTCACGCCTGGAGGCCCGCAGACAGGCGCGGACGGCAGAGACGAGTTCCTCGTACCCGCCTCGCTGGGCCAAGAGCCGGGCGACGCAGTGTGTGTCACGAACCGGCAGGGGATTGCCGGTGATTGCCAGGCCGGCGCACCGGAGAGTCAGCCCCGCGCCGCCTTCGGATGCGTCCGCACCCACCCCTCCCACGCCGACTCGATCATGTCCCGTACGTCGTACCTGGCCTTCCAGCCCAGCTCCGTGGTGATGCGGTCGGCGGAGGCGACGACGCGGGCCGGGTCGCCGGGGCGGCGCGGGGTGACGGTCGCGGGGCGGTCGTAGCCGGTGACCTCGTTGATCAGGTCGACCATCTCACAGACCGAAACGCCTTCCCCGCGGCCGATGTTGAGGGTGAGATCCCTGCCGGGGGAGGACTTGACGGCGCGGGCCGCGGCCACATGGGCCTCGGCCAGGTCGACGACGTGGATGTAGTCGCGGACACAGGTGCCGTCGGGGGTCGGGTAGTCGTCGCCGAAGATGTGCGGGGGCTCGTCCGCCGTCAGCTTCTCGAAGACCATCGGGACGAGGTTGAAGACGCCGGTGTCGCCGAGTTCGGGACCGGCCGCGCCGGCCACGTTGAAGTAGCGCAGCGATGCCGTGGACAGGCCCGTCGCGCGGTGCGTCGCCCGGACCAGCCACTCGCCGGCCAGCTTGGTCTCGCCGTACGGCGACATCGGCACGCACGGGGTCTCCTCCGTCACCAGGTCGACATCCGGCATGCCGTAGACCGCGGCGGAGGACGAGAAGACGAAGGACCGCACCTTCGCCGCCGTCACGGCCTCCAGCAGGATGCGCAGGCCCTCCAGGTTCTCCCGGTAGTAGAGCATGGGGAGTTCGACCGACTCGCCCACCTGCTTCTTCGCCGCGAGATGGACGACACCGGTGATGCGGTGAGCCATGATCGCGCGGGCGACGCGCTCGGGGTCCAGGGTCGAGCCGACGACCAGCGGTACGCCGTCGGGCACGCGGTCGGGATTCCCCGTGGACAGGTCGTCGTACACCACGGCGTGCTCGCCCGCCCCGGTCATCGCCCGTACGACGTGCGCTCCGATGTAACCGGCGCCGCCGGTGATCAGCCAGGTCATGTGCGGCCGTCCCCTCGTCAGTCCTTGTCAGTCATCGTCGATGAGCCTGTGGTCGTGCTTGGTGTGTCGCTATCGGTGTCGATGTCGGTCTCGGCGGACCGTGCTCGGGGTCAGTGACAGTGAAGCAGGCGGCGCATTCGGCCGCGGGCCACTGTCATGACTCCGCGTAAACCCATGGCCATACGTAATGCCGGTGTTCCGGAGTGCGTGAGGTACGGGTGTACGAGTACTACGGCGTGCCGGGCGCTGACCACGGCGCGACGGCGCAGCGGGGCGGCGCCCGGGAGGACACATGCGGTGACCTCGCGATACGCCCCGCCCCGGAAGCGTACGCGCAGCCGCAGATCCCAGGTGCCCGCCTCGAACCCGGCCCAGCGCACCGTCGTCGCCGCAGACCACACGCCGTCTCCCGGCGTGAGCGCCACCGTCGTACGAGGCCCCGCCTCACGCCCCGTCTCCCGGCACCGCCACTCCACGTCCAGGGCCTGAGGTCCCGCCTGCGCCACTCTGCCGTACAGCTCGTGCAGACGGAGCCGGAGCAGGGCGCCGCGCGCGCGTGGGCGCAGTTCCGCGTCCACGGCGAGGGGGAGGTGGCGGATCGGGCGGGTCAGCAGCGGTTCCAGGGTGAGTTGAGGGAGGTCGGGCGACCAGACGGGGGTGCCGTCGGGGGTGTGGGCGTAGGGCGGGAGCAGGCGGGCGGGGCGGGACGCGAGGTCCCTGAGGCGGGGCAGGTCGCGGGGCTCGGGGGAGGCCAGGACGACGCGGCCGATGAGACGGCCGGGCGCGGCGGGGTGCTGAGTCCAGTCGGAGGCGTCGTACTCGGCGAGACACGACCGGGTGTGCGCCCACCAGGCGCGCTGGTAGCGGGCGTCGCGCAGGCCCAACTCGCGGACGTACATGCGCAGTTCGTGTTCGAGGAACTTGCCGCGCGCCGCCCGCGCCAGCTCCTTCTGTCCGGCGCCCAGCAGGATGTCGTACGCCAGCCGGCAGGCCTCCGTGCGCGCCAGCCAGTTGGTGATGCCGGCGCGGTCCAGGGAGATCGACAGCCGGCCGGCGGAGCGGCGTACGTGCCAGATGTACACGCGGTCCGGGACGAGGGCGATGCGCGGCGCGGCGGCCAGTACGCGCGCGGTGAAGACGAAGTCCTCGTAGGGGAAGCGGCCTTCGGGGAACCGGATGCCGTGGTCGCGCAGGAAGTCCGTGCGGTAGAGCTTGTTGACGCACAGCGTGTCGTGGACCAGGCGCGGGCGCTGCGCCGGGTTTTCGTACACCGCGTGCCCGGCGTAGAGGCCCGCCTCCCAGGGCACCTCGCGCCCCTGTGGCAGCTCCCGCCGCACGCACAGCCCGCCCGCCACCTCCGCGTCCGCCCCCGTCGCCGCCCCGAGCAGCGCGTCCACCGCGCCCGGCGGCAGGACGTCGTCGCTGTCCAGGAACATCACGTACGGCGATGTCACCCGGTCGAGCCCGGTGTTGCGCGGGCTGCCGCAGCCGCCGCTGTTGACCCGGCGCCGGACCACCTTCACCCGTGGCTCGCTCGCGGCGAGGCGTTCGAGGAGTTCCACGCTGTCGTCCGTCGAGCAGTCGTCCACGGCGACGACCTCCCGCACGGCGGGCCCCTGCGCCAACGCCGAGCGGACGGCGGTCGTCACATGCGCGGCGTCGTTGTGGCCGATGACGATGACGCCGACCTGCGGGGCGTGAGAGTGCATGGGGTCACGTTCCGGAAGCGTAGGAATGTTGGGTAGCCGCCCGCTAAGAGGCGGGTGGGGCGGAGGTGGTTCGTCGCGGGGATCGTAGGCCGGGTGAATGCCATATCCGTGGAGATACGCCGTCAATAAAGAATATTTGTCGGCTAATAACACAAAATCCCCCTCATGGTGGACGGGAAGCAGGAGCTGCCGAGGACGCCCAGGACGCAGGGGAAGCCGAGGAAGCGCGGCCGCGCAGACGGTGCGGCCCCGGTCGTCGCCGTCTGTGTGCCCGTCGCCGTCATGCTCGGCATCGGGTTGTGGAGGCTCGACCGCGGCGGCATGTGGCGGGACGAGGGGGTGACCTTCCAGGTCGCCCGCCGCTCCGTGCCGGAGATCTGGCGGCTGGTGCAGGGCGTGGACGCCGTGCACGGCCTGTACTACCTGCTCATGCACGCCGTCCTCGCCGTACACCCCGGCGAGGTCGCCCTCCGGCTGCCGTCGGTGCTGGGCGCGACCGCGGCGGCGGGACTGGTCGCCGCGCTCGGGGTGCGGCTGGCCCGGCCGAGGGTCGGGCTGTGGGCCGGACTGCTGTTCGCGGTGACGCCGCTGGTCGGGCACTACGCGCAGGAGGGTCGGTCGTACGCGCTGGTCACGGCCGGGGTGGCGGGGGCGACGCTGCTGCTGGTGCGGCGGGTGTGGTGGGCGTACGGCGTCGTCCTCGGGGCCTGCTGCCTGCTGCACGAGCTGGCTGTGCTGGTGGCGGGCGCGCATGCGGTGACCCTGGCGGCGTGGCGGGTGCCGGGCAGGGTGTGGCTCGCGTGGGGGCGCGCGGCGGCGGGCGCGGGCGTGGCCCTGGTGCCGCTGGTGGCCGTGTCACGGGCGCAGGCCGGGCAGGTGGAGTGGCTGGCGGCGCCGGGGTGGGGGAGTGCGGAGCGTCTGCTCCGGGGGTTCGCCGCCGGGCCCACGGGCGCCGTGTTCGGGGCGTGTGTCCTGCTCATGCTGGCGGGGCTGACGGTGCGCCGGGTCGCCATGGTCGCGCTGCCGCTGTTGGTGGTGCCGCCGGGCCTGCTCATGGCCGTGTCGCAGGTGCGGCCCATGTACGACGACCGGTATGTGCTGTACGCCCTCGCGGGGGCGCCGCTGCTGGTGGCGGCGGGGGCGGACCGGCTGGTGACGGCGGGGGCGGATCGACTGGCGGGGGCGGATCGGCCGGTGGTGGCGGGGGCGGACCGGCTGGCGGTGGCGGATCGAGCGGCGGTGGCGGGGGCGGATCGACTGGGGGTGGCGGACCGGCTGGTGGCGGCGGGGGCGGATCCGCTGGCGGTGGCGGACCGGCCGGAGGTGGCGGTGGCGGGAGCGGATCGGCTGGCCGTGGCGGATCGACTGGCGGTGGCGGGAGCGGATCGACTGGCCGTGGCGGACCGGCTGGTGGCGGCGGGAGCGGATCCGTTGGCGGTGGCGGACCGGCCGGAGGTGGCGGTGGTGGATCGGGCGGCGGTGGCCGTGACGCGTGAACGCCGGCACGCCGGCCCAGGTCAGGGTCCCGTCCGGTTTCCGAAGCTCCCCCTGGCGGGCGTCCTCGCCATCACCCTCGCCTTCCTCCACCACCTCCCCCTCCACCGCCAGGACCGCTCCCCGGCCCACCGCCCCGACAATCTCGCCTCCGCCTCCGCCTTCGCCGCCCGGCACCTCCGCCCCGGCGACCCGGTGCTCTACCTGCCGTCCATCGGCCGGCGCTCGGCACTTGCCTATCCGCGTGGCTTCCGGCGGGCGTGGGACATCGCGCTCGACCAGTCCGGACCGAGGTCGGGGACGCTGTACGGCCGGGAGGTCGGCGCCCGGGAACTGCGGCGCAGGCTCGACTCGGTCGACCGGGTCTGGGTCGCCGCCGAGCCGTACGCCCTGAACTCGCCCTGGTATCCCCGCAACCCCACCGAACGCGCCAAACTCGCCATCGTCGGCGAGGAGTTCCGCCCGCTGCGCACCGGGCAGCCCGACGGCCCGCTACGGCTCTACGTCCGCCGCCCGCCGGGCTCGCCCTACGGGGTCTCCTCCACCGCGGCCGAGTCCAGCGCCTCGGTGAGCTGATCCAGCCGGGCCCGCAGCGCGCGGATCTCCTCCACGTCGAACCCCGTCGCCCTGGCGATCCGGCGCGGCACCTCAAGGGCCCGCTCGCGCAGCGCCGCGCCCTCCTCCGTCAGCCGCACCTCCACCGAGCGCTCGTCGCGGGCGTTGCGCTCCCGGCGTACCAGGCCCGCCGCCTCCAGCCGCTTGAGCAGCGGGGACAGGGTGCCGGAGTCGAGGCGCAGATGTTCGCCGAGCTTCTTCACGGGCAGGTCGCCGTGCTCCCACAGCACCAGCATCACCAGGTACTGCGGGTAAGTGAGCCCCAGGTCCTTGAGGATCACGCGGTAGACGCCGCCGAAGGCCCGCGAGGCGGCGTTCAGGGAGAAGCAGATCTGCTGGTCGAGGCGGAGCCAGTCGGCCGTGGGCGAGGTCGTCATGGTTCCAGGGTAGCTCGTGTTCGCCATTTAGTTGTGTGCAATTGAATTGTGTGCTCTACTTGTGGTCGTGACGGCGGCCGCCAACGGAGCCGCCGGCACGTGACTTCGAGAGGGATGGTTTTCCATGGACGCGCTCTACACCGCTGTCGCCACCGCCACCCACGGCCGCGAGGGCCGCACCGTCAGCAACGACGGCAAGATCGACCTCGCCCTGGCCATGCCGGTGGAGCTGGGCGGCAACGGCCAGGGCACGAACCCGGAGCAGCTGTTCGCCGCCGGGTACGCCGCCTGCTTCGGCAGCGCCCTCGGTCTCGTCGGCCGCCAGGCCAAGGTCGACGTCTCCGAAGCCGCCGTCACCGCCGAGGTCGGCATAGGCAAGCAGGGCGAGGGCTTCGGCCTGAAGGTCACGCTGCGCGTCGAGCTGCCCGACACCCTGGACGAGGCGACCGGCCGCAAGCTCGTCGAGACCGCCCACCAGGTCTGCCCCTACTCCAACGCCACCCGCGGCAACATCGACGTCGACCTCGTCATCGAGTAACCACGCGCCGCACGGACGATCACCCGATCCGCGCCAGCACCTCCCCCGACGTCCCGCTCCAGGCCACCACCACCGCCTCCTCCGGCACCCGCTTCCACCGCGTCAGCAGCAGCCAGCGCGCGTGGTAGCGCCGGGCGATGGTGACGCGCTCGGCCCGGGTCGACGTCGGGGAGAGGTAGGCGCGGACATCGGCGACCCTGCGTTCCCGGACCCGCTCGTCCAGGGCGGGGTCGGGCCAGATCGGCGCGGCGAGGTTCGGCCCGTACCCGGGGATGGAGCGAGGGGCGAAGTGCCCGTCGGAGATGATCACTTCACCCTTCCCGACATGCCGCGCCACCCACGCGTACGACGGCCACTGAGACGGCTGCTCCAGGCCGATCGGGTCCAGCACGCGCGGCAGCACCGCCCCGCCCTGCACGGTGAGGAACCCGACACAGGCCCCGGCCACCGCGGCCCCGCCCAGCACCCGGCGCACCCTGCCCCACGGCCGGGGCGCCGCCAGCTCCACCGCCAGCGCGAACTGCAACGGCACCAGGGTGAGCCCGAGGATCCTGCCGTAGGTGTAGTGGCCGCTGAACCAGCCGTACCCCACGAGCAGACAGTCGAGGGCGAACAGCAGCACCAGCGGATCCCGCCAGGTGCCCCGCCGCCACCGCAGCCACAGCGCGGGCAGCCCGAGCAGCGCCAGCCAGAACTGTCCGAGAAGCTGCTCGTACAGCCGCCGGTGCATCCAGTCCACACTGCGGTTCCCGGCCAGCGCGAACACGTCGAAGTACGGCCACCACACCGCGACCAGCACCGCCGTGCCCGCCGCCACCCCCCAGCGCGCGACCACGGCAGCGCCCCACCCCCGCTGCCACCCGGTGACGAACGCCACCGCCCCCAGTACCGCGGCCGCCGCCGTGATCGGATGGATCAGCAGGATCAGCCCGTACAGCGCGCCCAGCCCCGCGTACCCGGCGAACCCCGGCAGCCCGCTCGGCCCGACGAACCGGACGAGCCCCTTCCCGCGCGCCCGCGCCCCCGTCCACGCCCAGGCCCAGAAAGTGAGCCCGATGGCGAAGGCGGACGGGTAGCCGAGGTTCCCGGTCATCGACATCAGGCTCAGATAGCCGCTCCACCAGGCCCGCTCGGTACCCCACAGCAGCGTCATCGCGCCCAGCGCCAGCACCGGCGCCCACGGCCGTGGCGTGAGCACCCGCACGAAGCGGCCGATGCCGGTCAGCAGCACCAGCAGGTTCAGCGGGCCGGCCAGCCGCACCACCTCCCAGCCGCCCAGCCCGGTCAGCCGGGCGAACGCGCCCTGTGCGACCGCGTACGGCGTGTAGTACGGGCTGCCCGCGCCCGGCAGGTCCGCCATCGGATGGCGGGGATGGAGGAGGTTCGCGCCGAGGCGTTCCACGACGGCGGCGTGCTGGCCGGCGTCGCAGCACAGCGGCACGGCCCAGTACGCCAACAGCATCACCAGGTAGAACAGGAACCCGAAGACCTGGTACGGCGTCGGATGCCAGACGCGGCCGCCGCGCAACGCGGTGGCACCCTGCACGGTCCTCCGGACGAGAGTCCCGACGGCCGCCTTTCTGACAGTGGAGGTTGTGTGGGTCTGGGGCATTTGCCGTATGTTCCCGGCCGGGTCAACGGCATTAACTCACGTCACCACATCGAGTGAGCCCATCGGCGGCCCCTCGGCAAACCCGTCAGCGGGCGTCCAGCAGCGACCTCGCCGACGCCGGAGCCGGCACCGTCGCGGCGGCCGACCCCGGCACCGGCTCGCCCAGCATCAGCGTCCGTACCACCCGCTCCGCGGCCTGCCCGTCGTCGAACTCGCAGAACCGCCGCCTGAATCCCTGCCGCGACCGCAGCGACTCCTCGTCCTGCCAGGTCCCGGACGTGAACAGCCACGCCAACTCCCGGTAGGAGCGCGACACATGGCCCGGCGCGTCCGCCGTGATGTCGAAGTAGGCGCCCCGGCTCGCCGCGTACGCCCCCCAGTCGTCGGCGTGGATCACGATCGGCCGGTCCAGGTTGGCGTAGTCGAACATCAGGGCGGAGTAGTCGGTGACCAGGACGTCGGCGGCCAGCATCACCTCCTCGACGTGCGGCTCGTCCGTCGCGTCGATCAGCACGCCCCGCCGGTGCAGATCGGCCAGGCCCATCCCGCGGGCCGTGCCCTTGGCCAGCGACGGGTGCAGCCGTACGACGAGGGTGTGGCCGGTGCCCAGGTCCGCGGCGAACCGGGCGAGGTCGATCCGGTCGACATGGCCGCCCCGGCGGTAGTCGCGGCGGGTCGGCGCGTACAGCACCACGGTGTTCCCGGCGGGGACGCCGAGCCGCGCACGGGCCGCCGCACCGGCCTCGGGCCCCGCGTTGACCAGCACGTCGTTGCGCGGGCTCCCGGTCCTGAGCGAGGTGAAGTGACATGGGTACGCCCGCTCCCACACCAGCTCCGAATGCCGGTTGGCCACCAGGCTGTAGTCCCAGCGGTCGGCCCGCCACAGCATCTTCGGCACGTCGAAGCCGTGCCGCGCACCGGGCTTGGTCAGCAGGTCGGCCGCCATGTACTTCAGCGGGGTGCCCTGGTGGGTCTGGAGATGCACACTGCCGGGGCGCTTGGCCAGCGTGCCCGGCCAGTTGACGTTGTTCACCCAGTACGTGGCCCGCGCCATGACCTCGTGATAGCGCCGCGAGCCGGGCGTCACGAAGTCGGTACCGGGCGGCAGCGAGTCCACCGCGTCCTCCTGGACCACCCACACGCCCTTGATGTGCGGGGCGATCTCCCGCGCCTTGGCATGGATCGCCGCCGGGTCGCCCAGCACCCCGCGATGCGAGAACGCCGAGTAGACGGCGAGATGCGGATCCAGCGGAAGCCTGGACTGGGCCCCGTACCAAGCCCGTTGGGCCCGCTGCGACACCGCCCGCGTGACGCGCCGCTTTCCGGCCCCCGCCACCCTGCGCAGATCACGCAGACCGCGTGCCACGGCGTACGACGCGTAGGGCGCCGTCGCCAGCAGCCGCATCTCCCTGCCGCGCCAGCCGTCCGGGAGGGTGAAGCCGTCGGGGAGGTGGCGGGCGTGGAAGGCGCGGATCTCGCGGTAGAAGTCCGGCCGGTCCGCGGGCGTCACCCGGTCCTCGCGGGCCAGCACGAACAGCATGTGGTCCAGGGCCCGCTCGAACAGCAGCGGGCGCGCCCACGCCAGGTCCGGGCGCCCTTCGAGGAACGCGAACAGGCCCTCGTACTGGGGAAAGATGTCGAAGTGCCGCCGCCCCGGAGTCTTGGTGATCGCCCCCTGCCGGCGCTGCCGGTACTCGACCCCGATCCGCTCCAGACAGGCGATGCTGTCGGCCAGCACCATCGAGCGGTAGGTGACGGGCGCGTCCTCGTACAGGCCCGGCGCGTAGCGCAGCTCGTGCTTGAGGAAGAAGTCGCGCCGGTACGCCTTGTTCCAGGCGACCAGGAACAGATGCAGGTACTCCGGGTTCTCACGGATGTCGAAGGTGCCCGTCCCGGCCGCGGCCAGCAGGTCCGCCGCCGTACTGCGGCCGCCGCGGCCCCACCAGTGGGTGCGTACGTGGTCGAAGACCAGGATGTCCGGATCGCCGGCCGACTCCAGACGGGCCGCCACCGCGGCCAGCAGGCCCGGCGTGTAGGAGTCGTCGCTGTCGAGGAACAGGACGTAGTCGCCGTTCGCCTCCTCCAGACCGGCGTTGCGGGCCCGGCCGAGGCCGACGTTCTCCGGCAGGTGCAGCACGCGCACGCGTACGTCGCGCTCGGCGTAGCCGTCCAGGATGGCGGGGCAGCTGTCGGGGGAGCGGTCGTCGACGGCGATCACCTCGAAGGAGGTGTACGACTGCGAGAGCACCGAGTCCAGGCACTCCCGCAGGAAGCCCTGCACCTTGAAAACGGGGACGATGATGCTGAAGCGGGGCACGTCAGCTCCTCACGGGGGTCGTCGCGGCGGGGGCGGGGATGCGTTCGGCGAGCGGGATCACCGGCGGGATGGCCTCGGGCGGCTCGCCCAGCAGCACCCGGCGTACGACGCGCTCGGCGGCGAGCCCGTCGTCGAACTGGCAGAAGCGCTCCCGGAACGCGGCCCGCAGCTCCTTGGCCTCCGCGTCCGCCCACGAGCCGTCGCGGAAGACGGCCGCCAGCTCGCCCGGCGTGCGCGCCACCCGGCCCGGCGGCGCCTCCAGCACGTCGAAGTAGACGCCTCGCAGCTCCCGGTAGATCTCCCAGTCGTCGGCGTACACCACGATCGGCCGGTCCAGGTTGGCGTAGTCGAACATGATCGACGAGTAGTCGGTGATCAGCGCGTCGGCGGCCAGGCACACGTCCTCGGCGGAGCGGTGCCCGGTGACGTCGATGATCCGGCCGGTGCCGCGCGCTCCGCCCCGGTCGTAGAAGTAGTGGGCGCGCAGCAGCACCACGTACTCGTCGCCGATCTCCTCGCACAGCGCCTCCAGGTCGAGGCTCGTCTCGAAGCCGGTGGCGTAGTCGCGGTGCGTGGGCGCGTAGAGCAGGGCCTTCTTGCCCTCGGGGACGCCGAGTTCGCGGCGGACGCGGGCGACGTCGGCGGCGGTCGCCCTGTAGTAGACGTCGTTGCGCGGATAGCCGTACTCCAGGGGCTCGTGCGCCGACGGATACGCGCTCTCCCACATCTCGGTGGAGTGCCGGTTGGAGGTGACGTTGTAGTCCCAGCGGTCGACCCGGGCCAGCAGCTTGGCGATGCTGCCGGTCGCCGCCGCCACCACGGGATACGTCGCCTGGTCGGCGCCCATCTTCTTCAGCGGGGTGCCGTGCTGCGTCGACAGGTGCACACTGCCCCTGCGCTTGACGACCGCGTCCGCGAAGTTGGCGTTGTTCACCAGGTACTTGGCCCGGGCCAGCACGTCCCAGTACTTGCGGCTGCCGATCACCGCGTACTCCACGTCCTTCGGCACCGTGTGCGCCTGGTCCGCCTCGACCAGGAACACCGAGCGCAGATGCGGGGCGAGTTCGCGCGCCTTGGCGTGGATCGCGGCCGGGTTGCAGAGGTAGCCGCGGCCCCAGTACGCGCAGTACACGGCGAGGTTGCGGTCCAGCGGGCGGCGCAGCTGACGCCGGTAGCGCAGCCGGGTGCGCAGTCCGTGTGGACGCGGCGCGCCCGCAGCCACCCTCGCCAGCGCCTGGTTGACGCCGCGCAGCGCCCGGAACGCCGCGTACGCCCCGCTCGCCAGCAGCCGGTGCTGCACCCTGAGACTGCCGCCCGGCACCCGGAACCCGGCGGGCCGGTGCCGCCGGTAGAGCCTGCTCGCCCGGCGGAAGAAGGCCCGCCGCCCGCGCGGCAGCCGACGCGGATGCGCGGCCGTCTTCAGTACGGTGCCGAAGACCTGCTCGAACAGCGCCGCGAACCGCTCCCCGGACAGCCCCTGCCCGGCCGCCCGCGTCAGCACCAGCTCGACCTGGTCCAGCAGCTCGAAGTGGTGCTCCCCGGGCAGCCCCAGCCGACTGCCCTGCCGCCGCACCAGATGCCGTACGACGACCTGCCGCAGCACCGCCATGCGCTCGGCGCTCGCCACGACCAGTCCGCCGAAGCCGATGTCGGTGAAGTGGCCGTCGGGAAAGGCGAGATGCCGTTCGGCGAGGAAGGCGCGGCGGTAGGCGGCACTCCAGGCCGGGAGCTGCACCCCCGTCAGCTGCGGCGCCCGCTCGGGGGAGAAGGCCCCGTCCGGCGTCCCCGCCAGCACGAGCGCGGCCGGGTTGGTGGGCTCGCCGACCCACCACGGGGTCCGCTCGTGCTCGAAGTGCAGGACGTCCACGTCGCCGGTCTCCTCCAGCCGGGCGTCCAGCGCCGCCAGCGCGCCCGGCACCAGCACGTCGTCCCCGTCCAGGAACAGCAGCCACGCCCCCGTCGCCGCCCGCATCCCGGCATTGCGCGCCCCGGCCGGACCGGCCGCCGGCGGCGAGTGCACGGGCGCCACCCGGCAGTCCCGTTCGGCATACCCGGCGACGACACCGGCAGCCGCCGAGTCCGGGGCATCGCAGACCGGGATCAGCTCGAAGTCGCCGAAGGACTGGACGAGGACGGAATCCAGCGCCTGCGACAGCCGGCCGGCGACACCATGAGACGGAACGATGATGCTGAAGCGGGGCATACTGCCCTTTCTGTCGGTGTTCTGGAGGAGACAGGGGCCATTCAGCTGCGGTTCGGCCGTGCCTAAGGGGCGCGGGGAACTGCGCGACAAGCCACGACGGCGCCGCAGACGAAAGACGGCACATCGCGGCACCAGCGGAGCGTTACGGCACAGGGTGACGCCGGTCGAGCGGCACGACGGGCGGCACGCCGGTCTCGCCCAGCACCACATGCCGTACCACCCGCTCGGCGGCGCGACCGTCGTCGTACGGGCAGAAACGCGCACGGAAGGCCGACCGCAGCTGCGCGGAGCGCGACCCGCGCCAGTGGCCGGTGGCGAAGATGTCGATCAGCTCGTCCTCGCTGCGCGACACCGCGCCCGGCGGGAAGGCCCGCAGATCGAAGTAGGTGCCGCGGGCCGCCTCGAACGCCTCCCGGTCGTCGGCGTGGATCACGATCGGCCGGTCCAGGTTGGCGTAGTCGAACATGATCGACGAGTAGTCGGTGACCAGCGCGTCCGAGGCGAGGCACAGCGACTCGACGTTCGGATGGTCGGTGACGTCGATGACCCGGCCCGGCTGGGGAGCGTCGACCAGGGGGCCGCCGTGGCGGTGGTGGGCGCGGGCCAGGACGACATGGCGCGGACCCAGACGGCGCACGACGCGGTGCAGGTCGAGGGTGGTGCGCTGGGTGCGGCGGTAGTCGCGGTGGGTGGGGGCGTAGAGGATCACGACCGCGCCCTCGGGGATGCCGAGCGACTCACGGATCCGGGCCACGTCCGCCGAGGTCGCCCGCAGGAAGCGGTCGTTGCGTGGGCTGCCGTACTCCAGGGTGGTGTAGCCGCCCGGGCACACGCGCTCCCAGGTCAGCGTGGAGTGGCGGTTCGCGGACAGGACGTAGTCCCACTTGTCGACGTTGGCCAGGAGTTCGCCGAAGTCCGTGTCGCCCGCTGCCGCCGGGCGTTCGCGCAGGTCCAGGCCCATGTGCTTGAGCGGGGTGCCTCGCCGGGTCTGCACCATGACCTGGCCGGGGCGCTTGACCAGACGGCGGTCGAAGTCGGCGTTGTGGACGAGGTACTTGGAGCGGGCGAGGGCCGTCCAGTAGGCGGCCGTGCCGGGGCGCAGCCGGCGGGTGCCGGTGGGGACGGCGGCATGCTGCCCGGCGTCGGCGACCCACGCCGTGCGGACGCCCGGGGCGTGCGTACGGAACGCCTGCTCCAGGGCGCCCGGGTGGCAGCCGTGGCCGCGCACCCCGTCGGCCGCGAAGACGGCACGGTCGCCGCGCACCGGGAGGCAGCGCTGGGCGCGGTAGTGCAGGCGCAGGGCGCCGGAACGCAGGCCCTTCAGCAGCCGGCCCGTGAACTTGCCGGTACGACGGGCCAGGGCCGCCGTCCGTTGCAGGGCCCGGTAGGTGCGGTGCAGGCCCAGCCGGACGAGGGCGTAGTGGAGGCGGGTGCGGGCCGGGGCGGGGGCGCCGGGGGCGTGGTAGCGGCGGTAGTAGGTGCGGGCCCTGCGCAGGAAGTCGGCGCGGCTGCGGCGCGGGAGGCGGTCGCGGCGCCCGAACACCACGATCAGGTGGTCGACCATCCGGCGGAACAGCACCGGGCGCCAGTGGGCCAGTTCGGGGTTCCGGTCGACGTAGGCGAAGACCCGGTCGTACTGCTCGAAGATGTCGAAGTGCCGCGGGCTGACCGTGCCGAGGATGCCGCCGCGGCGGCGCTGCCGGTAGTGCACGCACACCCGGTCCAGGGTGGCGATCGACTCCGCCGTCATCAGGACCGGGTAGGTCCAGGGCGTGTCCTCGTAGTAGCCGGACGGGAAGGCGAAGCCCTCCTTCTCGACGAAGCCCCGCCGGTACGCCTTGTTCCAGGCGACCATCAGCATCCGCAGCAGCCCCGGGCGGTCCGCGAGGCGGAACGGCGCCGGGCCCTCCTCGGAGAGCTGGTCGGCGGCCTGGTTGCGGACCGTCTCACCGGTCCAGTAGGTGCGCGCGTAGTCGTAGACCAGGACGTCCGGCTCGCCGGTCTCCTTCAGCCGGTCGGCGATCGTGACCAGGGCGTCGGGGGTGAGGGTGTCGTCGCTGTCGAGGAAGATCAGGTAGTCGCCGGTGGCCTCGGCCATCCCCGCGTTGCGGGCGGGCCCCAGGCCCTGGTTCGCGGTGAGGTGCACGGGGCGGACCCGAGGGTCGCGGGCCGCGAACTCGTCGATGATCGCGCCGCACGCGTCCGGCGAGCAGTCGTCGACGGCGATCAGTTCGAGATCGGGGTACGACTGCGAGAGCACCGATTCCAGGCACTCATGCAGGTACGCCTGAACCTTGTACGCGGGGACAATGACACTGAACCTGGGCAAGGGACATCCATGGGTCGGCTGGTGCGGTGGGGCGCTGTCGCCTTGCCGGGAACGGCCAATGGAGTGACTTGGTTACGGTGCCTAAGGCATACGGGGGACCGTGAGTGAACGGCAGGGGGCGGACCGGTGTCGGTCCGCCCCGCCGAGCCGTCTTTCGTCTAGGGCCGCTGCCTTTGCCGTACCGCTACTTGACCGCGCCCGCCATCACGCCGGACACGAACTGCCGCTGGAACGCGAAGAACACGATCAGCGGGATCACCATGGAGATGAAAGCGCCGGGCGCCAGCACGTCGATGTTGTTGCCGAACTGCCGTACCTGGGTCTGCAGCGCGACCGTGATCGGCTGGCTCCCGGAGTCCGTGAAGATCAGCGCGACCAGCATGTCGTTCCACACCCACAGGAACTGGAAGATGCCGAGCGCGGCGATCGCCGGACCGCCGAGCGGCATCACGACACGGAAGAACAGCCGCAGTTCACCGGCGCCGTCCAGACGGGCCGCCTCCAGCAGCTCCCGCGGGATCTCCGCGAAGAAGTTCCGCAGCAGGAACACCGCGAACGGCAGCCCGAAGCCGACGTGGAAGAGGATCACACCGATCAGGGACCCGAAGATGCCGATGTTGCCGAACAGCTCGGCGATCGGGATCAGTGCCACCTGCACCGGCACGACCAACAGGCCGACCACCCCCAGGAACCACCAGTCGCGGCCCGGGAACTCCATCCACGCGAACGCGTATCCCGCGAGCGCCCCGATGGTGACGACGAGGACCGTCGCCGGGACCGTGATCAGCACGGTGTTGAGGATCGAGTCGGTGATGTCGCTGTTGCCGAGGAGCTTGTCGTAGCTGTCGAAGGTGAGCTGGGAGGGCTTGCTGAAGACCTCCCACCAGCCGCTCGCGGCCATCTCCTCCGGCGGCCGGAGCGAGGACAGCAGCAGCCCTAGCGTCGGGACCAGCCAGAACAGCCCGACGACGATGAGCAACACCCGCACCAGCCCGCCACTGACGAACGAGGCGAGCCGCCCGCCGAGCGACTGCTCGCCCTTGACGACGGTGAGCGGCCGGGGCGCCGCCTCGGTGGGCCTGTCGACGTCCGCACTCATCGCCTGACCTCCCGCCGCAGCCGACGAACGTTGAACCACATCACCGGAATCACCAGCAGCAGCAGGAACACCGAGATCGCGCTCGCGATGCCCGGCTGGTCCTCGGAGAAGCCCTTGCGGTACAGCTCCAGGGCGAGGACGTTCGCGTCGTCCTGGGAGGAGCCCGGGGCGATGATGAAGACCAGGTCGAAGATCTTCAGGACGTTGATCATCAGGGTGACCGTGACGACCGCGAGGACGGGTGCGAGGAGCGGCACCGTGACCTTGCGGAACACCTGCCACTCGTTGGCGCCGTCCACCCGGGCCGCCTCCAGCAGGTCACGCGGGATGCCCGCGAGCCCGGCCGCGATCAACACCATCGCGAAACCGGCCCACATCCAGATGTACGACCCGATGATGGCCGGCGTGACCAGGGACGGGCCGAGCCAGTCGACGCCGTTGTACGCCTCCTTGAAGTTGTCGCCGGGGAGCCGCAGCTGGGCCCCGTCGGCCTCGGCGGGCAGCGTGAACGTGCCGTCGTCGGCGGCGTTCGTGGCGGCGACGACCTTGCCGTCCTTGACCGCCTCGATCCTCATCCCGGGATAGCCCAGCTCGGACGCGTCGACCCCGCCGAGCGTGCCGACGCCCTTGCCGCGGGTGAAGTCCTGCCAGGTGGTGCCGGTGACCTTGCCCGGCTCGGCCTTCGCCGCCACGGCCTTCTTGGCGTCGTCCGGCATCTGGTCCGGGGCGACGCCGACGAGGGGCAGGGTGACCGGGGTTCCGGCGCTGACGGTGGCCTTGGTGATGAAGGCGCCGCCCGGTGCCGCTTCGAGCGGCGACTCCCGCCCCGGGTGCGCCTTCGGGAACGCGGACGACTGCGCGAAGGTGTCGTGGACGCCGACCCACACCGCGTTGGCGACACCCTTGTCCGGGTCCGCGTCGTACACCAGCCGGAAG
The DNA here is from genome assembly GCF_028369295.1 of Streptomyces sp. HD. GTDB lineage: Bacteria > Actinomycetota > Actinomycetes > Streptomycetales > Streptomycetaceae > Streptomyces. The sequence goes on from NZ_JAQMYP010000057.1 coordinate 23,260, forward strand.
ATGATGCCCGCCGCCAGCATCGAGATCGCCATCGGCATGAAGACGACCAGCTTGAACGCCGTACCCCAGCGCACCCGCTCGGTCAGCACCGCGAAGATCAGACCGAGCGCGGTGGCGACGGTCGGGGCGAACACCACCCAGATGATGTTGTTCTTCAGGGCCGTGCGGATGCCGTCGTCCGTGAACAGGGACTTGTAGTTGTCGAATCCGGCGAAGCCGTCCCCGGACTGGTCGTAGAAACTGCGGACCAGCGAGTACCCGATCGGGTAGACCACGAGCGCGCCCAGCAGCACGAGAGCGGGCAGCAGGAACAGCGCCGCCATGGTCATGCGTGTGCCGGTCACACTCCTGCGCGACCTGGGTTCGGCAGGGGGCGCGGAGCCCCCTGCCGCTTCCGCCGACGCCATGACGTCAGTTTCCGTACGCCGCGGCCGCGTCGGCTTCCAGCTTCCGCTGTGTGCCCGCGATGTCCGACGGGTTCTTCAGCAAGTCCTGCAGCGCCTTCCACTCACCCTTGCCGGGCGTGCCGCCGAACGCCTGCGGCGCCTGGTCGGACATGTCGAAGCGGAAGTCGTCGCCGGAGCCGATGAGGGCCTTGGCGATCTTCTGCTGCACGGCGTTCGGATACGCCGAGTTGGCCACGTTCTTGTTCGGCGAGAGGTAGCCGCCCAGCTTCGCCTGGATCGTCGCCGCGTCCGGGGAGGCGAGCCAGGTGGCCAGGGCCTGCGAGGCCTTGGAGTCCTGGAGGATGACGGCCGCGTCGCCGCCGGAGACGACGGGCGCGGTGTCACCGACGGCCGGGAACGGGAACACCTTCGCGTCCGTGCCGACCTTCGCCTTGGCCTGCGTGATGTTGACCTGCGCGAAGTCGCCCTCGTAGACCATCGCGGCCTTCGGCTGGTCGCCGCCGGTGAAGGTCTGGGTGACCGAGGCCGGGAAGTCCGTCTGCAGCGCGCCGCTCGCACCGCCCGCCACGTAGTCCTTCTTGCCCCACACCTGGGCGAGCGTGGCCAGCGCGTCCTTCACGGAGGCGTCGGTCCACTTGATCTCGTGCTTCGCCAACTGGTCGTACTTCTCGGGACCGGCCTGGGAGAGATAGATGTTCTCGAACCAGTCGGTGAGGGTCCAGCCCTCGGCACCGCCCACGGAGAACGGGGTGACCCCGGAGTCGTACACCGTCTGGGCGGTCGTCAGAAGCTCGTCCCACGTCTTGGGCTCGGTGGCCCCCGCGTTCTCCAAGACCTTGGCGTTGTACCAGATCAGCGACTTGTTGGCGGCCTTGTAGTAGACGCCGTACTGCTTGTCGTCGACCTTGCCGATGTCCTGCCAGCCCTGCGAGTAGTTCTTCTGCAGCTCGTCGATCGCCTCGGGGCCGAGCGGCTTGGCCCACTTCTTCTCCACGGCCTGCTTTATGGCGCCGGGCTGCGGAAGCATCGCGATGTCCGGCGGCTGTCCGCCCGCGACCTTCGAGCCGAGGAAGTTGATGATCGGGTCCTGGGCGGGCACGAAGGTGACCTTGGCGCCGGTGCGCTTCTCGAACTCCGCGAGGACCTTCTTGAAGTTCTCCTGCTCGGCACCGGTCCAGACGGCGGCCACTTCGAGAGATTCGCCGTTCAGCTTGGGAAGGGTGACGGTGTTGGCGGTCTCCTCGCCGGATCCGCCCTGTTCATTGCCGTTGCCGCTGTCGTCGTCGCCTCCGCACGCGGAGAGCGAGAGTGCGAGGGCGCCCGCGAATACGGCTGCCGCGGTCCTGGCGGCCCTGCTTGTCCGGTTCCTGCTGCTCGTGCTGCGCATCACTGCCCCGTTCTTCGTGCCTCGTCGAACGTTCGAGCGCTGTCCCGTTTGATCTGGTCTACGCCTTGGGGTTGGGGGCGGCAAGACCGCGTCCGCTGTCAACCGGGGGATCGTGACGACCTCGTGACCAGGGACCCCGCACTCCTGCCATCGGCGCGAACGGAGCCGTCCTCAATCACCGGACGGGCTGAAATCGCAGACCGGCGTCACAGCAGTGACGGCACCTCGGCCGCCGCGACCTCCCGCGCCGCCCGCTCCAACGCGCTGGCCAGCAACGCAAGATCCGTCGGTCCGTTGCCCAGCTCACGGACCGGGCGGCGGGTCGGCGGGTCGCCCATGCGGTGCCACTCCAGCGGCACGACCGTCGGCCGCAGCGTCGCCGTCCGCGGGATACGCCCCGTGACCCGGCCGCCCTGGAACGGCACCGCGCTGCCGTCCGCCCAGGCCAACCGTCCACGCCCAGGCGCCGGTTCGTCCGGCCCCGAGGTCACCGCGTCCAGCGTCACCCGCAACGTCGCCCGGCGCGCCGGCTCCGACTCCGCCGTACGCCCCCCGACACCGGCGGCGGCCACCAGATGCACCCCGAGCCGCTCGCCCTCCCGGGCCACGGCCTCCAGCGCGCGTATCACCGACCCCGCCGCGGGCCGGCCCAGCGACCCCAGCGGAGGCGAGACCAGCGCGTCCAGGTCGTCCACGACCACGACGAGCCGGGGCAACGGCGGCACGGCCGCGGCCTGCCGACGGGCCGCTCCCGGCCGCAGCCGCAGCGTGGAGCTGGACGGCGAGTCGAGATCCCCCGAGCCGTCACCGGATCCGGCGCCGATGCCGGCCCCCGCCCCCGTCGCACGCTGCGCGACCATCCGGCTCGACAGCTCACGGCCGGTGTGCCACTCGGTGAAGTCGGACCGCCCGAGCAGCTCCGCGCGCCGCTTCAGCTCGGCGCTGAGCGACTGGGCGAACTCCCGCATGCGGACGGGGTCGTTGGCGGTGAGATGGGTGGTGACATGCGGGACGTCCGTACAGACCCGCAGCCCGTCGCCGTGGCCGCCGCCCGAGGCCGTGCCGTCCCGGCCGTCGATCAGCACGATGCTCAGCCGGTCCGGCCGCTCGGCCGCGGCGAGCGAGGCGACGACGGCCCGCAGCAACTCCGTACGCCCGCTGCCGGAGGGTCCCTCGATCAGCAGATGCGGTCCGTCGGCGCCGAGGTCCGCGCCGACCGGCCCGCGCGGCCCGGCCCCGAGCACGGCACACGCCCGCCCGCCGAGGGCCCCCGCGTCATCGCCCGCGTCGGCCCACCGCGCCATCAACGACGCCGGGGTGGCCCGCGCCAGCCCCAACTCGTCCAGCAGCCGCGCCGCCTGCGGCAACGGCACCGACACGCGCGCGTGCCGCTCACCACCCGTCCCCTCGGTCCGCAGCGGCGCCAGAGCCCGCGCGAACCGCTCCGCCCAGGCGACCGAGACCGCGTCCACGGCGGCGACGGTGCCGTGGCCCACGGGGCCGTGGACGGGGGCGTTGGCAGGGGCGGGCACCGAGGCGGCGGGGCTGTGGCCGGTTGGGCCGGGTGCCCCCGAGCCGTGGCCCGCCGAGTCGTGATCCGTGGGGCCGCGGCCCACAGCGCCGCCTGTGCGGGCGCCCTCGGACCCGGCCCCGGACTCGGCCCCGACACCGATCCCGCTGCCGGCCCGTGCCACCCGCATCAGCCGCAGCGCCGTGGCCACGTCGCCGCTCAGCAGCGCGACAGCGCCGCACTCCCGGAACACCGGCGACACCGTGCAGGCCGCCTCATAGGTCTCCGTCACCGGCGACGCGGGCGAGGCCGCGGCCGTCTCGGCGAGGCAGACGACATGGATCCCGGCCCGCGGTCCCTCCAGGGCCAGCCGGGCCACCGCCTCGCGCACATCGGCGCCGCCGGGATCGCCGTCCACGACGACCACGCTGTACGGCCCCACGAACCCGTCCGTCGGGTCGTCGTCCCGCGCCCAGGAGGGCCGCCGAACGGCACGCTCGGCAGGGTCCTGCCCGTCCGCGCCCCGCGCCGCCCCGCCCACCGCACCGGCAGACCTGGCGCTCGCGGGCGTCTCCGCCGACACGTCCTCCAGACGGCGCAGCAGCTCCTCGGTGCGGGCCATGGCTTGTTCGCGGTCGTAGGCCAGCAGCAGCCGGCAGTCCTGGCCGTGCCCGGGGCGGATGTGCGGGAGCCAGCCCAGCCAGGCCCACTCGGCGGTGCGCTCCTCCAGGGGGCGGGAGCGGTCCGCGCTGATCAGGACGATCTCCAGGGCGTCGGGCGAGTGCAGCGCCGCGAGCTGGGCGAGCACCGCGCGGGCCAGCCCGGCGAGCCGCTCGCGCGGACCGGCCAGCCCCAGTGCCCCGACCTCGCGCAGACCGGCGGTCACCGGCACCGCGGGCAGCAGCCCCGAGCCGTCGGGCGCCGCCCGGTCCGCCGTGCCCAGCCGCACCGTGAGCGCCTCCGGGTGACCCGGTGCGCGCTCCCACAGCCGGGGTCCGGGACCCAGGGCCGTCAGCAGCAGCGATGCCGGGTCCGGCCAGGCCTCCGGCTGCCGGGGGCCGCTCACCGCGGAGGGGAGCTCGATCGCCTCGCCGCGCTCTTCGTCGTCGTACGTCTCGTGCCGGGGCGTCTCCTGCTCCCCGCGTCCGCCGGCCAGCCGCCGTGCCCACGCGGTGAGCCCGCCGCGCCTGCGCACGCCCTGCGGCACGTCGGTGCCCCGCAGGGGAGTGCCCTTACGGCTGCTGCCGTGGCCGCCGCTCGCCGGGGACTCGCCGAGCCCGCCGTCGCCCGATCCGTGTTCGGCGCCTGCGCCGAGCGGGCCCACTCCGAAGCCCGCGCCGTGCGTGTCGCCGTCGCGCGGTCCCGGATGCGGCCCGTCGGCCCGTCCCTGCCGTTCGATCCGCGGGGCCCCGCCCTGTACCGGCACGATGGGCGGCTCGACAGGGCCGTGTTCCTGCGCGGCCGACCTGCCTCCCGAGGGTGCGCAGGCGGCGCCGCCGTCCGCCACGCGTGCGTGAGGCACCGCACCGCTTGTTCCGGTCGCTCGCGCGGGCGCCGTGGGCCCGTCGCTGCGCGGGGCGGCGCCGCCGTCCACGCCGCGGTCGTCGAGGTCCCCGGCGGGGACCCGCACATGCCCCTCCCCGTCCGGCTCCGTCCGCACTCGCGCCCCCGGACCCCCGGCCGGAGCCAGCCGCAGCGCCGACTCACCGATCCGCAGCAGCGACCCGGGCGCGAACCGCACCGGGCGGGTGGTCACACCGGAGCCGTCCAGCGTCGTGCCGTTGGTGGAGCCGAGGTCGGCGACCGAGACACGGCCGTCGGCGGCGACCGTGACCGCGCAGTGCAGGCGGGAGACGTCCGGGTCGTCCAGCGGGACGTCGGCGTCGGCGGAGCGGCCGATGCGGATCTCGCCGCCGTGCAGCAGATGAACCCCGCCCGCGTCAGGCCCGGCCACCACATGGAGCTGGGTCGGGGCGTCGTCCAGCTCGGGGTGCGGCTCCGGGGCCGGCGGGGCGCCCAGGGCCAGCACCGCACCGTCGGTCAGCGGGGGCTCGCCCAGCGTGCTGCGCCGGTCGTCGAGCCGCTCCGAACCCGCGTACAGCACGACCGGGCCGTCGCCCCCGGACACCGCCGAGGCGAGCGCCGACGCCACCGCCGACAGGGCCGTGCCCGCGGGCGCCGTGACCAGCACGTCGCAGCTCGCGGCGCGGCCCCGCGCCGGGGCAGGCGGGGCCAGCGGATCTACGACGGTCAGCCGGATCTGCATCGGCGTCAGCGGTCCCTTCTGCGAGGGCGCGGAACAGGGCCCGTCTGATGGATCTCCGCGGCGTCGCGACGCCCGGCGCGTGCTCTCGCCGCACCGAACGCCGAGAGCGCGCACCGAACGCCGCTCCCTCTTCCGCGGAGATCCATCAGACGGGCCCTCCACCCCACACGAGCACATCGGCCAGTACTCCACGCATCCTCGCACCTGCCACTGACAGCGCGCCCCCCGCCCGAAGGCAAGTGATCTTGATTGGTCGGCTCTGCCCGCAAAAGTGCATGACAAGTGCACTGCCGGTGATCACTTGAGATCGCTCACGTCCGCTTGCGGCAACCACGAGACAGAGCCGAGCGTCTTTCCTTCGAACATGTACGGGAAGCCGTACGTAAGACGCACAGAATGACGACAGTCGGTGCCGCGAAGCACGGCACTACAGTGGGTCGGAACGTAGGCAAGCAGCAGGGAGCGCGACGTGCGGCCGGTAGGCAGCAAGTACTTCCTTGAGGAGCCGCTCGGGCGCGGCGCCACGGGGACCGTCTGGCGAGCGCGCCAGAGAGAGACGGCGGGTGCCGAGGCGGCAGTGGCCGGGCAGCCCGGCGAGACGGTCGCGATCAAGGTCCTCAAGGAGGAGCTCGCCGGCGATCCCGACATCGTCATGCGGTTCCTGCGCGAGCGCTCCGTACTGCTGCGGCTGACCCACCCGAACATCGTCCGGGTCCGCGACCTGGTGGTCGAGGGCGAGCTGCTCGCCCTGGTGATGGACCTCGTCGAGGGCCCCGACCTGCACCGCTACCTGCGCGAGAACGGTCCCTTCACCCCGGTCGCCGCCGCCCTGCTCACCGCACAGATCGCCGACGCGCTGGCCGCCAGCCACGCCGACGGCGTCGTCCACCGCGACCTGAAGCCCGCCAACGTCCTGCTCCGGCAGCACGGCGGCCAGATGCACCCGCTGCTGACCGACTTCGGCATCGCCCGCCTCGCCGACTCCCCGGGCCTGACCCGCACCCACGAGTTCGTCGGTACGCCCGCGTACATCGCACCCGAGTCCGCCGAGGGCCGCCCGCAGACCTCTGCCGTCGACATCTACGGCGCCGGAATCCTCCTCTACGAGCTGCTCACCGGCCGCCCGCCGTTCGGTGGCGGCTCCGCCCTGGAGGTCCTGCACCAGCACCTGAGCGCCGAGCCGCGCCGCCCGTCCACGGTCCCCGACCCGCTCTGGACGGTCATAGAACGCTGCCTGCGCAAGAACCCCGACGAACGGCCCAGCGCCGAGAACCTCGCGCGCGCCCTGCGCGTCGTCGCCGAGGGCGTCGGCGTGCACGCGAACTCCACGCAGATCGCCGCGGCCGAGGGCGTCGGCGCGCTGCTCGCCCCCGACCCCGCGCCGACGGCCGTGCCCGGCTCGGCCGACCCGACGCAGGTGCTGCCGCACGGCGCGGGCGCCGGGGCGTTCGACCCGAACGGCGCGACCAGCGTCCTGCCGCACACCGGCGCCCCCGGCCCGGCGGGCGCCGCCGACCCCACCGCCGTACTGCCGCACACGGGCGGTCAGGGCGGGCACGGTGCCGCCGACCCGACGGCCGTGATGCCGCCGATGCCGCCCGGACAGCCCGGTCAGCAGCCGGGGCAGCCCGGACCCGAGGACCCGCACCCCTGGCAGAACCAGCTGCGCGCCGCCCGGGACCGCAACGAACAGACCCAGGTCCAGTACCTCGACCCCAACGAGGACCCGCTGCGCCGCCGCCCCCAGCGCCAGGTCGCCCGCCCGCAGCAGCAGCCACGGCCCCAGCAGCAGCGGCCGCCGCAGCGCCAGCAGCCGGGGTACGGCTATCCGCAGCAGCAGCCTCAGCAGTACGCCCCGCCGCAGCCCCAGCGCCCCCAGCAGCCGCAGCGGTACGCCCCGCCTCCGGCACCGGAGCCGCAGCGGCCCCAGCGCGAGCCGCGCCAGCCGCGCCAGCGCAGCGCCAACCCGATGCGGATCCCCGGCCTCGGCTGCCTCAAGGGGTGCCTGTTCACGATCGTCATCCTCTTCGTCGCGGGCTGGCTGGTCTGGGAGCTGAGCCCGTTGCAGGAGTGGATCGGCACGGGCAAGGGCTACTGGGACCAGCTCACCGACTGGTTCAACAGCGTGACCGGGTGGATCGAGGACCTCGGTGGGGGCTCGGGCACCAACTGACCGAAGGTGGCGTGACGTCGGTCACAAGTGGAGCCTTCGGCGGCTCGACTGCGGCCACCTTGGGGATTTGTCGACACCTGGCGGGTGATTTACGCCTCCGCGGTGAAGGTTGGCTCTCCGGACGCGTAGTTTTAGCGACAACACGCGTCAGGTAGGAGCAGTCTTGGCACGCAAGATCGGGAGCCGGTACACCGCCAACCAGATCCTGGGGCGGGGCAGCGCCGGCACGGTGTGGCTGGGCGAGGGGCCCGAGGGGCCCGTCGCCATCAAGCTGCTGCGCGAGGATCTCGCGTCCGACCAGGAGCTCGTCGGACGCTTCGTACAGGAGCGCACGGCGTTGCTGGGCCTGGAGCATCCGAACGTGGTCTCCGTGCGTGACCTGGTGGTCGACGGCAACGACCTCGCGCTGGTGATGGACCTGGTCCGGGGCACGGATCTGCGCACCCGCCTCGACCGCGACCGGCGGCTCGCGCCCGAGGCGGCGGTGGCGATCGTGGCGGACGTCGCGGACGGGCTGGCGGCGGCCCACGCGGCCGGGGTCGTGCACCGCGACGTCAAGCCGGAGAACGTCCTGCTGGACATGCAGGGCCCGCTGGGCCCGGGCGGCGCCCACCCGGCCCTCCTGACGGACTTCGGTGTGGCGAAACTCATCGACTCACCGCGCCGCACCCGCGCCACGAAGATCATCGGTACGCCGGACTACTTGGCACCGGAGATCGTGGAGGGCCTGCCGCCCCGTGCCGCGGTCGACATCTACGCGCTGGCGACCGTCCTGTACGAGCTGCTGGCGGGCTTCACGCCGTTCGGCGGCGGCCACCCGGGTGCGGTCCTGCGCCGCCACGTCACCGAGACGGTGGCCCCCCTGCCCGGCATCCCCGACGAGCTGTGGCAGCTGGTCGTGCAGTGCCTGGCGAAGGCACCGGCCTCGCGGCTGCGGGCCTCGGAGCTGGGCGGCCGGCTGCGGGAGCTGCTCCCGTTGGTGGCGGGGATGCCGCCGCTGGACGTGGACGAGCCGGACGGGGAGCCGGTGGAGGAAGAGGCTCCGGTCACCCAGGAAGCGGCGCCGGCGGGGGAGGGGGCGCGACGGCGCGGCGCGGTGCCGTTGGTGCCGGGGGCCAAGCCGGCCGACTCCAACCGGGACACGCATACGTCGATGAGGGTGCCGGCGCCCGACGAGCTGGCCGGTGGCGCCCGGGGTACGGCACGGGTGCCGAGGGCGACGGGAGCGCCGCGGCCCGGTTCCGCCCGCCATCGGTCCACGACTCGGCGGCGCCGGGTGGCGCTGGGCGCGGCGGCGGTGGCGCTGGTGGCCGCGGCGGGCGTGGGCACCTGGCTGGCGACGTCGGACGACGACGCCGGGGCGACCCCCCAGGACAAGAACAACACCGCCCCGGCGGCCCCGTAACCTCCCGCGGCCCCCGGCGACCCTGCCCGTACCGTCCCCCGGGGGCCCGGCCCCTTCGATCCGGGCCCTCGGGGGGCTGCGTGCGGACCTCCCCGCTTGGCGGAGCCGTTACGCTGGAGGCGTGGCAGTCGTCGATGTATCCGAAGAGCTCAAGTCCCTCTCCTCGACCATGGAGTCGATCGAGGCCGTTCTGGACCTCGACAAGCTGAGGGCAGACATCGCCGCTCTAGAGGAGCAGGCGGCCGCGCCGTCCCTGTGGGACAACCCGGACGAGGCGCAGAAGATCACCAGCAAGCTGAGCCACCTGCAGGCCGAGGTCAGGAAGGCCGAGGCACTGCGCGGGCGGATCGACGATCTCGCCGTGCTCTTCGAGATGGCCGAGGAGGAGGACGACCCGGACACCCGTGCCGAGGCCGAGTCCGAGCTCACCGCCGTCCGCAAGGCACTGGACGAGATGGAGGTCCGGACGCTGCTCAGCGGTGAGTACGACGCCCGTGAGGCGCTCGTCAACATCCGCGCCGAGGCCGGCGGCGTCGACGCCGCGGACTTCGCCGAGAAGCTGCAGCGGATGTACCTGCGCTGGGCGGAGCAGAAGGGCTACAAGACCGAGGTCTACGAGACGTCGTACGCCGAAGAGGCCGGCATCAAGTCGACCACCTTCGCCGTGCAGGCGCCGTACGCCTACGGCACGCTCTCGGTCGAGCAGGGCACCCACCGCCTCGTGCGCATCTCGCCCTTCGACAACCAGGGCCGCCGGCAGACCTCCTTCGCGGGCGTCGAGGTGCTGCCCGTGGTCGAGCAGACCGACCACATCGAGATCGACGAGTCCGAGCTGCGCGTGGACGTCTACCGCTCCTCCGGGCCCGGCGGCCAGGGCGTGAACACCACCGACTCCGCGGTGCGCCTCACCCACATCCCCACCGGCATCGTCGTCTCCTGCCAGAACGAGCGGTCGCAGATCCAGAACAAGGCCACCGCGATGAACGTCCTCCAGGCGAAGCTGCTTGAGCGGCGCCGCCAGGAGGAGCAGGCCAAGATGGACGCCCTCAAGGGCGACGGCGGCAACTCCTGGGGCAACCAGATGCGGTCCTACGTTGTGCACCCGTACCAGATGGTCAAGGACCTGCGCACCGAGTTCGAAGTCGGCAACCCCGAGGCCGTGTTCAACGGTGAGATCGACGGATTCCTGGAAGCCGGAATTCGCTGGCGCAAGCAGCAGGAGAAGTAGCCGGAGAAGCAGCAGCAACCACGTTGCTTTGTCGACAAGGCAACTGCCGTCACCTCGACGGCAGTTGCCTTTTCTGTGCCCGCATGTCTGGGTTTTACATCACACTCACAGAGTCCAACCCATGGCATAGCTCCCGTATTTGGACATGGCGGTCGCAAACGGCCTTGACGTGTCTTTGAAAAATGGGAAGGGTAAAGCGTGGCATGCGTATCTCTGGGGCGCATGTGAACCGGGGGGCTCAAGTTCAGCTGTCCCCGTCGATCACGGCCCCCGAGCGCCGCCTCACTGACGATTAGCTACTGGGGGTAGCAACCACATGACGAAGAAGACGCGGATCCGCATCGCGCGGGTCGCGGCCGGTGCCGTGATCGCGGCTGGTGCCTCGCTGACCGCTGCCGGTGCCGCTTCTGCCGCCGAGGCGGACGACTGCGTGCTCGGCCTGTTCTGCGCGCCCGAGGACCCGACCGACCCGCCGACCGACCCGGTTCCGACGGACCCGGGCATCCCGACCGACATCCCGACGGACCCGGGCATCCCGACCGACCTTCCGACGGACCCGACGGACCCGACCCTGGAGCCGACCGAGCCGTCGGAGCCCACCGACGAGCCGACCGACCCGGGTGACGACAACGGGAACGGCAATGGCAACGGGAACGGGAACGGCAACGGGAACGGGAACGGCAACAACGGCGGCGGTAACAACAACACCGACCCCGACGGTGGCACGTCCCCGCAGGAGGAGGGTTCCTCCGGCCTGAACGACACCGGCACCGAGACCACCGGAACCGGCACCGGCACGGGGACCAGCACCTCCGCCCAGGGCGGCGGCGACGAGCTGGCCGAGACGGGTTCCGGTCAGACCACGTTCCTGCTGATCGGCGCCGCCACCATGATCGCCGGCGGTATCGGCTTCCGTATCCTGCCGCGCCTCGTGGGCGGCCGCGGCGGTGCGGCTGCCTGACGGTAGCCGTTCGTCACGCCGTGTGACGCATGTCGTACGGCCGAGGGGCCCGGAGCGGGTTTCGCTCCGGGCCCCTCGGTATGTCCGTCTACGGTGTGCGCGCCGCTCTACGCCGTCTGGTGCGCCAGCAGCGCCACCGCTGCGATCAGCACCGCCAGCAGGGCGATCAGCGTCATCGGGTTCAGGCCCGCGAACGGGTTCTCCTGCTGCAGCCGCTCGCGGTTCGCCCGGCAGACGGGACAGCGGCCCTCACTCACGGGCGCGGCACAGCTCGCGCACACCAGCCGGTCGTACGTCATGCGCTCGCCCTCCTAGCGGGTTCCCTCCGGGGGTTCAACGGGTTCGGGCCCGAGAACGTTCCCTCTTCTACTGTGCCAGGTTCCTTGGGAAAGGGCCCGGGCGCTTCCGGAGGGGTGGTTGCCATTGTCTCGCGGCTGCGGGTGGGTGGGGGCTGTTCCCGCAGTTCCCCGCGCCCCCAGGAAAAGGGCGCCGGCTCCCTGCTCGTCAAAGAGCGAACCCCGTACATAAGTGCACAAGGGGCGCGCAACCCACCTGGCGACTGCACCCCTGCCCTCGGTTCGCGTATGGTCACGCTCATCTACCCCCGGCGACCCGTGGTGCATCCGTGATCCGATTCGACAATGTCTCCAAGGTCTACCCCAAGCAGACCCGCCCCGCACTCAGGGATGTGTCCCTGGAAGTGGAGAAGGGCGAGTTCGTGTTCCTCGTGGGGTCCTCCGGCTCCGGAAAGTCCACCTTCCTGCGGCTGATCCTCCGCGAGGAGCGGTGCAGCCACGGTCAGGTGCACGTCCTGGGCAAGGACCTCGCACGCCTCTCGAACTGGAAGGTGCCGCAGATGCGCCGCCAGCTGGGGACGGTGTTCCAGGACTTCCGGCTCCTGCCGAACAAGACGGTCGCGGAGAACGTGGCCTTCGCCCAGGAGGTCATCGGCAAGTCGCGCGGCGAGATCCGCAAGTCCGTGCCGCAGGTGCTCGACCTCGTCGGGCTGGGCGGGAAGGACGACCGGATGCCCGGTGAGCTGTCCGGCGGTGAGCAGCAGCGGGTGGCGATCGCGAGGGCCTTCGTCAACCGGCCCAAGCTGCTGATCGCCGACGAGCCCACCGGCAACCTCGACCCGCAGACCTCCGTCGGCATCATGAAGCTGCTCGACCGGATCAACCGGACGGGCACCACCGTGGTGATGGCCACGCACGACCAGAACATCGTGGACCAGATGCGCAAGCGCGTCATCGAGCTGGAGCAGGGCCGCCTCGTCCGCGACCAGGCCCGCGGCGTCTACGGCTACCAGCACTGACCGCCGACACGCTCCACGGAAAGGCATAACCAGACGCCATGCGCGCCCAGTTCGTTCTGTCCGAGATCGGTGTCGGTCTCCGTCGCAATCTGACGATGACGTTCGCCGTCGTCGTCTCCGTCGCCCTGTCGCTCGCCCTGTTCGGCGGGTCGCTCCTGATGAGCGACCAGGTCAGCACCATGAAGGGCTACTGGTACGACAAGGTCAACGTCTCGATCTTCCTCTGCAACAAGAGCGACGCCGAGTCCGACCCCAACTGCGCCAAGGGCGCCGTCACCGAGGACCAGAAGAAGGAGATCACCGCCGACCTGGACAAGATGTCGGTCGTCGACAAGGTGACGTACGAATCGCAGGACGAGGCGTACAAGCATTACAAGGAGCAGTTCGGGGACTCTCCGCTGGCCGCCTCGCTGACGCCGGACCAGATGCAGGAGTCGTACCGGATCAAGCTGAAGGACCCGGAGAAGTACCAGGTCGTCGCCACCGCCTTCGACGGGCGGGACGGCGTGCAGTCCGTGCAGGACCAGAAGGAGACCCTGGACAACCTCTTCGAGCTGCTGAACGGCATGAACTGGGCCGCACGGGCGGTCATGGCGCTCATGCTGGTCGTCGCGCTGATGCTGATCGTCAACACCGTGCGGGTCTCGGCGTTCAGTAGGCGGCGCGAGACCGGCATCATGCGCCTGGTCGGCGCCTCCGGCTTCTACATCCAGGCGCCGTTCATCATGGAGGCCGCGGTCGCCGGGTTGATCGGCGGGGCGGTCGCATGCGCGTTCCTGGTGGTCGCCAGGTACTTCATCATCGATCACGGACTCGCCCTGGCCCAGAAACTCGATCTGATCAACTTCATCGGCTGGGACGCGGTGTTGACGAAGCTGCCGCTCATCCTCGCCACGAGTCTGCTGATGCCCGCGTTGGCGGCGTTCTTCGCGCTGCGCAAGTACCTGAAGGTGTGACCAACGCCAAGGGGGCCGTGCGGGCAACGGACCGTACGGCCCCTTGCGTTGTCCTAGACTCACCGGCATGTCAGGTCGTGACCTGTTCTGTCAGCCCCGCCGCTTCGGCCGCGGGGCCGCCCTGACATTGGTCTTCGCGAGTGTGCTCGTCGCCGGTGCCGCGACCGGCTCCCTGCCCGTCTCCGACCGGAAGTCTCCGGCCGGTGCCACACGTTCGGCCACCTCCGCGGGCGGCCACCAGGACATCGCCGAGGTGGCCGCCGAGGCCATGGCCGCCGGCCAGTCCCCCATGGAGGCCGCCGAACGGGCGGTCAGCCGCAGCGGGGACCGCTGGGGCGCCGTGTACTCCGAGGGCGAGTACGAGGAGTTCGAGGAGGCCCTCGACGGCGCCTACACCGGCGTCGGACTGTGGGCGCGGCGCGAGCGGGACGGCCGTATCGAGGTCACCAAGGTGCGGGCGGGGTCGCCCGCCGCGGTGGCCGGGATCCGCGCCGGCGACCGGCTGCGCAGCGTCGACCACAAGAAGGTCGACGGGCGTCCGGTCACCGACGTCGTCGCCTTACTCCGCGGCGACGCCACGGGCGCCTCCGCCGGTACGGCCGTCACGGTGGGGCTGGAGCGCGGCACGCGCACGTGGGACCTCACTTTGAAGCGGGCCCGTCTGTCCACCGATTCGGTCACCGTTCGAGAACTCGCCGGCGGCATCACCGTCGTCAGGATCTCCTCCTTCACCAAGGGTGTCGGCGCCACGGTCCGCTCCGCCGTACGGCAGGCCCCGGCCGCCACCGGCGTCGTCCTCGACCTGCGCGGCAACTCCGGCGGCCTGGTCACCGAGGCCGTCACCGCCGCCTCCGCCTTCCTCGACGGCGGCCTCGTCGCCACCTACGACGTCGACGGCGACCAGCGTGCCCTGCACGCCGAGCCGGGCGGCGACACCACCAGACCGCTGGTCGCGCTCGTCGACGGCGGCACGATGAGCGCGGCCGAGCTGCTCACCGGTGCCCTTCAGGACCGCGGCCGCGCGGTCGTCGTGGGCACCCGCACCTTTGGCAAGGGCTCGGTCCAGATGCCGAGCCGCCTCCCCGACGGCTCCGTCGCGGAACTGACCGTCGGCCACTACCGCACCCCCTCCGGACGGGCCGTCGACGGCCGGGGCATCACCCCCGACCTGGAGGCCGAGCGGGGTGTCCTGGAGCGGGCCGAGACGGTTCTGAGCGGGCTCGGCAAGTCGTCGGGCGAGTCATAGGGCGAGTCGTCGGGCGGCTCGTAAATCGGCTTTCCGTCCGCCCCCTCCGTAGTGCGAAAATGGACGGCACTATGAGCAAGGGAATGTACGTACCGAAGGAGTCCCAGCCCAAGCAGGGCGGGTCGGCCGCGAAGACCAGGGACGGCGAGAAGGGCGGCAAGCGCAAGATCGTCGCCCAGAACAAGAAGGCCCGGCACGACTACGCGATCATCGACACGTACGAGGCGGGCCTGGTACTCATGGGCACCGAGGTCAAGTCGCTGCGTGAGGGACGGACGTCGCTGGCCGACGGCTTCGTCCAGATCGACCGGGGCGAGGCGTGGCTGCACAACGCCCACATCCCGGAGTACCACCAGGGCAGCTGGACCAACCACTCCGCGCGCCGCAAGCGCAAGCTCCTCCTGCACCGCGAGGAGATCGACAAGCTGGAGGCCAAGTCCCAGGAGACCGGGCACACCATCGTGCCCCTCGCCATCTACTTCAAGGACGGCCGGGCGAAGGCGGAGATCGCTCTCGCGCGAGGCAAGAAGGAGTACGACAAGCGGCAGACCCTGCGGGAGAAGCAGGACCGGCGCGAGTCGGACCGGGCGATCGCGGCGGCGAAGCGGCGGCAGCGCGGCGTCTGACGGGCGGGAATACAGTGGCATCGGCGTGCGTTGGTCACGTACGATGGCACTGCACCTCACAGCGGGTGCGCGCCCTCCAGCGGATCTTTCCGGTGGGGATTGAAAAAACAACATGGGGATGATCGGTTTCGACAGCGGCTGTTCAAGCAGGGGAAGCGTGTCGAGGAAGCGGCAATGATCTCGTAAACCATATGTCGCAAAAAATAATCGCCAACACCAAGCGCGATTCCTTCGCCCTCGCTGCCTAAGTAGCGACTTGCGAAGTGTCAGCCCGGGGCTGTTCCCGACCCGGATCCTGGCATCAGCTAGGGAACTAAACCTTGATCCCGGTCACGGGGTGAAGAGGGAAATCTAACAGTGACTGGGCCCGTCGGCGACTTGTTCGCGTGATCGCCGGGGCCGAGAAAATCACAGCGGACTGCACACGGAGAAGCCCTGTTTCTGCACCGTTGGACGCGGGTTCGATTCCCGCCATCTCCACGATCGGGAGGTTTCCGAACCTCCCAACCCATGTGGGCAAGGGCCCCGCCGCCTTCGGGCAGCGGGGCCTTTGTCATGCCGGAAACGTGAAACACGGGGGATGAGGGTGGGGACGATGACGCAGCCGGATGAGCCGTACTACGTGATGTACGACGACGACTTCGGGCTCAGTGGTCTCGCCGGGAGGTCAGGGGACGCCCCGCCCCTGGCCGGGGGCGATGTGGCGGGGGACGAGCAGGTCGGGGAAGACGCCCGGAGCCTGCTGCTGTCGTCCCTGTCGGAGGACATGATCCGTACGTTGTGGCTGGCCGCCGACGGGGCGCGGTTCGATCCGGCCGCTCGGGGCACGACCGTGCGGTCCTGGCTGGGTGGCTGGTCGGAGGCGTTTCCGGCGCTGCCGCCGAAGCCTCCCAAACAGTTCGTCAAGTACCGGAGCACCATGTTCGTCGGACCGCGTCGGCCCGTGCTGGTGGAGGCGGAGATGCGGGACGCCGTACTCGCCGAGATCGCGGCGGTGGAGGGCGACCTGGTGCGGGCCGTCCCGTTGCCGGAGATCGTCCCGGTGCTGCGGCGGGCCGTCGCCGAGGCGGGCGCGGATCTCGGCTTCCGGCTGCTGCTGCGGATCCTGAAGGCGCACTCCGTGCGGGTCGACAAGGCGCGCTACGAGCGGTTCATCGAGCTCAGCGAGCCCTTCGAGTACTGCTTCTCGGTCGTGTCCGACGGACTGCACGTCGACTGGCCGCCCGTCGACCCGGCCCGCCGCGACAGCGACTGGGACTTCGGGCTCTCGGAGCTCGCCGGGCGGTTCGCGCACTGGTGCGACGGCGCGGCGGACGAGGTCCTCCGTGAGACGGCCGCCGGCGACGACGTCCGGGAGCCGCCGGGCATGGCGGCCGCCGTCCTGCTGGAGGACGTGACGCGGCTGCTGGCCTCGCCCCTGTCCACCGACACGCTCGCCACTCTCTGGCTGGCCGCGAGCGACTGCGGCTACCGGCCCGAGCGTTTCGACCTCGACGTACGGCAGTGGCTGGAGCGGATCGCCGAGGTCTGCCGGGAACGGCTGCGGGAGACCGCGCCCGACTACCGGCCCGGCCCGGCGCCGGTGCGGGCGGACCTCGCGGACGAGGTGCTGCGTGAACTGCGGGACCTGGAGGCAGAGTTCGCGTCCAGGACCATTCAGCCGCACTGGCAGGGCGTGCCGGGTGCCGACGCGGCGCGGGCGCTGGAGCAGGTCGTCGCCCTGGCGGATCCCGATCTCGGTTTCCGGCTGTTCCTGCGGGTGTTGCTCGCGCTGTGGATGCCTCTGACCAAGGAGCAGTACGGCCGCTACCAGGCGCTCGGGGAGCGGCTCGGATATGGCGAGTTCCATGTGTCCCTGGTCGATCAGTTCATCCAGAATGATCTGTGATGCCTGCCAACCTGCGTACCGCTTCCGCCGTTTCCGCTGTTCCGGCCGTCCTCGCCGGTGTTCTGCTGCTCGCCGCCTGCGGTTCCGAGAGCGCCGCGCCGGGCGGTGACGGGCGGGTCCGTGCCGAGGCGTTGTGTCCGTCGGAGTTCGCTCAGAACGGCAGCCGTGCCTCCGGTACACCGACGCCGCTTGCCCTGCCCTCGTCCGACGGGACGACCGGGGGCGACGTGAAGGTCACCGGGCTGTACGCCTGGGGGAGCGGAAGCGGCTGCGGGGCCGATTTCTCGGCCGACTTCGAGGTCACCAACAGCGGGACGGAGAAGGCCGCCTACACCGTCACGCTCGGGTTCTTCTCCGCGTCCGGAACCATCGTCGACCATGTGGAGCGGACCGTCGCCGCGGTCGGGCCGGGGCGGACCGTCAAGGGGACCGCCGGGCTGGGGGCCTCGATGGGGGACGCGTCGGACGTGGCGAACGTCAAGGTGGAGAAGGTGCGCAGCGTGCCCGCCGACGAGGCGTCGTCCGCCTCGGGGCCGTGCCCCGCGTCGGGGTTCCACCTCTACGCGGACGACGGGGACGCCGCCATGGGGCTGCGTGCCGTCGGCCTCCATCTCGTCAACTGCGGCACCCGCCCCTACCGGCTCGACGGCTACCCGAAGCTCGAACCCCTCGACGAGGAGCACGACTCCGTCGACGGAGTGCGGATCCTCCAGGGGACGGACCGGATCAGCACCGGCCTCGGCGGCGCCGGCAGCCCGCAGCCCGTCGTGTTGCAGCCGGGGGAGGCCGCGCAGGCCACGCTGGCGTGGCGGAACACGACGACCTTCGGTGAACCGGTCGACGCACCGTACCTCCGTGTGTGGGCGAAGTCCGGTGCCGGCCCGGTGACGGTGGTGCCGGAGCTCGACCTCGGGACGACGGGGAAGCTCGGTGTCGGGGCTTGGGTGAAGGACGAGTCGGTCCGGGGGGACGCCGGGGCTCCGCCGCGGCCGACGGTCACGCCGTAGGAGTCGACGGGTCCGGGAGCAGGCAAGCAGGTGACGCCCCGCCGGCCCATGACCGTTGCCACGGCGCCGCGTCCGCCTGTTTCCGTACCGTCACGATCGGCATCCCGGCTCTGTCACCCGCGCTGTCGTACATCCCGCCACAACCAGCACGCTCGGTGTATACACACCGCGTATACACGGCGTGTAGAGTGCGGGTCATGTCCATCGGTCACACCCTTCTAGGGCTCCTGGAGGCCGGCCCGCGCCACGGCTACGACCTCAAGCGGGCCTTCGACGAGACGTTCGGTCACGACCGGCCGCTGCACTACGGCCAGGTCTACTCGACGATGTCCCGGCTGCTGAAGAACGGTCTCGTCGAGGTCGACGGGATCGAGGCGGGCGACGGTCCCGAGCGCAAGCGCTACGCGATCACCGAGGCCGGCATCACCGACGTACAGCGGTGGCTGGCGACCCCGCAGAAGCCGGAGGCATACCTCCAGTCGACCCTCTACACCAAGGTTCTCCTCGCCCTGCTCACCCGGCGCGACGCCGCCGAGATCCTCGACATCCAGCGCTCCGAGCATCTGCGCAGCATGCGGATCCTCACCGACCGCAAGCGCAAGGGCGATCTGGCGGATCAGCTGATCTGCGACAACGCCCTGTTCCACCTGGAAGCCGACCTGCGCTGGCTGGAGCTGACCGGCGCCCGACTCGACAAACTCCGTGAGGCTGTGACCCGATGACGACTTCTCCCCCCGGTTCACTGCTCACCGCGCACGACCTGCGCAAGGCGTACGGCCCGACCCATGCGCTGGACGGCGCCGAGTTCTCCATCCATCCGGGCGAGGTCGTCGCCGTCATGGGCCCCTCCGGCTCCGGCAAGTCCACGCTGCTGCACTGCCTCGCGGGGATCGTGCCGCCCGACTCCGGGTCGATCACCTACAACGGGCGTGAACTGACGGAGATGAGCGATGCCCAGCGCAGCGCGCTGCGCCGCTCCGACTTCGGGTTCGTGTTCCAGTTCGGTCAGCTGGTGCCCGAGCTGACCTGTGTGGAGAACGTCGCCCTGCCGCTGCGGTTGAACGGCTCCTCCCGCAAGGACGCCGAGCGGTCCGCGCTCGGCTGGATGGAGCGCCTGGAGGTCGACGACCTCAAGGCCAAGCGTCCCGGCGAGGTCTCCGGCGGCCAGGGCCAGCGCGTCGCCGTGGCCCGCGCGCTGGTCACCGGACCGCGCCTGCTGTTCGCCGACGAACCCACCGGCGCGCTCGACTCCTTCAACGGCGAACGCGTGATGGGACTGCTGACCGAAGCGGCCCGCTCGACCAACGCCGCCGTCGTCCTCGTCACCCACGAGGCACGCGTGGCCGCCTACTCCGACCGCGAGGTCGTCGTCCGCGACGGCAAGTCCCGCGACATGGAGCGCGCCGTATGAGACCCCGCCAGTGGGCCAGGGACCTGGCCGTGGGCGCCCGCTTCGCCGTCACCGGCGGACGCGAGGGCTGGGTCCGGATGACGCTCACCGCCGTCGGCGTCGGCCTCGGCGTGGCACTGCTCCTGCTGTGCACCGCCCTGCCCAACGTGTTCGCCGCCCGCTCCGAGGTGGAGGACGCCCGCTTCGACTACGCGTACTCCGACGAGGCCCCGCCGAAGGCCGACAACACCTTCCTGATCGCCGACACCGACACCACCTGGCACGACGACGACATCCGCGGCCGGCTCGTCGAGCCCGAGGGCAAGCGGGCGCCGCTGCCCCCGGGGGTCGACAGCTTCCCGGGCAAGGGCGAGATGGTGGTGTCCCCCGCGCTGCGGGACCTGCTCGCCTCGGACGGCGCCGAGCTGCTGCGCGAGCGGCTGCCCTACAGGACCATCGGCACGATCGGCGAGAGCGGACTCATCGGCTCCCACGAACTGGCCTACTACGCGGGCGCTTCGGGGCTGAAGGTCACGGACTTCTCCGCGGTGCACCGGCTGACCGAGTACGGCAAGCCGGACGCGACACCCGAGAAGACCGACCCGGTGCTGCTGCTCATGGTCCTGGTCGTGTTCGTGGTGCTGCTGACCCCGGTCGCCGTGTTCATCGCCGCCGCCGTCCGCTTCGGCGGCGAGCGCCGCGACCGTCGGCTGGCCGCGCTGCGCCTGGTCGGCTCGGACAGCCACATGACCCGGCGGATCGCGGCGGGCGAGGCACTCGCCGGAGCCGTGCTCGGCGTGGTCGTCGGCACCGGCTTCTTCCTCCTCGGCCGTCAGACGCTGGGCTCCACCGAGGTGCTGGGCGTGAGCGTCTGGCCCAGCTACCTCGATCCCTCTCCCGCGCTCGCCGCGCTGGTCGCGGTGGCGGTCCCGGTCGCCGCCGTACTCGTCACGCTGCTCGCGATGCGCGGCGTGGTGGTGGAGCCGCTCGGCGTCGTGCGCGCGGCCAGGCAGCGCCGCCGCCGGCTGTGGTGGCGGCTGCTGCCGCCGCTGGCCGGCCTCGCGATGCTCTACCCGATGATCGGCAAGGGCCGGGGGAACGGCGAGTTCAACCAGTACCTCGTCATCGGCGGCGTGCTGTTGCTGCTGATCGGCATCACCGCGCTGCTCCCCTGGGTCGTGGAGGCGGTCGTCGTGCGCCTCGGCAAGGGCGCGCTGTCCTGGCAGCTCGCGGTACGGCGGCTGCAGCTGAGCAGCGGAACCGCCGCACGCATGGTCAACGGCATCGCCGTCGCCGTGGCCGGAGCGATCGCCCTGCAGATGCTGTTCACGGGAACGCAGAGCCAGTACACCAAGGCCACCGGCGAGGACCCCGGCCGGGTCCAGATGCAGATCGAGTTCAGCGATCGCAAGCCGCTGTCCGGGGTCGAGCGTGAATTCACCGGCACCAAGGGGATACGGGCCGCGGTGAACCTGGCCAACCTGCAGTACGGGGACGCGCGTCGCGACCCGGAGAAGAGCAACGGCCTGACCGTGGCCGACTGCACGGCTCTGCGCGAACTCGCCACGCTTCCCTCCTGCGAGGACGGCGACGTGTTCGTCACGCGGACGAGGAGCCACTACGGCTCCCCCAGCAACGCCGACGAGATCGCCCTGGTGAAGCCCGGTCGGCAGCTCTTCATCGACCCGTCGTACGGCGGCGACACCACCGAACGCGGCATCGAGGCACCCTGGACCGTTCCGGCGAACGTGCGGGTCGTGGAGGCGCGCAAGGACTCACTGCAGGACTACAACGGTCTGCTGGTCACCCCCGCCGCCCTGCCCGCCAAGGCCGCGCCCGCGTTGTTCTCGGAGGGGGTCTACCTGCGTCTGGACCCGTCGGTGCCCGACTCGCGGGAATACGCACGCAACACCGTCGCCCGGATCGACCCCCTGGCACACGCCTACAGCTGGTCGGCGACCCAGGAGAACAAGAAGTACACCTCCATCCGCACCGGCCTGTTCGTCGGCTCCGCCTTCGTGCTGGCACTGATCGGCGCGAGTCTGCTGGTCTCCCAGCTGGAGCAGCTGCGCGAGCGCAGGAAGCTGCTCTCCGCGCTGGTCGCCTTCGGCACCCGGCGCCGCACGCTGAGCCTGTCGGTGCTGTGGCAGACGGCCCTCCCGGTCGGACTCGGCCTCGTACTGGCCACCACGGTGGGTGTCACCCTCGGCTCGGTGCTGCTGAAGATGACCCGTACACCGGTGGCCATGGACTGGGCGAGCGTCCTGACCATGACCGGTGTGGGCGCGGCCGTGGTCGGCGTGGTCACGCTGCTCAGCCTGCCGCCGTTGCTGCGGATGATGCGCCCGGAAGGCCTGCGCACGGAATAGGCCCTCGCAACAGCCCCTCGCACACCCCCGAAGTGGGCTCCTCCTGCCAGGAGGAGCCCACTCCTGCGCACCGGCGAGAGCCACTCGTACGACACAGGCGATGCTCCCGTTGTGGGGTCCCGCCCCATATCGCGGGGTCGTTCAGGCTTCTACGGTCCCTCCGCATGACACAGACCAACGCACAGACCAACGCAAGGGCCAGAGCCGCAAGTCGTCGTATCCCCGTCCTGGTGGCCCTCCTCGGCGCCCTGATCGCCGCCTTCCTCACGCCCGGTCGGGCCGCGGCCGCCTCTCTTCAGGAGGTCACCGGGTTCGGGACCAATCCCGGTGCCCTGCGCATGTTCCGGTACGTCCCCGAGGGGCTGCCCGCCGGGCGGCCCGTGGTCGTCGTGCTGCACGGGTGCACGCAGAACGCCTCCGGATACGGCACCGGCAGTGGGTGGACGCAGCTTGCCGATCGCTGGGGCTTCTCCCTGGTGCTGCCGCAGCAGCAGGCCGCCAACAACGGCTCGTCCTGCTTCAACTGGTTCCAGAGCGGGGACATCGCGCGCGGTCAGGGTGAGGCCGCGTCGATCGCGCAGATGGTGGACCGGCAGCTTGCCGACGTCTCGGGGGACGGGGCGCGGGTGTATGTGACCGGGCTGTCCGCCGGGGGCGGGATGGCGGCCGTGATGATGGCGGCGTACCCGGAGAGGTTCGCGGCGGGCGGCGTCGTCGCCGGGCTGTCCTACGGGTGTGCGCAGGCCGCCGGGTCGCCGTATGTGTGCATGTACGTCGGGGCCACGCAGACCCCGGCGCAGTGGGGGGACCGGGTGCGGGCCGCCCGGCCGGGGTACTCCGGGCCCTGGCCCACGCTGGTCGCCTTCCAGGGCACCGCCGACCACACCGTGAAGCCCGTCAACATGACCGACCTGATGAGGCAGTGGACCGATGTGCAGGGGGCCGATCAGGTGGCCGACGTGAGCGACAGCGTTGCCGGGTACCCGCATCAGGTCTTCCGGGACTCGGGCGGGCGTGCGGTCGTGGAGACGTACAGCGTCACCGGGATGGGGCACGGGCAGCCGGTCGATCCGGGGAGCGGGAGTGAGGAGTGCGGGAGTGCCGGGGCGTATCTGCTCGACGTGAACCTGTGCGCGGCGTACCGGATGGGGCGGGCCTGGGGGCTGGGCTGAGGCGGAGGGTGCCGTGGCGGACGGTCACATGACGCCGGGGCAGGTGCGGTCGGCCCGGAGTTGGTTCCAGGTCGCCGTCGCCCGGGTCAAGTGGTCTGCGCAGAGCGCCAGTTGGCGGTGGTGGAAGCTGAGTGGTGTCGCGTCGCGGAGGGTCGTGCACAGGGCCGTCAGGTGGGTGAGGGTCGCGCCGAGCTGGGCGGCGGTCGCGTCCAGCCGGTCCGCCAACTGCTCGGGGTCGGCCGGGGGCGCCTGACGGGCGAGGTGGAGCAGTGTCGCCGTGGCTGTCGCGGCATCCGTGGCCGCGGCTTCCATGGCGGTGGCTTCCAGGGCCGTGAATTCCGTGGGCGCGGCTTCCATGGAGGTCTCCCTGCGTCGTTCGGCCTTGTGTCGTCCGGCCCTGCGCCGGCCTTGTGGGGATGGCCCGCCCCGGACCCGTACGGGGGATTCCGGATCCGGGGCGGTGCCGGGGCCGCGGCGGGCGTCACACGCAGGCGCCGCGGCTGCTCGGGGGGGGCAGGGACTGTTCGGCGGATCATGTCGGCGGCGCGGGCTCCGGCACGCGCGTCAGCGGCCGTTGTCGATGTCGCCCGATCCGCCGGACAGGCCCTGGGCGTCACTTGAAGGCGTGCACGTTGCGCTGTGCCCATCCGGCGAAGGAGCCGGCCGGGCGGCCCAGGACGCGCTCGGTGTCGGAGCTGACGCGCTGCTCGGCGGGGAGCGGTTCGCCGAGGATGTCGAGGGTGCCGTCGATCACCGGCTCGGGCATGAACCGCGCCATGTGCTCGCGGGCCTGCTCACGGGTCAGCTCCACGAAGCCCACCTCCTCGCCGATGGCCTCGGCGAGCGCGGCGGCCTGCTCGCGCGGGGTGACGGCGGCCGGGCCGGTCAGCTCGTACGTCTGCCCGGAGTGGCCCTCGTCGCGCAGGACGACGGCGGCGACCGCGGAGATGTCCGCCGGGTCCACGACGGGCAGCGCCACGTCGGCGAACGGGGCGATCACCGTGCGCTGGGTGCGGACGGTCTCGATCCAGGCGTAGGCGTTGGAGGCGAAGCCGCCCGGGCGCAGGATCGTCCAGTCCAGGCCCGAAGTGCGTACGGCCTCCTCGAACTCCCGCAGCCGGCCGTGCGAAAGGGCGTCCGGGCGGGTGCCGTTGATCTGTGAGGAGAGCAGTACGACGCGCTGTACGCCGGCCTCCTTGGCGGTGGCCAGGACCTCCGTGGCGGGTGCGCCGCCGCCGAGCAGTTCGCCGGCCAGCAGGATGAACAGGGCCTCGGCGCCGTCCAGGGCGGGGCCCAGGGTGGTGGGATCGGCGAGGTCGGCGCGGACATGCCGCGCTCCCTCCGGCAGGTCGTGGGTGAGGGGATTGCGGGACACGGCCGTGACCTTCTCGCCGGCCGCGGCGAGCGCCTCGACGAGCGGGCGGCCGACGTTTCCGGAGGCTCCGGTGACAACGATCATGAGAACTCCCAAAGTCGTGGACAAACAGGTGGAATCAGGGAAGAGCTGGGGCGCTTTCGTGCGATGTCTGCGACGTTAGCATCCTTCGTATAGTAGGTACCTAGAGGAAAGTGACTATGGGGCTGGTAGGGGTTGGTGCGGGGTTGTCAGGAGGCCGTCGCCTCCTCGAACTGCTCGTAGCGAGCGGT
Organism: Streptomyces sp. HD; assembly: GCF_028369295.1. GTDB lineage: Bacteria > Actinomycetota > Actinomycetes > Streptomycetales > Streptomycetaceae > Streptomyces. The sequence continues at coordinate 48,213 of NZ_JAQMYP010000057.1, forward strand.
GAGGGCGCGGCCGAGGCGGGCCAGGTGGGCGCGTGCCCGGGGTGGGCCCACCACCTCGACGCGGTCCGCCAGACCGGCCAGTTGTGCGGCCAGCACCTCCACGGACGGCCCGGCGGCCTCGATCTCCCGTCTGCCGTCCGGCAGCAGCCGGCCGATGCTCAGCCGCCCGTCGAACAGCCGCTGGAGCAGCGGCAGGGCGTCCTGGTCCGCGTGCGCGGTGACCGTCGCGGCCAGCAGACGGTCCTCCAGCCGGGTGGCCAGCGAGCGCCAGGCGGCGGCCAGGTCGAAGTCGGCGGGACGGCGGACCGGTTCGTCGGTCGGCTCGGCCGAGGTGACACGGCCCAGCCGGAAGGAGCGCAGCCCGTCCGGGGTGCCGGCCACCATGTACCAGTGGCCCGCCTTGAGGACCAGGCCGAGCGGGTCCACGGTGCGTTCGTGCGGTTCGTCGCCGGGACGGGCGTAGCCGAGACGGACCCGTCGGCCGTCCAGCACCGCGCGCTCCAGGGCCGTATGGTGCGGGCCGCCCGCGGCCACGGCGGTGCGGGACCAGTCCAGCTCGTCGACGATCCGGGCCCGGGAGGCCGCCTCGGCGTGCGGGCGCAGCGGTTCCGGCACCGCACGCAGTAACTTCCGCAGCGCCGAGCGCAGTTCGGGGGAGGCGCCCGACGAGCCCGCGGCCAGGAACAGCGCCTGCACCTCCGGCGAGGTGAGCCCGGTCAGGTCCGTGCGTGCGCCGCCGACCAGCCGCCAGCCGCCGCCCCGGCCGCGCTGGGCGTAGACGGGGACGCCGGAGGCGATCAGGGCCTCCAGGTCGCGTCGCGCGGTGCGTTCGGAGATCTCCAGCTCGGCGGCGAGCTCCGCGGCGGTCACCCGGCCGCGCGCCTGGAGGACCAGCAGAGCCGCCACCAACCGGTCAGCTCGCATCAGTGATCAGCCTTTCGAGGAACTTCGAGGAACTTCGAGGAACTTCGAGGAACTTCGAGGAATTCGAGAAAAGTGGAAGAAGGCGAGAGAAAAGAGGCCGGAGGGTGGCCTGTTTGGCCGGAAGACTCGACGGCATGACGAATCCTGCGAACACCCCTGGCACGCCGTCCCTCGCCGACCCCCGGGACGGTCTGCTCAAGGCCGTCGACCTGGCCGGCGACGTGCTCGCCGCCGTGCGGCCCGAGGACTACGACCGCACCACGCCGTGTCCTGACTACTCGGTACGCCAACTGTCCAATCACCTTGTCTCCGTGCTCCGTCGGGTCGCCGTGATCGGCGCCGGCGGACAGTTCTTCGCCGTTCCGCACTTCGCCGAGGACGTCGCCGACGGCGCCTGGGCCGAGGCCTGGGCCGCCGGGACGAAGGAACTGCGGTCCGTCTGGTCGGACCCCGCGGTCCTGGGCCGGGAGATCGGGCTGCCCTGGGGGCCCGTCCCCGGCGCCGTCGCCGCGGTCATCTACACCAATGAGTTCGTGCTGCACACCTGGGACCTGGCCAAGGCGACCGACCAGAGCCCCGAGTGGGACGACGCCGTCCTCGCCGCTCCGCTGGCCGGCATGCAGCGGGCCGTGCCCCGTGAACCGCGCGGCGGCCAGGTGCCGTTCGGCCCCGTCGTGGACGTCCCGGAGGACGCCCCCGCGATCGACCGCCTGGTCGGCTGGTACGGCCGCCGGCCCTGACCTCGTACGGCAGTCGCCCCGTGGGGCCGCCGGACCCCGTTGTCCGGCGGCCCCACGGGTTTTTCATGCGGCGCCTATGGACTGCGGGAAGCAGAAGAACCGGTTCGGGTCGTACTTGGTCTTGATCCGGGTCAGCCGCGCGTAGTTCTCCGCGTAGTACGACGCCTTCCAGTCCTTCAGGGACGGGTCCATCCAGTTCTGGTAGGTCTCGCCGTTGGACAGCGGGTCGATGGTCGCGAAGCCGTTGTCGGCCCAGGCGTTCGCCACCGCCTTGGCCTCGTCGGTCACCTGGGCCGGGTCGTTGATCAGGACCCGGTAGTTGACCGAGAAGAGCGAGTCGCGGTGGACGTACGCCGTGGCGGTGCGCGACACCTCGCCCGCGGCGCCGCCGAAGAAGTGGAAGTCCAGGTAACGCGCCTGGCCCGCCCTGCGGTTCGCGTCGAACGCCGTCATCACGTCCGCCCAGCCGCTCGCCGCGTACGGCGTACTGCCCATGCGGGTGCGCTCCAGGCCGTAGGACGGGCGGGACAGCGTGCCCGCGGGGGTCTTCTCGGAGCGCTGGCACTGGTCCTCGGTCAGGGTGGCACAGCCGAAGATCATCATCATGAGCTGCTGGTACGTCATCACGCCGTCCTGGCGCTGGAGCGGCGCTCCGGTCAGGGCGATCAACCGGGCGGCCTCACCGGCGAGTTCGGTGGGCGTGCCGCGGGAGGCGAGGAAGACGTTGGCCTGCGGCACCGAGCCGGGCGCGGCGTCGGGCTGCACGACGTAGGCGCCGCCGCCGATCGTGTGCGGGGCGTCCACCAGCCAGCGGGCGACGCCGTCGAGGACGTCGGCCATCCGGTCGTAGGGGAAGATCAGGTTGCTGATGGCCATCTGGTCGCCGCTGTGCGGGGTGACCGTGAACTTCGTGACGATGCCGAAGTTGCCGCCGCCACCGCCGCGGAGCGCCCAGAACAGGTCCGGGTACTGCGTCTGAGAGGTGGTCACCACACGGCCGTCGGCCAGCACCACCTGGGCGGAGGTCACCGCGTCGCAGGCCATGCCCGTCGACCGGGTCAGAAAGCCGAAGCCGCCGCCCTGCAGGAAGCCGCCGGCGCACACGGTCGGGCAGCCGCCCTCGCTGACCACCAGGTGGTGCGGGGCCAGCGCGTTGAGGATGTTGACGTTCTGCGCGCCCGGGCCGATCTCCACCGACGAGGAGCTCTTGACCGTCACGGCGTTGAGCCGCGACACGTCGATGATCAGGCCCTGGGTGGTGGACCAGCCGCCGTAGTTGTGCCCGCCGCTGCGGACCGCCGTACGGACGCCGTAGTCCTGGGCGAAGCGCACACAGGTCGAGACGTCCGCCGGGCTCTGGCAGTAGGCGACGGCCTGCGGGTTGACCGCGTCGAACTGGCCCAGCTCCAGCTGACGGGCGACGCTGTAGTAGGGGTCGGAGGGCAGCACGAGCTTGCCCGAAAGCTTGCTCGCGAGGCGGCTCCACGGGGTCCCCGAGCCTTCGGCGGCGACCGGAGCGGCGGGTACGAGGGCGAGGCCGGCGGCGGCGGATCCGGCGCCGAGCAGGGTTCTACGACTGATCACACGGTGTCCCGGAGTCGAAGCGGTTGGGTTGGAGAGAAGTCGGTGAATGGGCCCGCACAGGGGCGGTGCGTGGGGGTGGCACCACGGCCCTGTGCGGGCCTGCCAAGGGGGGCGGTCAGGAGACCTTCTTGCCGCGTACGGCGGACTTGGCGACGCCCTTGAGCATCGAGCGGCCCAGGTCGCGCATCTCCTTGGGGCCGTTGGTGCTCGCCCACCACATGAACTTGATCATCGTGGGGGTGGTGGCCCGGTAGAAGCGGTGGTCCTCGCCGTCCTTCCAGCCGAACGGCGTGTTCACCGACTCGCAGTCGTTGATGGCCTGGAAGACGATGTCGGCCGCCTTGTCGCCGTCGATCTCACCGGCCTCGTAGCGCTCACAGGTCTCGGTGGTGACGTCGAGCAGGTGCTTGAAGGCGTGGCTGTCCGGCCACCACAGGCCCGGGTACGGCGAGTTCTCCATCTCCCGGAAGTGCCGGTCGTCGCCGTCCAGGACGAACTCCTGGCGGGCCTGGATCTGCCGCATGGTGGCGGGTGTGGTGAAGCAGGCCCAGACCCGGAACACCGCGTTCCAGAGCCGGAAGTGGGAGAACGCGATGTAGGAGCTGTTGACGATCATGTCGTTGTACGTGAGCAGCCCCTGCTCCAGCCGCTCGACGTACTCGAACCGCTTGGCGGAGAAGTCGTCGTCGCGCAGCGCCTCCAGGACCCGGTAGCACAGGGCGTCCACCACCTCGAAGGTGTTGGACAGACCGCGCGAGTACAGCGGGTCGACGAAGCCGGCCGCGTGCGACATCAGGCACCAGCGGTCGCCGACGGTCTGCTTGGACGAGTACTGGATCCGGTCCGGCGTCGAGATCCACTCGCGCACCCGCCGCGCGCCCTCGAACTGGCGCTTCACCGCCGGGTACATGTCGAGGTAGTGGTTGAACTCCTCGTCCGGCGTCATGTCCTTGGGCTGCGGGTACAGCCGCTCGTCGAAGGTGAGGCCCACGCTGCACATCGGGTTGCGGGAGTCCTCGTAGTTGTCGAACGGGATGATCCAGAACCAGCCGCGCTCGATCAGATGGTGCAGGGTGCCGCCGTGGAACGGGGACTCGGCCGGGGGCCGCAGCGCCTCGGGGTAGTTGCACACGTCGTCGTACGGCTTGATGCCGACGTAGTGCGTGAACAGCGAGCGCGCGTGGTGCTTGATCCGCGACGGCTTCTCGCGCAGGTCGAACTTCTGGGCGAGCGGGGAGCGGAAGCCGCTGGCGTCGATGAGGTACTTCGCGCGGAACACCTCGCCGCTCTGGCCGGTGACCGTCACGCCGTCGTCGTCGAAGTCCAGGTCGGTGGCGCGCCAGTTCTGGCGCAGGGTGCAGCCGTACTTGGCGGCGACGTTGAAGTAGTAGGTGTCGGTGTCCTGGCGGAACATGTGCGACGCCTCGGTGAGCATCTTCGGGATGACGAACATCGTCGCCTCGCGCGGGTCCGGCTCCCGGTCCGGTACATGCCGTACGAAGCCGAAGCTCTGCTTCCTGCCGTGGTGGGCGCCGATGTGCTTGGTGACGGCCTTGATGTCCAGCAGGTGCTTGATCTCGGGGACGTCGTAGCGCACGGCGAGGATGTGCAGCCACTCCACGAGCTGCGGGTTCTGCGACTCACCGACCGCGAACCGCGGGTGCTGGCCGGCGTCGACGAGCACCACCTTCGCGCCCTGCCGGGCCAGGATCGCGCCCGTGATCGAACCGCCGATCCCGGCGCCCAGGATGATGACGTCACACTCGGTCCACTCGCCGGCCTTCGCCGCCGTCTTCGCTGCGTCGGCCCTGGTGGGCATCTCTTTCTCGGCCTTGCCGGTCAACTCGGAACTCCTCTTCTGACGAACTGTGCCGGTTGGCGCCCCATAGGGGCGCGGGGAACTGCGCGACCAGCCACGACGAACCGGTAGACGATCGACGGCCCGTCGCGGCACTACCAGCGGAGCGCCTAGCTGCCCGCAGGGCCGCCGAACCAGCGCTGGAGAGCCTCGGCCAGCCCGGCGGAGCCCCCCGTGCCGACCCAGGCGACATAACCGTCGGGCCGCACCAGCAGGTCGGCGGCCGGGGCGGCGGGGTCGGGCCGCGACGCGACGACGACGTCCACGCGGTCGGCCCAGCCGGCGGCGGCCGCGGTGAGGGCCTCGCCGCCGCGCAGGTTCAGCAGCAGCGGACGGCCCCGGGTGAGCAGTGCGTAGGTGCTGGTCTTCTCGTCGCCGACGAGCAGCTCCTGGTCGGGCAGTCGGCGGCCGAGCAGCGGGTGGTCGCCCTCGCCCATGTCGTAGGTGATGTCCAGGCCGGTGACCAGGCCGACCAGATGGCGGCGGACCGCCTCGATGCCGACCAGCTCGCCGAAGAGCTCACGCAGCGGCTGCATCTCGGGGCCGCCGAGGTAGAGGGAGCGCTGCACCAGGGTGTTGGCGACGATGCGGCCGCCGACCGGGTGGCGCTCGCTCTGGTAGGTGTCCAACAGCCCCTCGGGGGCGTGGCCCTTGAGCTCCGCGGCCAGTTTCCAGCCGAGGTTCACCACGTCGCCGACGCCGGCGCTGATGCCCTGGGCGCCGATGGGCAGATGGATGTGGGCGGCGTCGCCCGCGAGGAAGACCCGGCCCTTGCGGTACTCGGAGGCCTGACGGCTGGCGTCGGTGAAGTAGCTGGTCCACAGCGGCTGGTGGCCGGTGATGTCCTCACCGGTGACGCGCTGGAAGGCGGCGGCGACCTCGGGGAAGGTGGGCGCCTCCTGGGTCGGGCGGACTCCGGCGCCGCGCTCGAAGACGACGACGCGGGTGGCCTTCGGCCCGAGCGGGAGCACCACGACCATGCCGGACTCGCCGACCTCGCCGGTCGGGCGGATACGCAGCTCGTTGGTGGCGACGTCGGCCATCAGCATCTCGATGGTGGCGCTGGTGCCGGGGAAGTCGATGCCGGCCAGGCGGCGCACGGTGGAGCGGGCGCCGTCACAGCCGACGAGGTAGGCGGCGTGCAGCGTCTCGGCGCCGCCGGCGCCCGCGACCTCCACCGTGACGCCCTCGTCGTCCTGGGTCATGCCGACGACCTCGTGCCCGCGGCGGATCTCGGCGCCGAGACCGGTCGCCCACTTGTACAGAATTGCCTCGGTGCGCGACTGCGGAACACCCCGGACGCCGAAATTGCCGCCCTCGATGATTTGATAGTCGATGGGCAGTCCACCGAAATGCCCGAAGGGTATCGTCTCAAGTTCACCGAATTCATCGAGAAGTCCGCGCTGCCCGAACTCCTCGATCGTGCGGGCGGAAAACCCGAGCGCCCGGGACTGCTGCATGGGCTCGGCCAGCCGGTCGAGCACCACCACCGAAAGCCCGGCCAGGCGGAGTTCACCGGCGAGCATCAGCCCGGAAGGGCCGGCCCCGGCAACAATCACGTCGGCATGAAAACGGTTCATGTTTCCTCTCCCAGTGGATTTTTCTCCAGTATTCCGGGGGAGTGCGAGAAGCTGAACTGCCGCAAGTACAGGTCTCTGACAAGTTTCGTCAGAGGTTCTGCAGTTCGGTCAGGCGGTGGAAATGAGCGAGGGTGCCGGACGGACTTCCGGCACCCTCGGTGGGTCTCGGGCCCGCTCAGATCAGGCCCATCACCCGGTCGATCTCGATCTCGATCACGATCAGGCCCGGCGGCTCCGGCGGCGGCGTCCAGTACCGCTTGGCGTACCGCCGTACGCCCTCCTGGACCCGGATCGGGTCGTCATGGACGGTGGCGGTGCCCTCCAGGGTGAGCCAGCGGGGGCCCACCGTCTGGCAGAGGGAGGCCCGGCCGCCGGGCGCGGCCAGCACGTTCCTGGCCTTGCGCCGGGTCACCGCGGTCATCACCCGGGCCAGTCCCGCCTCACCGTCCCAGGTGAAACGCACGGGCGTCACATGGGGCGAGCCGTCGGGGCGGAGCGTGGTGAAGGTGCACAGCTGGTTCTCGGCGAGGAAGTCCTCGGCCGCGGGGGACATTCGCGGTGGCGTCGGCATGAAGGGTTTCCGATCTGGGTTGCCGTCCGGTTTCCGATCCGGTTTCCGAGCTCAGGCCTTGGCGGGAGCGGCGGCCTGCGGGTCCGATGCCTTGGTGAAGGGCAGCAGGATCAGCGTCAGCAGCAGCCCGGCCACGGCGAAGCAGGCACCCGCGAGGAACGCGTCGTGGAAGACCTCGGTGCGCGCCTGGGTCACCCGCTCGGGCACCCCGTCCGCCCACTTGGTCAGCTCCTCGACCTGACGGAAGGCGTAGGTGGCGGCCACGGCGAGACCGAGGGCGCCGCCGACCTCCTGCGCGGTGTTGATGAGACCGGCCGACAGACCGGACTCGTCCTCGTCGGTGCCGGTGAACGCGGCGACCTGAACCGGCACGAACGACATTCCGAGGCCGAGGCCGGAGGCCAGGAACGCGGGCAGCAGGTCCACGGCGTAGGAGGCGTCGGACGGGGCCCGCCACAGCAGGAACATGCCCACGCTGGTCAGCGTCAGGCCGACCATCAGCACCGGCTTCGGGGCGATCTTGGTCACCAGCTGGGAGGCGACACCCGCGCCGACCGCGACGATCACGGCGAGCGGGACGTAGGCCAGACCGGTCTTCAGGGCCGACCAGTTGAGGACCTGCTGCATGAACAGGCTGGCGAAGAAGAACAGCGTGACGCAGGTGCCGAGCAGCAGGACGGCGACGACGTTGGAGGCCCGCAGCGACTTGCGCTTGAAGATGCCGAGCGGGATCAGCGGCGCCTGGGCGCGGCGCTCGATCAGCAGGAACGTGATGAGCAGGACCGCGGAGAGGGCGAAGCCGCCGTAGACACGGCCCACCGGGACGTCGGCGTCGCTGACGGTCTGGCCGAGGCTGAAGATCAGCAGCACGAGACCGGCGGTCAGCGTCACGGCGCCGGCGACGTCGAAGGAGCTGCTGCGCTCCGCGGCACGGCTCTCACCGACGATGCGCGGCGCGATCAGCGCGCAGACCAGGCCGATCGGCACGTTGATGAAGAAGATCCAGCGCCAGCCGGGGCCGTCGGTGAGCAGACCGCCGAGGGTGACACCGGCGACGGCGGCGATACCGCTCAGCGCGCCCCAGGCACCCAGCGCCTTGTTGCGCTCGGCGCCCTCCTCGAAGTTGTTGGCGAGCAGGGACAGCGCGGCCGTCGCGATGAACGCGGCACCCAGGCCCTGGGCACCGCGCGCCACGATCAGCATCGCCGCGCTCTGTCCGAACCCGGCGAGCAGCGAGGCCAGTGCGAACAGGATCAGGCCGGTCTGCAGCATCCGGCGGCGGCCGAAGGCGTCGGCCAGCCGGCCGGTCAGCAGCAGGAAGCCGCCGAGCAGCATGCCGTAGGTCGTCACGATGTACTGCAACGACGTCTGGGAGATGTTGAGTTCGTCCTCGATGGTCGGCAGCGCCACGTTGACGATCGACACATCGAGGAAGGTCATGAACCCGGCCAGGCAGAGGAACGCCAGGATGAGTCCCGGGCGGTGCGGCGGGGCCGATTCGTGGGCGTGGCGGGGAACTCGCAGCGACTCTTGGGTCGACATGTCGCTCCTAATGGAGGGGACGGAAGGGACACGGAAAGACATGGCGCGGGACCGGGAGCGGCGGGCCACTCACCGTCTTCCGGGAAGCTAGCATCCTGGGTAAAGTAGGTACCTAGAGGAAAGTGACTTCCTGGGAGGGTCCGAATGGGCAGCACCGGCGCCATGGGCAGTGCCACCACACAAGGCGGAAAGGTCGACTCGGAGCTGGCGTGTCCGGTCTCCCCGGTGGTCGACATCGTCTTCAGCCGCTGGACGACACCGATCCTGTGGACGCTGCACGAGTTCGGCCGGCAGCGGTTCGTCGAGCTCCAGCGCAACATCCGCACCATCACGCCGAAGGTGCTCACCCAGCGGCTGCGCCAGATGGAGCGCGACGGCCTGGTGGTGCGCACGTACCACCCCGAGGTGCCGCCCCGGGTCGAGTACGAGATCAGCGAACTCGGCCGCAGCCTGGCGCCGATCTTCGCCCATCTCGCCGAGTGGTCCGCGGAGAACCTGCGGAAGGTCGAGCGGGCCAGGCAGGAGTTCGACGCGGCGGACGAACAGGCCTCGGCGCTGCGCTGACGTACGGAGTCGGAGCAGCTCTGAAATACGTATGGCAGACCCGTCCCTAACCGCGGCTGTGTGCGGGGACGTCGGTGTCCAGGACGCGCATCGCGCCCTTGTAGAACACCAGCGGGTCGGTCTCCTCGGTGGAGGTGCCGAGCGCGGTGACCTCGCCGACCAGAATGGCGTGGTCGCCGCCGTCGTACTCCTCGGCCAGGCGGCACTCCAGGAAGGCCAGCGCCTCGGTGAGGACCGGCAGTCCGGCCGTGGAGCGGTGGTGCGGGACCTCCGTCAGCTGGGCCGACTCGCGGCCCGCGAACTTCCAGGCGAGTCCTTCCTGACTGCGCGTCAGGAAGTTCACCACGAAGCCCCGGGACCGCTGCAGCACCGGGCGCAGCCGGGACTGCCGGTGCAGACAGAACAGCACCAGCGGCGGGTCCAGCGAGACGGACGTGAAGGAGTTCACCGTGGTGGCGGCGCCGTCCTGCGGGCCGCCGGTGGTGATCACGGTGACGCCGGTGGCGAAGTTGCCGCACACGGTGCGCAGCGCGCGGCCGTCGACCGGCTGTTGCGGCAGATGCCGGCCGTGCTGGGACAACGGCTGGACGGGTATCACTTGAGCCCCTTCGTCAGGTGCGCGGCGCGGTCGCGTCCGCGACGGGTGTACGAACCTTGTCGGGCACGCCTGCCATGAGGTGCTCGCGCCGGGACAGCAGCGGGGCCGCCATCGCCGTCGTCACCAGGGCCATGATCACCAGCATGGTGAACATCCGTCCGTCGAGCACTCCGAGGCTCACGGCGGCGTTGAGGATGATGAGTTCGGTCAGACCGCGGGTGTTCATCAGCACGCCCAGGTCCTTGGCCTCGCGCCAGGACAGGCCGGACAGCCGGGCCGGGGCGATCGCGCCCAGCAGCTTGCCCGCGCAGGCCACGAAGATGACCAGGGCCAGCGCCAGGTAGTCGGTCCCGGTCAGCGCACCGAGGTCGACACCGAGACCGGTGACGATGAAGAAGACCGGCAGCAGTACGACGCTGACGTCGTCCAGCGGCCGGCGCAGGTTCGCCGCGAGCACCCGCCTGGGCTCGCGCGGCATGATGAAGCCGAACAGGAACGCGCCGAAGATCTGGTGGATACCGATCCACGAGGTCAGCCAGGACGAGGCGAACACCCCGGCGCACAGCACCGCGAGCAGCACGCTCCAGCGCTCCATCGCGGCCCACCGCCACACCAGCCGGGCCACCAGCGGCCGCACCACCAGGAACATCAGCGCGACATAGACGACGCTGAGCGCCCCGATCCGGGCCAGGCCCGCGTAGTCGCCGTCCGAGCTGACCAGCGCCGACACATACGCCAGCAGACACCAGGCCAGCACGTCGTCGATCGCGGCGCTGGCCAGCGACAGGGCGCCGATCCGGGTGTCCATCAGCCGGTTCTCGGTCAGGATCCGCGCCAGCACCGGGAACGCCGTCACCGACATCGCGGTGCCCATGAAGGTGGCGAACGCGGTGAACGAGATGTGGTGCCCGGCCACCGTGTCGTGGTGCGGATACAGCACGACCGCCGCGGCGACGCCCAGCCCGAAGGCGAGCACGATGGACGACAGCGAGACGCCGGCCGCCAGCCGTGCGTACGGCCGTATCAGCCGCCGCTCGAACTCCCAGCCCACCACGAACATGAACAGCACCAGGCCGACCTGGGCGACCGCCGACAGCAACGGCCGTACGTCGGCCGGGAACAGACGTTCCGTCAGATCACCGGGGAGCAGACCGAGCAGGCTCGGGCCGAGCACGATGCCGGCGGTGATCTCACCGATCACCTTGGGCTGGCCCAGCTTCCGGGCGAGCGCCCCGAGCGCGGCGCCGACCAGCAGGATCACGCCGATGCCGAGCAGCATGGTCGCGATCTGGTCCTCCTTGATCCCGGCCGCCAGGACGGTCATCGGTCGCCGCCCTTCGGCCGGGGCGGCGTACCCGTCGACCACACCAGCCGGAACGACAGCTCCGTCAGCCGCCAGCCCCGCTCGGTGCGCCGGGCCGCCCCGTGCACGAGAGTGCCGGAGACGAACAGCGGGTCGCCGGGCGTGTCCGGGTGGTGTACGTGGGTGGAGACCAGGTTGGCGCGCAGCACCGCCCGCCCGTCGCCGGAGAGGTCCACGACCGCCGGGGAGTTGAGATGCTGGGTGCGCGCGAACGCGTCGAGTGCCTGCCGGTGCCAGTCGGCGAGCCCCTCCACGCCCTCGTGCCGGGCCATCGGGAACTCCACGCGGGCGTCGTCACTGAACAGCGCGCGCGCCCAGGCGTCGTCGAGTTTCTCCTCGTCGAGACCGATGAGATATCGGTCCAGCAGAGTGCTGATTTCGGCGGTTGCCGTGACGGAATTCATTACCCGAGCATCGCGCGCGGGCCAATGAGTGCCCAAGAGCACTTGTCCAAGACCTGACGTACCTACCGAAGATCTGACCCTGCGGGAAAAGACCTGACAATCCGCGCGCAGACCTGAACAGAGCGCCCTTCAACCGGACTTGATGCCTTGTCATGCTGGTCGGGAAGCAAGACGCAAAGACCCAGAATTTCGAGTTCTGCTTCTTTCATCAACCGATCGACCGGAAGAGAAGAGAGAATGCCGAAGATCGCAGCCGAGGGTAAGAACCTGACCGTGCTCAACCTGTTCTCGACCGACTCCGCCGAGAAGCAGGACAGCCTGCTCGCCGCGATGCGCGAGATCGTCGACGCCGCGGCCTACGACGGCTGGATCTCCAGCACCGTGCACAGCGGACAGACCAAGTTCGGCACCGCCAACTTCATCCAGTGGCGCTCCACCGAGGACCTGGAGGCCCGTTACGCCGGCGAGGAGTTCAAGCACCGCACGCTGCCGCTGTTCGGGGAGATCACCACGGCGATCCGGCTCCTCCAGAACGAGGCGGTCTTCACCCAGCAGAAGCCGGGCGCGGGGCCGACCGAGATCGGGCCGGAGCGCGAGGACTACACGGTCATCGACCTGTACGGCGTCGCCGAGAAGCACCAGGACGACCTGGTCGAGACGCTCGGTGCGTCCCAGGACTGGCTCCAGAAGGTCCCGGGCTACCGCAGCCACACGGTGCTGCGCGGTCTGCGCGGCCGTGGCATCGAGGGCAAGTGGGTCGTCGTCTACGCGCAGTGGGACAGCAAGGAGGCCTATGACGCCTTCCGCGACCAGGCGGCCGAGGACCGGTCGGCGGAGCGCCGGAAGGTCGACGCCAAGGTGGACGCCCTGGCCATCTGGCGGGACTCCAACACCTACCGCGTGGTGCACACCCGGTCGGCGGGCGAGTGACGGACCGGGCCGTCGGCCCCGGGCGCCCAGGGCCTGTCGTTCGGATCATGCCGGCGTCGCGGGCCCTGGCGCTCAAGGGGCACGGCCCGGTGTGGAGAGCAGATGCGCGTACTTGTGATCGACCCGGATGACGGGACCGCCGAGCCGTTGGTCTGCCGCCTGGTGCGCAACGGCCATCAGGTCCGGCGGGCCCGTACCGGACGGGCCGGCCTCCAGAAGTGGGAGCAGGCCGAAGTCGTCCTGCTCGACCTGGAGTTGCCGGACCTCGACGGTCTGCAGGTGTGCGCCGAGATCCGGGCCCGCGGCAACACCCCGCTGATCACCTTCACCAGCAAGGACTCCGAGCTGGACCGGGTGCTCAGTCTGCGGTCGGGTGCGGACGACTGTCTGGTGAAGCCGTACGGCTTCCGGGAGCTGATCGCCCGGATGGACGCGGTGGCACGGCGCGTCGCCACGGGCGGGGGTCCGGCCGGAGTGTCCTGCGGGGCGCTGCGGCTGGACCCCGGCACGCGGGAGGTGTGGCTCGGGGAAGTGCCGCTGGAGCTGACCCGCAAGGAGTTCGACATCCTCCTGCTGCTGGCCTCGGTACCGGAGACGGTGGTCTCCCGCCGGGACCTGATCGCCGGGGTCTGGGCGGACGAGTGGGTCATCTCCACGCGCACCGTGGACACCCATGTCAGCGCCCTGCGCGCCAAGCTGGGCGAGGGCTGGATCACCACGGTCCGCGGCATCGGCTACCGCCTGGAGGACACCGGCCGGACCACCCCACCGCCGGGCCGTGCGGGGCCCGGCGGGACGGCCGGCTGAGGGGCCGGCCGGGGTGGGAGGCCGGGGTGTCGTCCCCTTCGGGTCGGCCCGGCGCCCGGTACGCCGGTCAGGCGGCGCTGCCCTCCCCCTCCGGGGCGGAGGCGGAGGCGGCGTCCGGCTCGGCGGTGCCGTCGTACTCCTCGTCGCCGGACGTGCCCTCCGCGTCCAGGGCGGCGTCGCGCGACGCGAGGAGGGACACCGCCCGGTCGGGGGTCAGCTCCAGCGTCGGGAGCAGCTGCGGCATCGCGACGCTCGGCAGGAGGTGACGGAACATGGCGATCACCCGGCGCGTCAGGTCCTTGCGCTGGCACAGCACCTGGGACGTCCACTGGATGCCGGTGAACGACCCCGAGAGCAGCTCCGCCGTCTCCGCCGGGTCCACGTGCGGCAGCAACTCCCCGCGCTCACGCGCCTCGACGAGCAGCGAGGTCAGCCGGTCCGCCCACGACTGGAACGGCCTGCCGTGAAAGGGGTTGCCGCCCTCGGCGCTCTCGCTCCACTGGTCCATGGCGAGACCGACGCTGGCCCGGGTCAGCGGGTCGTACTGCAGCTGGTGCGCGAACAGCAGCCCCTGGTCGACGAGTTCCTGCAGCTTCGTCCGCTGCGGAGGCAACGGGCCCAGCTCCAGCTGGGCCGCTATCACCCCGAGGGCCAGATCCTCCTTGGAGGTGAAGTGGAAGTAGAGCGCGCCCTTGGTGACCCCCGCGCGGGCGATGATCTCCGTGATGGTCGCCGTGCTGTACCCACGCTCGTCGAACACCTCGGCGGCCGCCAGCAGGATCGACTTACGGGTCTGGATTGCTCTTGCTTGACGTGCCATGCCTCAGTGCCTGTTTCTTTGTCAGAGCTTGGTCAGGTCCCCGCGCAAAGAGAACCGGACTGTCAGTCTTTTGTCGAGGGGGGGAGTGATCCCCTCATATATCGACACAGGGGGCAAACCATGTCTGATGGCGCGATATCCGTAGTCAACCGACTTGTTGAGTCTTATGCGTCTCTGAATGCGGCGCAGGAACGATCCGACGCCACCGCGCGGGCCGTCCAGGCCCGCCACAGCGCTCTGCTCGCCGGACAGCCTGCGGCGATCCCCGCCGAAAACTCCGCCGCACGGCCCGCTTACCGGACCGACTCCCCGGTTCTGACACCCGACGGCCTGGCCACCGGCGAGCTCTGCCACCGTCCCGACCCCGAGGACCGCTTCCCCCTCGACTGGCTGCGCCTCGCCGAGCACCGCTATCTCGTCTCGGTGAACTGGCCCGCCGCACACCGCTTCTTCGCCCCGCGCCCCGACGGCCGCCAGGACCCGCTGATCGTGGCCGAGACCACCCGGCAGGCCACGATGATGCTGGCCCACGCGGAGTTCGGCGTCCCGATCGGCGACCAGTTCGTGATGCGGGAACTCGGCTACCGGATCGAGTCACCGGACTTCACCGTGCACGAAGCCTCGGGCACGATCGACGTCGTGGTCGAGTGCTCCGACGTCCAGCTGCGCGCCGGGCGCCTCGTCGGCATGCGGGTGGACCTGCGTTTCCAGCGGCTGGGCCGGCTGCTCGCCACCAGCATGGGCGTCCTCTTCTGCACCTCCGCCCGCGTCTACAACCGGCTGCGCGCCGAGCGGCTGACCGCCGTGGGCCGCCCGGTGCCGCTGCTTCCCGCCGTCGCCCCGCACGAGACCGGCCGCGCCGACCGCGAGGACGTCGTCCTCGCCCTCTCCAAGCACCGCCCCGGCTGGCGGCTCCGCCTGAACACCGCGCACCCCACCCTCTTCGCCCGCCCCAACGACCACGTCCCCGGCATGGTGCTCCTCGAAGCGGCCCGGCAGGCCGCCACCGTCCTCACCCCCGGGCACGACTTCCACGCCGCGTCGATGCGGGTCGCCTTCCACAAGTACTGCGAACTCGCCGAGCCCTGCTGGATCCTGGCGCGGCACGACACCGACACGGACCAGGGCGCCGTGCTGCGGGTGCAGGGTCTGCAGCAGGAGGAACCCGTCTTCACCGCGACGCTCGGCGGCGCCGTACGGGACAAGGGGTGAGCCGGCGCGTCCTGGTGACGGGTTCCGGCGGTTTCGTCGGCGGACATGTGGTCGCCGCGGCCCGCGTCGCGGAGGATGTCCGGCTGCGCCTGCTGGTCCGCACACCACCGTCGGCGACTGCCTCGCCCACGGCCGACGGCCCACCGTTTCGGACCGAGGCCCCGGTCGACGACGTCCCGGTCGAGTACGTCCCGGTCGAATACATACGGGGCGACCTCACCGATCCAGACTCCCTGCGCGGCGTCTGCGACGGCGTCGACGCCGTGGTGCACTGCGCCTCCCAGGTCGGCGGCGACCCCGAACTACTGCGCCGGGTCAACGACCTGGGCACGCTCGCCCTGGTCGAGGAGGCCCGCCGGGCCGGGGTCGAGCAGTTCGTGTACCTGAGTACGGCGGCGGTCCACGGCCGGGGTCCGTTCCGCGAGGTGCGGCCCGGGCAGGCGCCGATCGCGCCCGTGTCGGACACCAGCCGGACCAGGGCGGCGGCCGAGCGCCATGTCCTCGCGGAGGGCGGCACGGTCCTGCGCCCGCACCTGGTCTACGGGGCGGGGGACCGCTGGGTGGTGCCCGGTGTCCTGACGCTGCTGCGTGCGCTCGGGGCCCGGCCGCGGGGGCGGCTCGGTCGGCAGTCGGTGATCGACGCAGGGACTCTCGGCCAGGTGCTGCTTTCGGCCGCGCTGGCACCGGCGGTCCCCGGAGGCCGTGTCCATTTCGTCGGTCACCCGGATCCGGTGCCGGGAGATGAACTGCTGACGGCGGTCGCCGAAACGTACGGTCTCTTTCCTGAGTCGGTTCCCGCCATTCCGCCGGAAACCGCCCAAGCCCGGCTTCGCGACCACCCGCTCGCCCGGCATCACCTCGAACTGCTGGCGGTGGACCACTGGTTCAGCGACGACCGGGTCTGGACCGACCTCGGCCACGATCCCGGGCCGGCGTTCGCCGAGCGCTTCGCCCGGTACGCCGAGTGGTACCGGAACCCGGGGCCGGTCCCCGAGCCGGCCCCGGCCCCGGGCCCCGATCACATCACCCCCGATGTCGCCGCCTCCGTGGCCATCGTCTCCTCCGGATCGCAGGGCAGATAGCGGGACGCGGCCACCGCGTGGTCGACCACGTCCCTCGTGCCGCCGGGGTTCAGTCCGCCGAGCAGGTCAGGCGCGGCGAGCCCGGGCAGGAAGCCCTGCCAGAATCCGGTGAAGGCGAGCCGGGTCCGGTCTCCCTCACCCCCCTTTATCAGGACGCCGATGCCGGTCGTCGCGGCGACGATGGCACAGGTCAGTGCCCGCAGATGGACCTGCGCCGCGAGGCCGCCGCCATGCCGCGCGTGGTCCAGCAGGCGCTGCACGCAGGCGTGCCAGGCGTGGATGAACTGCTCCCGGCCCTTACGGGACCGGTCGTTGTCCAGCCGCAGCCCGGCCCGCGACACGACGTCCCAGGACAGCAACTGGCCCAGGGTGTGCGAGATGTCGGTCAGGGCCTGAAGCGGCTCGGAGTTCCTCACGTACGCGAGGCGCGCGGCACGCCACAGAGTGTCGCGCGCCTCACTGACGACGGCCTGCGCCAGGTCCTCCTTGTTCGCGAAGTGGAAGTGCAGTGCGCCCGTGCTCATGTTGGCGCGCGCGCTGATGTCGGAGAGCCTGGCCGAGGCATAGTCCTCGCGGTCGAAGACCTCCGCCGCCGACTTCAACATCAGCCGGCGGGTGCGGATCGCCCTCTCCTGTTGTAGTCCCACCTGCGTGAATCCTTTCATCCCACGGTCCAGGAAACGGACTTGAAGGTTTGTTTGTTGGTCCCGAGTGCCCCTGAGGGGGAGCGCCGGTCCGGCCGGTCGCCCTCGTTCTTGTCGACACTCCGTCAATACTGCCCAGAAGATCACACTTTCCCACCTCATGACCAGGGCGGCGGGGAAAGTGGAAGCGGGGAATCAGTCGACCGAGAACATCCTGGACGGTCTACCACCGTGGCCTGGGATGCGCAACGCATCGGGCGAAGCAGACCGTTGATGCTGCTTCATCCTCGATCTACTGGCGAGTATGGCCAGTCGTTGACGCGCAGAACAAACCGCAGTGGCCGTCAGTGGTCGTTTGCACTTGGTTCACGGTCGAAATTTACCCACTTACGAGATCGCGAATTCTGCTCCTGATCACTCCATGGAGCGGAATTGATCCTTCATGTCGGCCCAACTCTGGCAAATGCGGCATCAGTTGTCACAGGTGGTGAGTTTACCTAGTCTTTTTTTGACAAACCGAGAGGTAGGTTTTTAGGCTCGACAAGCTGAAGCGCTCGAAGCGGTAACTACATGTTCAGGGGGAGAGCAGTGAGCCAACGCGCAACGAGCAGCACTCTGGAGTACCGAAATCCCACCCCACACCAGATACGCAGGTCATCCGCCAACTGGCGGGTCCTGGTCGTCGAGAACAACGTCGGTGACATGGAGGCACTGGCTGCCGGACTGCGACGGCACGGACACCATGTCGAGGGGGTCGGCACGGGGAACGCTGCTTTGCAGGCCTACCAGGTCTCGGACATCGTCCTGCTGGATCTCGAACTGCCCGACCTGGACGGCCTGGAGGTGTGCCGCTCGATCCGCTCCCTGAGCGACGTACCGCTCATCGCCGTCACCGGGTGGGGTTCGGAGCTGGACCGCGTCCTGGGTCTTCAGGCCGGCGCGGACGACTACCTCGTCAAGCCGTACGGGTTCCGGGAGTTGATGGCCCGTATGGACGCCGTCATGCGTCGTTCGCGTCCGCAGGTGCAGACCGAGCAGGTCATCTCGCGCGGGCCGCTGCGTATCGACGCCGCCTCGCGCGAGGTCAGTGTGCACGACCGGGTCGTGGAGGTCACGCGCAAGGAGTTCGATCTGCTCTACCTGCTCGCCTCCCACCCGGAGACGGTGATCTCGCGCAAGCTCATCATGCAGCAGGTCTGGGGAGGTTCCTGGTCCCGGCGCACGGTGGACACGCATGTCAGCAGCCTGCGCGGCAAGTTGGGGGGCAGCGACTGGATTGTCACCGTGCGCGGAGTGGGGTTCCGCTTCGGGAACTGCTGACATCCCGGTCGGCGGGATGTGACGGGCATCTCCGCCGGCCGATCGAAAAGGGCGGGCTCCATGACGGAGCCCGCCCTTTCGTATGCGCGAAGACGGTTCGAGGAGCGGGTTTCTACGGGGTTTTCGACGGGGCTTCGACGAGGTGTCGGAGCAGCTTCGACGGCGTTCCGCCGGGGCCTCTGACAATTCCCTGACACTTGCCTGGCGCTGGGCCAACAAAGCCGTATCCCATCTGAGGATCTGGTCCGAAGGCTTAATTGGCGGCTGTTGAAGGTGCCGAGGCCGTGCGGTGAGGATGGACGGGTATTCAGGCGAACGCTCGGGATGGAGATTCCCCCCGGCCGCTTGATCATCCCAGAATTCCTGCCGTTTGAGGAGAGGGCCG
>NZ_JAQMYP010000058.1 GCF_028369295.1 Streptomyces sp. HD
CCGGGCAGCCGGCGGGCGGCGGTGGTGAAGGTGCCGTGGGGGTGTTCGGGGGTGCCCTCGGAGCGGGGGAAGAACTCGTACCAGGAGCCGTACAGGGCGCGTTCGCGCTCCACCAGCAGCGGCAGCGGCTCGGAGGCGGTGACCAGGTCCCGCAGCGGATACCGCCCCAACACCGCGTCCACCTCGGGGGTCAGCGCAGCCGCCAACCGCCAGGCGGCCGGGCGGCTCTCGTCCCGCAGGGCCTCGACGGCCGTGAGAACGACCTGTTGCCGACCCTCGTCCTCCGGCACTCCGGCGGCCGCACGCTCGTAGAGCCGCGCGCCCTCCTCCAGGACCAGGTCGGTGTCCATGCCGGCCGGGATCTTGATCTGGGCGTGGTGCCGCCAGGTGGCGACCGGGTCGCCCCAGGCCTCGACCAGATAGGTCCACCGACCGGGCTCGCCGGCGGTGACGTCGGCGCCCCAGCGGTCGGTGCCGGGAGCGAGTTCACGCATCGGCGTCCAGGGGCCGGGACGGCCGTCCGGGTCGATGAGTACGGCGTTGGCGGCGACGGCGTCATGTCCCTCGCGGAACACCGTTGCCGAGATCTCGAAGGTCTCGCCGGTCACCGCCTTCGCGGGCACGCGCCCGTGCTGGACGATCGGGCGGACGTCGAGAACCGGTATGCGCCCGACACCGTTGCCCTTGCCGGTCACGGAGGGTCGCTCCGGAGCCGGCGGTCCGGGGTCGGCAGCGATGCCGCGATGGACCGGGAGTGCGTCGGTACGGGACGTCGGGGGTGAGGACGACTGGTGGCGCATGGCGGGCATGACCGCTCCTGTCCGCGTCAACGTGGGTGGGCGGATGGCTGTGGGGAGGTGGGTCCTGCGGGTGGTGCGCCCGGGGGCGCACGGGTGGGGTGTACCGGAGGAGCCTTCCCACCCTATTCGGGTGGGCAATCCGGCACTTTGTTAACTACTCACGCGTATGTCTACGCACAAGACCGGCCCCGTTCCTCAGGAACGGGGCCGGTGTCTGCAATTCGCCGACAAGTGGCCGCTATGAGCCCGGTACCTGCAGGAGTTTGTTCGGCGAGCCGAGCCCACGCCCGGAGACCTTGCCGGACGCGGCCTGCGCCACCAGCGCCTTGGACACCTGCGCGGGACCGGCCTTGGGATGGTCGGCCAGATAGAGCGCGGCCACGCCCGCCGCGTGCGGCGACGCCATCGACGTACCCGAGAAGGTCGCCTTGCCGGAGTCGTTCGCGTACGACGCCGACGTGATTGCGACCCCCGGGGCGAACAGGTCCAGGGACGGGCCGAAGTTGGAGAAGCTCGCCCTCGCGTCCTTCTTGTCGGTGGCGCCCACGGTGATGGCCTCCCGCACCGCGGCGGGGGAGTACAGGGACGCCGGCAGCCCGTCGTTGCCCGCCGCGACCGTGTAGGTGACGCCGGACGCGATGGAGTTGCGTACGGCGGCGTCCAACTGCGCGTTGCGGTAGCCGCCGAGGCTGACGTTGGCGACCGCCGGCTTCCTGGCGTGCTTGGTCACCCAGTCGATGCCTGCGATGACCTGGGCCGTTGTGCCGCTGCCCGCGTTGTCGAGGACCCGTACGGAGACGACCTTGGCGTTCTTGGCGACGCCGTACCGGCTGCCCGCGATGGTGCCGGCGACATGGGTGCCGTGGCCGTTGCCGTCGCTCGCGGTCCTGTCGTTGCCGACGAAGTCCCAGCCGTAGCCGGCCCGGCCGCCGAAGTCCTTGTGCGATATGCGGATGCCGGTGTCGATCACGTAGACCGTCACGCCGCTGCCCGCGGACTCCGGCCAGGTGTAGCTCTTGTCCAGCGGAAGGTTGGCCTGATCGATGCGGTCGAGCCCCCAGGACGGCGGATTCTGCTGATTGTGCTCCAGGGCCACGCGGGTGTCCTGGACGACCGAGGCGACGCGGGAGTCCGCAGCGAGCCGCTTGGCCTGTCTCTCGTCGGCCCGGATGGAGTAGCCGTTGAGGACCGTGCCGTAGGTGTGGCTTATTTTCGCCCCGTACTTGTCGGCAAGGCTCTTTCCGGCCGCCGACGGAGCTTTCGTTCCTCCCTTGAGTGTCACCACGTAACTGCCGCTGATGGTGCCGGGGACCCCGGCGCCGAGTATCTGCCCCTCCGGTGCGGCGTGCGCGGGCAGGGTGCTGGCCGACAGTGCGGCGACACAGGTCACCGCGGTCAGGCCTCCCGCCCAGCGCAGACGCCGTATGCGCGTCCGTGCCATGGTGTGAGTTCCCCTCCTCAACTCGGCGCACGACGGCCCTCCGACACCGGGTGCGCCCGGCGCGGACCGGTGCGCCACGAGTCAGCCTCCCTCCATGTGAGAAGTCGTCACAAGGACGCCTACGGGGGCGGAATCGGCCATATCGTCCATGGGGGATGTGTAAAGGTTGCGGCTGCTTTCGGATGAAGGTGAGCGAAATAGACCCGTCCGGCGGCAGGGGACAAGAACGATCAAGCCGAACCGGGGACTGAGGGCGAAGCTCCCAGCGGGGGCGACGCGTTCGCCGGTAACGTCATGGGCCACGGCGACGCACACTGTCGTGCGGCGTCATCCAGCGAAGCGCCGAGGTGGAACCGTGAAGGCGATCCGTCGATTCACCGTCCGTCCTGTCCTCCCCGAACCCCTCCGGCCTCTCAGTGACCTCGCGCGCAATCTGCGCTGGTCCTGGCACGCGGAGACCCGCGATCTCTTCCAGACCGTCGACCCCGAGTGCTGGGCGGCATCGGGCCATGACCCCGTACGGCTGCTGGGCAGTGTGTCGCCCGGGCGGCTCGCGGAGCTGGCCGAGGACCGCCGGTTCCTGCGCCGGCTGACCGCGGCCGCCGGTGACCTGGGCGACTACGTCAGCGGCGGGCGCTGGTACCAGGAGCAGCCCGGCGAACTTCCCGCCGCCGTCGCCTACTTCTCCCCCGAGTTCGGCATCACGGCCGCCCTGCCCCAGTACTCCGGCGGCCTCGGCATCCTCGCCGGCGACCATCTCAAGGCGGCCAGCGACCTCGGCGTACCGCTCATCGGGGTCGGGCTGCTGTACCGGCACGGCTACTTCCGGCAGTCCCTGTCCCGGGACGGCTGGCAGCAGGAGCACTACCCGGTCCTGGACCCCAACGAGCTGCCGCTCGCGCTCCTGAAGGAACCCGACGGCAACCCCACCCGGATCTCCCTCGCCCTGCCCGGCGGCGGTTCGCTGCACGCCCGGGTCTGGCTCGCACAGGTCGGCCGGGTGCCGCTGCTGATGCTGGACTCGGACGTCGAGGAGAACGGCCTCGGCGAACGCGGCGTGACCGACCGGCTCTACGGCGGCGGCAGCGAGCACCGGCTGCTGCAGGAGATGCTGCTGGGTATAGGAGGTGTGCGGGCCGTGCGGACGTACTGCCGTCTGACCGGCCACCCGGAGCCCGAGGTCTTCCACACCAACGAGGGCCATGCCGGCTTCCTCGGCCTGGAGCGCATCGCCGAACTGGCCGCCGGGGGGATGGACTTCGACTCCGCGCTGGAGGCGGTCCGCGCCGGGACCGTCTTCACCACCCACACCCCCGTCCCGGCCGGCATCGACCGCTTCGACCGCGAGCTGGTCGCCCACCACTTCGGCCCCGACGCCGAACTCCCGGGCATCGACGTCGAGCACATCCTCCAGCTGGGCATGGAGACCTACCCCGGCGGCGAACCCAACCTCTTCAACATGGCCGTGATGGGCCTGCGCCTGGGCCAGCGCGCGAACGGCGTCTCGCTGCTGCACGGCAACGTCAGCCGCGAGATGTTCTCGGGACTGTGGCCGGGATTCGACCCCGACGAGGTGCCCATCACCTCGGTCACCAACGGCGTCCACGCCCCGACCTGGGTCGCCCCCGAGGTCTTCCGGCTCGGCGCCCGCCAGATCGGGGCCCAGCGCACCGAGGACGCGCTGACCGTCGGTGGCTCGGACCGCTGGGACGCGGTCGGGGACATCCCGGACCAGGACATCTGGGAGCTGCGCCGGAACCTGCGCGAGCAGCTGGTGACGGAGGTCCGGGACCGGCTGCGCACCTCCTGGCGGCAACGCGGCGCGGGGACGGCCGAGTTGGGCTGGATCGACGGCGTGCTGGACCCCGACGTCCTCACCATCGGATTCGCGCGGCGCGTCCCGTCGTACAAGCGGCTGACGCTGATGCTCAGGGACCGCGACCGGCTGATGGATCTCCTGCTGCACCCGGAGCGGCCGATTCAGATCGTGGTGGCGGGCAAGGCGCATCCGGCGGACGACGGCGGTAAGCGGCTGGTCCAGGAGCTGGTGAGGTTCGCGGACGATCCGCGGGTGCGCCATCGGATCGTGTTCCTGCCGGACTACGGCATGGCGATGGCGCAGAAGCTGTATCCGGGCTGCGACATCTGGCTGAACAACCCGCTCAGGCCGCTGGAGGCGTGCGGCACGTCGGGCATGAAGGCGGCGCTGAACGGCTGCCTCAACCTCTCCGTCCTGGACGGCTGGTGGGACGAGTGGTTCCAGCCCGACTTCGGCTGGGCGATCCCCACGGCCGACGGCACCGGTACGGAGCCGGACCACCGCGACGACATAGAGGCGGCGGCGCTGTACGACCTGCTGGAGCAGCGCGTCACGCCGCGCTTCTACGAGCGTGGCCAGGCCGGGCTGCCGGACCGCTGGATCGAGATGGTCCGTCAGACACTGACCCATCTGGGCCCGAAGGTGCTGGCGGGCAGGATGGTCCGTGAATACGTCGAGCGCCTCTACACCCCGGCCGCGCACGCCCATCGCGCGATGACACCGGACGCGGCGCGTGAGCTCGCGGGCTGGAAGGCGCGGGTGCGCTCGGCCTGGCACGGTGTCACGGTCGACCATGTCGAGACGTCGGCGGCGACGCCCACCGCGGAACTCGGGTCGACGCTCAGTCTCCGGGTGCGGGTCGCGCTGGGCGACCTCGGGCCGGACGACGTCGAGGTCCAGGCGGTTTCGGGGCGGGTGGACGCCGAGGACCGCATCGCGGACGCGTCGACGGTGCCGTTGAAGCCGACCGGGAACCCGGACATGGAGGGGCGGTGGGTGTACGAGGGCCCGCTCGCCCTGGACCGGACGGGCCCGTACGGCTACACCGTCCGGATCCTCCCGGCGCATCGGTTGCTGGCGTCCGGCGCGGAGCTGGGGCTGGTGGCGGTGCCCTCGGAGGAGACGGGTGAGGGGGCCGGGGTGCTGATGCGGTGAGCGCGAGGCGCTCGGCCGGGGGAGGAATCCCGGCCGAGCGCCCGCGTGCACTGCTCCAGTCGTTGCTGGGCGGTCAGGCGATGGCCGTCGCGTAGGCGCAGTTGATCAGCGTGCCGCCGCTGGTCTGGCACATCGTCAAGGAGACGGAGGCGCCGTCCGCGATGTCGAGGTCCTTTTCGAGTCGTCCCGCGTCGGCGCCCTGTGTGTGCTTGATCTCGGCCGAGCCGCCGGACCAGGTGGCCTTGATGTACACCCCGCGACCGTCGGCCTCGGCGTCCACCGCATAGAGGATCTCGTCATAGGCCGTGAAGCCGGCCCACGAGACGACCACGCCACTGGGGTTGCGCCACTCGGCCCAGCAGTCCCTGCTGTTCGCGTCGTTCCACCCTGCCGCGCAGCCCTTGTCGTACGTGTCGGCCGACGACACCCCCGCCATGGCGCCGAACGTCAGTGCCGCGGTGGCCGCGACGGTCCCCACTCTGAGAAACGTGCGCATGATTGCCTCTCTTCCCCGGGTGGGCTCTAGGCCTCGCCGATGCAGTACGGAATGACGTTGTTGGAGTTGAAGTCGATGCCGCCGGTGGTGGTGCCGTCCCAGTTGCCGAGGAATGCTCCGACGTGGACGGTCGTGCCCTCGGCTATGGAGAGGTTCACGTCGCGGAGGCCGCTGTCCGCGCCGTTCCTGTTCCAGTACCAGTAGTGGCCGTCGCCGTAGATCTCGATGTGCCCGATGGCGGAGTGGCCGTCGGCGAAGACGTCGTCCACCAGGAGGTGTTCGCCGGTCGCCTTGAACGTGGCCTTGGCGCCGCCGTTGTCGGATGTGTCGCTGCAGTTCTCCTCGGCGTGGGCGGTCGTCGACAGCCCCAGAGTGAGTGCCGCCATGATCGGAACAATCGCCGCCGCACGGCTGAACGAGCGCATTCTCATTACGTTCTCCTTCTCTCGCAGTGATATGTGCTCTCGCGGTGATACGTGCTCTCGCGATACGAGCCGGTTCAGTTCCCGGAGCAGGAGGCCTCAACGACGAGCTTCGGCCGTAGATCTGCCGAGAAGGGCGTCCCGGCAGTGGGATTCTGCTCGCAGACTTTCCATGACCAATGGCGCCCGCCGGTCCTGCGCCCCTTCGCGTCCAGTGTGTCGACGCTGATGTGGTCCGGAGCGAATCCCGCCTCGACGAGTTGCTGGGCCGCCTTGCGCAGATTCACGCCGACAACCTTGGGCGTTTTGCCGGGCGGCATGTCCTCGCCGACGCGAAGTGGGCATTTCTCGGAACTCCGGACCGCGAAATAGTCCACGGCGCTGAGGTTCGGCTTCTGCTTCTCGAAGCACGCCTTGAAGTGGCTCGCGTAGGCCGGGCTGATGTACCGGCCCAGGCTTGTCGCATCGCGGAGGGAGAATCCCTTTCCCTGGTCCGCCGCCGTTTTCATGGCCGTGTCGAGCGGGAGGTCCACTCGGCGAATGGAGGGCTCGGGCCCTTCGTCGGCTGTGTCCTGATGGCCGCACGCGGTGGCACCGCCCAGAATTGCCAGAGCCGCTATCACGCTCGCGAGTCTCACGGAATCGCTCCCCCCCGGTATGGGGGTAAAGGAATCATGGAAGCGTTTGTCGGGTCAAGGGATTTTCCCGGTCAAGGAGTTCTGCGAGGTCAAGGGGTTTTGCGGATTAAAAGATTCCGGGTGATTGTCCTCATTGTGGAGTAATTCCGATAACGCGGAATCGCCCGGTCAGTACTCCTGTGCCGGTGCGCACAATCGCCGCAACACCGCTCCGCATCGCCGTGCGTACGCATGCTGAAGCCCGCGGGTGGCCGGGCCGCCCGCCCGCGCGTACCACTTCGCCCCGCGGCTGAACGCGTTCACCGTCAGCCAGACCGTGCCGTCGCCCGTGCGCTCCACGACGAACGCCTCTTCGCCGCACTCCGGATGTCCGGAGAGCGTGCCGTACGCCCAGCCGATCCGCCGGTGTTCCGCCACCGTCCAGACCACCCGGCAGGGTGCCTTGATCATGCCGGCGAGGGTGACCGTGACCTCGACGTCGGAGGCGGCGCGATCGGCCGAGGCGTCGATGCCGACGCCCATCGCGCGGTGCATCTCCCAGGTCATGACCGCCTCAGCGGCTCTGCGGAAGACGTCCTCGCCCTCCCCGATGCGAGTGCGCACGTGCAGGGGGTGGAACCCGGGCGGGCAGAAGCCGCTCTCTCGGGTCGCGCCGACGTGGTCGTACGTGAAGGACATGGGTCACAAGCGTAAGGCGGCACCCGGGGATGCCTTCGTCCCGGGTGCCGCCCCTTTGCAACTACGTGTGCGTCAGCTCACGTTGATGGCGGACCAGGCCGCCGCAACCGCCTTGTACTCGGTGCTGCCGGTGCCGCCGTACAGGGCGGACGCCGCGCTCAGGGTCGCCGTGCGGGCGGCCTTGTAGTTGGTGGTCGACGTCATGTACTCGGTCAGCGCCTTGTACCAGATCGCGGCTGCCTTGTCGCGGCCGATCCCGGTGACCGTCGAGCCGTTGGACGTCGGGGAGTCGTAGCTGACCCCGTTGATCGTCTTCTTGCCGCTGCCCTCGGACAGGAGGTAGAAGAAGTGGTTCGCGGGGCCCGAGGAGTAGTGGACGTCCAGGCCGCCCAGCGACGAGGACCAGCTGTCCTTGGACGCGCCGTCCTTGCTCGGCTTGTCCATGTAGCGCAGCGGAGTGCCGTCGCCGTTGATGTCGATCTTCTCGCCGATGAGGTAGTCACCGACGTCGGAGGAGTTCTTGGCGTAGAACTCGACCGCCGTGCCGAAGATGTCGGAGGTGGCCTCGTTCAGACCGCCCGACTCGCCGGTGTAGTTCAGGCCCGCGGTGTTGGAGGTGACGCCGTGGGTCATCTCGTGGCCGGCCACGTCCAGCGAGGTGAGCGGCTTGGCGTTGCCCTCGCCGTCGCCGTACGTCATGCAGAAGCAGCTGTCGTCCCAGAAGGCGTTCACGTAGGCGTTGCCGTAGTGGACCCGGGAGTAGGCGGCCTTGCCGTCGTTCTTGATACCGCTGCGGCCGAAGGTGTCCTTGTAGAAGTCCCAGGTCTCCTGCGCGCCGTAGGCCGCGTCGACGGCGGCGGTCTGGTCGTTGGAGGCCGCGCCGGTGCCCCACGTGTCGTCCGCGTCGGTGAACAGCGTGCCGGCGGAGGAGCTGGTGCTGCGGGCCTTGTTGTACGTCTTGTGGCCGCCGCGCGTGGTGTCGTAGAGCTGGAACGTCGAGCCCGACTTGGTCGTGCCGAGCGTGACGGTGCCCGAGTAGAGGCTCTTGCCGCTGCCGGTCTCGATGCCCTGGTACTCGAAGAGCTTCTTGCCGGTGGCGGCGTCGGTGATGACGTGCAGCTCGTTCGGGGTGCCGTCGTCCTGGAGGCCGCCGACGACGGTCTCGTAGGCGAGGGTCGGCTTGCCGTCGGCCGCCCAGATCACCTTGCGGGGCGCCTTGTCCGCCTCGGTCTTCTTCGAACCGGCCGACTTGGCGAGCGAGACGGCCTGGCCCTCGGCCTTGGCCGCGCTGATCGCCGGCTTCAGCGAGGCGACCTTGATGGTGGCCTTCGTCGCCTTGGTGACGCCCTGGGTCTTGCCGGCCTTCGACTCGTGGACGACCAGGTCGCCGCCGAGCACCGGGAGGCCCGCGTAGGTGCGCTCGTAGCGGGTGTGGACGGTGCCGTCGGCGTCCTTCACGACGTCCTTGACGACCAGCTTCTCCTGGGCGCCGAGGCCTATCGCGTCGGCCGTCTCGGCGGCCTCGGCCTGCTGGTCCTTGATGAGCGCGGTGCGCGCGGCGGGGGCCAGCGCGACCGGGACGGCGAGCTCAGCCGCCGTTCTGCTGCCCTGCGCCTGGTCATCGGCGGCGGAACTGCCGGCGGTCAGACCGGTGGTGAGGAGGGCTCCGGCCGCCACTGCGGTGGCGATGGCCAGAGTGGTGCGCTTGCGACGCGCGTAGAGGGGGGTCACACGAGCTCCTTTTGTGGGGGAAGCGCTGTGGTGCTTGTGCGGCGGGTGCACGAAGAGTGACACCTGGGGCGCGTACATGTCAGGAGGGTGCGGTGATGTTGGCCAAAACTTGACTGTCCGGTAAATGTTTCAGAAATGTGAACGGGCGCCGTCCCGGCGGGAGTTGAACCCTCCGAGACGACGCCCTGTCCGGCTGGACCGCGAACGGGCCTACGGGAAGGTGAGCTTCCAGCTGTTGATGTAGCCGGTGTCGATGGCCGCGTTGTCCTGGACGCGCAGCTGCCAGACGCCGTTGGCGACTTCGGAGGACGCGTTCACGGTGTACGTGGTGTTGAGGTTGTCCGAGCTGCCGCCGGTGCCGTACCCCTTCAGCGTGTACGCCGTGCCGTCGGGGGCGACCAGGTCCACCTTGAGGTCACCGATGTAGGTGTGGACGATGTCCACGGCGACCTGGAGGTTGGAGGGCGCGTTGCCGGTCCGGCCGGACACGGTGATCGGGGAGGTCACGGCCGCCCCGTTGTCCGGAATCGATACGTCTGTCCCGCTCTCGAAGGACGTACCGCCACCGCCGCCCCCGTCGGAGCGCGTGCCCACGTTGACGCCCGCCCAGGCGTCCTGCACCGCCTTGTACTCGGCGCTCGTGGTGCCGTACAGCTCACCGGCCGCCGCGAGGGTGCCGGTGCGGGCGCCCGAGTAGTTGGTGTTCGAGGTGAACTTGGTGGTCAGCGCGCGGAACCAGATCTTCTCCGCCTTGTCGCGGCCGATGCCGGTGACCGGAAGGCCGTCCGAGGTGGGCGAGTTGTAGGTGACACCGTTGATGGTCTTGGTGCCGCTGCCCTCGCTCAGCAGGTAGAAGAAGTGGTTCGCGGGGCCCGAGGAGTAGTGCACGTCGATCGAGCCGATGCCCGAGTACCAGGCGTCCTTGGACGAACCGTCCTTGCTCGGCTTGTCCATGTAGCGCAACGGGGTGCCGTCGCCGTTGATGTCGATCTCCTCGCCGATGAGGTAGTCACCGACGTCGGAGGAGTTGTTGGCGTAGAACTCGACGGCCGTGCCGAAGATGTCGGAGGTCGCCTCGTTCAGACCGCCGGACTCGCCGCTGTAGTTGAGGCCCGCGGTGTTGGAGGTGACGCCGTGGGTCATCTCGTGCCCGGCCACGTCGATGGACGTCAGCGGGTGGGTGTTGCCCGACCCGTCGCCGTACGTCATGCAGAAGCAGCTGTCGGACCAGAACGCGTTGACGTACGCGTTGCCGTAGTGGACCCGGGAGTAGGCGCCCACGCCGTCACCGCGGATGCCCGAACGCCCCTGCACGTTCTTGTAGTAGTCCCACGTCAGTGCGGCGCCGTAGTGGGCGTCCGCGCCCGCGGTCTCCGTGTTGGACGCGCTGCCGTTGCCCCACACGTCGTCGGAGCCCGAGAAGAGGGTGCCGGTGCCGGAGGTGCCGCGGTTGAGGTTGTACGTCTTGTGGCCGCCGCGCGCGCCGTCGGTCAGGTTGTACGTCGACCCCGACTGCGTGGTGCCGAGCGTCACCGTGCCGCTGTACATGGTGTTGCCGGTACCGGTCTCGATGGCCTGGTACTCGTACAACTTCTTGCCGGTGGCGGCGTCGGTGATGACGTGCAGCTCGTTCGGGGTGCCGTCCTCCTGGAGGCCGCCCACGACGGTCTCGTAGGCGAGGGTCGGCGTACCCTTCGCGGCCCAGATCACCTTGCGCGGCGCCTTGTTGACGTCCGGGCTCTTGGCGTCCTCGGCCTTCGCCGCGGCCAGCGCCTGCTTCTGAGCCTTGGCGGCGGACACGGCGGCGGTCGTGGTGGCCGGCTTGATGGCGGCGCGGGTCGCCTTCACGACGTCCTTGGTGGCGCCGGACTTCGTGGTCTCGACGACCAGGTCGCCGCCGAGGACGGGCAGGCCGTCGTAGGTCCGCTCGTAGCGGGTGTGGACCGTGCCGTTGCCGTCCTTGACGACATCACGGACGACCAGCTTCTCCTTGGCGCCCAGGCCGAGGCCCCTGGCGGTGTCCGCCTTGGTGGCGTTGGCCTCGCGTATCAGCTCGGCGCGCTGGGCGGGGGACAGCTTGACGGACTCGGCGCCCGGGATGACCTTGCCCGCGGCCGACGGTGCCTTCTCCGGGGCTGCGGTGGCGGCGCCCGTCTGGACGGCCGCGGCGATCAGGGCGGAGACGCCTACGAGGGCTACCGCGGCGGCCCGGCGCTGCGCTGCGTGGGGGGTGCGTCTGTGGGAGGAACTGTCTCTCAACACTGACTCCTTCTGCGCGGCCGCGGATCACGCGGCCAGGGGAGACCGGCCGGCGGGTGGGCCGTCCGGGCGATACGGGGTGGTACGCAGAACGACGTGCGCGTGCGGGAGTTCGGCCGCGGACACCGTCATGTGACGGTGTTGTGGGGTTGCTGTGTCGCGGCCGTGGGAAGAGTGCCAGCTGACCGCGGTTTCTGTCAGGACCGCGTCAGGAACTTGGCTGGAAATCGTTCGTTGTCCGGGAGTTCACGTTCGATAAACGGAACAGACACGGACCGGAAGGGGACCAGAAGCGGGCCGGACGCTCACACGTCGATACGGCCGAGATCCCGCAGCCAGGCAGCCGCGTTGCCGTCGGACGGCGCGCGCCAGTCGCCGCGCGGCGAGAGCGAACCGCCCGCCGAGACCTTCGGACCGTTCGGCATCGCCGAGCGCTTGAACTGTGCGAAAGCGAAGAAGCGACGGCAGAACACCTCAAGCCAGTGCCGGATCTCGGCCAGGTCGTACGCCACCCGCTTCGCCTCGGGGAACCCCGGAGGCCACGCACCAACCGCCGTGTCGTGCCAGGCGTGCCACGCCAGGAAGGCGATCTTCGACGGGCGGAAGCCGTACCGCAGGACATGGAAGAGCGTGAAGTCGTGCAGCGCGTACGGCCCGATCTTCGACTCCGTCGACTGCATCTCCTCGCCCGGCACCAGCTCGGGGCTGATCTCGGTGTCGAGGATCGCGGCGAGCGTTTTGCCGGTCTCCTCGTCGAACTGCTCGCTGCCGATGACCCAGCGGATCAGATGCTGGATCAGCGTCTTCGGCACACCCGAGTTGACGTTGTAGTGGCTCATCTGGTCGCCGACGCCGTACGTGGACCAGCCCAGCGCCAGCTCCGACAGGTCGCCGGTGCCGAGGACGATGCCGCCGCGCTGGTTGGCGAGGCGGAACAGGTAGTCGGTGCGCAGGCCCGCCTGGACGTTCTCGAAGGTGACGTCGTACACCGGCTCGCCGGACGCGAACGGGTGGCCCATCTCCTTGAGCATCAGCCGCGCGGTCGGCGTGATGTCCAGCTCGGCCGCGGTGACGCCGAGCGAGTTCATCAGCTTGTGGGCGTTGTCCTTGGTGTGGTCGCTGGTGGCGAAGCCCGGCAGGGTGAAGGCGAGGATGTCGCTGCGCGGCCGGCCGGCGCGGTCCATGGCACGGGCGGCGACGATCAGCGCGTGCGTGGAGTCCAGCCCGCCCGACACCCCGATGACGACCTTCGGGCCGCCGATCGCGCCCAGCCGCTGCTGGAGGCCCGCGACCTGGATGTTGTACGCCTCGTAGCAGTCCAGCGCGAGCCGGTCGGCGTCGGCGGGCACGAACGGGAAGCGCTCGACCCGGCGCTTGAGCCCGAGGTCGGTCGTCGGCGGGTCCAGCTGGAACCTGATGGTCCGGAAGTCCCCGGTCCGCCCGGCGTGCGCGCGCCGGTTGTCGTCGAACGTGCCCATCCGGTGCCGCTCCTGCCGCAGCAGGTCGAGGTCGACGTCGGCCACCGCGTACTGGTCGCCGAGCGGGAAGCGGTCCGACTCGGCGAGCAGGGCGCCGTTCTCGTAGATCATGGTCTGCCCGTCCCAGGACAGGTCCGTGGTGGACTCGCCCAGACCGGCCGCCGAGTAGACGTAGGCGGCGAGGCAGCGCGCGGACGCCGCCCTGCACAGCAGCCGCCGGTCCTCGGCCCGGCCCACCGTGATCGGGCTGCCCGAGAGGTTCGCCAGCACGGTCGCCCCGGCCAGCGCGGCCTCCGCGCTCGGCGGCACCGGCACCCACATGTCCTCGCAGATCTCGGCGTGCAGCACCAGGCCCGGGACGTCCGCCGCCTCGAAGAGCAGGTCGATCCCGAACGGCACCTCCTCGCCGCCCACCCTGATCGTCCCGCCGCGCTCGTCCTCGCCGGACGCGATCTGGCGGCGCTCGTAGAACTCCCGGTAGTTCGGCGGGTACGACTTCGGCGCCACACCGAGGATGCGGCCCCGGTGCACGATCACCGCGCAGTTGTAGATCCGGTGGCGATGCCGCAGCGGCGCGCCCACGACCAGCACCGGCAGCAGGTCCGCCGACCCGGCCACCACGGTCCGCAGCGCCTGCTCGACCTCGTCGAGCACCGGGTCCTGGAGCAGCAGGTCCTCGATCGAGTAGCCGGTCAGGCCCAGCTCGGGGAAGACGGCGACCGCGACGCCCTCCCGCGCGCACGACTGCGCCTGCCGCAGCACCGCCTCCGCGTTGGCCTGCGGATCGGCGATGACGGTGTGGCCCGTACACGCGGCGACCCGCGCGAAGCCGTGCTGGTAGATCGACCAGAAGTTCAATGCACTGCGGCTTTCTACTGTGGCTTTCTTCAGCGTGCCAGGGATCTCCTACGGCAACGAGCATAGATCGCCTGTTCAGGCGGGTGCCCCGGGGCGCTCCCCGTGCCACGATCGCCACAGCGCCGCGTACGCCCCGTCCGCCGCGACCAGCTCGTCGTGCGTGCCGAGCTCGGTGAGACGGCCGTTCTCCATCACGGCCACGCGGTCCGCGTCGCTGGCGGTGTGCAGCCGGTGCGCGATCGCGATGACGGTACGGCCGTCCAGTACGGCGGCCAGGGCGCGCTCGGTGTGCCGGGCCGTCGTCGGGTCCAGCAGCGCCGTGGCCTCGTCGAGGATCAGGGTGTGCGGGTCGGCCAGCACCACGCGGGCGAGCGCGAGCTGCTGGGCCTGCGAGCCGTCCGTACTGCCGCCGCCGTCGCCCAGCGCCGTGTCCAGGCCGTCGGGCAGCCGCCGTACCCAGGTGTCGGCGCCGACCGCGGCCAGGGCGGCCCACAGGTCGTCGTCCGTGGCGGACGGCGCGGCGATACGGAGGTTGTCGCGGACCGTGCCGAGGAAGACATGGTGCTCCTGCGTGACCAGGACGACCTGGCGGCGCAGCTGCTCCGGGCCGAGCGCGACGACCGGCACACCGCCGACCGTCACCGAACCGGCGGTCGGCGCGTCCACGCCCGCGAGCAGCCGGCTCAGGGTGGTCTTTCCGGCGCCGGACGGGCCGACGACGGCGAGGCGTTCTCCCGGCCGCACGGTCAGGTCGACGTCGCTGAGGACCTCGCCGCCACGGTCGTAGGCGTAGCGCACACCGGTCACGTCGATGCGGTCGTCCGCGGGGGCGGGGGAGTCGGTCTCCCTCGTCTGCGGGGCCTGCGCCAGTCCCTCCACCCGGGCGAACGAGGCGCCGCTGCTCTGCAGTTGCTCGACCCGCATCAGGATCTCGTCCAGGGGTTCGCTGAGCCGTTGCAGATACAGGGCGGCCGCCACCACCGAGCCCAGCGTCATCGCGCCCTGCTCCAGCAGTACGCCGCCGAGCAGCAGGACCGTCGCCACGGGGAACAGATACGAGACGTCGACGACCGGGAAGAACACCGAGCGCAGGAAGAGTGTGTGGAGGCGGGTGCGGCGGGACGTCTCCAGCGCGTCGCGGCTCGCGCTCACCCGGCGTTCTTCGAGGCGCAGTGCCTCCACCGTGCGGGCGCCGGAGGCCGTCGCCGCGAGGATCTCCGCGACCTCCGAGGTGGCCGCGCCCTCGGCCAGGTAGCCGTCGCGGGCACGGCGCAGATACCAGCGCAGGGCCCACCAGATGCCGCCGAAGCCGAGGATTCCGCAGAGGCCTAGCAGGGGGTTCAGCGTGACGACCGCGGCCAGCAGGAACACGGCCTGTACGGCGCTGATGAGCAGCTCGGGGCCCACGTCGCGCAGGGTGGTGCCGACCAGGGCGACGTCCGCGGTGCCGCGTGCGGTGAGGTCGCCCGCGCCGGCGCGTTCGACGACGTTCGCGGGGAGGGCGAGGGTGCGGTCCACGAAGTCCTCGCGGACTCGGGCGAGGGTGCGTTCGCCGAAGCGGTGGCCTATGTAGCGGGCCCAGCGGGCCAGCAACAGCTGGGCTGTTGCCGCGATCAGGATCGCCAGGGCCAGTTTGTCGACGGTCGTCACGTCGGTGCCGGCGCGGACCTCGTCGATGATGCGGCCCACCAGCCAGGGGCTGGCCAAGCCGGCCAGTGCTGCGAGGGAGTTCAGGGCGAGTACGGCCGTGAAGGCTTTGGCGTCGGCTCGGATCAGGCGGGTGGTGGCTCGTCGTACGTCTTTGGGTTCTGCGATGGGGAGGGTTTTGCGGGGGAGGGCTCGGGGCTCCGTGTTGTTCGCCGGGTGCGGGCGTTTCGTGGCTTGTCGCGCAGTTCCCCGCGCCCCTGAGGGGCGTTTGGCTTCCGTCATCGGGCAAGCTCCTCGGCGTCTTCGTCCCGTGCCACCAATGCCCGGTAGCCCGGCTCCTCCTCCAGCAGTTCGCTGTGTGTGCCTGTGGCCGCCACCTTGCCGTCCACCAAGAAGTGGACCGTGTCCGCCCGGTCCAGGAGCAGCGGGGACGTCGTCGTCACCATCGTCGTGCGGCCCCGGCGTGCCGTGTGCAGGCGTTCGGCGACCCTTGCCTCGGTGTGGGCGTCCAGGGCCGACGTCGGCTCCACCGCGAGGAGGATCTCCGGGTCGGCCAGGAGCGCGCGGACCAGGCGCACCCGCTGGCGTTGGCCGCCGGAGAGGTTGCGGCCCTGGGCGTCGACGGGGGTGTCGAGGCCTTCGGGCAGGCCCCGGACGATGTCCTCGGCCACTGCCGTGTGCACCGCCTGTGCGATCGCCGTCTCGTCACGGTGCGTGTGGCCGGCCACCAGCTCGCGCAGCGTGCCCGCGAACAGGTCCGACTCGTGGTCGGCGACCAGGATGCGCCGTCTGACCTGCGGTAACGCGATGTCGGCCAGGGGGATGTCGCCCCAGGTCGCCGCGGAGTGCGTGTAGCGGCCCAGGCGGTCCACGACGTGCGCGGCGTCGGTCGGCTGGGCGGCGGCCAGGGCGGTCAGACGGCCCGGCAGCACCCGTACCCCGGACTCGGGGTCGTGCAGTGCGGCCGGTTCCGCGGGGGCGTCGCCGGTACCGGTGTCGGTCATCGGCTCCAGGCGCAGGAAACCTACGACCCGGCGTGCGGCCACCAGGCCACGGCTCACCTGGTAACCGCACTCGACGAAGAACGCCACCGGGCGGACGAGGACCGCGACATAGCCGTAGACCGAGACCAACTCGCCCACCGTGATGGCGCCTTGGGCGGCCAGCCTCGCCGCCAGCCAGGTCACCACGGCCAGGAACAGGGTCGGCAGGCCCAGGCCGAGCGCCTGTACCCAGCTGGTCACCGCACCGACCCGGTAGCCCTGTGCGCGCAGCCGCTGCGAGTCGCGGTGGAAGGCGTCGGCGACCAGGTCCTTGCCGCCGAGGCCGTTGAGGACGCGCAGCCCGCCCGCGAGGTCGGCGATGCGGGCCGTCAGGACGCTCTGGCGTTCCCGGTACTCGGCCTCGGTGCCCTGCAGCCGGCCGAGCAGGGGGCCGACCAGTACGGCGATCGCCGGCATCCCGAGCAGCACCACCACCGCGATCGGCACCGAGACCGACACCAGCAGTACCGCGACGGCCAGATAGGCGATGATCGCGCCGAACCCCGGGCCGATCACGGTCAGCGAGCCGCTGATCGTCTGCACGTCGCCCACCCCGATGGTGACGACCTCCCCGGCCCCGATCCGGCGCGGCAGCGCGGCACCCAGCCGGACCGACTGGCC
Source organism: Streptomyces sp. HD (assembly GCF_028369295.1). GTDB lineage: Bacteria > Actinomycetota > Actinomycetes > Streptomycetales > Streptomycetaceae > Streptomyces. Next base: position 17,087 of record NZ_JAQMYP010000058.1, read on the forward strand.
GACCAGGACCTTGATCGTGCGGAACAGGGCGTCCATCCGCACCCGGGTCATCGTGCGGTGCCGCATGATGCTCAGCCAGGCGTTGAACGCCCCGATCCCGACCAGGGCGGCGGTCCAGCCGACCAGTGCCGGGTAGTCACCGGTCGCGAGCCCTTCGTCCACGGCGCGCGACAGCAGATACGGCGTCGCCGCGAGCAGCACCATCCAGACGGCGGAGATCAGCGCCCCGAGGGCCGACCGGCCGGCCTGTCGGGTGACCAGCCACCACAGATAGCGGCCGCCGCCGCGGCAGTCGGGCTCGCCCGGATCCTCGTACGCGTCGATCATCGTTCCCCCGTTCCGTTCCTGTGCAATTACCGTGCCGGGCCGCTACGCCAGACTGTCCCGCCACGCCCGGTGCAGATCCGCGAACCTGCCGGTCCCGGCGGTGAGTTCGGCCGGTGTGCCGTCCTCGACGATCCGGCCGTACTCCATGACCAGGACCCGGTCGGCGATCTCGACCGTGGACAGGCGGTGGGCGATGACGACGGCCGTGCGTCCGTTGAGGACCGTCGACATCGCGCGCTGCACGGCCCGTTCGCCGGGGATGTCGAGCGAGCTGGTCGCCTCGTCGAGGATCAGCACGGCCGGGTCGGCGAGCAACGCCCGGGCGAACGCCACGAGTTGGCGCTGACCGGCGGAGATACGGCCGCCCCGCTTGCGTACGTCGGTGTCGTAGCCGTCGGGCAGCGAGCTGATGAAGTCGTGCGCGCCGATGGCCTTGGCGGCCTGCTCGACCTCCTCGCGGGTGGCGTCGGGCCGGCCGATGGCGATGTTCTCGGCGACCGTGCCGGAGAACAGGAACGCCTCCTGCGTCACCATCACCACCCCGCGCCGCAGCTCGGGCACGGCCAGCTCGCGCAGGTCGACGCCGTCCAGCAGGACCCGGCCCTCGGAGGGGTCGTAGAAGCGGGCGAGCAGCTTGGCCAGCGTCGACTTGCCGGCGCCGGTGGAGCCGACGACCGCGACCGTCTGACCGGCCGGGATCGTGAGGTCGAAGCGGGGCAGCACCTCGCCGCCGGTGCGGTAGGCGAACCGGACGCCGTCGAAGACGACCTCGCGGCCGGGGTGCTCCGACTCCAGTGCCGGGAGCGGACGGGGGGACTGCGGTTCGGGGACGGACGGTGTCTGGGCCAGCAGTCCGGCGATCTTCTCCAGGGAGGCCGCCGCCGACTGGTACGAGTTGAGGAACATGCCGAGCCGGTCGATCGGGTCGTACAGGCGGCGCAGGTAGAGCACGGCGGCCGCCAGCACACCGAGGGCCAGCGTGCCGCCCGCGACCCGGTAGGCACCCCACAGCACGATCCCGGCCACCGCCGTGTTGGCGACGAGCCGGGATCCGACGACATAGCGGGCCATCTCCAGCAGCGCGTCGCCGTTCGTGCGCTCGTGACGGGTGTTCAGGACCCGGAAGTCGGCGTCGTTGGCGGCCTCGCGCCGGAACGCGCGCACCGGGCGGATGCCGTTCATGGTCTCCACGAACTTGACGATCACGGCGGCGATGGCGGTGGACCGCAGGGTGTACACGCGGGCGGCCCGCCGCCGGTAGCGCCGTACGAGGAGATACAGCGGCACGAACGACGCCACGGCGACCGCGCCGAGACCGAGGTCCAGCCACAGCAGCATCGCCGAGATGTAGACGAAGGACAGGATGACGGTCACGAGCTCTTGAAGGCCCTCTTCGAGCAGCTCGCGCAGTGACTCCACGTCCGTGGTGGAGCGGGAGATGAGCCGGCCCGAGGTGTAGCGCTCGTGGAAGTCGATACTCAGGGCCTGGGCATGGCGGAAGATACGGCCGCGCAGATCGAGCAGCACGTCCTGGCTGACGCGGGCGGAGACCAGGATGAACCCGTACTGGAGCGCGCCCGAGGCCAGCGCGCACAGCAGATAGCCGACGGCGACCGCGATCAGCGGTCCCAGGTCGTCGCGCCGGAACGCCGGTACGGCCGAGTCGATGGCGTACGCCACCAGCAGCGGGCCCGCCTGCACCGCGGCCTGCTGGAGGAGCAGCAGGAGCGTGGTGAGGGCGACGCGGGCCTTCATCGGGGTGAGCAGGGAGCGCAGGAGGGCGGAGGTGGCGCCCGGGGGAGTGGGCAGGACGTCGTGGTCGAAGGAGGCGTCCGGCCCCAGCGGTTGCTCGGCCGGCTGTTCCTTGTCCGGCTGTTCCCTGTCCGGTGCGGTGGCGGTGGTCGCCGTCATCGGTCGGCCTCCTCGGTCCCGGCCATGAGGTGGGCGTACTCGGCGTTCGTGCGCAGCAGTTCGTGATGGGTGCCGACGGCGGCGACACGGCCGCCGGACAGCAGGGCGACCCGGTCCGCGAGCAGCACCGTCGACGGGCGGTGGGCGACGATCAGGGCGGTGGTCTCCGCGAGCACCTCCCGCAGGGCGGCCTCGACCGCGGCCTCGGTGTGCACGTCCAGCGCGGACAGGGGGTCGTCCAGCACCAGGAAGCGGGGCCGCCCGACGACCGCCCGCGCGAGCGCCAGCCGCTGCCGCTGCCCGCCGGAGAGGCTGAGGCCCTGCTCGCCGACCTGGGTCGCGGTCCCGTCGGGCAGGGCGTGCGCGAAGCCGGCCTGCGCGACCGCCAGCGCCCGCTCCAGCTCGGGCTCGCCCGCGCCGTCCCCGGTGCCCATGAGAACGTTCTCCGCCACGCTGGCCGAGAAGAGGGTGGGCTCCTCGAAGGCGACGGCGACGAGTTCGCGCAGCGACTGTCTGGACATCGCGGAGATGTCCCGGCCGTCGAGGGTGATGCGGCCCGACGTCACCTCGTGCAGACGGGGGACGAGCGCGGTCAGGGTCGTCTTGCCGCTGCCCGTCGCGCCGACCAGGGCCATGGACTCGCCGGGGCGGATGTGCAGGTCGATCCGGTCGAGGACGGGTGGGGAGTCCTCTGGGGCGTCGGGATAGCGGAATCGGACGTTGTGGAAGCGGATGCCGTCGTTGTCGGCTGCGGGTCTGTGGGGGCTGGTCGCGCAGTTCCCCGCGCCCCTTTGGGGCGCTTCCGTCTCCGGCGTTTCATCCATCACCTCGAAGTACCGCTCCGTGGCCGTAGCCGCCTCCTGGCTCATGGCCAGCAGGAACCCGATCGAGTCCACCGGCCACCTGAGCGCGAGCGCGGTCGACAGGAACGCCACCAGCGTGCCCGCCGACAGTTCCCCGTCCGCCACCCGCACCGCACCCAGCACCAGCGCCGCCCCGATGGCCAGTTCCGGCAGCGTCACGATGACGCCCCAGATCGTCGCCAGCATCCGGGCCTTGCGCAGCTCCGTGCCGCGCAGCGTCCCCGACAGCTCCCGGAACGCCCGGGCCTGACTGCGGTGCCGCCCGAAGCCCTTGATGATGCGGATGCCGAGGACGCTCTCCTCGACGACCGTCGTCAGATCGCCGACCTGGTCCTGCGCCCGGCGCGCCACCGTGGCGTACCGCTTCTCGAAGATCACACAGGTGACGATCACCGGCACCGCCGGGATCAGGATCACCAGCCCCAGCGTCCAGTCCTGAAGCAGCATGATGATCACGCCAACAAAGATCGTGACCCCGTTGACCAGCAGAAACGTCAGCGGAAACGCCAGGAACATGCGCAGCAGCATCAGATCGGTCGTGCCCCGCGACAGCAACTGCCCCGACGCCCACCGGTCGTGGAACGCCACCGGCAGCCGCTGCAGATGCCGGTACAGATCCGTCCGCATCGACGCCTCGACCCCCGCCAGCGGCCGTGCCACCAGCCACCGCCGCAGCCCGAACAGCAGCGCCTCCCCGATCCCGAGCAGCAGCAGACACAGCGCCCCGAGCCACACCCCGGCCGGATCCCGGTCGGCGACCGGCCCGTCCACCATCCACTTCAGGACGAGCGGAATGACCAGCGCCAGACAGGAGGCGAGAACTGCCACGAACGCGGCGGTGAACAGACGCAAACGCACCGGCCGCACATACGGCCACAGTCGCAGCAGCGTACGTACGGCGGATCGGTCGGACCTGTCCTCGGCGGTTGCACGTGTCGTCACCATCAGCAGCGAGCCTACGGATCGCCACTGACACTGCCCACTGAGTTTTGGCCGGTCCGCGATCGGCCGCTGGTCCTACGACCTGCGCGTTCGAGGGGTCGGACGGAGCGCCGCGCGGGGGTCGTACGGAGCGCCGCGCGGGGGTCGTACGGTGCCATCAACCGATCGGTCGATGCGGCTTCGAGCGCGACGGCCGATGTGCCGGACACCGCCGCGCCGCGACCCTGATGCCATGTCCGTCATAGAAGTCACCGACCTGCGCAAGTCCTACGGCGGCCGAACCGTCGTCGACGGCGTCTCCTTCGCCGTCGAGGAGGGCGAGATCTTCGGCATCCTCGGCCCCAACGGCGCCGGCAAGACCACCACCGTCGAGTGCGTCGAGGGCCTGCGCGTCCCCGACGCCGGCCGCGTCCGTGTCACCGGCCTCGACCCCGTCGCCGAGCACGCGCGCGTGTCCCGCGTGCTCGGCGCGCAGCTCCAGGAGAGCGAGCTGCAGGCCAAGCTCACCGTCCGCGAGGCGCTGGAGCTGTACAGCGCCTTCTACCCGAACCCGCTCGACTGGCGGCCCCTGGCCGAACGTCTCGGCCTAACCGCCAAGCTCACCAGCCGGTTCGGCAAACTCTCCGGGGGCCAGAAGCAGCGGCTGTTCATCGCGCTCGCCCTGGTCGGCAACCCGCGGGCCGTCGTGCTGGACGAACTGACCACCGGCCTCGACCCGCGCGCCCGCCGGGACACCTGGGAACTGATCGAGGACATCCGCGCGAACGGCGTGACCGTGCTCCTCGTCACCCACTTCATGGAGGAGGCACAGCGGCTCTGCGACCGGATCGCCGTGATCGACAAGGGCCGGGTGGCCGCCCTGGACACCCCGGCCGGGCTGATCCGCCGCTCGGCGGGCGCCACCGTCATCAGCTTCACGCCGTCCGCCCCACTGGACGAGCGCGACCTGAACGCCCTGCCCGCGCTCGCGTCCGTAGAGCACAGGGACGGCCGGGACGGCCGCATCACCCTCTCCGGCACCGACGAGACGGTCAACGCCGTCATCACGCTCCTCGCCCGCACCCACATCACGGCCCATCAACTCCGGGTCACCGACGCCACGTTGGACGACGCCTTCCTGGACCTGACGAAGACCGACACGAAGGAGGCGGCGGCATGAGCGCGGCCCTGGTCAACACCGCAGTACTGAGGAGCGAGGTCCGGCTGTTGCGCCGGGAGCCCGGCGCCCTCTTCTGGATCCTGGGGTTCCCGACCCTGCTGCTGGTGATCCTCGGCTCGATCCCGTCCTTCCGGGAGGCCGAGGCCGACCTCGGCGGACTGCGGACCATCGACGTCTACGTCCCCGTGGCCGTGCTGCTCGGCCTGATCGTCGGCGGGATCCAGGCCATGCCGCAGACCCTCACCGGCTACCGCGAGCGCGGCATCCTGCGCCGGATGTCCACGACCCCCGTCCGTCCGGCCGCCCTGCTCTGTGCCCAGGTGTTGGTGTTCGGCGGTGCCGCCCTGGCCTCGGCGCTGCTGGCCCTCACCGTGGGGCGGCTCGCCTTCGACGTACGACTGCCGAAGCAGCTCTTCGGATACGCCCTCGCACTGGTCATGGCCGTCCTGGTCGCCCTCGCTCTCGGATCGGTGGTGTCGGCACTGTCCCGTACGACGAAGATCGCCGGTGCCATCGGGTCCGCCGTGTTCTTCCCCTCGATGTTCTGCGCGGGCGTGTGGGCGCCGGTGCAGACCATGCCGGACGTGTTGGCACGCATCGTCGGGTACACCCCGTTCGGCGCGGCCGCCGAGGCGCTGAACCGGGCCGCGGCGGGGCACTGGCCGAGCTGGAGCCACCTGGGCGTGCTGGCGGTGTGGATCCTGCTGCTGACCGGGGCGGCCAGTCGATGGTTCCGCTGGGAGTGAGCGGGCTGTGCCGGACACTGGCGGCATGACGAACGCCGCACCACAGGAGCCCCGGGCCTCCTTCGACAGCTGGGGGCCCTACGCGCTGCTGATCGCCGGTGTCGTCGCGGCGGCCGTCTCCGCTCGCCCGGTCGGCATGGGCCGGTCCGCGGTCATCGCCTCGACTGCGCTGGTGGCCGCGGGTGCCGTCCTGCAGGTGTGTTGGGGCAGGGTGAAGCGGCGGCAGCCGGGCCCGAGCCGGACCGGCGTGTGCTTCTACCTCCTGCGCTGGGCCATCGGATTCGTGCTGACCTGGCTCAACCCGTTCTTCGCCTTCTACGCCGTGACCGGCTACTACACCGCCGGCCGGGAGCTGCCCCGCCGGCTGGTGATGCCCGGCCTGTTCCTGACCGCGATCACCATGGCGGGCAGCGAGGTGGGCGGCTGGCCGCCGCACGGGCTGCTCCTGTGGACCGGCTTCCTCCTCGTCCTGAGCCTCAACATGGGCCTGGTCAGCGTGTTCACCCGGTTCGCCCAGCAAGAGCAGGAGCGCGCCCTCGTTCAGGCCGAGACCATCATCGAACTGGAGCGCACCAACACGGCGTTGCAACAGGCCCTCGACGAGAACGCCGCCCTGCACGCCCAACTCCTCGTCCAGGCCCGGGAAGCGGGCGTCGCCGACGAGCGGCGCCGGCTCGCCGCCGAGATCCACGACACCATCGCCCAGGGCCTGACCGGCATCATCGCCCAGCTCCAGGTCGTCGCGAACGCCCCCGACCTGCCCACCGCCCGCACCCACCTCGACCGCGCCGCGACCCTGGCCCGGCACAGCCTCGGCGAGGCCCGCCGCTCGGTGCACAACCTCGCCCCCGTCGCCCTGGAGCACGACGGACTGCCCGAGGCGCTGAAGGGCACGGTCGCCGAATGGGGCGAACGGACTGGCGTACGCGCCGAGTTCACAGTCACCGGCACCGCGGAACAACTCCACGACGAGATCTCCGCGACTCTGCTGAGGATCGCCCAGGAGGCCCTCTCCAACGCCTCCCGGCACGCCCGTGCGACCCGCGTCGGCGTCACCCTCTCCTTCCTCGGCGACGAGGTCATCCTCGACATCCGCGACGACGGCCGGGGCTTCGACCTCCTGGCCCTTCCCGAGCGCGGCCGGGGCGGAGGCTTCGGCCTCCCCGGCATGCGCGCCCGCGCCGAACGCATCGCGGGCTGCCTCACCGTCGAGTCCGAGCCGGGGCGCGGTACCGCGCTGTCGGCTCGCGTACCGTTGGTGCGCCATGAGTGACGAGGTGTCCGTCTCCCTGTTGATCGTCGACGACCATCCCGTCGTACGGGACGGTCTGCGCGGCATGTTCGAGTCCGCGCCCGGCTTCGTCGTGCTCGGCGAGGCGGCGAGCGGCGAGGAGGCCCTGGAGCGGGCCGCCGCACTCGACCCCGACGTGATCCTGATGGACCTGCGCATGCCGGGCGGCGGCGGGGTCGCGGCGATCGCGCACCTCACCCGCACCGGCGCCCGCGCCAAGGTCCTCGTCCTGACCACGTACGACACCGACTCCGACACCCTCCCCGCCATCGAGGCGGGCGCGACCGGCTACCTCCTGAAGGACGCCCCGCGCGACGAACTCTTCACCGCGGTCCGGGCCGCCGCCGAGGGCCGCACGGTCCTCTCCCCGGCGGTCGCCTCCCGCCTCGTCTCCGCCGTACGCACCCCCAGGGCCCCCGGCAACGAACCCCTCTCCGCCCGCGAGCGCGAGGTCCTCGCCCTGGTCGCCAAGGGCACCTCCAACCGCGAGATCGCCCGCGAACTCTTCATCAGCGAGGCGACCGTGAAGACCCACCTCACCCACCTGTACGCCAAACTGGGCGTCAAGGACCGGGCGGCGGCGGTGGCCACGGCGTACGAGCGCGGGATTCTGGGCTAAAGGCTGTTGCAGAACGACGATCACAGTAGGATCCGGCCACCCGCGGCAAGATCAACTGCCCGATTGTGCGCCGATTTCCTCCGTCCTGACGGGGCCTTCGAAGCAGCTTTCTGGAGATCGGTCCGAGTTCTGCAACACGCTTTAGGGCTAGGGCCAGGGCTAGGGCTTGTCGGGGTACGGCAGCAGGGTGCCCGCGGTTCTCTCCCAGGACGCCTTCAGCTCGGCGAGCAGCGCTGGCTCGTCCGGGGCGAGGTCGGCCTGCTCGCGCTGGTCGTTCGCCAGGTTGTACAGGTGGTCGGTGCCGTCGGCGTCCCGGTAGTACTTCCAGTCGCCGCGCCGCAGTGCCCGGTTGGCCCGCACCCGCCAGAACAGATCCCGCTCCGGGAGCCGTTCGCCCCGCAGCAGGTGGCCGGCGAGGCTGGTCCCGTCCAGGGGGTACGCCGGGTCCGGCCGGGCGCCGCCGATCTCCAGCAGGGTGGCCGTCCAGTCGGGGGAGAAGTTCGGCTCGTGACTGACCTGGTGGCCGTCGAGCCGGGCGGGCCAGCGCACGATCGCCGGGACCCGGATGCCGCCCTCCAGCAGCACGAACTTCTCGCCGCTGAGCGGCCAGTTGTAGGAGTAGCGCTCCCCGCCGTTGTCGCTGGCGAACAGCACCAGCGTGTTCTCCTCCTGCCCGGACCGGCGCAGGGCGTCGAGCACCTTCCCGACGGCGGCGTCGAGGCTCTGCACCATCTCCGTGTACTTCTCCACCGAGCCGCCGTCGTAGTGGTTGAGCGCCCTGCTGACCTCCGCCCGGCTCTTCGCGGCCCGGATCTTCGCCTCGATCTCGGCGCCGGTCTCCTCGTCCCCCTCCGCCAGCCAGGGCCAGTGCGGGGTGGTGAAGTTCAGGTTCAGCAGCCAGGGCCTGTCATGCTCCCGGCCGACGTACTCGACGGCCCGCTCGGTCAGCACGGTCGTGTAGTAGCGCAGGTCCTTGTACTCGGCGTCGCCTTCGTACAGGTCGTACGTGCCGAGCTGGCCGAGCTTGGAGAAGTACTCCAGGACCCCGCCGAAATTGCCGAAGAACTCGTCCCAGCCCGACTTGGTGGGGCTGTGGTCGGGCAGCCAGCCGCAGTGCCACTTGCCGATGAGCGCGGTGGCGTAACCCGCCCGCTTCAGCAGGGAGGCCAGGGTGGGGTGGTTCGGGTCCAGCCCCTGCGCCCTGTCGGCGATGGGCTCGGCGAGACCGCCCGGCGTACGGCCCGGATAGCGCCCGGTGTACAGGCTGAACCGGGTCGGTGAGCAGGTCGCCGACCCGGAGTACGCGTCCGTGAACCGCACGCCCTGCCGGGCCAGCCGGTCGAGGTGGGGGGTGCGGATGTGCGGGGCGCCGTACGACGACAGATCGGCCCAGCCGAGGTCGTCGCCGAGGATGACCAGGAGGTTGGGGCGCTTGCCGGAGGCGGCGGGGCGGGCCTTGAAGGGGCGCTCGGCGGGGGCGGCTGCGGCGGTTTCGGCGGCCTCGGCGGCGGCGGTCGTGCCGGCGACGGCCGTCACCGCGCCACCGCCGACGAGACCACCGAAGGCACGGCGGGATAGCTCGGGCATGTGCCTCAGTCGATCAGCGGGCCCGGCCCCCTGACCAGGAATCCGGCGCGGAGTTCATGGGACTGAAACGCCGCCTTGGCAAACCGCGCTCAGTCGAGCACCCGCAGCAACAGCACCGCCCGCCCCGGCACCGTGATCGCCGCCCCCGCCGGATGCTCCACGCCCGGCGCCTCCCCCTGCTCCTCCCTCGACGTGTCGACGACCACCTCGTACCGCTCCGCCCACGGCGGCCCCGGCAGCACGAAGCTCGTCGCCCGGTCCCCGGCGTGCAGCACGGCCAGGAAGCTGTCGTCGAGGACCGGCGCCCCCCGTTCGTCGCGGCCGGGGATGTCCCGCCCGGAGAGATACATGCCCAGCGTGGCGGCGGGCGCGTACCAGTCCCGTTCCGTCATCTCGGTGCCCCGCGCGGTGAACCAGGCCAGGTCCCGCAGCCCGTCCGCCGAGTGCGCCCGCCCGGAGAAGAACGCCCGGCGACGAAGCACCGGGTGCCGGTGGCGAAGCTCGATCAGCCGGGACGTCAGATCGAACAGCGCCTTCCAGCCCGGCTCCTGAAGCAGCCCCCAGTCCAGCCAGCTGATCTCGTTGTCCTGGCAGTACGCGTTGTTGTTGCCGCGCTGGGTGCGCCCCAGCTCGTCGCCCGCGACCAGCATCGGCACGCCCGTCGACAGCAACAGCGTCGTCAGCAGGTTCCGCAGCTGCCGCCGCCGTAGCGCCCGTACCTTCTCGTCGTCCGTCTCGCCCTCGGCGCCGCAGTTCCAGGCCCGGTTGTCCTCGGAGCCGTCCCGGTTGCCCTCGCCGTTCGCCTCGTTGTGCTTGCGCTCGTAGGACACCAGGTCGCGAAGGGTGAAACCGTCGTGCGCGGTCACGAAGTTCACCGAGGCATACGGCCGGCGGCCGCCCCACGCGTACAGATCGCTGGACCCCGACAGGCGGTATCCCAGATCCCGTACGTCCGGCAGCGCGCCCCGCCAGAAGTCGCGTACGGCATTGCGGTAGCGGTCGTTCCACTCCGTCCACAGCGGCGGGAAGGCCCCCACCTGATAGCCACCCGACCCCACGTCCCACGGCTCGGCGATCAGCTTCACCCGCCGCAGCACGGGGTCCTGGGCGATCACCGCGAGGAACGGCGAGAGCATGTCGACGTCGTGCATCGAGCGGGCCAGCGCCGCCGCCAGGTCGAAGCGGAAGCCGTCCACGCCCATCTCCGTCACCCAGTACCGCAGCGAGTCGGTGATGAGCCGCAGCACGTGCGGCTGGACGACGTGCAGCGTGTTCCCGCAGCCCGTGTAGTCCGCGTACCGGCGCGCGTCCGACTGGAGCCGGTAGTACCCCCGGTTGTCGATGCCCTTCAGCGACAGCGTCGGGCCCAGCTCGCCCGCCTCCGCCGTGTGGTTGTAGACGACGTCCAGGATGACCTCGATCCCGGCCGCGTGCAGGGCGTGCACCATCCGCTTGAACTCGCCGACCTGCTGACCCGTCGTACCGGAGGCGGCGTAGGCGGCGTGCGGGGCGAAGTAGCCGATCGAGTTGTAGCCCCAGTAGTTGCGCAGGCCCTTGCGCAGCAGATGGTCCTCGTGCGCGAACTGGTGGACGGGGAGCAGCTCGACGGCCGTCACACCCAGCCTGACGAGGTGCTCTATCGCCGCCGGATGCGCGAGACCGGCGTACGTGCCCCGCAGTTCCTCCGGAATCCCCGGGTGCAGCTTCGTGAACCCCCGCACATGCACCTCGTAGATCACCGAGTCGGCCCACGGCGTCTTCGGCCGGCGGTCGTCCATCCACTCGTCGTCGGGGGCGTCGTCATGGACGACCACGCCCTTCGGGACGTACGGCGCCGAGTCCCGGTCGTCGCGCACGGTGTCCGCGACATGCTGCTGGGGCCAGTCGCGGACATGGCCGTACACCTCCGGCGGCAGGCTGAAGTCGCCGTCCACCGCGCGCGCGTACGGGTCGAGCAGCAGCTTCGCCGGGTTCCAGCGGCCGCCGGTCCACGGGTCCCAGCGGCCGTGCACTCGGTAGCCGTAGCGCTGACCCGGCATCACACCCGGCACGAAGCCGTGCCAGATCTCGTGCGTCAGCTCGGTGAGCCGGGCCCGGGTCTCCTTGCCCTGGTCGTCGAAGAGGCACAACTCGACCGCTTCCGCGCCCCCCGCCCACAGCGCGAAGTTCGTGCCCGCCACCCCGTCCGGGCCGACCCGGAAGCGGGCGCCGAGCGGCACCGGCGTGCCCGGCCACACGGGCACGGCAGGGGTCTTGCGCCGCGCGCCGTTCACGACGGCGGCCGGGCGCCCCTCCTCAGCGGTGACCGCGGCGGTCACCGCCTCCTGCTCGGCTGCGCTCGACACCTGTCGGCCTCCCACGGCTCAGGGACCACACGAGTGTGGAAGGAGAGCCACGGTGTCCCGGTCCGCGGCTCCCATCGCGTCGTCCTCCCCACTGTTCTGCCCACCGCGTGGCCAAGCGACCCCGGGGAAGTGCGGGCACGCCCCCACGCCGCCCGGCACGCTCCCCCAGAGGGGGCACCCCCACTCGCCGCACCGGCCGAAGGCCCAAGTGGCTCCGCTACGAGGGCCTTCGTCCGGCACGCCGAGAGCACGCACCGGACGACGCGGGAACGCACCCGCACTTCCCCGGGGCCGCTAGCACTCACGTTTCCCCAGGGCCGCCCCGGTCGTTGGGGTCTTCGTGAGGCACGTACAAGGGCGCGCGCGGCGCGCGGGGGCCGTGTTGGCCGCCGTAATGACATGGGCCGGCCTGTTGGCCGGGGTGGCCGGCTGCACTACGGACGGCGGTGGCATCGACCAGATGCTGGGCAAAGGGTCGGCGCCCGAGGACGTCATCCGGGTGACGCCCGACGACGGCAGCAAGGACGCACGCCCCGACGACCGGCTGCTCGTCCGAGTGCTCAGCGGGCGCCTGGAGTCGGTGAAGGTCGTCAGGTCCCAGGACGCCCAGGACTCCCCGGTGCCCGGGCACATCTCCGAGGACGGCCTGCGCTGGGAACCCGACGACCCCGGGCTCGCGCTGGCCGCCAAGTACACGATCGACGCGGTGGCCCTCGACGGCCACGGGCGCCGCAACGCACGGCACACGACCTTCACCACGCACGTCCCCGACGAGCGGTTCATCGGATACGTCACCCCGGAGCACCGCTCCACCGTCGGCACCGGCATGATCGTCTCCCTGGAGTTCAACCGGGCGGTCGACAACCGCGCCGCCGTCGAACGCGCCGTACAGGTCACCGCCGAACCGGCCGTCGAGATCCGCCCGCACTGGTTCGGCAAGGCCCGCCTCGACTTCCGCCCCCAGTACCACTGGAAGCCCGGCACCCGGGTCACCGTCGCGCTGCGCCTGCGGGACGTCGAAGGGGCGCACGGGGTGTACGGGCTCCAGGAGAAGACGTTCTCGTTCACCATCGGCCGCCACCAGGCCGCCCTCGTCGACGCCGCCAAGCACACCATGCAGGTCCGCCGCGACGGTGAACTGCTCGCGACCGTGCCGGTCACGGCCGGCTCCCCGAAGAACACCACCTACAACGGCAAGATGGTCGTCACCGAGATGCTCGAACTGACCCGGATGAACGGCGCCACGGTCGGCTTCAAGAAGAAGAACGGCAAGGGCGAGTACGACATCCCCGACGTCCCGCACGCCATGCGCCTCACCGACTCCGGCACCTTCCTGCACGGCAACTACTGGGCCGACTCCGACATCTTCGGACGGACCAATGTCAGCCACGGCTGCGTCGGACTCAGGGACGTCAAGGGCGGCGGCTCCGAGACACCCGCGGGCTGGTTCTTCGACCGCAGCCTGGTCGGGGACGTGGTCGAGGTCGTCCACAGCAACGACAAAAAGGTCGCTCCCGACAACGGCCTCGGAGGATGGAATATGGGCTGGAAGGAGTGGAAGGCGGGGAGTGCGGTGAAGTAACAGGACAGGGGGGTGGGTTGCTCGACCCGTCGGCCGGCTGCCGATGTTGGAACGGAACGGTGACAAACGCGCGGCGTCGAGGCCCTGGCCTTGTGGTTAATATTCGCCGGTGCGCGCTGCGGGCGCGCGGGGGAGCGGGCTGACCAGGCCCGACAGGGCCACGGGCCCGAGAGGGCGCTGAGCCCGGGAGGGGAGAAAGACTTGAACGTGCGGCCGATATCGGGGGCGTCGGTTGACGCGCGCGCCAGGCGTGGGCGCAAGGGGCTGCCGGCGCTGGCCGGTGTGCTGCTGCTGGCCGTCACCGCGTGCGGGGGCGGCGGAGCGGACTCGGGGACCGGCGACGGCAAGGGCGGGGACTCCGGCACTGCGGAGGCCAAGAAGTCCCGGGCCGTCGTGACGATAGCGCCGGGGGACGGCGCGAAGTCCGTCGAGACCAGCGGCGCGCTGAAGGTGACCGCGGCCAAGGGCAAGCTGACGGACGTCGAGGTCAAGGACGCCAAGGGCAAGGCGATAGCCGGGCAGATATCCGGCGACGGCGCCAGCTGGACGCCGTCCACCCATCTGGCCGCCGCCACGAAGTACTCGGTGCACGCGGTCGCCAAGGACTCGGCCGGCCTGGAGGCCGCCAAGGACGCCGACTTCACCACTCTGACCCCGAAGAACACCTTCCTCGGCAACTTCACGCCCGAGGACGGCTCCAAGGTCGGCGTCGGAATGCCGTTCTCCCTCCGCTTCACCCGGGGCATCACCAACCCCGAGGACGTCGAGAAGGCCATCAGCATCAAGACCGAGCCGGCCGTCGAGGTCGCGGGCCACTGGTTCGGCAACGACCGCCTGGACTTCCGTCCCGAGAAGTACTGGAAGGCCGGCACCAAGGTGACGGTCCAGCTCAACCTCGACGGCGTGGAGGGCCGCCCAGGCGTCTACGGCAAGCAGGCCAAAACGGTCTCCTTCACCATCGGCCGCAACCAGGTCTCGGTCGTCGACGCCAAGAAGCACACCATGAAGGTGATGCAGGAGGGCAAGGTCGTCAAGACCATCCCGGTCACCACCGGCAAGCCCGGCTACGACAGCTGGAACGGCCAGATGGTCATCAGCGAGCGGCTCCGGGTGACCCGTATGAACGGCGAGACCGTCGGCTACGGCGGCGAGTACGACATCAAGGACGTCCCGGACGCCATGCGGCTGACCGACTCGGGCACCTTCATCCACGGCAACTACTGGGGCGGCGACGCCTTCGGCAACTACAACGCCAGCCACGGCTGCATCGGCCTGCGGGACGCGCGCGGCGGCTACGACCGCGACCTGCCGGCCGCGTGGTTCTTCGACCACTCGATCGTCGGCGACGTCGTCGTCGTGAAGCGCTCCAACGACGACATCGTCGCTCCCGAGAACGGCCTCAATGGCTGGAACATGTCCTGGGAGAAGTGGAAGGCGTAGGCAGCCCTTTCTCCGGCAACGGCCCCGGTGCACGACCTCATGTGAGGTCCGGCACCGGGGCCGTACCCGTCAGTCCCCGTGCTGTGCTTGCCTGGGGGGCGACCCCCAGGCCCCCGGCCGACTGTGACTGACCGCACCTGCCCCACCCCCGTTAGTCCCCGTGCTGTGCTTGCCTGGGGGGCGACCCCCAGGCCCCCGGCCGACTGTGACTGACCGCACCTGCCCCACCCCCGTTAGTCCCCGTGCTGTGCTTGCCTGGGGGGCGACCCCCAGACCCCCGGCCGACTGTGACTGACCGCACCTGCCCCACCCCCGTTAGTCCCCGTTAACCTGCTCGCATGACCGTGAATCTCGAAGTCGCCGAAGGTGTCGGTACCCTCCGCCTCGACCGTCCGCCCATGAACGCGCTGGATGTGGCCACCCAGGACCGGCTCAAGGAGCTCGCCGAGGAGGCGGGGCGGCGTGACGACGTACGGGCCGTGGTGATCTACGGCGGGGAGAAGGTGTTCGCGGCGGGCGCGGACATCAAGGAGATGCAGGCCATGGACCACACCGCGATGGTCCTGCGCGCACGGGCCCTGCAGGATTCGTTCACGGCGGTGGCCCGGATCCCGAAGCCGGTGGTGGCCGCGGTGACGGGCTACGCGCTCGGCGGCGGCTGCGAGTTGGCGCTGTGCGCGGACTTCCGGATCGCCGCGGAGAACGCCAAACTGGGCCAGCCGGAGATCCTGCTCGGCCTGATCCCGGGCGCCGGCGGCACCCAGCGGCTGGCCCGTCTCGTCGGCCCGTCCAAGGCGAAGGACCTGATCTTCACGGGCCGTATGGTGAAGGCGGACGAGGCGCGCGAGCTCGGCCTGGTGGACCGTGTAGTGGCGCCGGAGCAGGTCTATGCCGAGGCGCACGCCTGGGCGGCGAAGCTGGCGCAGGGTCCGGCGATCGCGCTGCGTGCGGCGAAGGAGTCGA
Organism: Streptomyces sp. HD; assembly: GCF_028369295.1. GTDB lineage: Bacteria > Actinomycetota > Actinomycetes > Streptomycetales > Streptomycetaceae > Streptomyces. The sequence goes on from NZ_JAQMYP010000058.1 coordinate 32,862, forward strand.
TCGACACGGGCCTGGAGACGGACATCGAGACCGGCCTCGCGGTGGAACGGAACTGGTTCGCGGGGCTGTTCGCGACGGAGGACCGGGAGCGGGGGATGCGCAGCTTCGTGGAGGAGGGGCCGGGCAAGGCGAAGTTCCTCTGACGGCGGGGAAACCCCGGTCGACGGCCGGTGAAACCCCCGGTCGACGGTCGGTGAAACGCCGGTCTGAAAAGCGGCCGAATCACTGTCGGACCCCTTGCAATTGACGGGACGTCTGATCCGGGTCCCTCGATGGGGCGGTTTATGGCAGCCTTAAGGCAGCCTTAAGCGTGTCTTGTCGAGGGAGCCCGTCGATTGTCTCCAGCAGACTCATCGTCGCAGGTCGGACGGGCTGTGGATGACCCCGAACTGCCTCTGTCATATGCCGACGGAGTCTTGCGGAATGCGAAGTTCCGGGGGGTGTATTCCGCGGGAACGGCCCCGGAGGGCCCGGTGGGCGGCCATGATGGGGGCATGGCGGGGCTGGAGGGTATCGAACAGCCGCGGGGACATGGCCGTGCCACTGCGGCGCGCTGGTCGCCGGGGGTCGAGGACGAGGCTGCCTCGAAGGCGCTGGAGCTGTTCGGCAATCCCACGGAGGCGGAGGTTCCGCTCCCGTCCCGCCCCGAGTCCGCGGCGACCGCGCGACGGCTGGCCCAGGTGGTCGTGCTGCGTCAGTGGGGCCTGACCCCGAAGATGACGGAGGACGCGGTCCTGCTCGTCTCGGAGCTCGTCGGCAACGCGGTACGCCACACGGGAGCGCGGGTCTTCGGCCTCCGGATGCGCCGCCGCCGAGGCTGGATCCGCATCGAGGTCCGTGACCCGTCGCGGGGGCTGCCCTGTCTGATGCCGGTCCAGGAGCTCGACGTCAGCGGCCGGGGTCTGTTCCTCGTCGACAAACTCTCCGACCGGTGGGGCGTGGATCTGCTGCCGCGCGGCAAGACGACATGGTTCGAGATGAGGGTGGCCGACCGCTAGACAGCACGGCGAGGGCGAGGGGCGGTCGCGGGTGGCGACCCGCACGGACCGCTTATCGGGTGAATCGTGCTTTTTTCGACGCAATCCTCATTAAATAGTGCGGTGACCTCGACCGACCGCCCCGGGGCCCACCCCGCCGCACGGAAGAACCGCCGATGAACCTCACCCCCCGCACCCTCCTCGCCGGCATCGGCCTCCTCGCGCTCGCCGCCTGCGGCACCGAGTCCGTCAAGGACGGCAGCCGGACCGTCGAGTCCCCTGGCAAGGGCACCCGGGCCGCCATCCCCGCCCCGGCGAAGAAGAGGGCCGTCGACGCTCTGCCCGGCATGCCGCCCGTACTGGACCCGAAGGACGTCTACGCCGCCGACCGCCCGGGCAAGCTCTCCCCGGTCGTCAAGGACTTCCCGTCCCGGGTCTACGTCCCCAACAGCGAGTCGGACACCGTCTCGGTCATCGACCCGAAGACGTACGAGATCACCGAGACCATCCGCGTCGGCCGCCAGCCCCAGCACGTCGTGCCCTCCTGGGACATGAAGACGCTCTGGGTCAACAACAACCGCGGTCACACCCTCACCCCCATCGACCCGAAGACCGGCAGGGCAGGCAAGGACGTCGAGGTCCACGACCCGTACAACCTCTACTTCACGCCCAACGGCAAGTACGCCGTCGTCATGGCCTCCCTCGACCGCGAACTCGTCTTCCGCGACCCCCACACCATGAAGCGGATCAAGACCGAGCCGGTCAGCTGCTACGGCGTCAACCACGCCGACTTCTCCCTCGACGGCCGGTACTTCATCGTGTCCTGCGAGTTCAGCGGCGAACTGCTCAAGGTCGACACGGAGCGGATGAAGGTCGTGGGGCAGGAGAAGCTGCCCTTCGACGGCGCGATGCCCCAGGACGTGAAGGTCTCACCGGACGGCAAGAGGTTCTACGTCGCCGACATGATGGCCCACGGCATGTGGGTCCTGGACGGCGACAAGTTCACCGAGCCCACCCTCCTGCCCACCGGCAAGGGCTGCCACGGCCTCTACGTCAGCCGTGACTCACGCGAGATGTACATCTCCAACCGCGGCGAGGGCAGCGTCTCCGTCTTCGACTTCAGGAAGAACAGGCTCACCAAGAAGTGGCACCTGCCCGACGGCGGCAGCCCCGACATGGGCGGCGTCTCCGCCGACGGCAAGGTGCTGTGGCTGTCGGGCCGCTACGACGGCGAGGTGTATGCCCTCGACACCCGCACCGGAAAACAGCTCGCCCGCATCCCCGTCGGCAGCGGCCCGCACGGCCTCGCCGTCTACCCGCAGCCCGGCCGCTACTCCCTGGGGCACACCGGCATCTTCCGTTAGCCGACGGCGAGTTGGGCCGTTGGTTGACCGGGGGTCAGCGGACACGCCGCCGAATGGGTGACGCTCCACGAGTGGCCGTCGTGTGCCCGGGATCGTACTCGCATGATCACTTCTCGCCTGCGGCGGCGGGCCGCTGCCGCCGTTCTGTCCCTCTCGGCCGTCCTCACGACGACTGCCGCCACGGCTCCCGCCGCCCCCGTCCCCGCTTCGGCCACCGGGCTTGCCGCCACGGCTGCCGCGACCGGTGCCAAGGCCGCCGCTCCCGGCCCGGCCGCCTGTCCCGTCCAGTACGACGACAAGATCAAGGCTGCCGTCGACCGACGTGTCGACGTCGACCGCATCACCCCCGCCCCGGCGTGGCGCACCAGCTGCGGCACGCTCTACCGGGCCGACGGGCGGGGCCCGGAGATCGTCTTCCAGGAGGGCTTCAAGCCCAAGGACGTGGTGACCGGCCAGTACGACCTGGAGCAGTACGTCCTGGTCAACCAGCCCTCCCCGTTCGTGTCCACGTCGTACGACCACGACCTGTACAAGACGTGGTGGAAGTCGGGCTGGAACTACTACATCGACGCCCCCGGCGGCATCGACGTGAACAAGACCATCGGTGACACCCACAAATGGGCCGACCAGGTGGAGGTCGCCTTCCCCGGCGGCATCGCCCGGAAGTACATCATCGGCGTCTGTCCGGTGAACAAGACGACCAAGGTCGAGATCATGAGCGGCTGCCAGAGCAACCCGCACTACGAGTCCTGGCACTGACGTCTTCCGGAGGACGCCCGTACACCACGGGCGTCCTCCGGCGCAGCCCCTGCGCCCGCCTCGGCGCACCGCTCGGAGTCCGCCCGGGTGGTCGCCGCGCTGGAGGTGCGGACGGGCGGTTAATCTGACCTGCGGCAGCAAGCCAGCACAACACGACAGACGCGAGTAAAACGCGAGTAAAGGGGCGGACCGGTGGCGCACATCGACATCGAGGAAGCACGCAAGCAGTTCGAGCGCATCGATGCGGACGGTGACGGCACCATCACCGCCGCCGAGTTCAAGTCCGCGCTGGCTCAGGGCGGCGACTGGAACGTCACCGAGGCGGTCGCCGAGGCGATCATCAAGAGCCGCGACCTGAACGGCGACAAGCTCCTGTCGTTCGACGAGTTCTGGGCCTTCCTGAACAAGTGACCTCCTCCGAAGGGGCGCCTTCCTGGCTGGGAGGGCGCCCCTTCGGCGTGCGTGATCGGCTTCCCCTCGCCGATGCCCTCGTAAGCACCAGAATCCACTGACGAAGGGGCTGTGCAAGGCCCACTACCTGCAGAGCCGGCGAGGTAGGGGGATGGCGCCCATCAACCGAGAACGAGCAACGGCTGAAGGCCGCACATGTTCCTTCCGGGGATGCCCGGGAGCGGTGTCCTCCCGGGGGGAAAGAGGTGGGCAAGCGTGGAATCGTCGAGTGTCGCGGATGCGGCGAGCACAAGCCAGTGTCCGACTACTCGGCGCTCAATACATGCACGGTCTGCGGCCGGGCTGATGCGGGGCGGAGGGCCATGGGCATTGACCACGATCACGGGTGTTGTCCGGGGCGGCGCAGCTGCGGTGCGTGCGTGTGGGGCCTCGTCTGAAACAGCTGCAACTTCCGCGCGCTGGGGTGGTACGAAGCTCTGCCGCCCGAGCTTCGTACCTTCGAGCTGCTCAACACGTACCTGGCTGATCCGCCCGCGAAGCGGCGCAAGGCGGAACTGGCCGTGGCGGGCGATTGGGCCGTCAGGCGTTCTCAGCCCATTCACGCAGCGCGGCCTTGCTGGAGAAATTCGCGACGTTCTTGTCCAGCGGGTGGTCCGTGTACTGATGGAAGCGCCACTTCGCCTGGATGCGAGGCTTTCCTGCCGTCACGTAGTCGGCGATCCAGAGGCCATCGCCCGCATAGGACGTACGGTCGACATTGAGCCAGTAATGCCTGTTCGCGTACAAGATCACCGGATTGTTCGGCCGCTTCTCCTTCACCTTGCGGATGAACAGGTCCTTCTCCGCGTTGCTCGCATGCGTCCCCTCGCTCGTCGTCTCCCAGTCGACCGCGAGGATGTCACCCGCCTTCTCGGGGGCCTTGCTGACGAAGTAGTCGGCCTGGGCGGAGAGGTTGCCCGGCCACAGGAAGTGGTAGAAGCCGACGACCAGGCCGGCGTCGCGGGCGCGTTTGGTCTGGGCGGCGAGTTTGGGATTGATGTAGGAACGGCCCTCCGTCGCCTTGATGAAGACGAAGGAGACGCCGTCGGTGTCGTAGGACGAGGGCTGGTAGGCGCTGACATCGATGCCACGGAGCATGGTGGGGGCTCCCAGAAGGTGGAGTGGGGGGACGGGAGTTGATGATGCCCCGCGGGCGTGCCGCGGGAACATCGGCTCGATCAGGTCGCGTTGGCGTCCGCGATCCGGTCGGCCAGCACCGCGACCGCCGACAGCAGCGCCGCCGGGGGCCGGCCGAGGTCCAGCGCGTGGGCGGTGACGGTGATCCCGGCGTGCCGGATGACGTGGTCCGTCGGGCCGTCCGCGGTGGCGGCGGCGTAGACGAGGTGCCCGCGCGGGAGGTTCAAGGCCGTGCAGTAGCCGAGCAGTTGGTACAGGTGGTCCACGGGCGGGGCGGCGGTGCGGAGGTGGGTGTACTTCGCGTCCACGACGGAGACGGGGCGGCCGGCCCGGTAGAGCACCAGGTCCGGTCGGAAGCGGACCTGCCCCGCCTCGTCCAGGCGGTGGTGGACCTCCTGGGCGGCGCACCGGACCCGGTGGCGGGACAGGGCGGCCCCGAGGGCCAGCTCCACGAAGCGCTCGAACACGTCCGGCATGTGCAGCAGGAAGCCGTCCGTCGCGGCGGGGGTCCGGCCCGTCGGCTGCACGGACCGGCCCGCCAGGACCAGCTCGGCCAGTCTCAGCGCGGGACCGTAGCGGGTGTTGAGGCGGGTTGGTGTCCAGCGGGGCGTCGGCTCGCCGGGCCGCAGCGGCTGTACGCCGGTGAGGCGGTCGGCGAGGTGACGCAATGCCTGGCGGGTGGGGGCGGGGACGCCGGGCAGCCGGGCGGCGAGGAGCAGGGCCGCGAGCAGGATGCGGTTCTCGGCGATGTCCGGGGTGTGGTCGTCGTAGCGGACGGCGACCGGGAGCGGCAGGCCGACCCGGCGCAGCTGGTCGGCGGTGCGGATACGGCCGCGGATCAGGGGGAGGTCCTCCTCGACGGTGCGGTAGCCGTGCAGGACTCCCGCCTCCAGGGTGCGTCGTGCGGTGCGGGCGAGGAGATCCGCGACGGCCGGCAGCAGCTCGTCGGCCTCGGCCGCGGCGACCGGCTCCGGCAGCCAGGGGTCGGTGGGGGAGTAGGAGAGCAGGAACAGCAGGTCCCGGACCGCGAGCTTCGGGCGCAGGCGCAGTCGGACCGTACCGCCGGACGGGCCGCGCAGCCGCACCAGGCCCACCCTCTGGTTGCCGGACACGCGCCAGCGGCCGCCCGTCATCGGGGCCAGCCGTACCAGCCCCGGGACCGAGAGCAGGGCGGCGACCTGGTCGCCGGTCAGCTCCCGCACCGTACCCGGCCCGGTCTCGCGCACCGTGAGCTCCAGCACGCTCACGCCTCCTCCATGAGCGCGGCACGCAGTGCGGCGAGCCCGTACTCCTCCTCGACGTCGACGCCCGTGCCGTACAGCTGGTCCTCCAGCAGGGGCAGGATCTGAGTGCGCCAGATGAGGTCCAGCCCCTCCGGCCGGGCCACTCCGGGCTTCATCAGGTACGACGGCCCGATCGCACGGTCGGCGTCACCGAGCCGGGCGTTCAGCTCGGCCAGCAGCCGGGCGGCGGTGTCCGGCAGACCGCGGGAGTGCAGCCAGCGCTCCAGCAGCCCCTGGACCGGCGGCCGTTCGGGTGACAGCCGCCGGAAGGCGAAGCGGCGGCGCATCGCGGCGTCGACCAGGGCGATGGAGCGGTCGGCGGTGTTCATGGTGCCGATGAGGAACAGGTTGCCGGGCAGCTGGAACGGGTCGTGCGGGCTGTACTGCGTGGTGACGGGTTCGTCCCGGTACTCCAGCAGGAAGTACAGCTCGCCGAAGACCTTGGCGACATTGGCCCGGTTGATCTCGTCGACGATCAGGATGTACGGGTTCGCAGGGTCCTTGGCCGCACGCTCGGCGAGCAGTCTGAACGGCCCCGGCAGCACGTCGAACACCACGGAGCCGTCCTCGCCCCGGACCGGCCGGAAGCCCTCGAAGAAGTCCTCGTAGGTGTAGGAGGGGTGGAACTGCACCAACTGCACCCGGTCCGGGCCGGCCAGATGCCGGGCCAGCGTGCGCGCCAGGTATGTCTTGCCGGTGCCCGGCGGGCCGTGGAAGACGAGCTGGCGCTGCTCCTGGAGCTGCTCGGCGGTCTCCCGGAGCCAGGGCAACGGCATCAGCAGCTGCGCGGCCAACTCCTCGGTGACCGGCGGGAGTTCGAGCGGCTTGGTGACGTCCGCCTCGATCAGCGGCTCGGCTACGGCGTCCTCCAGCCCGGCCCGTTCGGCGAGTTCGGCCGCCACGCTGCTGATGTCGTACAACGCGGGCGGCCGGGTCAGCTGGACCTGCACCGTCTCGGGCAACTCGGCCCTGAGCAGCGGGCGTTCGGCGGTGGCCCAGCGCACCGGGCGGCGGCGGGCGTTGTCCGGCCCGTCCGAGAGGTCGTACGACGCCGGGCCCTGGACCGTGCCGACGTGGACCTCGTCCGGGGTGACGGTGACGACGAGATCGTCCGGCTGCATCACGGTGAGGAAGGCGTGCAGCTGGTAGGCGGCCTGGCCGCGCGACTGGACGCCGGACTCCGGCATGGCTTCCGCGACGGCCCGCTGGACGTCGCGTTTGGCGGAGCCGGCGGCGATCTCCGGCATCTCCCGCCAGGACAGCGAGCAGTAGCCCTGCGCGAGCCAGGCCGGGACGAAGTCGTGCCCGTCCACGTTGTTCCCGCGCACCAGCCAGCCGCGCTGCCCCCGCTCCACGGAGCCCTTGCGCCACCGGCTCACCCAGGGCTCGTGGTAGAACCACACGCGTTCCCCGGTCTGTGCCCGCAGCGTGCGCTGGAGCGCGAGCAGGTCGCGGTCGTCGTCGCCGGTGACGTCGGGCAGTTCGTCCGCGAAGGCCCGGATGATCTCCTGCTTGTGATGGGCGCTGGCGATCGGCTCGAAGTCGTCCGGGAAGAGCAGGTACAGCAGGACGTGGATCTGCGCCCGTCCCTTCTTGTGCCCGACCGACCGCTGCACGTCGAGGCACTCGTCCCGGAACCGCCAGGGGTCGTTCAGTACGGCGTTCCGCTCGGCAGGCGGCATCCCGGTGAGCCGCTCCACCAGCAGGACCAGGATCTGGAACTGCGCCCACCGGTAGTTCAGAAAGCCCTGGCCACCGTTCATGAAGCCGTTGAGGCACGCTGCGAGGTCCTCGGGGACGGTCGGCTCGACCAGGTCGTTCCAGGACAGCACCTCGCCCAGGATCTGCAGCTTCTTCGCGACGCCGATCTGCTCGGGCACCAGCGGCGCCATGTTCACGAACAGCAGCTCGGCCGCCAGCACGATCGTCAGGTCCGGCGCGCCGTCGAGCTGGCGACGCAGCTTGACCAGGAACGTGTCCGAGGACTCGTCCGGCTGGTCCACGAAACGGGTCCGCAGATCGACGGCACGGGGCCGGGTCCAGGCCTCGTGCGTCGGTGCGAAGGCGGACCGCCCGCTCAGCAGCCCGTCCCGAAAGACCCGCCCCACGGCCGCCACGACGTCCGCCCCCACGATGTCGGCCCCCACCGGCTGTTCCGCTGCCATGCCGCTCCCTGTGCTCGCTTGCTCACTCCCGTGCTCGAAGTGCCCACAGTAGAAGGGACCTTGGCGCTACTCCCAGCGGTTGCGTTCCGAGACGTATCGCATGGTCCGGCCCGGGGAGGACGAGAGATCGAGGTCGAAGAGCTGCCGGAAGGCGTCGTCCGGCAGATCCGGTGTGAAGACGAGACGTACGGTCGTCTCGGCGTCCTCAAGCATCAGCACGGGGTCGTCCTCGACGACGGGTTCCGGCTCGGGCGCCGTGCCCGTGGTGCGGCGCAGCGCTCCGCCGATGACGCCCTTGAGCTCGCGGTAGGCGTCCTGGGCGAGGTTCTTGCCGCACTCCTGGAGGAAGCCGCTGAGCGGCAGCACCACGAGCACCATCCAGGTCAGCGTGGCGCTGCGGTAGTTGCCGACGACCGCGCCCTGTGCCCGTACGCCCAGTCCGGCCAGGCCTTCGTACAGCGTCGCCTGTTGCTCGGCCGTGGTGCCGGGGGCGAAGTAGACGTGGGCGGCGGTCGGGGTGGCCGCGTTCGGTTCAGTCATCGTGCTGCTCCTTCTCCAGGCGCCAGATCTGTACGCGTCCGTCGGCCTCCGCGGCGGCCAGCAGGTGGCCGTCGTCGCTGAAGGCGACCTCGGTGACCGGGCTGCGATGGTGCTCGACCCGGGGGCGCCCGTGGACCTTGTCGCTCTCCAGCGACCACAGGCAGACCCGGCCGTCGTCGGCGCCGGTGGCCAGGTAGCGGCCGTCCGGACCGACGGCGACGGTGTTCAGGGCGCCGCGGTGGGGGATGCGGCGGACCGGTGTGCCGTACGGCAGTTCCCACAGACAGGCGAACCCGTCGGCGCCTCCGGTGATCAGGCGCCTGCCGTCGGGGCGGCTGAACACCACGGCCCGCGCCGGCTCGGTGTGGGTGAAGGTGCGGTCGGGGGTGTACCGGCCGTGGGTGTCCCAGAGCAGCAGCCGGCCCGCGGTGTCGGCCGTCACCAGGTGGCTGCCGTCCGGGCTGAAGTCGAGGCCGGTCACCGTGTGGTGGACCGGCAGCCGGTGCAGGATCCGCCCGTCCTCGGCCCGCCAGATGGCGGCCCCGGTCCAGCCGGCCGTGGCGATACGGGCGCCGTCCGGGCTGAAGCACAGCCGGCGCGGGCCGGTGACGGTCTCCCGCCCGAAGTCGACGGCGCCGACCTCCTTCCCGTTCGCGGTCCGCCAGATGCGCATCCGGTGCTTGGTGGCCGCGGCGAAGAAGGTGCCGTCCGGGCTGAAACGGACCGTGCGAGGGCCGTGGTTGAGCAGGCCGAGGGAGAGCGTCAGCACCGTCCGGCCCTTCTCGACGTCGATGATCTGGACGGTGCCGCTCTCCGCCCCGATCGCCAGGAGCTCACCGCCGGGACTGAAACCGAGCGAGTGCGCCGAGGCACGGGAGCCCAGCTCCCGGACCAGGCTCAACCGGGGTACGGTCGGCCGCTCCAGGCACACCCCGTGCCCGGAACAGGGGCCGCGGTCGGGGCGGCCCGCCCCGCTCGGGCGAGGGTGCGCAGTCGACGGCACGGCAGCGGCGGGCGGTTGAGGGTGCACATCGAAGATCCGGTCGGTTCCGGACTCCAGATACAGCACCGGCGTCCCCCACTCCAACGACCCCTTCAGCTCGGTGCGCATCGCCAGCCGGGCCTTCTGCACGGCCACGTGGACGGCGTCGTTGCGCGCCAGACAGGTGTAGAACTCCCGGCCGAACTCCAGGGCCGCCCGGTCGCTGATCGGGAACTGCATGGCGGCCACCGCGGGCACGCCCTTGCGCAGGATCGAGGCGGCGGGGCTGGAGAACGGGTCCGAGGTGGGGGAGTAGTTGGTGCCGCACGCGTTGAGGACCACCAGCCGGAGGGTGCCGTCGCTCATCAGCGGGGAGACGTCGGGCGCCGCCATGTCGTGCCGGTCGCCGGTTCTCCCGTCGGTGAAGGTCAGCGTGGCGCTGGCCGTGCCCGGGTCGAAGCCGCCGTGCCCGATGAAGTGCAGCACATGCGGCCGGGTCCGCCGCACCTCCTCGCGCAGATCGCGCCAGCTCTGGCCCGGCACCCAGGTCAGATCGACGATCCCGGCGCGCATCAGCTCGCGCAGGGCCCGGTGCAGCTCCGCGCGCTCCTGCTCGACCGAGAGTTCCGCCAGGTCGGAGGGGCGGGCGACCATGCCGAGGACACGCAGCGGGGTCTCGACCGACAGCGGGCCCCGTGTGGTGGGCAGATCGAGCTCGCGGACGAAGGCGTGGTCCACCGCGAGGTGCTCGCCCGCCACGGGGTGGTAGAGGAACTCCCAGGGCAGCCGGTCGAGACCGCCGGAGTGGGCGTTGAGGCTGATCCGCAGCGTCCGCCGGTCGTGCTGGGCCTGCGCCCGGCAGCGCAGCAGCAGGGCACGGGCCGTCTCGTCGAAGAGCGAGCCGAACATCAGCGTGCCCAGCTCCCGGACCAGTGCCGTCGCCGGGCCCGGCAGGTCCGTCGACAGCCTGACGCTCTCGGCGACCCGCTCCAGCAGCGCGCTCGCCCGCGGATCCGCGGTGAGGAGCGGTCGCTCCACGCGGCAGCTGCCGATCGACGTCCTCAGGTGCGCCATCTGCGCGTCTCCCACGGCATGGAGAGCGATGTCGAAATCGAGCGCCTCCCGTACCTCTCCCATGTGCGCTTCCCCCGAACCGATTTGACCTCGCCACCCCCACGGCGAGCGAATGTGAGCCCGATGGTACGGCCGGGCGTCGGGCCCGAGCAGGGGTTTGACGGGCATGCCGACAGTAATTTCGGAAAGGGCATGTCCGCGCGCCGCCCGTCGTGCCATGCTGACTTCCTGCCGTTTCCGGCCACACGAATGATGATCGCCGGTCGGAGGCGTTATCGGGGGGATCATGGCAACGGGTGGATTTCAGCAGCAGCCACAGGAACAACTCTGGTTCGGAATAGGTGTAGTAGGCCCCAGTCGGGTCGGAAAGACCTCCTTGATCGTGTCGTTGATCGAGGATGCCCCCCGCATTCTGGCCGGCCGGGATGCGGTACTGCGTGTTCATGACCAGCCCACGACCGACGCCGTCAACCGCAGGCTCAACGAGCTGCGCGGGGCGGTCCGTGCGGGATCTTTCCGCAGGCAGGCGCTGCGCAGCACCGAGCGGATGACGTACTACAAACTGGCCCTGGAAACCGGGATAGCCGGTATCGCGGTGTATCTGAACGTGCTGGACTTTCCCGGTGGATGGCTGAGCCCGGAGCAGAACGCACCGCGTCCCGAGGAAAAGTGGCAGGAGTGCCGCGAGTTCATCAGCCGAAGTACGGTGCTGCTGGTTCCGGTGGATTCCACCGTCGTGATGTCCGCCACCGACCCGGAACATGAACGGATGGTTCCGGAACTGCTGAAAATTGCCCAGGTGGAACAAGTGGCCGAATCCTGGGCCACGGCCCGCGGAACAGAACCGGAAAACCGCGCTCTCCTTCTCCTGGTGCCGATGAAGTGCGAGAGCTATTTCAATGACAATGGTGGCTCGAAGGACGAATCCGGGCTGCTGTTCAAGAAGGTGGAGAAGATCTACGGCCGTGCCCTGGACGTCGTCCGGGCGAACGCCCCGCACGCCCAGATCCTCTACTGCCCGCTCGACACCCTCGGCTGTGTCGAGCTGACCGGTGCGCAGAGCTGGCTGCCGGACGGGGACGGGCTCCAGCTCAGCGCCGAGTTCACGGTGCGTCCCCCGGGCGAGATCTCGGTGAAGGGGGCCGAGGAGATCCTCATCGCCGTCTGCCAGAACCTCGCCGCGGTACGGCACGCCGGGCAGCAGGAGAAGACCCGGCAGTGGGAGCGGCGCCACGACGAGATCGTGGAGGAACGAGGCCGCCCGATGACCCTCCGTCAGCGATGGCGCAGCCTGGTCAGCGGCGAGCGGTGGGAACTGCGCGAGAGAGGGGAGTTCGCCCGCAAGCAGGCCGTGCGCGCGCTCCGCCAGGAGGAACACTTCGAGCAGCTGGTCGCCGACCTGGCGTTGCGCCCCATGGGGCCCCGGATTCGCGAGCTGTGAACCCGTCACCACCGATCACCATCCGCCGGGCGTGAGAGGAAACGACGGTGCGAGCACATGTACTGACACGGGGCTGGCGACGGCAGGACGACTACACCTTCTTCCCCGCGCCTCCGGAGGACCGCTGGTGGGAGCGGTACGGCGAATACGTCGACTTCGACTACCCGTCGCTGCTCGTGGAGGCCGACGGGGTCTCCTGGCGCGCCTACCTCGGCGGCCTGACCACCTCGCGTGAGGACGTCACCGGCACCCCCATCCGGCTCTCCCTCGCCCTCGCCGGGGACTGCGGCCCGGGGAGGGAGACGGACTGGGCGGCCAGGCTCGTCGAGGAACACGTCCACGGCCAGGGCCGGGGCGACGAGGCCGGTGCGGCCGTGGAGAAGGGCGCGCTGGGGGCGCTCGACCAGGTCTTCGACGAGGCGGCCGTGGCCGCGCTGTTCGCGGGCCCACCCGAACCGGGAGCGGGCGCCGACGACCTGGTCGACACCGCCGTACGCGGACATGCCGACACCGCCGACACCGCCGTACGCGGACCTGGCGGCACCGCCGTACGCGGACCTGCGGACACGGCCGGGAACCGGTCACCCGTCGACCGCTCGCCCGCCCAGTCGCCGTCCACGCCCACCGGCTCATGGGTGGCCGGGATCGGCGGGGCCGAGGCACGGGAGGCGTTCGTCGGCCACGCCGGCGCCCTGCTCAACGGGACGGTCACCGGACGTGCCCTGGTCCTCAACAGCCTGCATGATCCGGACGCGTTGCCCAGGCCGGCCCCCGGCGAACACCTCGTGGTGCTCGCCGACGCGCCGGAGGAGAGGTTCGGCCGTACGCCGGTGGCCATCGGGGGAAAAGTCTCAGGGCGGCCACCGGCCGCCCCGGTGGACAGCCGGCTGGTGTGGGCAGCCCTGGCGGTGGGAGTGGCGATCGTCCTGGTGCGGTGCGCCCGGCGGCGGAGCGCATCGCCGCAACGGGACACCTGACGGCGCGGCCCGCAACGCCCGCACTGCAGCGCCCGGACGCGTCGCGGCACCGGGGTGTGCCGCAGGGGCCGACGGTGCCGCTACGTCCGACCGTGCCACCGCACGCAGACGCACCGCCGCGCCCGGATACGCCGAGGCCGTCCGCCGCGTCGCTCGTCATGTTCTCGCCCGGCTGTGCGACCGCACCGGACGCCGGGGGCATGGCCCGGTCGATGGCCCGGTCGCCGGATGCCTTCCGGCAGTTCGACCTGCAGGTGACCTGGGGTGCCGAGGACGTCGACGGAGCCCGGGAGGCGCTGCTCACCCGGCAGGGGCTGGCGGCGGGGAGTCTGTGGGTCGAGCCGCCGAGGCATCGGCTCGCCGGCCGCCTGTGGCGGGGCGTGCTGCGTGCGACGAGCGGTGTGCTGCCGGGGCGCGGACCGGGCCTGGACCGGACCCCGCGGCGCGCCCTGCTGAGCGTGGACGGCGTCCCGGCTCCACGGTCGGCTCACCGGCCGGTACCGGCCGGTGAATGGAACCTCCTGCTGACGCCTGTCTGGCGTACGGGAGCGGGCACCACCCTGGCGGTCGCGCAACTGCCGGTGCCCTGTCAAGAATGCGATCAACCGCACGGCGGCGGAATCTGCGTACTCCTGCCGCTGTCAGGAAGCCAGGAACAGTGACCACGTCCCCGCGCCGGGTGCGTTTCCCGGGAATCTCCTCCGAAGCCTACGAACACCCCTTCGCGCAGGCCGCGTTGTCGACCGTACGCAAGGCCAAGGGCTTCGACCTCGTGCTCAGGAAGGTGATGGGCGCCCCGGGCGAGGCCGCGATGCGGATGCACCACCTCGCCTGCGCGGTGAAGGTCGGCGACAGCCAGTTCCGCCGGCTCAACCAGGTGATGAACGAGGCCGCGCACACCCTGGACGTCGTCGAGCCGCCGAGCCTCTACGTCAACCGGGGCATCGGCTTCAACGCCGTGACCATCGGCTTCGACAAGCCGTTCATCGTGCTCGGCGCCGAACTCATCGACCAGATGAACGAGGACGAGATCCGCTTCGTCATCGGGCACGAACTGGGTCACGCCATATCGGGGCACGCCCTCTACCAGAGCGTGGCCTGGTTCCTGGCCGCGGTCGGCGCGGGAGGTCTGCACGGGGTACCCGGCGGACCCCTGGTGCTGAAGGGGATCGAGCTGGGCCTGCAGGACTGGGGACGCAAGTCCGAGCTGTCCGGGGACCGCGCCGGACTCCTGGTCGGGCAGGACCTGGAAGTCGCCGTCCGGACACTGATGATGCTCGCGGGCGGCCGGCAGACCGCGGAGATGAACCCCAGCGCCTTCCTGGAACAGGCCGCCGAGTTCCAGGACGCCACCGGCCTGCGCAACCGCATCGTCAAGTGGATGATGCCCTCCTCGGACCACCCCCTGCTGGTGGTCCGCGCCGCCGAACTCGACCGCTGGGTGCGCGAGGGCTCGTACAGCCGGATCGTCCACGAGGGCGACTACCCGCTGCGCGGCGAGTCGGCGTCGGTGAAGGACCGGCTCGCCGAGGGCCTCGGCGGGGTCGGGCGGGCACGGGCCTCCCTCGACGCGACCGACGGCACCGCGAGCGGCCGGCTGGGGCGCCTCGGAAGCCTCGGCGGCCGCGCGGGGGACGGCACCCGCGGCTTCTTCGGCCGCCCTCAGTGACGCAGGACAGCTGACCACCGGCACGGCACGGGGAGGCCGCGGTGTACGAGCAAGAGATCAGCAGGCGCAACCCGGGTTGTTTCCTCTTCCTTCTCGACCAGTCCTACTCGATGGGCGCCCCGATCTCCGGCAGCCCCGCGCCGAAGGCCTCGGCCCTGGCCGCGATGATCAACGAACTGCTCTACGCGGTCGTACTGGAATGCACCAAGGACTTCCAGGAACTGCCGAGGCACTACTTCGACGTCGGGGTGATCGGCTACTCCGGGAACGGCGTGCGGCCACTGCTGCCCGGCACCTCGCGCCGCCGCGCCCTCGTCCCCGTCCACGCCTACGCGGGCACCGGACGCCCCGTCGAGCACTCCCGGACGCTGCGCCGCGCCGACGGCGGCGTGGAGCACGAGCAGACCACGGTCCCGGAGTGGATCGCG
Organism: Streptomyces sp. HD; assembly: GCF_028369295.1. Taxonomy (GTDB): domain Bacteria; phylum Actinomycetota; class Actinomycetes; order Streptomycetales; family Streptomycetaceae; genus Streptomyces. The sequence continues at coordinate 48,108 of NZ_JAQMYP010000058.1, forward strand.
CCCCTCAACGCCGGCTGGACACCGATGTGCGAGGCGCTGGGAACGGCGTACAAGGTGCTGCGCGGCTGGGTGAAGGAGCACCGCTCCTCGTTCCCGCCGATCGTCCTCAACATCACGGACGGCCAGGCCACGGACGGCGACCCGCGCCGCGCGGCGCGGCGCATCACCCGGCTGGAGACCGGCGACGGCCGCACCCTGCTGTTCAATCTGCATCTGTCGGAGGCGCAGGGCACGCCCATGTCCTTCCCGGTGCTCGCGCCCACGGGCGTGCCCCAGGCCGAGCTGCTCTTCGAGATGTCGAGCGTCCTGCCCGGCACACTCGTCCAGGCGTCGGGGTACGGGGGCCGGATCGCGCCAGGCGCCCGGGGGTTCGTGTTCAACGGCGGTGCGACGGCCCTGATGGATTTCCTGCGCATCGGGACCAGCACCACCTCTCTGATCGGCGAGCATTGAGCGAGAACGGCCCGCTGCCGGGGCGCGCCGTCCTGCTGTGCGAGGCGCTCGTCGTGCCCAAGGCAAGCGCGGCGGAGTGCGAGGACGCGCACGCCTGGAACGCGCACCGGGCGGCGGTCTGCGACGGTGCGTCCCGGGCGTTCGCCTCGGGCCGCTGGGCGACGCTGCTGGCCCGCGCCTTCCTCGTCACCGAACTCGACGGGCCGGACCGGAGCGGGCCCGACATGCTCGACGGCTGGCTGCACGAGGCGCGCGGGCTGTGGGCGGAGCAGACCGCGCAGGCCGCCGAGGTCCCCGTCTACATCCGAGGGGCCCTGGCGCGCGGCTCGGCGGCGACCTTTGTCGGCGTGGACACCCGGGACGTGACCTCGACCCGCGCCGGCACCGGGCCGCTGATGGAGTACCGGGCGTTCGCCGTGGGGGACTCCTGCCTGTTCCACCTGCGCGAAGGCCGCCCGACCGAACTGTTCCCGCTGGACCGGCCCGACCAGTTCGACACCCATCCCGACCTGGTGTCGACCCGGGCAGAGGCGCCGGCGTCCCTGGCTCCGGTGCTGCGGACCACCGAGGGCGCCTGCGGTCCGGACGACGTCCTGCTGCTGATGACCGACGCGCTCGCACAGTGGGCACTGGAGGCGGCCGCCGAGCACGGCAGCACGGTCTGGACGTTCCTCGAACGGGCCGACCCGGACGAATTCGGCGTCAGGGTAAGGGAGTTGCGCGCCTCGCGGGAGATGAAGGAGGACGACGTATCGCTGGTGCGCTGCCGCGCGGTCGCCACCGCCCGAGCCGTCGCCCTTACGCCCACCGCCGCGTCATGACGCGGCGTACGCCGGGTGCGGAGGGCCGCCCGCCGCGCACGCGCGCAGCACGTCCTCCAGCGGCGGCGCCGCGTCCGGCGGACCCGCGCACAGGTCGGTGAGCCGCTCGGCCAGTCGCCGTACCGCCGTGTCGGGCGACCGCGCCAGTCCCTTCCAGATCTTCGTACGCCCGGGGGCCAGCAGGTCGTCGCGGGTGAACAGCAGATGCTCGCCGTCCGGCCGGTCCGCCCACAGCGAGGGATCCGCGGCCACGGCCCGCAGCGACAGCAGGATGACCAGCGCCGGGAAGGCGTCGGCACCGGGACCCCAGTGGCCGATGTCCCGGTGCGGGTGCTGGTAGTTGCGGTGCCCGAACTCGCCGGGCGCGAGATGCGCGGCGAACGGCACCCATACGGCGTCCAGGTCGACCAGGACCACCCGCAGATCGTCCCCGACGATGATGTTGCCGTGCTGCAGATCGCCGTGGCAGATCCGCGACGAGGTCAACTGGCCCATCGCCACCCGCCAGTTGCCGATCAGATGATGCAGCGCCGCTCGGTCCCCGCACAGGTCCGACACCGCCTCGTCCAGCAACTTGCCCTCGATCCAGGGCATCAGGACCAGCGGCCACCACTGCCCCGACAGCCTGATGCCGTGCTCGATCCACTCGGCCTCGACCAGCGGCGTGCCGTGCTCGACGGGCTGTGCGTGCCGGTGCGCGGTCAGCGCGCGGTACCGCTCACCGCCCGAGGCCGGCTCACGGGACATGCAGCGGATGGCCACGCGTTCGTCCTGCCGGGTCCGGGCCGCGAAGACGATGGCGTTACGGCCGGTCGACGCGAGCGGCATCCCCGTGGCCCCGAACAGGATCTCGCAGTGCGACAGCCGCGGATCGGCGAACACCTCGCCGGGCCTGCGCACCGCCGACGCGTACTGGGGCTTCGCCGGCCATACGGCGGGGGACGTCATTCCTGGCCCCGGTAGACGACCCGGCCGGGGAACACCTGGTCGCCGACGCGCAGCCAGAGCCGCAGACAGGTGAGGGTGTCGCCCGGGCGTCCGCCGACGCCGAGCCGGATGTCGTCGCCCGCCCGGGTGTGCCGGCGGGCCTGGCGGTACGGCCGGGCCGGTAGTACGGCCTCCACGTTCCGGCCCGCCGAGTGCAGCTCGCGGTAGAGATCGAGCGGGGCCGCGTGCGACTCCGCCGCCAGCTGGTTCCACCAGCTGCCCGGCGCACCCGGCGGCAGATGGGTGACCGAGCACAGCGCCTCGTCCACGGACACCGAGGCCCGCAGCCGTTCGGCGCCGTCGCGCGGACTGCGCTCCAGCGACTCCAGACGCTTGGTCAGCTCACTCCGGTAGGCCTGCGACACCTGAGGATCCGTCAACCGTGTGGAGCCGCCCGTCCACACCCGGTCGAGCAGAAGACACAGCGCCTCGTCGTGCTTGAGCAGCGCGAAGACGATTTCGGCGAGGTCGGACGCCTCGGTCACCTTCTTCCGCACGGTCCGGATCCCGCCCCGCCCGTCCCCTGACGGCGGCAACAACACCTCGTCCGCCCAGCCCGGCAGCGTCTCCCATGGCTCCGCCCCCACCGGGTCGGCCCCCGCCGCCCGGGTACGCCAGACACCGGCATGCCGGTCGGGCAGCCGGAGCAGCGTGAGGTGGTACCAGCGCCGGACCCGGTCCGTACCGTCCGGCCCGTCCGACGGGGGTGGCATGGCACCGGTCGCGAAGTCGTTGACCTCGGGGGAGCGGGCGAGTTCGGTGGCCAGCGCCAGGATGGGTGGGGGAGGGGGAGTGGCGGGTCGGGGTGGTGTGCGGGGGGTGGTGGAGCCGTTGGGGGCGCCGGTGGGGTGTGGGGGGCCGGGCTGGGCCGCCCCGGGCCGGGGGACGTCGGCCGGTTGGGCTCCGGCCTGCGCGGGATCGGCCTGGGGGATCTCCCCCGCCGGTAGGAATCCAGCCTGGGGGATCCCGGCTCGCGTGCTGTCGGTTTGCGAGACCTCGGCTTGCGGGGCTCCGGCCTGGGGGGATGCGAACCGTGAGCCCCCGGAGGCTCGACCGCCGCCCTGCGGAACCGCGGCGGCCGGGGAGTCGTCCTGCGGACTCCCGGCGGTTGGGAATCCGGCCTGCGGAACCTCGGCGGGAGGGGCACTGCCCTCTGGAACCCCGCCCGATCCGGGCACGCCCTGCCGTGTCTCGGCGAGTAGCCGGTCCAGTGCCTCCAGCAGCGCCTCGCACGCGTCCGCGCCCCGGTCCGTCGGGGCCGCCGTGAGGGCCGCGCGCAGGGTGCCGCGCAGCCCGGCGAGCCCGGCGGCTGTCACCGAGGCGAGCAGGGAGTCCTCGGTGCACAGCAAGTCCTCCCAGGGGACCCGCACCTCGGACCCGGGACGCGGTCGGGCCGTCACTGCAGGCCCCCGAAGGGGTCGTCCTCATCGGCCCCGTCCGTGTCCTGGACGGTCATCAGATGCCTCAGCACCCGCCCGGGTTCGTCCTCCACATGCTCCCGATCCCGCGCCTGCCAGAACGGCACACCGCCCAAGTGCACGCGCAGCGCACCGTGTTCGTCCAGCGAGGCGACGAACAGCGCGCGGGACTTGGCCTCGGTCTCGGGGCGGGACAGCCGTCCGAGGGTCATCGTTCGTACGGTGTCCTTCTCCTTGATCCGTACGTCGAACTCCCACTCCCCGGACGCGAGCGTCTCGGGCAGTGGCTTGGCTCCGAGCAGCCCCCGACGGGTGGGCGAGCCCGGTGCGTTGGAATCGTGGAACACCTCGGCGAACGCGCTGCCGGCGCCGAAGACCGGTGTTCCTTCGCCCACCTTGGCGGAACCGGCGATCGTGGAGTTCACGTAGATCGCCATCGGTACGTCTTCCGGCCGCTCACCGGGTTGCAGCAGCCCCTCCTTGCCGAGCCTCTTCCAGACGTCGATAGAAGGACCCTGGGGAACGACCGTGTAGTGCGGATCTCCCTGCGAGAAGTACGCGTACACGTCCAGGTCCATCGTGATCTCGTACCGCGCCTTGATCCGGTATGGCCAGATCTTCACCGGGAACTGATGGGGCGGGTCACCTGGCCGCCCCGGTCGGGGACCGGGGCACTTGAACTGCCCCCAGGTGATGTCCGTGCCGCCCTGACGCACCCGGATGATCCGGATGACCTCCTGGATGTGCTGGGCCTTCGCACTGCGCACGGCCAGGACCGGCGGCACTCCCTCGGTGTGCACAAGTTGGTGCAGCACCGTGTTGGCCCCGAACAGGGCGAGATCCTTGCTCCCTTCCTGCAGACCCAGAGTGAAGTGGCACGGTAGTGAGAAGAACAGGTTGTTGACGTTGATCTGGACAACGGTGCGTCCGTCCTCCAGAGCCTGCACGGATCCCTCCGACGTGAAGGAGGCCTGTCGCACCTGCTCGGCCCAAGCGGCACCGATGGAGGTCGCCGTCTTGGCGTACTCCCGCTCCACCTCGATGTTCGCCGGGTCCCAGTCCAGCTCCCGGCCCTTCCCGAGGCCGTCTGCCAGCACTTCACGCACCAGCGGCATGGCGCTGGACTTGCCGGTCAGGACCACACGGTCGAGCGGCATGTCCTTGTGCAACTCACCGAGCATGCCGTCAGCGAGAGCGGCGACGCCTTCCAGGTGCCCCTTCACGAGTTCACGGAACCCGGCACCGTCCAGCTCGAACGCGACGGCGGCAGGCGGGTCGCCGCCCCAGCCGAGACTGTCCAGCAGACCCGACAGCTCCTGCTCCGCGAAGTGGTACGGCGAAGGACCGTTCGGCATCGTGGAGTCGGCGCCCCCCAGATGGATCTTCGCCTGGTCGGCCAGCTTCCACAACTGCTCGAACGTCCACAGCATCCGCTCACGCTCGCTGGCCGGGGCGGTCTGCCAGCAGGTCGGCACCACGGCTTCGACGAGTGTCCGGGCCCGGGAACGCGGTTCGACCTGTGTCGAGCGGTAGTCCCGGGCCAGCCGCCCCGGCATGTAGTGACCGGCCTTGTCGAGGTAGGTGGACTTGGCCTCCAGCAGATCCGAACGGAACCGCTCGGGGTGCGCGGCGATGAGCCGGTCCGCCAGCTCCGCCTTGAGCCAGTGGAACACCGAAAGGGTCAGAAGGTCACCGCCGAGCCGGGTGTGCCCGCTCGATCCCTGTACGGTCGGCGTCAGTGTGTAGTGCCGGCCCAGCAGGTGCGCGTCGGGCCGCCTCAGCACTTCGACGGGGGTCGTGTCCGTCAGCGTGAGCGTCAGCAACGCTATGTCCGTGGTCCCGCCCCCGATGTCGATGGCGAGCACGTTCTGCGTCCAGCCGGCCCCCGCTCCCAGGGAACGGGAGCGGGCTCGGAACGCCTCCACTCCCGTGTCCAGATCGCCGCCGAAGTCCCGCATCACGAAGAACATGACGGCGGCCACGGCCTCGTCGAAGTGCATCGACACCCGTTCGACGCCGAGCCCCTCCGACACCAGCGACCTGAGGGTGCGCCGCACGTCCGGGGTCGCCACCGTCGGGTAGGTCACGACCACGTCGTTGAGCCGGCCCGAGCCGAGGCGGCCGGGGGCCTGCCGGGCTATGTAGCGGTCGGAGCGGTCGATGAGATACCCCAGCGCGGACTGGATGAGCATGTCCGAGGTGGGCGGCGGATGGCCGGGCAGCTCGTCCATGACGCGCTCCCTGCCGAGCTGCAGTTTGAGCCCGCGGAAGGCGGCCAGGGGCACCCGCGCGACACCGCCCGCCGGTGTCGTGACCTGCCCGGGCAACCGCTCCTCCTCGCCGAGGCGCACGGTGAGCGGGTCCGTGGACAGCACTTCGAGGCGACTGGACACCTCTGCCGTACCGTCGCCGAGTTCCACCGGGAACAGCCGCATCTGTTCCAACGGCGGCACGGCGAACGCGGCGTCGTAACACCGGTGCAGGCGCGTCGCCAACTCGGTGCGCAGCAACTTCGAACAGTCCGGGATCCGCTGCTCCAGCAGCAGACACAGCCGGAACAGCCCCTCCGTCCCCGTCTCCGACGCGATGAGTTCGGCCGGGGACCGGGGGTCGGCCGGGCCCCCGTCACCCAGCCCGGCCTGGGCCAGGGCCAGGGCCAGTACGGACCCCCATTCCGTCATGACCATGTCCGGGTACGGCTCGCCCAGCACATGCTTCAGGACCCCTTCGCGCAGACGCGCCGCCTGGGCCGGTGAGAAGGGCTCCCGTACCTTGAACTGGCCGTCGTACAGGGTCACCGTCGAGTTGCAGGTGCCGTAGTCGATCGCCGCGTGCCCGAGGTACTGGTCGTCCTTGTCGGGGACGCGACTCAGCGACTGCGCGGAGCGAGCGGCAGGCGCGGTGACGGGGGGCGCCGACTCGGAGAAGGTCGCTTCACGGGTTCGCGCCGGATCGGCCCACACCGGCGCGCCGGGCGGCACAGCGGCGGGGGCACGGAAGGACACGGTGGCGTAGGCACCGCTCCGGTAGGGGATGCCCCGTACCTCACGGCCGGTCAGCGGGTCGACATGGAAGTACTCCACGTCGACCACCAGCCGGAGGGTCGTGTTCCCGTGCTCGTCGAAGAAGCCCGGATGCGGGACCGGGGCCGGCCGTATGTCGTACGTCCCCGCCACACGACGGCCGCGTGGATCGTCCTCCTGCCAGATGTCGGCCAGGCGCGCCGCCCAGTCCCGGGCGGACGGTGGCAGCCCCTCGGCCCGGCAGGAGAAGTACTCCACCCACACCGGACCGGTGCCCTGGTCCATGGACGTCAGCCGGACCGTGGGCAGCAGGTACAGGCCCTGCCCGTCGGGACGCAGCTCGATGTTGCCGGCGCGGTCGGTACCCAGCAGAACGGTCTCCAGGGTCATTTCCCGTCTCCCCCGCCGAAAGGCCCTACTGGGAATACCGCCGGACTTCCGGACCCGAAGGAGCCGGTCTCCGCGGAAGGCTCCCAGGAGTAGACCGAGTCCGCCGCGTGCCGGCGCAGTTGCTCGGCGACGTCCGCGAGGCCCAGGGTGCTCTCCCTGCCCCCGGCGGCGGCTGTGGCCAGCGCGCCGGCCATCTCGTTCACACGCAGTTCATCGGTGATGAAGGACGCGGCCTGGGTACGCAGGTGGCTCGCCAGCAGCCGTTGCCGGCGCGCGAGTCCGGCCAGGGACTGGCGGAGCACCATCGCCGCCATTTCGCGCCGGTGGCGGGCGATGGTGGTCTGGTGCCGCGACGAGGCGTCCATGCCGGAGGCGACAAGGCTGTCCGGATGCCAGGGCAGGATGTGCCCGGGGCGCAGCGGGAAGTGCTCACGCAGCTTCTCCTCGTCCACCACCTCGGCCGGACCCATGTCTCGCAACACCTTCTCCGCCTCGTCGCGCAGCCACTGCAGGGACGTGGCCCGAGACAGACGAGCGGCCGCCTTCTCCCCGTCGGACGTGGAGCGCAGCAGCGCGAAGACCTCCGGTGTGATCACTGTCGCCAGTTGCTCGGCCGTCGCGACGACCCGCCGCTGATACCCGAGCAGCCAGGCCTCCACCGCGGCCAGCAACCGCGCCGAACCGGCAGCCTCGATCTCGCGGCACGAGTCGCGGAACTCCGCGAAGAACTCGTCCGTCCGCACCGGCACCCGGTGGCCGCCCTGGAGGCGGCGCGGGTCCACGTGCTCCTCGTCGACCGTGCCGAGCAGGCTGTTCCAGGACGGCCATGTGTAGACCCGCTCGGCGGTCTCCCGCTCCAGTTCCGTGAAGAGGCTCGGACCCGGTGTGCTCTGTGCCCGCCGGGAGTACAGCCGGTGGGCATCGAGGAGTTCGACCTTGGCCCGGTCCCGTACCTCGTTCCATACCGTCTGCAGGGCGATGAGGTGCTCGCGTACCGCGGTCTCGGCCTGGTGATCCACGTGGTCCCGGCCGCCCGACGCCTCCAGGGCCGTGTGCAACTCGCGCAGCGCCTCGACGACGTCTTCGCGACGTTCGGCGAACTGGCCCAGGCGGAACGCGGCACCGTGCCGGCTCACATGGTCGCCCAGCCGCCCGCGCAGCCGCTCAAGTCCGCCGTCGTCCGCGAAGTCCGTGAGTATCCGGTCCAGGCCGCCGCTCAGGGCGTCGGCGCTGAGCCGGCGACCGATGTCGCGCCAGGTCTTCGCACGCTCGTCGGCTTCCGCTGTCCGGGCGTCGAGATCGCACTTGTCGCGGAACTCCTTGCTCACCCGCTCGTTCCAGCCGCCGACCCCCATCGCCCGCATGGCCGAGGTGAGCAGCACACGGTCGGTCGGCCCCATGGTCGCCGGGGGCGTATCCGGCGAGGTCACCAGGCGCTCGGCGCTCGCAAGCAGTTCTCCCAGCACCGCGACGTCGCCCAGCAGCCGTTCCCTGGTGAGCTGCTGGGTGTCACGCCGATAGGACTCAAGCACCGATTCGGGGACGCGCAGGTCGTGGAACCGGCTGATGAGCGCGATGACGGAGTCCTCCATGGAGTCCGACCGCTGCGCCGCGTGCCACATCCGGAACACGCGCCGCAGTGTGTCGGTGGCAGGCCCGCCGGCTTTCAGCAGCATCAGCAAGGTGTGCACCGAGTGGAGTTCCGTGCCGCACACATACGCGTCCCGTACGGCGCTGAAGTCGCTGTTGAGCCCTGGAAAGTCGAGGAGCCGCAGCTCCGCTCCGGGAAACGCGGAGAGGTCCCAGACGGACGGGGCCACCCGCACTTCCCGGACGAGCCTGCGGATCAGAGGGAGCGTCGCGCGCAGCAGGTCGGCGGTGAGCGGCACTCCGAGGCCGGAGTGGGCGGGGCCGGCAGGACGGGCGGAGAAGCCGGAGCTGTCGGAGGCGCCGGACCAGGAACCGGCGCGCGGATCCACCCCCTGCTCGGCGTCCGCCCCGGGCAGGACGACGGCCGCGCGCGCGAGTTCGTCGTTGAGCTCGGCGGTGTGTCCGAGCAGCGGGAGACCGGACTCGTGCATCCGCCGCAACGCCCGGTCCAGGGAGCCGATTTCCTGGAGCACTCCGGCGAGCGACTGTGCCAGGCCGCCGGTCAGATACGTGTCCCGGAAGCCAAGCAGCCCACCGCAGTCGGGTTCATGGATCGGTAACTCCCGTAACTGGAGAACGACTTGAGGGGACAGGCCTGCCTTCTGGGCCTGGTCCGCCAGCTCGTCCCGAAGGTGGCGCAGGTAGTCGAGCGTCTGCGCCTGGGTGAAGTACTCGACGCGGACGGCGGACGGGTACGACTCGCGGATGTGAGGAGGTGCCGCCTTGGCGTGGATGAGGGTGACGTTCCCGGTCACCGCCTCCTCGCCCACCGGGAGGAGTTCGGGCCGCCCCAACAGCAGCCCGAGCAGCAGGGATTTGCCCGCGCTCACCTCCCCGACCAGACCGATGCCGAACGGCGCCCGGGCGCTCTCCTCCGCCCGGCGCAGCGCTTCGAGCGCCCGGCGGTGTGCCTCGCGGACGCCGGGATCGGATCCGGGCCCGTCGGGCTGATGTCGTGTCAGCAGCGCGGTCAGTTCCGACGCGTCCGACGCACAGCGTGCCAATTCCCCCAAAGACACAGCTCACCTCCCGGCCCGTACCGGCCGCCGACACGGCCGGTGAACGTTCCGCCCCCGAGCGGATGCGGCACCACCGTAGAGGTGCGGAATACCCGAAGAAAGGCAAATAGACAAAGAATCTTGTTTGTGGAGTACTAAATAATTAGTCATGATTTATTGGGCATTGAAGGTGGACGGGATCCGCCCGCTGTGCACGATGGCTCCATGGGATCGCCCGACGTCCCGGACCCGGAGCCGCCCTACCGGCCCTGGCCCGGCGAACAGTTGCCGTACACGCCGTCCACCGCCTCACCCGGCGATTTCACGGAGCCCGCCCCACCGTCCCGGCGCCGACATACCTGGCTGCGGGTCGCGGCACTCACGGTCGCCGTGCTGGGCATCTCGACGGGCGCCGTGCTGTTCACCCAGGGCGACGACAACGGGCCCACCGGCGACACGGGCGCGGGCACCACCGTCGAGACGACCGACGAGCCGACGGATGAGCCGACCGACGAGCCCACGGACGACGACACCTTCACCACCGAACCGATCGAGTCGCCCACGGACATCGAGCCGTCGGAGTCCGAATCCGAGCCCGACCCCGATCCCGATTCGGATCCGGGGTCCGAGGAGACCTACGTCGACGACCTCGCCGTCGGCGAGTGCGCCGACAAGACGGAGAGCATCTCCTACCTCCAGCTCGTTCCCTGCGACGGCACGCACGACGTGCAGACCCTGGCCAAGACCGAACTCGACGACGGCTTCGGGTACCCGGGCGACGACGCGATCGCCGAGGAGGCCCGCTCGCTGTGCGACGAGGCCTACGGGGACGCCTCGGAGAACTGGACGTCCGACGAGGAGGAAGGCCTCGGCTGGACCAAGGTGGTACCGAACGACGAGACCTGGGAAACGGGGGACCGTACGGTCGTGTGCTTCCTGGAGGCCTACTTCTCCGGCGAGTCGTTGGAGGAGGACTGGCTCAACTACTCCGGCGTGTGAGGGGCCCGGCTCCGGCCGCCGGGCTGCTCGGGGGCGCTGTGTGCCGGGTGGGCCTGGGCGAGGTGGTGTTGCAGGCGGGCGTGGCGGAACTGGTAGACCGCGCCGGCCTGGCGGAGCACGCCGCGCCGGTAGGCGTCGTCGAGGAACGTGACCAGGGTCCAGGGCAGATGCCCCGTCAGCGGCAGCCAGATCCGGGCGAGCACGAGCCACTGGCCCCAGGCGGTCAGGGTGAGGGCGAAGCCGAGGGCGCCGCAGAGGCCGCTGACGAGGCCGCTGACGAGTCCGGCCCTGAGGGACCAGGAGAGCGAGCCCAGGGGGCCGTCCTGCAGGAGGCCGATCACGGCTACGGATCCGAATCCGACCGCCACTCCGAAGGCGGGTGCCCAGACCAGGAGTTGGGTGATGACCGTGCGGCGGTTGGCGTTCAGAAGGCTGCGCGGGTCGCCGGCGGAGTCGATGTCGAAGGGGGTTTCCAGGAGGCCGAGGAGGCAGAAGGTGAGTCCGGCGGCGCCGCTGAAGATGAGGCCGAAGACGATTCCGTTGGCGAGACCGAGGTGCAGCGCGACCGTGGACCCGACCTTCATGATGTCCGCGTTCATCATGCCGATGAACAGGAACCCGTAACCGAAGCCGAAGACCAGTCCGCCCAGCGACCCGAGCACCAGCCGAGGGCCGGCCGTCCAGTGGAGGGCCGCCGGCCTGCCGCGGATGCTCAGGCGGACGGCCGACGGCGTCACCTGCTTGTCCTTGACCGTGAACGTGAGCCAGTGCATGAGCCCGAACACAAGGCCGGAAAGCAGCGCGACGACCGTCGCGTCCATGAGGGCGTACTTGAGCACGGCGCCGAAGCCGAGACTGGCGACGAAGTCGACCAGACCGATGACCAGTCCCGTTGTCAGGGCGGTGACCAGCGTGCGGGTGGAGCGGCGCAGTCCGCTGTCGAGCCGCCACCAGGCGAGGTCCGAGGTGTTGAGCCGGGCGAGGTGGCCGAGCCAGTGGCGGGCGCGTTCCGGGTCGAAGTCGCGTCGTGGTCCGCCGGCCGGACTCCGGTCATGGCGAGGGCGGTAGACGACGGGGACGAAGTTGTCCAGAAGGTGGTCTTCCAGCTCCGCCGGGCTGCCGAAGTGCTCGGTCTTCAGGAGGTCGGCCGGGTCGTGGTCGGGGGTGTCGCTGTAGATGGTGCGGGCCAGCGAGACCATCAGCGGCGTCTTCAGGACCGTGGCGAGGGGGGACGAGGGCTGCTTGCGCAGTGCGGTCAGTACGGGGGACCAGACGTTCTTGGCGGACTTCGCGCCGCCGGTCTTTCGGGTGGTGAGGGGCAGGTAGGCGGCCAGGTCGTCGAGGGTGAGGTCGGTGAGTTCGATCGCCGCGGCGGCCGTCAGTACGTCGGTTTCGGCGACCGCGGCGGTGTATTCGTCGGGGCGGCTGGTGAGCAGCAGGGGTTGCCGGAAGGCGTTGAGGGCCTCCAGCGCGGGGCGGCGCAGACCGCGGGCCATCTCGTCGAAGCCATCCAGCACGGGCAGGACGCGGCCGGACTCGACCAGTGCGGTGGCCAGGCTCTCCCCGCCGGGGCCCGGTGCGGCGTAGCCGGGGTGGTCGCGCGTCAGCCGGTCGGCCAGCCAGTCGCGCAGGGTGATGGCGGTGGGGTTCCAGGCGCCGATGCTGAAGATCACCGGCACGGGATCCGCGGGGTCGCGTGGCGTCAGGTAGTCGAGGACGAAACGCAGGGTCAGGATCGTCTTTCCCGAGCCGGCCTTGCCGAGGACCACCAGTCGCCTGGACGGGATCTTCCGGAAGACGGCGGCGATCTGCTCCAGTCGGCCGTCCAGATCTAGGGGATCGGTATTGAGGGGATCGGTACCGGCTTTCGCGGGCCGGAGGATGGTGGCCCAGTGGTCGATCAGTGACTCGGGCACCGTCTTCCAACGGACTTGAAGGGGGAAGGGGTCCTGAACCCGGCGTTGTTCCTCTTCGCGCCGCCAGCGGGCGGCCACCAGATTCGCGAGTTGTTCGGCGGGGCCGTCCAGGGGGTCGGGCGGCCGCGGATCGTCGTTCTTGCCGAAGGCGGCTTCCAGTAACTCCGTGGGCTCTTCGGGCCCTAGGCCCAGCCCATCGGCCAGATCCTGAACCGTGTTCATGCGCGGGTTGGATGCCCTGCCCGTCTCCAGCCTGCGGATGGTGGCCACACTCACCCCGGAGGCCTCCGCCAACCGCTCCTGGGTCATCCCCGCCCGCTCGCGCAGCCGCCGCAGGACCTTGCCGAACTCATCGGCCACAAGTCACGGCCCTTCCCTCAGATATGAACTTTTCGCAGGTGAGGGACTCTAACGCGACCGCCGCTCATATATGACCGCTTCAACGATCTGTCACGAACCCTCCACCGGGGCCACCTTCGACGCATCGACGTCAGCGACCGGCTCGACCGGCCCGGAGGACGAGGGACTGCCATGCCGACAGGAAGCGACGACCAGGGACGACCGCCCGTCTCCGCCCTCACCCCGCGCGAGCGCGAGGTGCTCTACGCCCTCGGATGCGGCCTGCAGGACGCCCAGATCGCCGACGAGCTCGCCGTGCCCGAGCAGGAGGTGGCCGGGCATCTGGGGCGGATCCTGGAGAAGTTGGGGCTGCGCGACCGTACCGCCGCCATTGTGCACGCCTTCGACTGCGGTCTGGTCGTGCCCGGAGAGGGCCCCCGCAGGCAGGCGGTGAGCGCGGTGGCGGGGATCACCACAAGCCGACAGGGCGGCCCGGTGTCCGAGCCACGGCTTCGGATCTCCGTGCTGGGCCCGTTGCGGGCCTTTCTCGACGGGCGCCCCGTGGACCTCGGCCCGCTCCGGCAGCAGGCCGTGTTGGCGGCGCTGGCGTTGAGCCCGCACCGGTCGGTCAGCATGCAGGCACTGCTGGACGGGGTGTGGGGGATGGAGTCGCCCGACGGGAACGGCGTACCGGTCTACGTGTACCGGCTGCGTAAGGGTCTGCGCCTCGGGGAGCGCTCGGACTCGGTGATCAGGCATGACCGCCACGGCTATGGGCTGGTCCGTGGTGTGGTCGAGGTGGACGTGGCGTGCATGGAGGCGCTCGTCACCGCGGCCCGGACGGCCGAGCAAGGCGGTGATCTGTCCGAGGCGGTGCGCCTGTGTTCCCGGGCGTCGGAGCTGTTCCGCGGTGAGCCGTTGGCCGGACTGCCGGGGCCGCTCGCCGAGTCGGAGCGGCTGCGTCTCGTCGAGCGCAGGGTCACCCTGGTGCAGCGGACGGCGGACTGGCAGTTGAGGCTCGGACGCGTCGCCGAGGCGATCGCCGGTCTGTCCGCTCTGGCCCGGGAGCAGCCGCTGAACGAACCGGTCGCCGCGCTGCTGATGCACGCTCTGGGGCGCGGCGGGCGGCAGGCCGATGCGCTGGCCGTCTTCGACCGCACGGCCAGGCGGCTCGCCGCCGACCTGGGGGTGGCCCCGGGCGAACCGCTGCGGCGGGCACGCTTGCGGATCCTGCGCGGGGACGACCTGGGTCACGGTCGGGCCGGTGCGGCATGAACGGGGAGACCACCCGGGACCCCGCCGAGGAGTGCTGCCGACGAGGGTCTCCGGAGCTTTGTTCCATCGCAGATTCATCGGCTGCTTCTAGCGTCCGACCCGTGGAGTTCGAATCGTGAGAGCAAGGAGTGTGCGATGACGAAGAAGAAGCGAGTGACGGACGACGAGTTGGAGGCGGAGGAGCTGAGGAGGCGAGAGGAGGAACTGCGCGTCGCGAGGCAGCGTGCCGCCGAGAGCAACCGCAGCGCCCAGACGGCCAGTTCCGACACCGGCAGCAGCAACACGAGCAGTTACGACTCGACCAGCAGCAACACGACCAGTTACGACACGAGCAGTAACACAACGAGCTACGACTCGACCAGCTACAACGACAGCAGCAACTACTGACCTGTCGCTTCGGGACCCGCGACATGAGGCTGTCCTCCTGGGCGCCACCCGGGAGGACAGCCGACCTCGATGCCTCCCTCGACCCGCCGGGGACGTCCCACAGCACGGTTCAACACTCGATGATGTTGACCGCCAGCCCGCCCCGCGCCGTCTCCTTGTACTTGACCGACATGTCGGCGCCGGTGTCCTTCATCGTCTTGATGACCTTGTCCAGGGACACCTTGTGCGAGCCGTCCCCCCGCATCGCCATCCGCGCCGCCGTGACCGCCTTCACCGCGGCCATGCCGTTGCGCTCGATGCACGGGATCTGGACGAGGCCGCCGACCGGGTCGCAGGTGAGGCCGAGGTTGTGTTCCATGCCGATCTCGGCGGCGTTCTCGACCTGCTCGGGGGAGCCGCCGAGGACCTCGGCCAGCGCGCCCGCCGCCATGGAGCAGGCGGAGCCGACCTCGCCCTGGCAGCCGACCTCGGCGCCGGAGATGGACGCGTTCTCCTTGAAGAGCATGCCGATCGCGCCCGCGGCGAGCAGGAAGCGGACGACGCCGTCCTCGTCGGCGCCGGGCACGAAGTTGATGTAGTAGTGCAGGACGGCGGGGATGATGCCGGCCGCGCCGTTCGTCGGGGCGGTGACGACCCGGCCGCCCGCCGCGTTCTCCTCGTTCACGGCCATCGCGTAGAGCGTGATCCACTCCATCGCGTGCGCCAACGCGTCGCCCTCCGCGCGGAGTTGGCGGGCCGAGACCGCGGCACGGCGGCGGACCTTCAGGCCGCCCGGCAGGATCCCCTCCTTCGCCATACCCCGCGACACGCACTCCCGCATGACCCGCCAGATCTCCAGCAGGCCCGCGCGGATCTCGTCCTCGGTGCGCCAGGCCCGCTCGTTCTCCAGCATCAGCGAGGAGATCGACAGGCCCGTCTCCCGGGTGAGGCGCAGCAGCTCGTCGCCCGTGCGGAAGGGGTACTTCAACACCGTGTCGTCGAGCTTGATGCGGTCCGCGCCGACCGCGTCCTCGTCGACGACGAAGCCACCGCCGACCGAGTAGTACGTCTTCGACAGCAGCTCGGCGCCCTGTGCGTCGTACGCCCACAGCGTCATGCCGTTCGCGTGGTACGGGAGCGCCTTGCGGCGGTGCAGGACCATGTCGTCGTCGAAGGAGAACGGGATCTCGTGCTCGCCGAGCAGTCGGAGCCGGCCCGCGGACTTGATGTCCTCGACCCGCTCGTCCGCCCCCTCCACGTCCACCGTGCGCGGAGAGGCGCCCTCCAGGCCGAGCAGCACCGCCTTGGGCGTGCCGTGGCCGTGCCCGGTCGCGCCGAGCGAGCCGTACAGCTCGGACCGGACCGACGCGACGGAGGACAGCAGGTCCTCGTTGCGCAGCCGACGGGCGAACATACGAGCCGCTCGCATCGGGCCGACCGTGTGGGAGCTCGACGGACCTATACCGATCGAGAACAGGTCGAAGACCGAGATGGCCACGGGGACTCCTCAATAGGGTGGTGCAGAAAGTTCTGCGGGGTGCCCCGCCCGCTCACTGACCAGTGTGCGGGACACCCCACAAAAAGGAACTACTTGTT
>NZ_JAQMYP010000059.1 GCF_028369295.1 Streptomyces sp. HD
ACCGAAGCCGACACCGATCCCGGCCGGGACACCGTCGTCGTCGAGGTCGGCGGCAGGCGCCTGGAGGTCTCCCTCCCGGCTTCCCTCGGGATGGCCCTGGCCCGTACCGGCCTGGCCGCCGGAGCGCGGCCGAAGCGCCGGGCGGCGCGGAACTCCGGGCCCGTGGCCTCCGGGGACACGCTCGCCTCCCCGATGCAGGGGACCGTCGTCAAGGTCGCGGTGGAGGAGGGCCAGCAGGTCGAGGAGGGCGACCTGATCGTCGTACTCGAAGCGATGAAGATGGAACAGCCGCTGAACGCGCACAAGCCCGGCACGGTCAAGGACCTGTCCGCCGCGGTCGGCGCCTCCCTCACTTCCGGTGCGGCCATCTGCGAGATCAAGGACTGAACGTCCCCAGGGAGGTGTGACGCACATGTACTTCGAGACGCCGGACGACGAGTTCGACGCGCCCCCGCCCCCACCCCAGCCGCCCGCCTGGCGTCTGGCCGGTGAGGACGACGAGAACGACAGCGACCATCCGCACATCTGCCGGGGCGTCGACTGACGTGAGTCCGGCCGGGAATTCCAGTTCCCTTTCGCGCCCCGCCTTTTCGCGCCCCACGACCCACGCACCCTTTCCAAGGAGAGAGTTCATGCACAGCACCTTGATCGTGGCCCGGATGGAACCGGGCTCGGCGGTCGATGTCGCCAAGTTGTTCGGCGCGTTCGACGAGACCGAGATGCCGCATCTGATGGGCACTCGGCGCCGTCAGCTCTTCCACTACCGGGGCCTCTATTTCCATTTGCAGGACTTCGACGTGGACAACGGCGGTGAGCTCATCGAGAAGGCCAAGTCCGACGAGCGTTTCGTGCGCATCAGCGAGGACCTGAAGCCCTACATAGCGGCCTACGACCCCGCCACCTGGCGGTCCCCGGCCGACGCGATGGCCACGCGCTTCTACAACTGGGAGGCGTCCCGATGAGCGGAAGTCGGGGCGGTCGTCGGGTCGTCATCACCGGGATCGAGGTCCTCGCGCCCGGCGGCGTCGGCAAGGACGACTTCTGGACCATGCTGAGCGAGGGCCGTACCGCGACGCGCGGGATCACCTTCTTCGACCCGAGCCCCTTTCGTTCGCAGGTCGCGGCGGAGATGGACTTCGACGCGGAGCGGCACGGACTGACCCCGCAGGAGGTCCGCCGGATGGACCGGGCCGCCCAGTTCGCGGTGGTCGCGGCACGCGGCGCGGTCGCCGACAGCGGCATCGACCTCGCGGCCCACGAGCCGCACCGGGTGGGTGTCACCATCGGCAGCGCGGTCGGCGCCACGACGGGCCTGGACGAGGAGTACCGGATCGTCAGTGACGGCGGCCGGCTGCACCTGGTGGACCACGAGTACGCCGTACCGCATCTGTACAACTACTTCGTCCCGAGCTCCTTCTCGGCCGAGGTCGCCTGGACGGTCGGCGCGGAGGGCCCCAACACCGTGGTGTCCACGGGCTGCACCTCCGGTATCGACTCGGTCGGTTACGCGGTCGAGCTGATCCGCGAGGGCTCGGCCGACGTGATGGTCGCCGGTTCGTCGGACGCGCCGATCTCGCCGATCACCATGGCCTGCTTCGACGCCATCAAGGCGACGACCCCGCGCCGGGAGGACCCCGAGCAGGCGTCGCGCCCCTTCGACGGCACCCGCAACGGGTTCGTGCTCGGCGAGGGCTGCGCGGTGTTCGTGCTGGAGGAGCTGGAGAGCGCCCGGCGGCGCGGGGCGCACATCTACGCCGAGATCGCCGGCTACGCCACCCGCAGCAACGCGTACCACATGACCGGACTCAGGCCGGACGGCGCGGAGATGGCGGAGGCCATCACGGTGGCGCTGGACGAGGCCCGGATGAACGTGGACCAGGTCGACTACATCAACGCCCACGGCTCCGGCACCAAGCAGAACGACCGGCACGAGACGGCCGCGTTCAAGAAGAGCCTCGGCGACCACGCCTACCGCACCCCCGTGAGCTCCATCAAGTCGATGGTGGGGCACTCGCTGGGCGCGATCGGCTCGATCGAGATCGCCGCGTCCGCGCTGGCGATGGAGCACCACGTGGTGCCGCCCACGGCGAACCTGCACACCCCCGACCCGGAGTGCGACCTCGACTACGTGCCGGTCACCGCCCGCGAGCAGCTGACCGACGCGGTGCTGACGGTGGGCAGCGGGTTCGGCGGATTCCAGAGCGCGATGGTGCTCGCCCGTCCCGAGAGGAGCTTGGCGTGAACGCGGTGGTGGTGACGGGGCTGGGCGTCACGGCCCCCAACGGCCTG
Source organism: Streptomyces sp. HD (assembly GCF_028369295.1). Taxonomy (GTDB): domain Bacteria; phylum Actinomycetota; class Actinomycetes; order Streptomycetales; family Streptomycetaceae; genus Streptomyces. The sequence continues at coordinate 2,290 of NZ_JAQMYP010000059.1, forward strand.
GGCGTACGGGACTACTGGGAGGCGACCCTCGCCGGGAAGAGCGGCATCGGGCGGATCACCCGCTTCGACCCCGCGCAGTACCCGGCGCGGCTGGCCGGTGAGATACCCGGCTTCGCGGCCGAGGAGCATCTGCCGAGCCGGCTGCTGCCGCAGACCGACCGGATGACCCGGCTGGCACTGGTCGCCGCCGACTGGGCGCTCGCCGACGCCGGGATCCGGCCGGCGGACCTGCCCGAGTCCAGCATGGGCGTGGTCACGGCGAGTTCGTCGGGCGGCTTCGAGTTCGGCCAGGGCGAGCTGCAGGCGCTGTGGAGCCGGGGCAGCCAGTACGTCAGCGCGTACCAGTCGTTCGCCTGGTTCTACGCCGTCAACAGCGGCCAGATCTCCATCCGGCACGGCATGAAGGGCCCGACCAGCGTGCTCGTCAGCGACCAGGCCGGAGGCCTGGACGCGGTGGCGCATGCCCGCCGGCAGATCCGCAAGGGCACCGCGGTCGTGGTCTCCGGTGCGGTGGACGCCTCGATCTGCCCGTGGGGCTGGGTCGCCCAGCTCGCCGCACAGCGGCTGACCACCCGGGACGAGCCCAGCCAGGCGTATCTGCCCTTCGACGGGGCGGCCGACGGGTATGTGCCGGGCGAGGGCGGCGCGCTGCTCGTCATGGAGTCCGAGGAGTCGGCGCGGGCACGCGGTGCGCGGATCTACGGCGAGATCGCCGGGTACGCCGCCACCTTCGACCCCGCTCCGGACAGCGAGCGCCCGCCGGCCCTGCGCCGGGCGATCGAACTCGCCCTGGACGACGCCGGGCTGGGCGCCGACGAGGTGGACGTGGTGTTCTGCGACGCCGCGGCCGACCCCGAGCTGGACCGGATCGAGGCGGACGCGATCACCGCGGTGTTCGGCCCCGGCGCCGTTCCGGTCACCGCGCCGAAGACCATGACGGGCCGCCTCTACTCGGGCGCCGCACCGCTGGACCTGGCCACCGCGTTCCTGGCCATCCGCGACGGGGTGATCCCGCCGACGGTGCATGTGACCCCGTCCCCGGACTACGCCCTCGACCTGGTCGTCGACCGGCCGCGCGAGGCCGGACTCCGCACGGCCCTGGTCCTGGCCCGCGGCCACGGCGGCTTCAACTCGGCGGCGATCGTACGGGCCGTCGCCTGACCACCGCTTCACGAACCACGCATCACGAACCACGCACACCGAACATGACCCGAGAGGAACCCCACGTGGAAACGCAGCAGTTCACCCTCGACGACCTCAAGCGCATCCTGATCGAGGGCGCCGGCGCCGAGGAGTCCGTCGACCTCGACGGCGACATCCTCGACGAGGACTTCGAGCACCTCGGCTACGAGTCGCTGGCGCTGCTGGAGACCGGCGGCCGGATCGAGCGCGAGTACGGCATCGTCCTGGACGACGACGTCCTGTCGGAGAGCAACACGCCGCGCGCCATGATCGACGCGGTCAACGCCCAGCTCGGAGGCGGCTCTCAGGCCGCCGCCTGACACTTCCGCCCGACGCTTCGCCATACCCGACATTTCATGATCCTGCCGCCGCCGGTACCCCAGTCGACCGGCGGCGGCGTCCACCCGAGGGAGTTGGAAGAAACATGCCGCAGCAGACGCAGCGGGTCGCACTCATCACCGGCGCCACCAGTGGCATCGGACTGGCGGCGGCCCGGCAGCTGGGCGCCGCCGGGCACCGTGTGTTCATCGGCGCGCGGAACGCCGACAACGTGGCCGAGACCGTCAAGCAGCTCCAGGAGGAGGGCATAGAGGCGGACGGCGCCGCCGTGGACGTCCGTTCGCCGGACGCGGTCCGGGCGTTCGTGCAGGCCGCCGTCGACCGGTTCGGTGCCGTCGACATCCTGGTCAACAACGCCGGCCGCAGCGGTGGCGGAGTGACCGCCGACCTCGCGGACGAGCTGTGGGACGACGTCATCGACACCAACCTCAACAGCGTCTTCCGGATGACCCGCGAGGTGCTCAACACCGGCGGCATGCGCGACCGCGGCTGGGGCCGGATCATCAACGTCGCGTCCACCGCCGGCAAGCAGGGGGTGGTCCTCGGCGCCCCCTACTCCGCCTCCAAGCACGGTGTCGTCGGCTTCACCAAGGCCCTCGGCAACGAGCTCGCGCCGACCGGCGTCACCGTCAACGCCGTCTGCCCGGGCTATGTCGAGACGCCCATGGCGCAGCGGGTCCGCCAGGGATACGCCGCCGCCTACGACACCACCGAGGACGCGATCCTGGAGAAGTTCCAGGCCAAGATCCCGCTCGGCCGCTACTCCACGCCGGAGGAGGTCGCCGGGATGGTCGGCTACCTCGCCTCCGAGACCGCCGCCTCCGTCACCGCGCAGGCGATCAACGTCTGCGGCGGGCTGGGCAACTTCTGAGCCCCGCGCCGACCCCTGCCCCCTGCCCGATCCCCGCCCGGGCCGCAACAGCACCCAACCAGACGAAGAGGACGAGGACGTGACCACGACGGAAGCAACGACCCGCGAGGTGGCGCACGAGATCACCGTCTCGGCCCCCGCAGACGCCGTCTACCGCCTGATCGCCGAGGTGGAGAACTGGCCGCGGATCTTCCCGCCCACCATCCACGTGGACCACCTGGAGAAGGGCGAGCGCGAGGAGCGCATCCGCATCTGGGCCACCGCCAACGGCGCCGCCAAGAGCTGGACCTCCCGCCGCACCCTGGACCCCGCCGGCCGCCGCATCACCTTCCGCCAGGAGGTCTCCGCACCCCCGGTCGCCGCGATGGGCGGCGCCTGGGTGATCGAGGAACTGCCGGGCGGCGAGTCACTGGTCCGGCTGCTGCACGACTACTCCGCCATCGACGACGACCCCGAGAGCCTCGCCTGGATCGACGAGGCCGTCGACCGCAACTCCCGCTCCGAGCTCGCCGCCCTGAAGGAGAACGTCGAGCGGGCCCACGCCACCCGCGAGCTGACCTTCTCCTTCGAGGACACCGTCCTGATCGAGGGCTCGGCCAAGGACGTCTACGACTTCATCAACGAGGCCGACCGCTGGGTGGACCGCCTGCCGCACGTGGCCCGGGTCGCCTTCGAGGAGCCCACTCCCGGCCTCCAGGTGCTGGAGATGGACACCAGGGCCAAGGACGGCTCGACGCACACCACCAAGTCGTACCGGGTGACCTTCCCGCACCGCGCGATCGCCTACAAGCAGGTGACCCTGCCGGCCCTGATGACCCTGCACACCGGCCTGTGGACGTTCGAGGAGTACCCGCGCGGCGTCGCCGCCACCTCGCAGCACACGGTCGTGCTCAACCCGGACAACATCCAGCGGATCCTCGGCCCCGACGCCACCGTCGAGGACGCCCGCGACTACGTCCAGGGCGCGCTGAGCACCAACAGCCGCGCCACGCTGGGCCACGCCAGGGACCACGCGGAGAAGAGCCGCTGACCATGGCCACCGACACCTCCCGGGCCACCCGGGTCATCGTGGTGGGGGCAGGCCCCGTGGGCCTGTTCCTCGCCGGCGAGCTCCGCCTCGGCGGCGCCGACGTCGTCGTGCTGGAACGGCTGCGCACCCCCACCACGGAGTCCCGCGCCTCCACGCTGCACGCCCGCACGGTGGAGCTGTTCGACTGCCGGGGGCTGCTGGACGCGCTCGGCGGCCCGCCGCGCGAGCCCCGCGGCCACTTCGGCGGCGTACCGATGGACCTGACCGTGCCCGGCCCGTACTCGGGCCAGTGGAAGGTGCCGCAGACCAGGACCGAGGAACTCCTCCAGGACTGGGCCGGGGCCCTCGGCGCCGACATCCGGCGCGGCTGGGAGGTACGCGAACTCACCCAGCGGGACGGCGCCGAGGGCGGGGACGCGGACGGGTACGTGGAGGTCACCGCCGACACCCCGGACGGCGTACGGCGGCTGCGGGCGGCGTATCTCGTCGCCTGTGACGGCGAGGACAGCACCGTGCGGCGGCTGACCGGGGCGGAGTTCCCCGGCAGCCCGGCCGGGCGGGAGCTGCTGCGGGCGGACATCGCCGGGGTGGACATCCCGAACCGGCGGTTCGAGCGCCGGGAGCACGGGCTGGCCATCGCGGCCCGGATGCCCGGCGGGGTCACCCGGGTGATGGTGCACGCCTTCGGGCACCCGGCCCGGCGGCGGACGGGACCGCCGGACTTCGCCGAGGTCGTCGACGTATGGCGCCAGGTCACCGGCGAGGACCTGAGCGGTGGCCGCCCCGTCTGGCTCAACGCCTTCGGTGACGCCAACCAGCAGCTGGAGCGGTATCGCCACCGGCGGGTGCTGTTCGCCGGGGACGCCGCCCACCGGCAGATGCCGAGCGGCGGCCAGGCCCTCAACCTCGGCCTCCAGGACGCGGCCAACCTCGGCTGGAAGCTGGCCTCGGTGGCCTGCGGCCGGGCACCCGAGGGGTTGCTCGACACCTACGACGACGAGCGGCACGCGGTCGGGCGCCGGGTGCTGGCCAACATCAGGGCCCAGGCGCTGCTGCTGCTCGGCGGGCCCGAGGTGGAGGCTGCGCGCACCCTGCTCGGCGAACTCATCGCCGCGGGACCGACGCGGGACCACCTCGCGGCGATGATCACCGGGCTCGACATCCGCTACCCCGTGGGCGGCGGCACCCACCCCCTGCTCGGCGCCCGGCTCCCGCTCGGCACGCTGCCGACACCGGACGGCCCGGTCGGCGTCGCCGGGCTGCTGCGGGACGGCCGCGGACTGCTGCTCGTATCCGACTCGGCCCGGGCCGAACTGCGCTGGGTCGGCAAGGTCTGGTCCGACCGCGTCACCCCGGTGGCGGTACGACCGGACACCGCCGAACCGCTGCACGGCGCCGAGGGCCTGCTGGTCCGCCCCGACGGCCATGTCGCCTGGGCGGGCGCGGATCCGTGGGCGGCGACGGCGGCGATACGGCACTGGTTCGGGCGGCCGGATCCGGGGCTGTGACCCTGAGCCATCTCAGAACACCGGAAGTCATCGCAAGTCGTACATGATCATATTTGGGCGATGCTCAGAGAGGGAAGCACTGTGGACACGGATGTGATCGTCGTCGGTGCGGGGCCGACGGGCCTCATGCTGGCCGGGGAACTGCGGCTGGGCGGCGCCCGGGTCGTCGTGGTGGAGAAGCTGGCCGAGCCGACCGGGCAGTCCCGGGGGCTCGGTTTCACGGCCCGCGCCATGGAGGTGTTCGACCAGCGGGGCCTGCTGCCGCGCTTCGGCACGCTGGAGAAGAGCCCGATGGGCCACTTCGGCGGCGTCCAGTTCGACTACACCGTCCTGGAGGACGCCCACTTCGGCGCGCGCGGCGTCCCGCAGTCGCAGACCGAGGCCGTCCTGGAGGAGTGGGCCGGTGAGCTGGGCGCGGACATCCGGCGCGGCTGGGAGCTGACCAAGCTGGCCGACGACGGCGACGGCGTCGAGATCGTGGCCGCCACACCCGAGGGCGAGCAGCGGGTGCGCGGCGCCTACCTGGTCGGCTGCGACGGGGGACAGAGCGTCGTCCGCAGGGCGGTCGGGTTCGACTTCCCCGGGCTGCCGGCCACCCGCCGGATGTATCTCGCCGACGTCACCGGCTGCGACATCCGGCCCCGCTTCCTGGGGGAGCGGCTGGACAACGGCATGGTGATGGCCGCGCCGCTGGCGCCGGGCGTCGACCGGATCATCGTGTGCGAGGACGGCACCCCGGCCGGGGACCGGCCGCAGGCGGTGGAGTTCGACGAGGTCGCCGCCGCCTGGGAACGCATCACCGGCGAGTCGCTGGCCGGGGGCGGCGCCGACTGGGTCAGCTCCTTCACGGACGCCACCCGTCAGGTCTCCGCCTACCGCAAGGGCCGGGTGCTGCTCGCCGGGGACGCCGCGCACGTGCATCTCCCGGCCGGGGGACAGGGGCTCAGCACGGGTGTGCAGGACGCGGTCAACCTCGGCTGGAAGCTGGCCGCCGTGGTCCGCGGGGACGTCGCGGACACCCTCCTCGACAGCTACCACGACGAACGGCACCCCGTCGGCGCCCGGCTGCTGATGAACACCCGGGCGCAGGGCATGATCTTCCTCGGCGGCCCCGAGGCCGACCCGGTGCGCAAGGTGTTCGGCGAGTTGATGGCCCTGGAGGAGGTCCGCCGTCGACTGGCAGGTGTGGTCAGCCACCTCGACATCGCCTACGACTTCGGCTCCGCCCCCGGCGCCCACCGTCTCGTCGGCCGCCGCCTCCCCCCGCGCCCGCTCCTCCTGCCCGACGGCACGCAGACCACCACGACGGCCCTGCTCCACCCGGCCCGCGGCGTCCTGCTCGACCTGACCGACGACGCCGGCCTCCGCAAGAGCGCGGCCGGTTGGACCGACCGGATCTCGGTCGTCACGGCCGGTCCCGAGAGCGCCGAGGTGTTCTCCGGGGCGACGGCCCTGCTGGTACGCCCGGACGGTCACGTGGCCTGGGCGGCGGGAGGAGAACGAGGGGACGCGACCGACGCGGCCTCCGGGCCCGCAGCCTCCGGCGCCGCCACCCCGGGCACCCCCGCCCCCAAGGCCACCGCCGCCGACATAGCGGCCGGCGTCGACAGCCTCGTCACCGCCCTGCACCACTGGTTCGGCACCCCGGAGGTGGCTTAGCCCGATGACCATCACGTCCCTGTCCGTCGGCCCGAGCGTGCGGCGGATCACGCTGGATGCCGCCGGGCACACCCTGTCGGCCCTGCTGAGCGCACCTCAGGGCACGCCGCCGCGTGCCACCGTCGTCGCGCTGCACGGGGCCGGGATGAGCGCGGGGTACTTCGACGGCGGGGCCCAACCGGACGCCTCCCTCTGCGCGTTGGGAGCGCATCTGGGGTTCCAGGTCCTCGCCGTCGACCGGCCCGGCTACGGCGACTCCGCCGCCGGGCTGCCCGACGGCCTGGACCTCGCCGGGCAGGCCCGTGTCCTGCGGGCCGCGCTCGACCGCTTCGACACCGAGTACCCCGTCGGCACCGGCACCTTCCTGCTGGCGCACTCCTTCGGCGGCAAGCTCGCCCTGACCCTGGCCGCCGAGGCCCCGCCGCCCGGTCTGCTGGGCCTGGACATCTCCGGCTGCGGCCACCGCTACGCCGAGGGCTCCGCGGAACTCCTCACCGGGACCGACCGGGCCCGCTGGAGACACAACTGGGGCCGCCTCGGCCTCTACCCGCCCGCCACCTTCCACAGCAGCGCCGACTTCGTGAAGCCGGTCCCGCAGCGGGAGTTGCGGGAGGCCTCGGACTGGCCGGAGGCCTTCGACGTGCTCGCGCCACGCGTGCGGGTGCCCGTGCGCCTGACGTTCGCCGAGCACGAACTGTGGTGGCGGCACGACGCCGACGCCCTCGACGACCTGCGGGCGAGGCTGAGCGCCGCGCCGCGCGTGGTCGTCGACCGGCAGCCGGACGCCGGGCACAACATCAGCCTGGGCCGCACGGCCCGCGCGTACCACCTGCGCGCGCTCGCCTTCTTCGAGGAGTGCCTGCCGGAGCGGGACGGTCCATGACCGTGTCCGAACCCGAGCGCCGCGGTCTGTCCCGGCGACTGCTGGCCACCGGCCTGCGCTCGCTGACCGTCCGCAACTTCCGCCTCTTCGCAACCGGCCAGATAGCCTCCGCCACCGGCACCTGGATGATGGTCGTCGCCCAGGACTGGCTGGTCCTGGAACTGACCGGTGACTCCGGCACGGCCCTGGCCACCGTCACCGCGCTCCAGTTCACGCCGATGCTGCTGCTCACCCTGTACGGCGGCCGGATCGCCGACCGCTACGACAAGCGCGCCCTGCTGACCGGAGCCAACGTCGTCTCCGGAGTGCTGGCGCTGCTGCTCGGCCTGCTGGTCACCGGCGACGCGGCCCGGCTGTGGCACGTCTACGTGTTCGCGCTGGCCCTGGGCGTGGCCAACGCCGTGGAGGTGCCGGCCCGGCTGTCCTTCATCGCCGAGCTCGTCGGACCGGAGCTGGTGCCCAACGCCTCCGCGCTCAGCGGCGCCTACTTCAACATCGCGCGCGTGCTGGGCCCCTCGCTGGCCGGGCTGCTGATCGAGGCGGCCGGCACCGGCACCGTGATGCTCCTGAACGCGGCCAGCTACGCGGCGACCGTCGCCGGACTGCGCGCCATGCGGCCCGAGCAACTGCACCGCCCGCCCCGCCCGGCCGCCCGCGACGCCAAGGTCACCGAGGGGCTGGCCCATCTGCGGTCCCGGCCCGACCTGGTGGCCACGCTGTCCCTGCTCGCCGCGGTGTCGCTGTTCGGCCTGAACCTCCAGCTGACCCTGCCGCTGATGGCCCGCACCGTCTTCCACACCGACGCCGCCGCCTTCGGCCTGCTCACCGCGGCACTCGCCGCCGGTTCACTGCTGGCCGCCTTCACCGGCACCCTGCGCCGGGGCCGCCCCACGGCCCGGCTGGTCATCGGCTGGGCCTGCGCGTTCGGCGCCCTGGCGGCGGCCACCGGCTGGGCACCGAACCTGCCGACGGCACTGGTGCTGCTCGTACCGACCGGCTTCGCCTCCCTGTACTTCGCACAGGCCGCCAACCACCGCGTCCAACTGGGCAGCGACCCCGCCTACCGGGGCCGCGTCATGGCCCTCTACACCCTGATCCTGCAAGGCAGCGCCCCGCTCGGCGCCCTGTTCGTGGGCGCCGTCACCCAGTACCTGGGCACCCGCTCCGCGCTCTGGGCGGGCGGCCTGCTCTCCCTCGCCGCCGCCCTCGTCGCGGCGCTCGCCGACCGCAGCGACACCCGGGCCGGAGCGACGGCGGCCAAGGCCGAGCGGACCCGGCACCACCCGACCGAGACCGGGAGCCGCCCATGAACCTCCCACGCCTACCGAACACCCCCTACGGCACCCGGCAGTTGGGCCCGTCGGACCTGCACCTGTGGCTGCTGCCACCCCCCGACTCACCACGCGCCGCACCGGTCGCCGAACTGGACATGCAGGAGCGGCAGCGCGCCGCCGCCTACCGCCGCCACAGCGACCGCCAGCTGTACGTCGCCGCCCATGTGGGCCTGCGCCGGGTGCTGTCGGTCTACACCGGCGTCGCACCGCACCGTCTGGTCATCGGCCGGGAGTGGTGCGAGGAGTGCGGGGAACGGCACGGTCGCCCGGTCCTGGTCGACCTGCCGGGCGCCCCCGAGTTCTCGCTCTCGCACAGCCACGGCCTCGCCCTGGTCGCGGTGGCACACACCCGGGTCGGCGTGGACGTCCAGGCCCTGCCGTCGCAGGAGACCGTCGAAGCCTGTCTGCCGTTGCTGCACCAGGCCGAGCGCCAGGAGATCACCCGGATCCCCGCGGACCGGCGCCAGACGGCCTTCGCACGCCTCTGGTCCCGCAAGGAGGCCTACCTGAAAGGCCTCGGCACCGGACTCGCCCGCGCCGCCGACCTCGACTACCTCGGGGAGGCCGCCGAGTCCTGGCGCCCGACCGGCTGGACGGTGCGCAACATCCCGCTCTGCGAGGGCCATGTCGGCGCGGCGGCGCTGGCCGGCGACAAGGACTGGCGGGCCGCCCTGCACCCGGTGCCCGCCGACTGGCTCCACACCCGGGACGCCGTGGAGCGGATCGCCACCGTCCAGCCGGGCCTGCGCACAGTCCTGCGCGCCCACGACCCGTCCGCCGTCCGCACCCACGCCCTCATCGACACCAGGAACAGGAAGGAAAGGGCCCAGGCATCATGACCGTCACCGACCCCGAAGCTCCCGCGGCTCCCGCGCCCGCCACCGCCCCGGCCGCCCCCGAGGCGGACCGGCTCACGGAACTGCGGACCCTCAAGGAACTCGCCCGCACGGGCCCCGACCCCAAGGCCACCGAACGCCAGCACGCCAAGGGCAAGCTCACCGCCCGCGAACGCATCGAACTCCTCCTGGACCCCGGCTCGTTCACCGAGGTCGAGACCCTGCGCCGACACCGGGCGACCGGCTTCGGCCTGGAGGCGAAGAAGCCGTACACCGACGGCGTCATCACCGGCTGGGGCACGGTGGAGGGCCGCACGGTCTTCGTCTACGCCCATGACTTCCGCATCTTCGGCGGCGCCCTGGGCGAGGCTCACGCCGCCAAGATCCACAAGCTGATGGACATGGCCATAGCGGCGGGCGCCCCGCTCGTATCCCTCAACGACGGAGCGGGAGCCCGCATCCAGGAAGGCGTCTCGGCCCTCGCCGGCTACGGCGGCATCTTCCAGCGCAACACCAAGGCGAGCGGCGTCATCCCGCAGATCAGCGTCATGCTCGGCCCGTGCGCGGGCGGTGCGGCGTACAGCCCGGCGCTCACGGACTTCGTCTTCGCCGTACGGGACATCTCCCAGATGTTCATCACCGGCCCGGACGTGGTCAAGGCCGTCACCGGCGAGGAGATCACCCAGAACGGCCTGGGCGGCGCCGACGTCCACGGGGCCACCTCCGGCGTCGCCCACTTCGTCTACGACGACGAGCGCACCTGCCTCGAAGAGGTCCGCTACCTGCTCTCCCTGCTCCCCTCCAACAACCGCGAACTGCCGCCCGCCCACCCCGCCGACGACCCGGCCGACCGCCCCGGCGACGCCCTGCTCGACCTGGTCCCCGAGGACGGCAACCGCTCCTACGACATCCGCAAGGTGATCGAGGAGATCGTCGACGACGGCGACTTCCTGGAGGTCCACGCCGCCTTCGCCACCAACATCGTCTGCGCACTGGCCCGCCTCGACGGCCACGTCGTCGGCATCGTCGCCAACCAGCCCGCCTCCATGGCCGGCGTACTCGACATCAGGGCGAGTGAAAAGGGCGCGCGGTTCGTGCAGTTCTGCGACGCGTTCAACATCCCCCTGATCACCCTGGTCGACGTGCCCGGCTTCCTGCCCGGCGTCGACCAGGAACACGAGGGCATCATCAGGCGCGGCGCGAAACTCCTCTACGCCTACTGCAACGCCACCGTGCCCCGCGTCTCGGTCGTCCTGCGCAAGGCCTACGGCGGCGCCTACATCGTCATGGACTCCCGCTCCATCGGCGCCGACATCGCCCTCGCCTGGCCCACCAACGAGATCGCCGTGATGGGCGCCGAGGGCGCCGCGAACGTCGTCTTCCGCCGGGAGATCGCGGCCGCCGACGACCCCGAGGCGATGCGCCGCCAGAAGATCGAGGAGTACAAGACCGAACTGGTCCACCCCTATTACGCGGCCGAACGCGGCCTGGTCGACGACGTCATCGACCCCCGCGAGACCCGCCTGATCCTCAGCCGCGCGGTGACGATGCTCGCCGCCAAGTCCGCGGCCCTGCCCACCCGCAAACACGGCAACCCGCCCCAGTAGGAGACACCATGAGCCCGACTCCCACCCCGACGACCTCCGACCTGCTCACCGCCACGTCCTTGAGGGTCCTGCGCGGCGAGCCGAGCCCCGAGGAACTCGCCGCGTTCACCGCCGTGTTGACCCTGCGCCTGGCACTCCCGGACGAACCGACCTCACGACGCCCCACCACGGCGGGCTGGTCCCGCCCGGAACGCCTTCGCGCCTACAACTGCCCGAGGGCTTGGCAGGGTTGAGGCGGCTGATCCGGCTTCTGCCGGAGCGAGTGGCAAAGCACGCCAGGAGGTGGCTGCTCTGGTGGCTCAGCACAGATCACCGACTGTTCACTCGCCCCGGCACGGCCGGCGGCCGTTCACGCCAGAGCCCGCCGCGCCGCGCTCGCCCGCTCGGTCATCCTGGGTGGCAGCAAGGTGGCCTCCGGTACGGCCTTCCCGTCCAGTTTCCGCATCAGTGACTCCACCGCCCGCGAGCCGACCTCCTCGGACGGCAGCGCGACCGAGGTGACCGGTACGCGCACGGACGCGGCGAGTTCGTCAGGGCAGATCGCGGTGACCGACAGGTCGCGCGGGACACGCAGGCCCAGCTGCTCGAAGGCGTCGATCAGCGACTCCAGGGACAGGCGAAGGTATGTGCGACCCAGGGGTGAGTCAATGGGACCGTGCGGGAATCGGAGTGCCATGACGATGACGACAACAGCCACACGGGCCCCGATCGTGACGGGCAGTCCGCTGCTGGGCTCGATGAGCGACCTGCTGAACGATCCCCTCGCCACCTATCTGCGGGCCCGCCGTGACCACGGCGACGTGGTGCGCTTCCGGGCCGGGCCGCCCGGGCTGCGGTCCGACATCTACGCGGTGTTCTCCGCCGAGGGCGCCCAGCAGATACTGGCCACCCAGGCCGCCAACTTCCGCAAGGACAACGTCTTCTACGAGGAACTGCGCCGGTCGGTCGGCAACGGGCTGCTCACCAGCCAGGACGACACCTACCTGCGGCAACGCCGGCTGATACAACCGCTGTTCACCCGTCGCCGGGTGAACGGCTACGCCCATCAGGTCGCCGAGGAGGCGGCCGCCCTGGCGGACACGTGGCGTGGGGTGCCCGAGGGACCCCGGGGCCGGACCGTCGAACTGGTCGGTGAGATGCACCGGTTCGCCCTGCACGTCGTCGGCCGCATCCTGTTCGGCACGGACGTGGACAAGGCCTACGAGGTGATCGAGCGCACCCTGCCCCCGCTCCAGGAGTACTCGCTCAAGCGCGGCTTCTCACCGGTCAAGGCGCCGCGCACCTGGCCCACCCCCGCCAACCGCCGGGCCGGCCGCCTCCAGGCCGAGCTGCACGCCCTGTGCGACGGCATCATCGACAGCCGCCGCGACCGGGACGACCAGGACGACCTGGTCACCCTCCTCGTGCACGCCGAGAACGCCGAGGACGGCAGCCTGGACCCCGCCGAACTCCGCGAGCAGGTCCTGATCTTCCTGCTGGCCGGCCACGAGACCACCGCCACCGCGCTCGCCTTCGCCCTGCACCTCCTCGCCCGGCACCCCGAGGAACAGCGGCTTGTGCGGGAGGAGGTGGGGCGGGTGCTCGGCGGCCCGGGCGGACGGGCGCCGACCGCGGCCGACATGGACGAACTGCCGTATCTGACGATGGTGTTGAAGGAGGCCATGCGGCTGTACCCGTCCGCGCCCGTGATCGGCCGCCGCTCGGTCGCCGACGCGGAAGTGGACGGCGTACGCATACCGGCGGGCGCCGACATCCTGGTCAGCCCCTGGGTGACCCACCGCCACCCCGACCACTGGCCGGCCCCGGAGCGCTTCGACCCCACCCGCTTCACCCCGGAGGCCGAGGCGGGCCGGCCGCGCTACGCCTGGTTCCCCTTCGGCGGCGGGCCGCGTGCCTGCATCGGCCAGTACCTGTCGATGCTGGAGTCGGTGCTCGGGCTTGCGGTGCTGCTGCGGGAGTTCACCGTCGAGGACGCGGAGGAGGGGGAGGTTCCGGTCGGGGCGGGGATCACGCTGATGGCCAAGGGGCCTGTGCGGGTTGCGCTCCGCTAGGAGGGCCGGGAGGGGTTGTTGTCTGCGGGCCCGGTTGTGGCTGGTCGCGCCCGCGCGGCGGAGCCGCGAATTGATTCAGCCCCGCGCCCCTGAAGGGGCGTTGCTGCGAGGGCGATGAGCAGGGCTGTGGCCGCTGCTGTGATCGGTATCCCGTAACCGGCCGTCGGCGACAGGTGCTCCGCCATCCATCCGCCGGCCGCGCTGCCACCCGCGATACCGCCCAGCAGCGCGGTCACGGCGAGGGTCATGCCCTCGTTCAGGTGGCCCTCCGGGGTGCGGTGCTGGACCAGGGTCATGTTGGTGATCATGGTCGGGGCCGTGGCCATGCCGGAGATCAGCAGGGCGATGGCCAGGAGCGGGAGCGAGCCGGTGAGGGTGGCGGCGAGGAGTGGCAGCGTCAGGAGCGTTGCCATCGCCGCTATGCACCAGGGGTAGCGGTGCTCGGGGGAGCCGGAGAGCCCGAGCCGGCCGAACCAAAGGCCCGCCGCACAGGAGCCCGCCGCCTGGAGTGCGAGCACCGCACCCGCGGCCGTGCGGTGCCCCTCCGCGTCCGCGAACGCGATGGTGACGACCTCCGTCGACCCGAACACCGCGCCCATGGCGAGGCAGACGGCCAGCAGCGGGGGCATGCCGGGGGAGCGGAGGGGGGACTTGGCGGCCGCGGTGCCCGCGGCACCGGCGTCGCCGGTCGGGACGCCGGTGTGGTCCGTGCCGGAGGTGCGTCCCCGGGGCGGCGGCTCGGTCGAGCGCTGGGCCGCGAAGGCCAGCACGCCCGTGACCAGGAGCACCACCCCGGCCAGCGTTCCCGCCTCCGGGAAGAACGTCCCGCACAGGAAGGCCGCGAGCACCGGGCCCAGCGTGAAGCACAGCTCGTCGGCGGACTGCTCGAAGGAGTTCGCGGCGTGCAGGGAGTCGGGGTCGTCCTTCAGCAGGTGGGCCCAGCGGGCCCGGGACATGCCGCCGGTGTTGGGGGTGGTCGCGGTGGCGGCGTACGCGGCGAAGAGGGTCCAGTCGGGGGCGCCGTAGCGCACGCACAGCACCATCGCGAGGCTCCCCAGCGCCGCGAGGAGCGTGGCGGGTACGGCGACCCGCGCCTGCCCGTACCGGTCGACGAGCCGCGCGGTCCAGGGCGCGACCAGCGCGCTCGCCGCGAGCCCGGTCGCGGAGACGGCACCGGCGAGGGCGTACGACCCCCGGCTGCCGGCGATCATCACGACCGCGCTCATGCTGAACATGCCCATGGGGAGGCGGGCGGTCAGGTTGGCGAGGGTGAAGGCGAGTGCGCCGGGGCGGGTGAAGAGACGGCGGTACGGGCCCGGCGGGCGACGTCGCCCGCCCGTCGTCCGGGGCGTGAAGTCGACGGCGACGAGGGTGTCGGCGGTGAGCGTGAGGAGGGGAGAGGCCGGGGGTTTCGCGGCTTTCGGGTCATTCAGGGGTGACAGGGTTCTCGGGGCTTTCTCGTACGGCTGTTGCGGCATGGATCCACCGTCGCCCGCAGTGGATCAAGGGGTCCAACACCTGCTCGGCACGGATTCACGCACCCGCGTTGTAAGTCCGCCTTGTAGGTTCGCCGCATGCCCGCTCCCGCTCATCTCGACCCCCGCCTCCTGCGCGCCTTCCTCGCGGTGGCGGAGGAACTGCACTTCACACGCGCCGCAGCCCGTCTGTACGTCGCCCAGCAGGCGCTCAGCCGGGACGTGCGGCGGCTGGAGCGGGAGCTGGGCGCCGAGCTGTTCGTGCGGACGACCCGGCAGGTCACCCTGACCGCCGACGGCGAGCGACTGGTGCCGCACGCCCGCCGCGCCCTCCAGGCGCAGGACGACCTGCTCGCCGCGTTCGGTCAGGCCCGCGCCCTGCTGGTGGACGTCAACTCCCCGGGCCTCGGCACCCCCCGCCGGGTCCTGCACCGGGCCCGGGAACTCGCCCCCGAGTACGAGCTCATGGCCCGCTACGAGAGCGGTCTTACGGGGGCGGTCGGCGAGCTGGTCGCCGGGCGGCTGGACGTGTCGTTCGGCCGGTTCGCGGGGCTGGACCCGGCGCTGCGGACAGGGCTCGACCACCAGCCGGTCCGCTACGAGCCGATGGCGATCCTGCTCCCCGATGGCGATCCGCTGGCCGAAATGGATCGGGTGCCGCTGGCCGCGCTGGCCGGCCGGACCGTGTACGCCGGGTCCGGCAACGCCCGTACGCCGGAGTGGACCGACCTCGCGCACCGACTGTTCGACGGACGGGGCATCGAGGTCGCCGCGCCCTCCCCGCTCGCGGTGGGTGACGAGGAGTTCCAGCGGATCATGGCCAAGACGCGGGCCCCGATCCTGGCCGTCGTCGACTTTCCAGCCATGCCCGGGACCGTGTTGCGTCCCTTGATCGATCCCGTGCCGCTGTCGCCCGTGTCACTGGTGTGGCGAAAGGGCCTGGTGCACCCCGCATTCGACGCCGTTCGACGGGCGGTGGCGCAGATCGCGGCCGAGGAGGGATGGCTGCGGCGACCCGCCGAGGGATGGATTCCAGCCATCGATTTGGCCACGATGAACGTCCACAAGTGACACGCGGCAACCACGAAACCTCCGCGTGCGCTACATTCATGGCCTGAGCACGGTGTGGTAAAGGGGGGCGCTCGGCCGGGTGGGGGCTCGGTACGACGACGGGTGCTCAGTGTCGTACGCGCACCCGGAACGGTCCCGTGGGGGGATGTGCGTGCGCGTGAAGAAGTGGCGAGAAGAAGCCCAACCGGAGTGGCCCGAGGTGGTCTCGGGTCCCGGTGGCGGTTCTTCCGCAGGGGGTTCGAGGGGTGACACCCAGGCCTTCCCGGCGACCGGGGAGACCGGGGTGCGTGGTCAGGGCCATCGCTCCCGATCCGAGGCAAGGGAGACGGAGATACTCCACGGTGGCGGGCGTTCCTTCTCGGACGCCGACGAGACCCAGTTCATCCGAGGCGGTTCCGCGGCGTCCGCATCCGACGCCGACGAGACCGCCGTGCTGCCGACGGTCGGGAGACCGGCGGACGTACACCGGCCGACCGGCAGACCCGACACGCACGTGCCCACCGGCAGGCCGAACGCACACCGGCCCACCGGCATGACCGACGGCTGGTCGGCCTTCGACCGTCCCTCGGCCGCCGCTTCCGGTCCGAGAAGAAATGACTCGGTCCCGCCTTCCGTGGACGACGCCTACGCGGCGCCCCGCGACACCCAGGTGTTCCCGGCGACCCCCGGCGAGACGACGCATGCGCCGGTGGCCCGCGATCCGTGGGCGGAGCCCGAGGAGTCGGGAGAGCCCGCGGGCCGGGCGCGCACCGCCGTCCCCGGCGGCGCCACCCACGACCCGCACGAGGTCACCATCCAGCTCGACGGCGTCGGCCTCCAGCTGGACGGCAGGCTGCGCGCGGCCAAGGACGCCCCTGGCGGCGGCGACGGATCCGAAGGGCCCGTGTTCGTCGACGAGTCGGGCCGCCGCAGCCGCCTGTACCGCCGTATCGGCATGGCGGTCGGCCTGGCCTGCGCGGTCTACGCCGTGGTCATCGTCGCCACCCTGCTGTCCGGCAACTCCGACGCGCCCTGGCTGCCCGTCGAGAACCCCAAGGAGCAGCCGGCCGGCCAGGTCGACACCCCGCCGCTGCCCGCGGAGACGGCACCGCAGCCCTCCGGCACCGGCAGCGCCTCGCCGGGCGCCTCCCCGACGGCCAGTACCGGTACGTCCCTGTCCCCGGGCGCCGACACCACCGCGCCCGGCACGTCCGCGAGCACCGGCACCGGCGCCTCCGCCGGCCCGAAGCCGACCGCCACGAAGCCCACCACGAACCCGGGCACGAATCCCACCGCGGACCCCGAGCCGACCATCGAGCCCACCGTCCCCGACCCCGACCCGACCCCGACGGACGGCGGTGGCCCCACCGAGGGACCCACCGACACGCCGACCACCGTCGACCCCGCCACCGACACGGTCGCGGGCGGTCCGAGCAACCCGAGCCCCATCGCACAGGAGCCGGGCGACACCGCCTCCTCGTCCGCCGCACCGTTCCCGGAGTACACCCTCTGATGGCATCCCGCTCCCGCCGCCGTGGGCCCGCGACCGGAGCCCGCGACGGCTCCCGGCGCCGCCGCGTGCCCATGCGCCTGCTGCTGCCCTCGCTCGTCCTCGTCGCGTTGATGGCGATGCTGATGCTGCGGGGGTACGTGCACAACGAGATCCTGGCCGACCATCGCGTCCAGCCCGCCGCCTCCTCCGACCAGGTGCCGGAGAAGATCCTCAACGGCGGTCCCGTCATCGACACCCGCAGCGGCCGCACCGAGAGCCTGCGCCTCCAGGACCACCGGCTGGTCCTGACCTTCGACGACGGCCCGGACCCGACCTGGACTCCCAAGGTCCTGGACGTGCTCAGGAAGCACCACGCGCATGCCGTCTTCTTCGTCACCGGCACCATGACCTCGCGCTACCCGGACCTGGTCCGGCGCATGGTCGAGGAGGGCCACGAGGTCGGTCTGCACACCTTCAACCACCCGGACCTCTCCTACCAGTCGAAGAAGCGCATCGACTGGGAGCTGTCCCAGAACCAGCTGGCGATCAGCGGCGCGGCCGGCATCCGCACGTCCCTGTTCCGCCCGCCGTACTCCTCCTTCGCCGACGCCATGGACAACAAGTCCTGGCCGGTGACGGAGTACATGGGCAGGCGCGGCTACATCACGGTCGTCAACAACACCGACAGCGAGGACTGGCAGAAGCCCGGCGTCGACGAGATCATCCGCAGGGCCACCCCCAAGGGCGGCAAGGGCGCGATCGTCCTGATGCACGACTCCGGTGGCGACCGGCACCAGACGGTGCAGGCCCTGGACAAGTTCCTCCCCGACATGAAGGCCGAGGGCTACGAGTTCGACAACCTCACCGAGGCCCTCGACGCCCCCAGCGCCCACACCGAGGTCACCGGCCTCGACGAGTGGAAGGGCAAGGCCTGGATCTTCCTGGTCCAGGCGTCGGACAACATCACGGGCGTCCTCGTGGTCGGCCTCGCGGTCATCGGCTTCCTGGTCATCAGCCGCTTCGTGCTGATGCTGCTGCTGTCCGGCATCCACGCCCGCCGGGTGCGCCGCCGGGGCTTCAGCTGGGGGCCGCCGGTCACCGAACCGGTGTCGGTGCTGGTTCCGGCGTACAACGAGGCCAAGTGCATCGAGAACACCGTCCGTTCCCTGATGGCGAGCGAGCACCCGATCGAGGTGATCGTCATCGACGACGGATCGAGTGACGGCACGGCACGGATCGTCGAGGCGATGGGACTGCCGAACGTCCGGGTCGTCCGCCAGCTCAACGCGGGCAAGCCCGCCGCGCTCAACCGGGGTCTGGCGAACGCCCGTTACGACATCATCGTGATGATGGACGGCGACACCGTCTTCGAACCGGCCACGGTCCGCGAGCTGGTCCAGCCCTTCGGCGACCGGCGCGTGGGCGCCGTCGCCGGCAACGCGAAGGTCGGCAACCGCGACTCCCTCATCGGCGCCTGGCAGCACATCGAGTACGTGATGGGCTTCAACCTGGACCGTCGTATGTACGACATCCTGCGCTGCATGCCCACGATCCCGGGTGCGGTGGGGGCCTTCAGGAGGTCCGCCCTCGAACGGGTCGGCGGCATGAGCGACGACACGCTCGCCGAGGACACCGACATCACCATGGCGATGCACCGGGACGGCTGGCGCGTCGTCTACGCCGAGAACGCCCGGGCCTGGACCGAGGCCCCGGAGTCGGTCCAGCAGCTGTGGTCCCAGCGCTACCGCTGGTCGTACGGCACGATGCAGGCGATCTGGAAGCACCGCAGGGCCCTGGTCGAGCGGGGCACCTCGGGCCGCTTCGGGCGGGTCGGCCTGCCGCTGGTGTCCCTCTTCATGGTCCTGGCACCCCTGCTGGCCCCGCTGATCGACGTGTTCCTGCTGTACGGCCTGGTCTTCGGCCCGACCCAGAAGACGATCGGCGCCTGGCTGGGCGTCCTGGCCATCCAGATGGTCTGCGCGGCGTACGCCTTCCGCCTGGACAAGGAACGCATGACGCACCTCATCTCGCTCCCGCTCCAGCAGATCCTCTACCGCCAGCTGATGTACGTCGTCCTGCTCCAGTCCTGGATCACGGCCCTCACCGGCGGCCGCCTGCGCTGGCAGAAGCTGCGTCGCACGGGCGTGGTGGAGGCGCCGGGAGGTCCCGTACCGCGACAGCGGACGGCGGGTACGCGTGACGGTGACCGGAGGCCGGTGGGATGACGCACGGATATCAGCCGACGGCGCCGTACGGCGTCCCGCAGCAGCACACCGAACCGGAGCCGGCCCCTGCCGCTCCCGCCGCTCCCGCCGAGGTGCCCGCGCCCGCGCCGAAGAAGCCGGGCCGGGACCGCTACCTGGACCTGCTCCGCTCGATAGCCCTGGTCCGCGTGGTCGTCTACCACCTCTTCGGCTGGGCATGGCTGACGGTGCTGTTCCCGTCCATGGGCGTGATGTTCGCACTGGCCGGCTCACTGATGGCCCGCTCCCTGAACCGTCCGGCGTGGGGCGTGATCAGGGGCCGTGTGCGCCGTCTCCTCCCTCCGCTGTGGGCGTTCAGCGCGGTGGCGCTGGCGCTGATGTTCGGCGGCGGCTGGAACCCGACGAAGGACCCGGACCACGGTGGTGGCACCTGGGTCCTGCTCGACCTGATCAACTACGTCATCCCGGTCGGCGCACCGCCGTTCCCCTGGCACATCGGCTCCAAGTCGGGCCTGCTGGAGGACACCTGGGCGGTACAGGCCGCGGGTCCGCTCTGGTACCTGCGGGCCTACCTGTGGTTCGTGGTGGCATCCCCCGTGCTGCTGTGGGCATTCCGCCGAGCCCCGTGGCCGACGCTGCTCGCACCGCTCGGCCTGACGGCGATCGTGGGCACGGGACTCGTCTCCATCCCCGGCGAGACCGGCAACGCGGTCTCGGACTTCGCCGTCTACGGCGGCTGCTGGATCCTGGGCTTCGCCCACCACGAGGGTGTCCTGGCGAAGATCCCGCGCTATGTGGCGGTGTCCTGCGCGGCCCTCGTGATGGCCTTCGGCCTGTGGTGGGCCTCGGGCCACCTGGGCCCCGACGGCTGGGACCTGAACGACATCCCACTGGCCCAGGCGACCTGGTCCTTCGGTTTCGTGGTGATCCTGCTCCAGTACTCCCCGTCCTGGCAGGAGCTGCCGGGCAGACTGGCGAAATGGGACAAGCTGGTCACGCTGTCCAACAACCGCGCGGTCACCATCTACCTCTGGCACAACCTCCTGATCATGGCCACGGTCCCGATCCTCGACCGCCTCTACGAACTCCCCTTCATGCAGGACGAGCAGGCGACGGCCGCGCTCGACTCGACGTACATGATCTGGATGTTCTTCCTGGTGTGGCCACTGATCGGCCTGACCATCGTGGCAGTCGGCTGGATCGAGGACATCGCGGCCAAGCGAAAGCCACGCCTGTGGCCGAACGGCGCCCGAAAGAGACGCACACACGCCAGGTAGCGCACACCGGGCCCATTGCGCGGGGCCCAGTGTGCGGGGCACGCGGCCGCCGGTGTCATCGACCGGCGGCCGGGTGTCATGTCATCCGATCGCGATGCGTGTCTTCCAGTAACTCGCCGGCGCGATGATCTCCGCACCGGACCCCGCCATGACGGTGGTCCGGCCGCCCGAGTAGAGCCGTACGGATCCGTCCGACCGCACGCCCCAGATGTCGGGGATGGCATCACCGTTGGTGTCGGGAGTGCCCATCACCAGCGGAAAGTTGCTGGCCGCCCAGCCCGCGGCGGCGTACTCCGTGTCGACGCCCCCGGCCGAGCTTCCGGCGTTGCCCAGGGAGGCGAGGCCGACCCCGCCGCCGGACGCGGCGATGCCCTTGCGCAGCAGAAGCCTGCCGGTGTCGGACCGGTAGACGAGGTCGGTGACGCCGTCGCCGCTGACGTCCAGCGCGGTGACGAGGTCCCGGCTCGTCCAGCCCGAGGCCGACAGCCGGGTCGCCTGGCCGATGGACGCCCCGTGGTAACCGGTGAAGGCCCACAACTCGTCGCCGATGGTGGCGAAGAAGTCGGTCCGGCCGTCTCCGGTGGCGTCGCCTGCCGACACGATCTGGGTCAGGTCGGCGGGGCTGGGAGCGCCGTCGGGGAGGAGGATCTCGCGGCGCTTGTCGATGTTGACGGCGCCGTAGCCGTCACCGGGGTACACCCACAGCTTGCCTCCGACGCGGACGACCAGGTCCTGGAGGCCGTCGCCGCCGTAGATGTCGCCGTTGTGGGTGATCAGGGCCCCCTTGAAGTGACCGTTGGGTGCGGGCACATAGGGCGGCAGGTCGTCGCCGTTGGGGTCTTTGTCGGGGTTGCCCCGGTAGGCGCCGGGCATCGAGTAGTTGAGGTCGCCGGTGCCCTTGTTGAGGTCGGTGGTGGTGGCCTCCGAGGGATACATGCCCAGGTTGCCGGCCTCGGTGACGACCATCATGTCGGGCAGCTTGTCGCCGGTGAAGTCGCCGGGGGAGTCGGCCTGGTCGCGGGGGGGGGGGTGACGTAGAAGAAGTAGTCGAGTACACGGGCGGCTGCGGTGCCGAGCCGTCCGAGGACAAGGGCGAGCGGAACGGCACCTGTTACCCCGTCCGCTGGTCGCCCGACGGCGACGAGAAGACGCCCGCGAAGTCCTGGTTCAACAAGTACGTCGTCGACTCCGTGACCGAGACCGACAAGGTCACCTCCCACGGCAAGCCCGTCCACACCACGTACAGGTACACGGACCCCGCCTGGGCCAAGAGCGACGACGAGTTCACGCTGACGGTCACCGACGCCAACGGCCGGGTCATGCGCAACGAGTACGACGCCCTCGGCCGACTGGTGAAGGGCTGGTCGCCGTCGCGTTCCTCGGGCGGCAAGTCCCCAGACGTGGAGATCGCGTACCAGGCCGCGGTGGCCACTTCCGCCGAGACCAAGCCCGCCGCTGTCACCATGAAGACGCTGAAGGACGACGGCACGTACAGCCGTCAGGTGGCGATCTACGACGGCCTGATGCGCCAGGTCCAGACCCAGTCCGAGGCGCACGGCCCCGGCCGGATCGTCACCGACACGAAGTACGACGACCATGGCTTGGTCCGTGAGCAGACGAGCGGTTACCTCGCGAAGGGCGAGCCGGCGACCGAGTTGTTCGCGCCGAGATCGAACGCGCTGATTCCGAGCCGGCTCCAGCACATCCACGACGGTCTGGAACGGCCGTCGATCCAGCTGACGTACCACGGCGACACCTACAGGGCCGATTACCTCTCGTACACCTTCTACGACGACACCAGTGCCTTCACGGACCCGGCAGGTTCGACCGCCCCCCAGACGCGCACGTACACCGACGCCCTGGGCCGGGTCACCACGATCCGCCACTACAAGGACAACGCAACCAAGACCAACTGGGACTCCGCCACTTCCGAGAGCAGCGGTCGCAAGACGACGTACGAGTACGACGCCCGCGGCTACCGCACGAAGGTCACCGACCCGGCGGGCAATACCTGGACGTACACATACGACGCCCGGGGGCCGCGTGACGTCGACCACCGACCCGGACACCGGAAGGACGGAGACCTGGTACGACGACGCCGACCGCCCGGTCAAGGTGTCGGACGCCAAGTCGCGGACGACGTACACGGAGTACGACGAACTCGGCCGGGTCACGCTCGTCCGTGAGGGCTCGGCAACCGCCGCCCCGGTCAAGTCGTTCACGTACGACAGCCTGCCGGGCGCGCTGGGCCAGCCGGTCGCCTCGACCCGGCACACATCGGGCGGCGACTACATCAGCCGGGTCACCGGCTACGACACCGACTACCGGCCCACGGGCAGCGAGACGGTGATCCCGTCGAACGCACTGACGGCGGGCTTGGCGGGCACGTACCCATATGCCTACACCTACACCCAGACCGACAAGCCGCAGTCGGTCACCCTGCCTGCCGTGGGCGGACTGGCGAAGGAGAAGGTCGTCACCCGCTACAACGGCGACGGCCTGGCCGAGTCGACCTCGGGCCTCGCCTGGTACACGTCCGACGCCACCTACTCGCCCTACGGCGAGGTCCTGCGGACGGTGTCCAGCTCCCAGCCCTACCGGGTCTGGACCACCAACTTCGTCGACCCGCACACCGGCAGCCTCCAGCGCACGGTCACCGACCGCGAGACCTCCGGACCGCACCGCATCACGGACGCCTACTACTCGTACGACGCGTCCGGCGCCATCACGTCAAGTGCCCGCAAGCAGTCGGAGGCCTCTGGCTCGACCTGGGACACCCAGTGCTTCACGTACGACGTGATGGGCGAGCTGGTGAACGCCTGGACGTCGAACATCACCCCGGCCGGCAACGCCACCGGCTGCAAGGCGTCGAACGGCACGACGTGGGGCTATCGCACCGACTACCGCACCTCCTCCGGCCCGGTGGCCCACGCCCCGGACACCGCGAGCGACAAGTCGAGCCCGGACGCGTCCTTGTCGTCGACCCTGGCGGCCACGGCTCCCGACGCGACGACCGTGGCCACGGGCACGACGGCGTACCACCAGTCGTTCACCTTCGACTGGCTGGGCAACCGCGCCGCGCTGACGGAACGAGACCCGGCGGACGCGACCAAGAACGTCACCTACACGTACGGCTACGGCACCACCGCGCAGCCGCACACGATGAAGTGGATCAGCTCCAACCCGGCAGGCAAGGGCAGCGGCTACACGTACGACGCCGTCGGCAACACCGAGACCCGTGACCTGCCGGCCTCCACCCAGAACCTGACCTGGACGTCCGAGAACAAGGTCGACACGATCACGGACGACGGCAAGAAGACGACGTACGTCTACGACGCCGCCGGCAACCGCATTCTGGAGAACTCACCGTCGGGCTCGACGCTCTACCTGGGCGAGACGGAGGTGACGACGAACTCCACGGGCGTGATCACCAAGGCTTCCCGCGCCTACGCCCAACCCGGCGCACCTACGGTGACCCGCACCACGAGCAACGGCGCCACGACGGGCCACAAGCTGAACGTCCTGCTCGCGGACCACCTCGGCACGGCGAACACGGCTGTGGAGGTGTCGAGCGGCCAGCCCGTCACCCGCCGCGAGTCCAAGCCATACGGCGAGACCCGGGGCACCAAGCCCACCAACTGGCCCAACAAGCGCGGCTACCTGGGCGTGGGCATCGACACCACGGCCACGGGCCTGACCCACATCGGCGCCCGCGAGTACGACCAGAACTCCGGCCGCTTCCTGTCGGCAGACCCGATCATCAACCTCGCGGACCCGCTGCAGATGAACGGATACGCGTACAGCAACAACAGCCCGGTCAGCAAGAGCGACCCCACCGGACTGTGCCCTTACGTTGACTGCCCGACCCGTCCCAGCCCTGGCTCCGAAAACACCACTCCGGGGCACGTTCCGGGCGAAGAGAAGAATTCCCAGAATCATCAAGCGGCTCTGGATGCGGGCAACGTCACCCCATCTGTCGTTACGAAGAAGTATCAGGAGGTCTACCCGAAGGTCTTCGTTGAGCGTAAATGGAAGTACGCCAACCAGTACGGGCACGCCCTTACCCGGGTAATCGACAACTACTGTAAGTACGCGCTGGGGCCGTGTCTGACTGGAGCGGAGACCCCAGAAGCTGCCCAAATGGATCAGCAACAACTGGCGCTGCTGAAATTCCGAGCCTGCGCGATTCTTGGGCGCAAGAGCGGCTGCCTGGGGAGTGTGATCTCCTTCGCCTCCGCGATGGCTGCGGCCGCAGTGCTCGGCGGAGGCGGTGGCGAGGGGCCTGGCAACCTGACCGTTGGTGGACCCCGGGGACGGAGCACGGGATGGGGCACTTCTTGCAAGTGCTTCCTGGCTGGCACGGATGTCCTCATGGCCGACGGCACCACCAAGGACATCGAGGACGTCGAAGTCGGCGACAAGGTCCTGGCCACTGACCCGGAAACCGGCAAGTCGGGCCCCAGGAAAGTCACCCGCCTCATCGTCACCGAGGACGACAAGCACTTCAACGAGCTGTCCATCGCAACACCGGACGGCATCGAGAAACTGACGGCCACGCACGAGCACCCGTTCTGGTCACCATCGGAACGAGAGTGGGTCGAGGCGGGGGACCTCAAGCCGACCATGACCCTGCTCACCGACGAGGGCGACACCGTCCTCGTCACGGCCAACCGCTCCTTCACCAAGCAGGCCCGCACGTACAACCTCACGGTTGACGATCTGCATACGTACTATGTGCTGGCGGGGGAAACCCCGGTTCTCGTCCATAATTCGACGCCCTGCGGCCCATCAGTAGGGGCAGGGGCCAACCTGTCGAATATTTCTGGGTCCGTAATGGCTCGTATTCAGAATGCCGCAAACCGTATAGGTAAGCCAATCTCGCTTGTCGGAAGTCGCACCCTCGGGCCACGCACGGATGCTAATCCGAAGGGATTTGGGCACGAGTCGGATTGGGATTACGTGATCACGGGCATTAATAGTAGGACAAGGCACTCTGTGTCGAGTTCGCTACCTATGGGTGATGTGACGTTGGGCGTCGGTAGGCGGCAGGATATATTTACTGGACCACTCGACACGACAAGGCCTCATATAACCTTTTATCCTCAGGGGTAGGGATGACTGAACCGCAGAAGGTAGCTCCTGTTCTGGCTATCTCTGGGAACTATGCCGTGGTTCATATTGTGAATCGTCGGCATCCTGCACTCGCCATCCAGGGAGATTCTTTGAAGATTCTCCAAGCGACCATTCAGGAGTTGTCGGATAGTCTCGATTTGGGGGATCTGGAGGAGGCGAAATTTTCCCTCAGGGAAATTGTGTCTACGGTTTCATCTATGACATCTCTTTATGAAGAGACGTCGAGGAGCGCAGGGTTCGAACTCCCGTACAATATCTGAACTGCGAATCTCGTTTGGCTTGTGGGGTCTCGCTGGAGCTTTCCGGTGGTGCCCCGCAGGTCATCGATGTCAACGGGGGCGCATCTTCGTCAAGTGATGTGATGACGACGAAGGACGCGGACTGTTGGGGTGCCGGTCCCTCAGGACGGTCTGCTGGACCGGGGTGCGGGGAAGCTCCTGTGGTTCGACGCGGGTGGGAGGCGGGAACAGATGCGGGAGGTGGCCGCGTGATCCGCGAACCGACACCATCCCGCGGCAAGGTTTCCACCAAGACCCTGTGAAGCACGCCCACCCAGATTCCGACCCGCAGACCCCGTGGAACACTGACGATGTTGCGGAAGTGAGCGGGGCCCCGGGGCGGGCCGGTGGGGAGCGGACGACTTATGAGCAAGCGGCAAGTGCAGAAGATGCTGCGGTTGATCGCGGGCGGGGGGCCCGTCGAGCTCACCAGTCCCATGGCCTCCGTGAAGAAGCTCGCCACGCTGGCCTTCACCGCCCAGCAGTTCGGGTACGAGTACGTGGACGTCCGGCAGAGCGGCAGTCGCAACAACGCGCTCGTCATGATGATCGCGCCCGACCCCAGCCCCCAGGCCCGCGCCCGTGCCGCGCAGAACTGGGCGCAGTATCCGAACGCCCACGACGGGGTCTCCGTACCGCCCCTCGTGCCCGACGCCTTCGAGCTCCTCAAGGCCCGCATCAACTTCGACCTCACCGGTAAGAACGCCGAGAAGCGGATGGGCTACGCGGCCATCGGCCTCACCGTCGGCGCCGGGATTCTCGGGGTGCGGCTGGGTGCCGACGCCGGTGCCTGGGTCGCGGCGTTTCTCACCTGGGCGTTCTTCATGGCGATCGTCGGCATCGGCTTCGCCGTCAACCGCAAGCGCAACGCCAAGTTCGCGGCCAGGCTGCAGGCCGCCGGGTTCATGCCGGTGACGGATGAGACCGGGCGGGTGCGGTACCTGCCGCCCGGCGTGCAGATGCCGGGGGGCCGGATACCGGCGCAGGGGAACCCCTTCGCCGCCGGACCCTACGGCCAGCAGGCTCCCGGCCCGTACCCCGCACCCGGTCAGCCCGCGGCCCCGGCGCCGGGCGCGTATCAGCCTCAGCCTCAGCCCGCCGCCCCGGGCCCGTACGGCAACCAGCCTGCCCCCGGTCCTTACGGTGCTCCCCAGACCCCGGTCCCGTACGCCACACCGCAGCAGCCGCACCCGCAGCCACAGCAGCCCCAGCCGCCGTACGGACAACCGCAGCCTCAGCCGTCCCAGCCACCGTACGGCCAGCCCCAGCCGTCCCAGCAGCCCCAGCCGCCCCAGCCTCCGTACGGCCAGCCGCAGCCCTACCCCCAGCAGCAGCCGCCGTACCCCCAGCAGAACCCCCACTGGCAGCCCCCGCAGCGCTGACGCCCGCGGCCCCTGTATCTCGCCCTTATATAGGGACGACTGCCACAACCTCTCATCCGCCCTCTTCGCCGGGTGAGAGCAAAGTTCCTTTCCGGTCACCCGCGGCCACAGCCCGGAAACGAGCCCTCCCTACCTTCGGGACCAGCCACTCAGAGCGAGACCGAGCCCCGAAGCACAGTGGAGGCGTCATGACAGCCCCTAGCACAGCCCCCGCCGCAGGCAGGGGAGGCCGCTGGATCGAACACTGGGACCCCGAGGACGAGACCTTCTGGAACGAGACCGGCGAGAAGGTCGCCCGCCGGAACCTCTTCTTCTCCGTGCTCTCCGAGCACATCGGGTTCTCGATCTGGACCCTGTGGTCCGTGATGGTGCTCTTCATGGGGCCGGAATACGGGCTCACCCCCGCCGACAAGTTCACCATCGTCTCGATGGCCACTCTGGTCGGCGCCATCGTCCGCGTCCCGTACACCTTCGCCGTCGCCATCTTCGGTGGCCGGATGTGGACGGTCATCTCGGCGAGTCTGCTGCTCATCCCGACGGTCGCGGCGTTCGCGGTGATGAAGCCGGGGACCTCGCTCAGCACCTTCCTGCTGTGCGCGATGCTGGCCGGTATCGGCGGCGGGAACTTCGCCTCCAGCATGACCAACATCAACGCCTTCTTCCCCCTCCGTAAGAAGGGGTGGGCGCTCGGACTCAACGCCGGCGGCGGCAACATCGGCGTACCGGTCGTACAGCTTGTCGGTCTCGCCGTCATCGGCGCCAGCGGCGGCCCGCGCCTGCTGCTCGGGATCTACATCCCGTTCATCGTGATCGCCGCCGTGCTCGCGTGGCTGAAGATGGACAGCATCTCGTCCGTCAAGAACGACACCGGCGCCGCCAAGGACGCCGTGAAGGACGCCCACACCTGGATCATGTCCTTCCTCTACATCGGCACGTTCGGTTCGTTCATCGGCTACAGCTTCGCGTTCGGGCTGGTCCTCCAGACCCAGTTCGGCCGTACGCCGCTCCAGTCCGCCTACATCACCTTCATCGGCCCGCTGCTCGGCTCCCTGATCCGCCCGCTGGGCGGCTGGCTCGCCGACCGGTTCGGCGGTGCGAAGATCACGCTGTGGAACTACATCGCCATGGCCGCCGCGACCGCCGTCATCGTCGTGGCCTCGATGCAGAAGTCGCTGCCGCTGTTCACCACCGCCTTCATCGCCCTGTTCGTCCTGTCCGGCCTCGGCAACGGCTCGACGTTCAAGATGATCCCCGGCATCTTCCACAACAAGGCCCTCGCCAAGGGGCTCGAAGGTGAGGAGGCCGCCGCCTACGGCCGCCGGCTCTCCGGCGCCTCCATGGGACTCATCGGCGCGGTGGGCGCGCTCGGCGGTCTCGGCATCAACCTCGCCTTCCGCCAGTCCTTCCTCACCGTGGGCTCCGGCACCGGCGCCTTCGTCGCCTTCCTCGCCTTCTACGGCGTCTGTTTCCTGGTCACCTGGGCCGTATACCTTCGCCGTCCGGCCGCCGCCGAGACCCACGCCACATCGGCGACCGAGGCAAAGCCGCAGCTCAGCTACGCCGAGGTGTGACGTAACACTGCCGACATGAAGCCGAACCGAGCCTGTCACGGACCGTTGACAGGCTCGTTCGGCATGCAGGTAAGCCACCCTGGGTGAAGTCAGGAACTCCCTCGGTGCAACCGCCTGGCGCCCAGCACCACAACTCAAGTCCGGGACGAGAGTTTATGTACGACGAACAGCAGCAACCGGAACACGGGCCGCTAGCGGGGTTCACCGTGGGCGTGACCGCCGCGCGCCGGGCCGACGAGCTCGGGGCGCTGCTCCAGCGCCGCGGCGCCGCCGTCCTGCACGCCCCTGCCCTGCGGATCGTGCAGCTCGCCGACGACAGCGAGCTGCTCGCCGCCACCAAGGAGATCATCCAGCGCACGCCCGACGTGGTGGTCGCCACGACCGCCATCGGGTTCCGGGGCTGGATCGAGGCCGCCGACGGGTGGGGGCTGGGTGAGGATCTGCTGGCGCGGCTGCGCGGGGTCGAGCTGCTCGCGCGCGGGCCGAAGGTGAAGGGCGCGGTGCGGGCCGCCGGGCTGACCGAGGACTGGTCGCCGTCCAGCGAATCCATGGCCGAGGTGCTGGACCGGCTGCTGGAGGAGGGCGTCGACGGGCGCCGTATCGCCATTCAGCTGCACGGTGAGCCGTTGCCCGGGTTCGTGGAAGCGTTGCGGGCCGGGGGAGCGGAGGTGCTCGGGGTTCCGGTGTACCGGTGGCTGCCGCCGGAGGACATCGGGCCGGTGGACCGTCTGCTGGACGCGACCGTCTCCCGGGGGCTGGACGCCGTCACCTTCACCAGTGCGCCGGCGGCGGCGTCTCTGCTGTCCCGGGCCGAGGAGCGCGGGCTGCTTCCCGAGCTGCTCTCCGCCCTTCACCACGACGTCGTTCCGGCCTGTGTCGGGCCGGTCACCGCATTGCCGTTGCAGGCGCGGGGGATCGACACGGTTCAGCCCGAGCGGTTCCGGCTCGGACCGCTGGTTCAGCTGCTGTGCCAGGAGCTTCCGGGGCGGGCCCGGTCGCTGCCGGTCGCCGGGCACCGGGTGGAGATCCGGGGGCACGCGGTGCTGGTCGACGGGGTGCTGCGCCCTGTGCCGCCCGCGGGGATGTCGTTGCTGCGGGCGTTGTCCCGGCGGCCGGGGTGGGTGGTGGCACGGGCGGATCTGCTGCGGGCCCTGCCGGGTGCCGGGCGCGATGAGCATGCGGTCGAGACCGCGATGGCTCGGCTGCGGACGGCCCTCGGTGCGCCGAAGCTGATCCAGACGGTGGTGAAGCGGGGGTATCGGCTGGCGTTGGATCCGGCGGCCGACGCGAAGTACGCGGACGCGTGAGCGAGGCACCCGGCGTTGGTGTCGCCCTCGCTGGGGGCTTGCAGCCCCCAGACCCCCGCTTTTCGGCCTGAACGGCCTCGTCCTCAAACTCCCCCAGAGGGGGTGCCCCCAGACGGGCTGGAGGAAGCGGACCGGCGCCGACCCCGGCCGTGTCCCATCAGCGCCCTCGCCAAACACCCCAACGCCACCGTCGACAAGACCCCCCGCACCCCGTTCCACACCACCCACGGCCCCTCGAACTCCTCCCGGAGCGCCCCCGCGTCACCGACGCCCGCAAGTCCGTCGTTCAGCGGGATGTTGAAGGCGACCGTCACGAGAAAGGCCAGCCCGTACGCGGCCGTCGCCGTCCACACCCAGCCCCGGTACGGCTCCCCGCGCAGCTGCCACGCGGACACCGCCGTCAGCGCCAGCGCCCCGAGGAAGCTCAGCAGGAACACCGGGTTCTGGATGACGTCGTTGATGTCGCGCACGACCTCGACGTAGACCCGGTCTTCGCTTCGCGCCAGCCCCGGCATCACCGCGCAGGCGAAGACGTAGAAGGCCCCGGCGATCAGGCCCATGGCGACCGTGGCCGCGCCCAGTACGGTTCCGGCGATCCTGTCGTCTTGTGTCATGCCCCTCAGTCAACGGACCCTGCCGCCCCCGGAACATGGCCGTCACGCGCAGCCGCATACGCGGTCGTCCAGCGCCCGTCGACCGGTACGAGGGGTTCCGGCCCCGAGAGCGGGCAGGCACTGTTAGAGGGAAACGGTTCCCCAGCCCTTCTGACGGCGGCACGGCACGCACGGCGGCCCTGCGGCACGGCATTCAGGGCACGCACACCATTCACGGTATTCACGGCACGCACAGCACCTCACCGACTTCTCCTGACCGGGGTGACCCCCCTAGGCGGTGACAGGCACATGGCACTGGGTACGGCCACGGACGCGTACGAGCTGCGGTTCGACGCCGGGCGGATCTGTCTGGATCTCCTCGCGACCACGCATCCCGAGGAACGGTTCGACTCGGCGGAGGTGCTGCGCACTTGGATCGCGCGGTCCGGACTCGTCCCGCCGGACACCCCGCTCGTCCACGCCGACGCCGCCTGGCTCGTCGGCTTTCGTGAACTGCGCGGACTCGTCGGCCAGTTGGTGCGCGGGGGTCTCAACCCCGAGCCCTGGCCGTCGTACGACATCGCGCTCGCCCGGGTGAACGACATCGCCCGTGCCGCGCCGCCCGCCCCACGTGCCGTACGCCGTGAAGACGGCACTCTCGTGCGCGAGTTGGATCACCCGCCCGAGTGCGCCGCCCTGCTCGGCGCCGTCGCGCGGGACGCCCTGGAACTGCTCACCGACCCCGTCGCGCGGGCCGGGCTGAGGGAGTGCGAGGGGGACAACTGCCCGATCGTTTATCTCGATACGTCCCGGGGGCGCAGGAGGCGCTGGTGCTCCAGTGAGGTCTGCGGGAACCGGGAAAGAGTCGCCCGGCATCGTCGCCGAGCCGCTCTCGCGCGCGCCTGACAGTCCGTTATGCGGCTTCTGTGAAACGGCTGTCGAAGTGATTTCGATTACACGTCGTTTACCTACGCCACCGTAGGGGAGCGTCGAAACGATCTTGCCGATGTGGTGGAAATGTAAAGATCGCACGGTGGGAATGTGCTGCCATGTCCCGCTCGTCACGTCACTCCGAAGAAAAACGTCACCTCGCTTTGAACACCCAACGGACCGCTTGCGTATGGGTGATCGAGCGACCGACTGGGGGAACCCCCGGACATCGGAGGTGGGCGTGCGCAAGGATTCCGTCGTGGCCAATGAACGTGGATCGAGGGCCCGACATCGCATGTCCCAGCCCTCGGAACCTGATGAGGAGCTGATGCGTGCGCTGTACAGAGAGCACGCCGGACCCCTCCTTGCGTATGTCCTTCGACTGGTCGCCGGTGATCGGCAACGAGCAGAGGACGTCGTGCAGGAGACGCTCATCCGTGCCTGGAAGAACGCCGGACAGCTCAATCGAGCGACCGGATCGGTACGCCCCTGGCTGGTGACGGTCGCCCGGCGCATCGTCATCGACGGCCACCGCAGCCGGCAGGCCCGGCCGCAGGAGGTCGATCCGTCGCCGCTGGAGGTCATCCCCGCGGAGGACGAGATCGACAAGGCGCTGTGGCTGATGACGCTGTCGGACGCACTCGACGACCTGACCCCCGCCCACCGCGAGGTGCTCGTCGAAACGTACTTCAAGGGACGTACCGTCAACGAAGCGGCCGAGACGCTGGGCATACCCAGCGGAACCGTCCGCTCCAGGGTGTTCTACGCCCTGCGGTCGATGAAGCTGGCTCTGGAGGAGCGGGGGGTGACGGCGTGATGAGTGTTTACGGGGGAAACCAGGGATTCGGGATGGGCGGTTCGGGTATGTCTGGACCCATGCAGGGACATCCGGTTCCGAGCGAGCACGAGACCGTCGGTGCCTATGCCCTCGGGATTCTCGACGACGCCGAGGCAACCGCTTTCGAGGCACATCTCGCGACCTGCGAATGGTGCGCCCAGCAACTGGACGAGCTCGCCGGGATGGAACCGATGCTGGCCGCGCTCGCGGACCTGCCCGGTTCCGGGACGCCCGCGATCGGTGAGTCCCTGTCGGCGAAGCCCAGCCCGCGGCTGGTGAACAAGCTCGTCGACGAGGTCGCCGAGCGCCGCGCCCAGAAGCGCCGGCGCAGCTTCTACATGGTCGCCGCGGCGGCCGCGCTGATCGTCGGCGGTCCGTTCGCCGCGGTGGCGGCGAGTGGCGGCGACGGCGGCGGGGGTGCCGAGGGGAACCGGGTCCTGTCAACCGCCAACCCCGCCAAGGACCTGTTCACCGGCATCGAGCGCAAGGTCTCGGGAAGCGACTCCAAGACCGGCGTCAGCGCGACCGTCGCCCTGGACGAGAAGCCCTGGGGCATCCAGACCGGCCTTGAGCTCAAGGGCGTCAAGGGTCCGCTCAAGTGCTCCCTGATCTTCGTCGGCAAGGACGGCCAGCGCGAGACGGCGGCCTCCTGGTCCGTCCCGAAGTGGGGCTACGGCATCCCGGACGCCAAGACCGAACAGGCCAGAAACCCGCTCTACGTCAGCGGCGGAGTGTCCATGGCCCCGGACGACGTCGATCATGTCGAGGTCATGGACTTCGACGGGAACAAGCTCGTCGAGGTCGACGTGTAGTCGCCGTAGCTTTTCCGGGTCCCCTTCGCGTACGGTTGACGGCTGCCCAGCACGTCAGAAGGGGGCCCGGTGGCCGCTCAGGCTCAACAGGAAACCGCGCTCGAAGACTCCCTCAGAGATCGCGAGATCAGCGTCGAACAGGAACACCTTGACCGGGTGTACCGACGGCTAGAGGAGAAGATCCACGAGGCCGAGTTCCTCATGAACGACGCGGCCAAGCGCGGCCAGGTCGGCACGCCCGGAGCGCTCGCCGAGCGGGACGCCCAGGTCTTCCGGGCGGGCGTCCACCTCAACCGGCTCAACAACGAGTTCGAGGACTTCCTCTTCGGCCGGATCGACCTGTTGCTCGGCAAGGACGGCAAGAAGGGGCCCGACGGCGCCTACACCGCCGTGGAGCCCGCCGAGGGTGCGGTCCGCGACGACAACACCGCCGACATCGCCGAGACCCTGCACATCGGCCGCATCGGCGTGCTCGACCAGGACTACGCCCCGCTGGTCATCGACTGGCGGGCCCCGGCCGCCGCGCCCTTCTACCGCTCCACCCCGGTCGATCCGGGGCGTGTCGTACGACGCCGGGTCATCCGCTCCAAGGGGCGCCGCGTGCTGGGCGTCGAGGACGACCTCATGCGCCCCGAGCTCAAGGCCTTCCTCGGCGGTCACGAACTGGCCGTCATCGGCGACGGCGCCCTCATGGCCGCCCTCGGCCAGGCCCGCGGCCACACCATGCGGGACATCGTGGCGTCCATCCAGGCCGAGCAGGACCTGGTCATCCGCGCCCCTGCCGCCTCGGTGACGTACGTCGAGGGCGGGCCCGGCACGGGCAAGACCGCCGTCGCCCTGCACCGCGCCGCCTACCTGCTCTACCAGGACCGGCGCCGCTACGCCGGTGGCATCCTGATCGTCTCGCCGACCCCGCTGCTGGTGGCGTACACCGAGGGCGTGCTCCCGTCGCTCGGCGAGGAGGGGCAGGTCGCCATCCGCGCCATCGGCTCGCTGGTCGACGGCGCCGAGGCCACCCTGTACGACTCCCCGTCCACGGCCCGCGCCAAGGGTTCGTACCGCATGCTCAAGGTGCTGCGGAAGGCGGCGCGGGGCGCGCTGGAGCTGGGGCCGGGCGGCGCGGCCGCTCCCGGCCGACGCGCCTTCGGTGACGCGAGGACGAACGGCACGGGCCAGCTCGCCTTCGGCGACGACGCGGACATCGGTGCTCCCGCGCAGCCCCCCGCCGGACCGCCCACCCGGCTGCGCGTGGTCGCCTTCGGGCGCCGCCTGGAGCTGGAGGCCGACGCGCTGGAACGCATCCGCCGCAACGCCCTCGGCGGCACGGCCCCGGTGAACCTGCTGCGCCCGCGCGCCCGCAAGCTGCTGCTCGACGCCCTCTGGGAGAAGTCCGGCGGTCCGAGCCGCCACAGCGACCCCGAGCTCGCCGCCGAACTGCGCTCCTCCTTCGACGAGGACGTGACCACGGAGGACAGCTTCATCGGCTTCCTCGACGCCTGGTGGCCGGAACTCACCCCGAAGGCGGTCCTGGCGGCCATGGCCGACGAACGGCGCCTCGGCCGCTGGGCCCGCCGGATCCTCAACCCCGGCGAGGTCCGCAAGGTGGCCCGATCCCTGAAGCGGGACGGCCTCACCGTGCACGACATCGCCATGCTGGACGAGCTCCAGGCCATCCTCGGCGTCCCGGCCCGCCCGAGGAAGAAGCGCGAGCTGGACCCGCTCGACCAGCTCACCGGGCTGGAGGAGCTGATGCCGGTGCGCGAGGAGTCGCAGCGCGAGCGCGCCGAGCGGCTGGCGGCCGAGCGCACCGAGTACGCCCACGTCATCGTCGACGAGGCCCAGGACCTCACGCCGATGCAGTGGCGGATGGTCGGGCGCCGGGGCCGCCACGCCACCTGGACGATCGTCGGTGACCCGGCCCAGTCGTCCTGGTCCGACGTGGACGAGGCGGCCGAGGCGCGCGACGAGGCCCTCGGCACCCGCCCGCGCCGCCGCTTCCAGCTCACCGTGAACTACCGCAACCCGGCCGAGATCGCCGACCTCGCGGCAAAGGTCCTGGCCCTGGCCATGCCGGGCTCGAAGGCCCCGTCGGCGGTGCGCTCCACCGGCGTACAGCCGCGTTTCACCGGCGTACGGGACTCCCTCGGGCAGACCGTGCGTGAGGAGGCCGCCCGGCTGCTGGACCAGGTCGACGGGACGGTCGGCGTGGTGGTCGCCATGCAGCGGCGCGAGGAGGCGGCCAAGTGGCTGGCCGGACTCGGCGACCGGGTGGTGGCGCTCGGCAGCCTGGAGGCCAAGGGCCTGGAGTACGACGCCACCATCGTCGTCTCCCCGGCGGAGATCGCGGACGAGTCCCCGGCCGGCCTGCGCGTGCTGTACGTCGCGCTGACCCGGGCCACCCAGCAGTTGACGGTGGTGTCGGGCGAGCGGGACGAGCCGGACGCGTCCGGAGTACCGGACCTGCTCCGGGATTGATCCAGGTGAACCACCGATCCGTGTGAACCGCCGGTACGGGAATGGCCTTACGGGATCGGTTTGTTAGCCTGGGTGTGGCACCGGCTCGATCCAAGCCCCCGGGCCCAACCTTCGTCGCTACGAGCGACCACTTGCCGCGAGGCGAGCATGGCGGGTCGGTGTCATGAACGTTGAAGGGACCCACGTCACCGTGTGACGTGGGTCTCTTTGCTTGGGAAGGCGTGGCGAACAATACGTTCGCAATCCACGACCGGCTAACTCCTACTCAGCGGTAGGTGCGACGATCGGACGGCATACCAGCCACACGGTGAAAGCAGAGGAAGTCGGCCATGGCAACGGCGCCCAGCGTCTCCTACTCGATGACGGTCCGGCTGGAGGTGCCCGCGAGCGGAACCGCGGTCTCCCAGCTCACCACGGCCGTGGAGTCCCACGGAGGCTCGGTCACCGGCCTCGACGTCACCGCCTCCGGGCACGAGAAGCTCCGGATCGACGTCACCATCGCGGCGACCTCCACCGCGCACGCCGACGAGATCGTCGAGCAGCTCCGCCACATCGAGGGCGTCACGCTGGGCAAGGTCTCGGACCGTACGTTCCTGATGCACCTCGGCGGCAAGATCGAGATGGCGTCGAAGCACCCCATCCGCAACCGTGACGACCTGTCCATGATCTACACGCCGGGCGTGGCCCGCGTCTGCATGGCCATCGCCGAGAACCCCGAGGACGCCCGCCGCCTCACCATCAAGCGCAACTCCGTTGCGGTCGTGACGGACGGCTCGGCCGTGCTGGGCCTGGGCAACATCGGCCCGAAGGCCGCGCTGCCGGTCATGGAGGGCAAGGCGGCCCTCTTCAAGCGGTTCGCCGGGATCGACGCCTGGCCGATCTGCCTCGACACCCAGGACACCGACGCGATCGTCGAGATCGTCAAGGCGATCGCCCCCGGGTTCGCCGGCATCAACCTGGAGGACATCTCCGCGCCCCGCTGCTTCGAGATCGAGGCGCGGCTGCGTGAGGCCCTCGACATCCCCGTCTTCCACGACGACCAGCACGGCACCGCGATCGTCGTCCTGGCCGCCCTCACCAACGCACTTCGCGTGGCGGGCAAGGCCATCGAGAACATCCGCGTCGTCATGTCCGGTGCCGGCGCGGCCGGTACGGCCATCCTCAAGCTGCTGATCGCCGCGGGCGTGAAGAACGCCGTCGTCGCCGACATCCACGGCGTCGTGCACGCGGGCCGCGAGGACCTGGTGAACGCCGCGGCCGACTCGCCGCTGCGCTGGATCGCCGACAACACCAACCCCGAGGGCCTGACCGGCACGCTGAAGGAGGCCGTGCGCGGCGCGGACGTCTTCATCGGCGTCTCCGCCCCGAACGTGCTCGACGGCGACGACGTGGCCGCCATGGCCGAGAACGCCATCGTGTTCGCGCTCGCGAACCCAGACCCCGAGGTCGACCCGGCAATCGCCCGTCAGACGGCGGCAGTTGTGGCCACGGGCCGCTCCGACTTCCCGAACCAGATCAACAACGTGCTGGTCTTCCCGGGCGTCTTCCGCGGCCTGCTGGACGCCCAGTCCCGCACGGTCAACACCGAGATGATGCTCGCGGCCGCGAAGGCGCTGGCGGACGTGGTGACCGAGGACGAGCTGAACCCGAACTACATCATCCCCAGTGTCTTCAACGACAAGGTCGCCGGTGCGGTGGCCGGTGCGGTGCGGGAGGCCGCGAAGGCGGTGTCCGCGACGTCGGCCGAGTAGCCGGCCGGTGACGGTGCCTCACAGCCCGGGAACGGCCCCGGAACAGCCCGGAATGGCCCGAAAAGTGTGTGTGGGCTGTGAGGATCGCCACGGCAAGCCCTTGTGACGGCGCGTCGTGGAACCTGGGGCCTCCGGCAGCCGTTTATCGTGACGGCCAAGCTCAGGCCCTCTCTTCGTGTGACTCCCAAGGGTGTTCTCACGACTCCTCCGGGCGCCGGATTGGCTTTCCCGCCGCAGGTAGGGGCAGGATGCGTCCCTGGGCGCGAGGGTCTGACCAAGGACCCGGGCCCGGGGACCCACCGAGGACCCTGGCAGCATCGACATCGCTGTGCCCGACATGCGGCTCCGCCGCGTGGCACGCCTCAAGGCAAATGAACACGGGAGTAACAACATGAACCGCAGTGAGCTGGTGGCCGCGCTGGCCGACCGCGCCGAGGTGACCCGCAAGGACGCCGACGCCGTGCTGGCCGCGTTCGCCGAGGTCGTCGGCGACATCGTCTCCAAGGGCGACGAGAAGGTCACGATCCCCGGCTTCCTGACCTTCGAGCGCACCCACCGTGCCGCTCGCACCGCCCGCAACCCGCAGACCGGCGACCCGATCCAGATCCCGGCCGGCTACAGCGTGAAGGTCTCCGCGGGCTCCAAGCTCAAGGAAGCCGCGAAGGGCAAGTAATCTTGCCGTCTGTATGCCACGGGATGGTGTACGGCTTGTAGAACGCCAATGGGGCGGCCCCCGGTTATCGGGTGCCGCCCCATCGTGGTTGCGCTCACCAATGGCCTCAAACGCCGGCCGGGCTGGGTCTACCCCAGCGCCTCGCCCGGCAGTTCGACCTTCGCGCCCAGCTCGGCGAGCTTCTCCATGCTGTGTCTGTCCGGGGGCTGTTCTGGATTTGCGGCTACCGCCGCGCGGCCCCCGGCCGGAGGGCGTGGCCCCTGGCCGGAGGGCGTGGCCCCTGGCCGGGGCCGAGAGCCTGGCGTCAGCCGAGCGCCTTGCCCGGCAGTTCGACCTTCGCGCCCAGCTCGACGAGCTTCTCCATGAAGTTCTCGTAGCCGCGGTTGATGAGATCGATGCCGTGTACCCGGGACGTGCCCTGGGCGGCGAGGGCCGCGATGAGGTACGAGAAGCCGCCGCGGAGGTCGGGGATGACGAGGTCGGCGCCCTGGAGCTTCGTGGGGCCCGAGACGACCGCGGAGTGCAGGAAGTTGCGCTGGCCGAAGCGGCAGTCGGAGCTGCCCAGGCACTCGCGGTAGAGCTGGATGTGGGCGCCCATCTGGTTCAGCGCGGAGGTGAAGCCGAGGCGGGACTCGTAGACAGTCTCGTGGATGATCGAGAGGCCCGTCGCCTGCGTCAGCGCCACCACCAGCGGCTGCTGCCAGTCGGTCTGGAAGCCCGGGTGGACGTCCGTTTCGAGCGCGATGGACTTCAACTGGCCGCCGGGGTGCCAGAAACGGATGCCCTCGTCGTCGATCTCGAAGGCACCGCCCACCTTCCGGTAGGTGTTGAGGAACGTCATCATCGAGCGCTGCTGGGCGCCACGGACGTAGATGTTGCCTTCGGTCGCCAGCGCCGCGGACGCCCAGGAGGCGGCCTCCAGACGGTCCGGCAGGGCGCGGTGGTTGTAGCCGCCCAGCTTGTCCACACCGGTGATGCGGATCGTGCGGTCGGTGTCCATCGCGATGATGGCGCCCATCTTCTGCAGGACGCAGATGAGGTCCTCGATCTCCGGCTCCACGGCCGCGTTCGAGAGGACGGTGACGCCTTCGGCGAGCACGGCCGTCAGCAGCACCTGCTCGGTCGCGCCGACGGACGGGTACGGCAGCCGGATCTTCGTGCCGCGCAGCCGCTGCGGGGCCTCCAGGTACTGCCCGTCCGCCCGCTTCTCGATCGTCGCGCCGAACTGGCGCAGCACCTCGAAGTGGAAGTCGATGGGCCGGCCGCCGATGTCGCAGCCGCCGAGGCCGGGGATGAAGGCGTGGCCGAGGCGGTGCAGCAGCGGGCCGCAGAACAGGATCGGGATACGGCTGGAACCCGCGTGGGCATCGATGTCAGCGACGTTCGCGCTCTCCACGTGCGACGGGTCCATCACCAACTCGCCGGGTTCCTCACCCGGACGGACCGTCACCCCGTGCAGCTGGAGCAGGCCGCGTACGACACGGACGTCACGAATGTCCGGCACGTTGCGCAGTCGACTTGGCTCGCCGCCCAGCAGAGCGGCGACCATCGCCTTCGGTACGAGGTTCTTCGCACCGCGGACACGGATCTCGCCCTCCAGCGGGGTTCCGCCGTGGACAAGCAGTACGTCGTCATTGCCGTTGACGGTCATGTATCTCGCGTTCCGATGAGTTGGGCAGGGGCCAGGAGGGAAAGGGTAATCGCCGCCGCCCCCCCTTCAGTAAGCCCAAGACCGGCTCAGGTACGTCATAGCTGTGTCACAACACGAACGGTTCCGCGTCGGGTACGAGCGGTGACCATGGCGTCAGTGCGCCCTGGACGCTCCTTTCCGCCCTCCCGTCTCCCACCACCACCCTCAAACGAGGCCTTACCAGGCCGCTCCTTCAATTCATGGCTGCGTTCATGCGCGAACCTGGATTGCCTCCCCAAGCGGAGGGAAGATGCGGGATCATGTCTGGCATGACCGAGGTGTCCTCGCTCACAGGGCGGCTACTCGTGGCAACGCCCGCCCTGGCGGACCCGAACTTCGACCGCGCGGTGGTGCTCCTTCTCGACCACGACGAGGAGGGCTCCCTCGGTGTCGTCCTCAACCGTCCGACCCCCGTCGACGTGGGCGACATCCTGGAGGGCTGGGCGGACCTCGCCGGCGAGCCCGGTGTCGTCTTCCAGGGCGGCCCGGTGTCCCTCGACTCGGCGCTCGGCGTCGCCGTCATCCCCGGCGACTCGACCGGCGAGAGCGCCCCGCTGGGCTGGCGCCGGGTGCATGGCGCGATCGGGCTCGTGGACCTGGAGGCCCCGCCGGAACTGCTCGCCTCGGCCGTCGGTTCCTTGAGAATCTTCGCCGGATACGCCGGCTGGGGACCCGGCCAGCTGGAGGACGAGCTGGTCGAGGGCGCCTGGTACGTCGTCGAGTCCGAGCCGGGCGACGTCTCCTCGCCGTCCCCGGAACGGCTGTGGCGCGAGGTGCTGCGCCGCCAGCGCAACGAGCTCGCGATGGTGGCCACGTATCCGGACGACCCGTCGCTCAACTGAAACATGTGAGCTTCAGTACTCTTGGCGTTATGAGCACTCTTGAGCCCGAGCGCGGGACTGGTACGGGGACCCTCGTAGAGCCGACGCCACAGGTGTCCCACGGCGACGGTGACCACGAGCGCTTCGCCCACTACGTCCAGAAGGACAAGATCATGGCGAGCGCCCTCGACGGCACCCCCGTCGTGGCGCTCTGCGGCAAGGTCTGGGTGCCTGGTCGCGACCCGAAGAAGTACCCGGTGTGTCCCATGTGCAAGGAGATCTACGAGTCCATGGGCGCGGGCGGCGACGACAAGGGCAAGGGCGGCGACAAGAAGTAGTCCTGCCTTCGGCCTGAGGTTCTTTTCGAGGCCCCCGCGGCGCGTTCCAGCGCGCCCCGGGGGCCTCGTTGTGTCACGAAGTGGTTGAGACCTCTTGTCGGCGTGTTCATGTAGTCCATAGCCTCCGTTGTGCAGAGCGAAACAGTCATTGCATATGTTGCAACGCACTCTCGGAGGGCCACTCCATGAAGCTGTCCCCACGCCTCGCCGTCCTGCTCTCGGCCCTGGTCGTCACGGCCTGCGCCCCTCAGACCTCCGACAACTCCGCCTCCGACAAGGACGAGAAGAGCGGCACCCTGCGTGTGTGGCTCTTCCAGGAGGTCGGCAACCAGCCCAAGCAGAAGGTCGTCGACTCCGTCGTCGCCGCCTTCGAGAAGGAGCACGAGGGCACGAAGGTCGAGGTCGAGTACATCCCGGTCGAGACCCGCGCCCAGCGCGTCAAGGCCGCCTTCAACGACCCGAAGTCCGCTCCCGACGTCATCGAGTACGGCAACACCGACACCGCCGGCTATGTGAAGGACGGCGGACTCCTCGACGTCACGAAGGAGTTCGGCGACTGGAGCGAGACGAAGGACACCGACCCCACGGCCGAGCAGTCCGTCACCGTGGACGGCAAGGTCTACGGCGCGCCCTTCTACGTCGGTGTCCGCGCCCTGTACTACCGCACGGACATCTTCGAGAAGCTCGGACTCGAAGTGCCGAAGAACATGGCCGAGTTGGCGACCACGGCCCGCAGGATCCGCGCCGCCGAGCCCGAGTTGTACGGGCTCGTGGTGGGCGGGGCGTACACCTACGGCGCGATGCCGTTCGTGTGGGCCAACGGCGGTGAGATCGCCACCGGCAAGGGCGGCTCGTACGCCTCGGCGATCGACAGCGCGGACGCCCAGAAGGGCATCAAGGCGTACACCTCCCTCTTCTCCGACGACAACTGTCCCGCCGCCAAGTGCGCCGGTATGGGCGGCAACGACACGGTCACCGCGTTCGCGGCCGGCAAGGCGGGCATGGCGATCGGCGGCGACTTCAGCCATGCGGCGGTGGAGGCCGGGAAGGTCAAGGGCAAGTACGCGGTGGTGCCTTTGCCGGGGGTGAAGGCCGGGTCCGTCGCGCCGGCGTTCGCCGGGGGCAACAACATCGGCGTCCTGAAGAGCACGTCGCACCGGACGCTGGCCGTGCAGCTGATGGAGCAGCTGACGTCCAAGAAGACCCAGGCCGCCATGTTCGAGTCGATGGGCTTCCTGCCGACGTTCGGGGACGTGCGGCAGCAGGCGGCGAAG
The DNA here is from genome assembly GCF_028369295.1 of Streptomyces sp. HD. Taxonomy (GTDB): domain Bacteria; phylum Actinomycetota; class Actinomycetes; order Streptomycetales; family Streptomycetaceae; genus Streptomyces. Next base: position 44,954 of record NZ_JAQMYP010000059.1, read on the forward strand.
GAGGAGCCGTTCGTGAAGCCGTTCGTCGAGACGCTGGCGTCGGGGACGAAGTTCGTCCCTGCCTCGCCCGCGTGGTCCGAGATCGACTCTTCCCTTGTGCTGCCGACGATGTTCCAGGAAGTCATCAGCGGTAAGAAGGATGTCGCCGGGGCTTCGGGGGATGCGGCGAAGAAGATGGATGAGGCGTTTGGGTCCGTCGGATGACGCCTAGTGGCTCGGGGGTTGTGGAACGTCGGCGGGTGCGGGTGGATCGTGGTTCCTCGCGCAGTTCCCCGCGCCCCTATGGGCGTTCCCGTGGGCGGAGTCAGAAGACGCCCTGGCTGTATCTCGCCCCTGCCCTCGTCGTTCTCGGTGGGCTGCTCGTTTATCCCGTCTATCAGCTCGGGCTGATCTCCTTCTTCCAGTACACGCAGGCCCAGGTCAGCGGCGGGGAACCGACCTCCTTCGAGGGGTTCGGGAACTACGCGGAGCTGTTCTCGGACCCGAAGTTCTGGCAGGTGCTGCTGGCGACCGTGCTGTTCGCGGCGGCATGTGTCGTGTCGACGCTCGCCGTGGGGTGTGCGCTCGCCGTGCTGCTCACGCGTGTGCGTGCCGTGCCGCGGCTGGCGTTGATGCTGGCCGCGCTGGGGGCGTGGGCGACGCCCGCCATCACCGGGTCGACGGTGTGGCTGTTCCTGTTCGATCCGGACTTCGGGCCGGTGAACCGGCTGTTCGGGCTCGGTGACCACTCCTGGACGTACGGGCGCGTCAGCGCCTTCTTCCTGGTGCTGCTCGAAGTGGTGTGGTGCTCCTTTCCCTTCGTGATGGTCACCGTGTACGCCGGAATTCGTGCCGTGCCCGCCGAGGTGCTGGAGGCCGCCGCGCTGGACGGTGCCTCGCAGTGGCGGATCTGGCGGTCGGTGCTGGCGCCGATGCTGCGGCCGATCCTGGTGGTCGTGACCATCCAGTCGGTGATCTGGGACTTCAAGGTCTTCACGCAGATCTACGTCATGACGAACGGCGGCGGCATCGCGGGGCAGAACCTCGTGCTGAACGTGTACGCCTATCAGAAGGCCTTCGCGTCCTCGCAGTACAGCCTGGGCTCGGCGATCGGTGTGGTGATGCTGCTGATCCTGCTGGCGGTGACGCTGGTGTATCTGCGGCTGCTGCGCAGGCAGGGGGAGGAGCTATGAGGGCCATGACACTTGTCCGCCGCCCCTGGCGGCTGTTCGCGGAGGCGTCCGCGGTGCTGATCGCCGTGGTGGTGGCCTTTCCGCTCTACTGGATGGTGCTCGGCGCCTTCAAACCGGCCGGGGAGATCGAGTCGAGCGAGCCGCGGCCGTGGACGCTGGACCCTTCCCTGGATTCCTTCCGGCGTGTCTTCGAGCAGAACGAATTCGGCCGTTACTTCCTCAACAGCCTTGTCGTCGCGTGCAGTGTCGTGATCGTCTCGGCGTTGATCGCGTTTCTCGCGGCGACCGCGGTGACACGATTCCGCTTCCGGTTCCGGACCACCTTGCTGATCATGTTTCTGGTGGCCCAGATGGTGCCCGTGGAGGCGCTGACGATCCCCCTGTTCTTCCTCATGCGGGACTTCGGCCAACTGAACACGCTGGGCTCGCTGATCCTGCCGCACATCGCCTTCTCGCTGCCCTTCGCGATCTGGATGCTGCGAGGGTTTGTGAAGGCCGTTCCGGAGGCCCTGGAGGAGGCCGCGTACATCGACGGGGCGAGCCGGTCGCGATTCCTGTGGCAGATCCTTTTCCCGCTGGTCTTCCCGGGGCTCGTGGCCACCAGCGTGTTTTCCTTCATCTCCGCCTGGAACGACTTCCTGTTCGCCAAGTCCTTCATCATCAGCGACACCTCGCAGTCGACCCTGCCGATGGCCCTGCTCGTCTTCTACAAGCCGGACGAGCCGGACTGGGGCGGGGTGATGGCGGCGTCCACGGTGATGACGATTCCGGTGCTGATCTTCTTCGTACTGGTACAGCGGCGCCTGGTGTCCGGGCTCGGCGGCGCGGTCAAGGAGTGAAAGGTGTGCTCATTCATGGATCTCATTCCGGCACCTCGGCAGATGGAGCGAGCCGAGGGCTTCCACGAACTCGGCGACAGCTTCGGGATCGAGGCCGGGCCGGGCACCGAGGACACCGCGCGCTGGCTGCGCGCGACCCTCGGCGCGGCGACCGGGCTCGCGCTGCCGCCCAAGAAGGGCGACGAGTACGACGTCCTCCATCTGTCCGTCCGGCCCGGCCTCGACGCCGAGGCGTACCGCCTGGTCGTCGCCCCCCACGGCGTCCACATCCAGGGCGGCTCGCCCGCCGGTGTCTTCTGGGGCGCCCAGACGCTGCGCCAGCTCCTCGGCCCGGACGCCTTCCGGCGCGCACCCCTTCCCGGCCGTACGTGGCGGCTGCCTCTGACGGAGATCCGGGACGCCCCCCGATTCCGCTGGCGCGGCCTCATGCTCGACGTCGCCCGGCACTTCATGCCCAAGGACGGCGTGCTGCGCTACCTCGACCTGATGGCCGCCCACAAACTCAACGTCTTCCACTTCCATCTGACGGACGACCAGGGCTGGCGCATCGAGATCGAGAAGTACCCCCGGCTCATCGAGGTCGGCTCCTGGCGGGCGCGCACGAAATTCGGCCATCGGGCCTCCCCGCTGTGGGACGAGAAGCCACACGGTGGCCACTACACCCGGGACGACATCCGCGAGATCGTCGCGTACGCCGCCGAGCGGCATATCACCGTCGTCCCGGAAATCGACGTACCCGGACACTCGCAGGCCGCCATCGCCGCGTACCCGGAACTCGGCAACACCGACGTCATCACTGCATCCATTGAGGGGGGCTCCGCGCTCTCCGTCTGGGACACCTGGGGGATCAGTCCGAACGTACTCGCCCCCACTGACAACACCCTGCGGTTCTACGAGGGGGTGTTCGAGGAAGTCCTGGAGCTGTTCCCCTCGGAGTTCATTCACGTCGGGGGTGACGAATGCCTCAAGGACCAGTGGCGGCAGTCGCCCACCGCGCAGCGGCGCATCCGGGAACTCGGGCTGAACGACGAGGACGAACTCCAGGCCTGGTTCATCGGTCACTTCGACAACTGGCTCTCCGCGCGCGGGCGCAGACTCATCGGCTGGGACGAGATCCTGGAGGGCGGGCTCGCCAAGGGCGCGGCGGTGTCGTCCTGGCGCGGATACGCGGGCGGCATCGCGGCGGCCCGCGCGGGCCACGACGTCGTCATGTGCCCCGAGCAGCAGGTGTATCTGGACCACCGGCAGCACGAAGGCGCGGACGAGCCGGTCCCCATCGGCTACGTCCGCACCCTGGAGGACGTCTACCGGTTCGAGCCCGTTCCCTCGGAGTTGACACCGGACGAGGCCCGGCACGTGCTCGGCACGCAGGCCAACGTGTGGACCGAGGTGATGGAGGACCACACGCGCGTGGACTACCAGACGTTCCCGCGCCTCGCCGCCTTCGCCGAGGTGGCCTGGAGCCGCCTGTCCGCCCCGGCGGAACGGGACTTCACCGGCTTCGAGCGGCGGATGGTCGCCCATTACCGGCGACTTGACGCCCTGGGGGTCGCCTACCGGCCGCCCGCGGGGCCGCGGCCCTGGCAGATGCGCCCCGGAGTGCTCGGCCGGCCGATCGACGGCCCGCCCCCGAACAGATAATGGAAAAAAACCGGCAAGGGGTCACCGAAGAGTGTCAATCGGTGCGCACCGGAGATGCCGTGCGAAAACGGACCATCCCCCTGATCACGTGGGCGAATGCCTCCTAGCGGACCCCTGTCTTCGTGCCCTGCGAAGATGTGCCAGAGTTGCCACGTCCGCCCTGTCAGCACGTACCGTACGGCAACACAGGTGGGACCAGGTGGGGCAGCGGGAAGGGGCAGTCGGTTTGACCACGAGCGCACCGCAGGCGGCGCAGGCCGTCACGCTGCCCACGACGCTGGACGAGGCCGTGGCGGCGCTCACCGCCATGCCCGCCGCCGTCCCGGTGGCGGGCGGCACCGATCTCATGGCCGCCGTCAACTCCGGTCAGCTCAGGCCCGCCGCACTGGTCGGTCTCGGCAAGATCAGTGAGATCCGCGGCTGGCAGTACCAGGACGGCCACGCCCTGCTCGGCGCCGGCCTCACACACGCGCGCATGGGCCGCCCCGACTTCGCCGCCCTGATCCCGGCGCTCGCGGCCGCCGCGCGCGCCGCGGGCCCGCCGCAGATCCGCAACGCGGGCACCCTCGGCGGCAACATCGCCTCGGCGTCCCCGACCGGTGACGCGCTGCCGGTCCTCGCCGCCCTCGAAGCGACCCTGATCATCGCGGGCCCGGGCGGAGCCCGCCGGGAGATCCCGGTGTCGCACCTGCTGGCCGGCATGGAGATGCTGCGCGCCGGCGAACTCATCGGCTACGTGCGCGTGCCGCTGCTGCACGCCCCGCAGGTCTTCCTCAAGGCCACCGGCCGCACCGGCCCGGGGCGTTCCATGGCGTCCGTCGCGGTCGTCCTCGACCCCGCCCGGCGCGGAGTCAGGTGCGCCGTGGGTGCCATAGCGCCGATGCCGCTCAGGCCCCTGGAGGCCGAGCACTGGGTAGCCCAGCTGATCGACTGGGACAACAGCCGCGCGATCGTCCCGGAGGCGCTCCAGGCCTTCGGGGAGTACGTCGCCGCGGCCTGCATCCCCGACCCGACACCGGCCGAGGACGGCTCCGTACAACAGCATCCGCCCGCCGTACTGCACCTGCGGCGCACCGTCGCCGCGCTGGCCCGACGAGCACTGGGGAGGGCGCTGTCGTGACCGACGACCAGCACGGAGAGGGCGCGCCCCAGGGGGCGGGCCGCTGGGATCCGCTGCCCCAGGGCGAGTACGACGACGGCGCCACCGCCTTCGTCAAACTCCCCGAAGGGGGCATCGACGCCCTCCTGGCCTCCGACACCCCGCTGGCCGCGCCGGGACACGGGTACGTCCCGCCGCGGATAGCGGCCACGCAGGCCCCGGGCACCGACCCCGCGGCCCCCGGCGGCTGGCCGGTCGCCGGTGCGCCCGCCGAGGGTGCCCAGTGGCCCGACCCGAACGCCGCCGCGCAGGACACGGGCAGCGGCCAGTTCACGTACAACCCCGGGGCCACCCAGCAGTGGAACTTCTCGGAGACCGCGGCGGGCCAGGCCGGCCAGGAGGCCGCCGCGGCGCCCGGGCACGATGTCACCGGGCAGTGGTCGATCCCCGTCGCCGACGGTGACCTTCCCGACGAATCGGGCGAGTTCACCACGTCGTCGCTGGTCGAGCAGTGGGGCGGCACCCCGCCGGCCACGCTGCCGGGCGGCGCGCCCGCCCCGTGGGCCACGCAGGCCACCGGGCAGCCGTGGGGACAGCACGCGCAGGCCGCGCAGGAGCAGGCCCAGTCGGCGGCGCACGGCGGGGACCTGTCCGTCGCACAGCCCGACGCGCAGGCCCCGGCGCACCCGCAGCACACACCCGGCTCGCACCCTGACGAGCAGGCCGTGCGGGCGCCGGGGCAGCCCGGCCCAGACGCGCACACGCGTGTGGCGCCCTCCGACCCGCACGCGCGCGTGGCGCCCACCGGGGCCGACCCGGCCGGGCACCCGCACGAGCGGTCCGCCGAGCCCGCCGGGGAGGTGTCCGCGGAGGCGTTCACCCGCCCGCGTCCCGAGGCCGCGCAGCCCGCCGCCGGAGCCCCTGAGGCCGCCGACGACACGCAGGGCGCCCCGGAGTCCCGGCAGCCCGCCGAGGCCGCCGACGGCTCCGCCGAGTCCCCTGCGGACGCCGCCCCCGACACCGCCACGGCCGCCGAGCCCGAGACGGAGACCGCCGAGGAGCCCGCACCGGACGCCGCTTCCGACGACGCACCGCCGCCCACCGGCGAGGAACACCCCCTCGCCTCCTACGTCCTGCGGGTCAACAGTGTCGAGCGGCCCGTGTCGGACGCCTGGATCGGTGAGTCGCTGCTCTACGTGCTGCGTGAGCGGCTCGGCCTGGCGGGCGCCAAGGACGGCTGCTCACAGGGCGAGTGCGGGGCGTGCAACGTGCAGGTCGACGGACGGCTCGTCGCGTCCTGCCTGGTGCCGGCCGTGACCGCCGCCGGCAGCGAGGTCCGTACCGTCGAGGGCCTCGCCGAGGACGGACAGCCCTCCGACGTGCAGCGGGCGCTCGCGCGATGCGGCGCCGTGCAGTGCGGCTTCTGTGTGCCGGGCATGGCGATGACCGTGCACGACCTGCTGGAGGGCAACCCGGCGCCGACCGAGCTGGAGACCCGCCAGGCGCTGTGCGGCAACCTGTGCCGCTGCTCCGGCTACCGGGGTGTCGTCCAGGCCGTCCAGGAGGTCGTCGCCGAGCGCGAGGCGCAGACGGCGGCGGACGAGCCCGAACGGAACGGCGACGAGCCGCGTATCCCTCACCAGGCGGGCCCGGGGGCCGGCGGGGTCAACCCGTCGGCGTTCGAGGCGCCGGGTGCCCGCGGACCGCATGACCAGGCGTACGGACAGGACGGAGGCCAGGCGTGAGCAACGAAGCCGCCACCGCGACCACAGCCGCGGAGGCAGCACCCGCCTCCGAGCCGATCCCGCACGGCATCGGCGCCGCCCTGCCGCCCGCCGACGCCCGCGCCAAGACCGAGGGCACCTTCCCGTACGCGGCCGACCTGTGGGCCGAGGGCCTGCTGTGGGCGGCCGTCCTGCGCTCGCCGCACCCGCACGCGCGCATCAAGTCCATCGACACGTCCCACGCGCGCGAGATGCCCGGCGTACGGGCCGTCGTCACGCACGAGGACGTGCCGGGCAGCCCACTGCTGGGCCGCGGCAAGGCCGACCGTCCGGTCTTCGCCTCCGAGGTCGTACGCCACCACGGCGAGCCCATCGCCGCCGTCGCCGCCGACCACCCGGACACCGCACGGCTGGCCGCCGCCGCCGTCATCGTCGAGTACGAGGTGCTCGACCCGGTGACCGACCCCGAGCAGGCCTTCGAGGCCGAGCCGCTGCACCCCGACGGCAACCTGATCCGCCACATCCCGCTGCGCCACGGCGACCCCGACGCGGCCGGCGACATCGTCGTCGAGGGCCTGTACCGCATCGGCCGCCAGGACCCGGCGCCCATCGGCGCCGAGGCGGGCCTCGCCGTGCCGCGGCCCGACGGGGGCGTGGAGCTCTACCTGGCCTCGACCGACCCGCACACCGACCGCGACCGGGCCGCCGCCTGCTACGGACTGGAACCCGAGCGCGTCAAGGTCGTCGTCACCGGCGTCCCCGGCGCCACCGCCGACCGCGAGGACCAGGGCTTCCAGCTCCCCCTCGGCCTGCTGGCGCTGAAGACCGGCTGCCCGGTGAAGCTGACGGCCACGCGCGAGGAGTCCTTCCTCGGCCACACCCACCGGCACCCCACCCTGCTCCGGTACCGCCACCACGCGGATGCCGAGGGCAAGCTCGTCAAGGTCGAGGCGCAGATCCTGCTGGACGCGGGCGCGTACGCCGACACGTCGTCCGACGCCCTGGCCGCCGCGGTCGGCTTCGCCTGCGGGCCGTACGTCGTCCCGAACGCCTTCATCGAGGGCTGGGCGGTACGCACCAACAACCCGCCCTCCGGTCATGTGCGCGGCGAGGGCGCCATGCAGGTGTGCGCCGCCTACGAGGCGCAGATGGACAAGCTGGCCAAGAAGCTCGGCGTGGACCCGGCCGAGCTGCGCCTGCGCAACGCCATGGCCACCGGCGACGTACTCCCGACCGGCCAGACGGTGACCTGCCCGGCCCCGGTCGCGGAGCTGTTGCAGGCCGTCCGCGACCACCCCCTTCCGGCCCTCCCCAAGGACACCCCCGAGGACGAGTGGCTGCTGCCCGGCGGCCCCGAGGGCGCGGGCGAACCGGGTGCCGTGCGCCGTGGGGTGGGCTACGGCCTGGGCATGGTGCACATGCTCGGAGCCGAGGGCGCGGACGAGGTCTCCACGGCGACGGTGAAGGTCCACGACGGTGTCGCGACGGTGCTCTGCGCCGCCGTCGAGACCGGCCAGGGCTTCACCACGCTCGCCCGGCAGATCGTCCAGGAGACGCTGGGCATCGACGAGGTGCACGTGGCGCCCGTCGACACCGACCAGCCCCCGGCGGGTGCCGGCTGCCGCGGCCGCCACACCTGGGTGTCGGGCGGTGCGGTGGAGCGGGCCGCCAAGATGGTCCGTACGCAACTGCTCCAGCCCCTGGCGCACAAGTTCGGCATGTCCACCGAGCTGCTCCAGATCACCGACGGCAAGATCACGTCGTACGACGGCGTCCTGTCGACCACCGTCACCGAGGCGATGGACGGCAAGGAACTGTGGGCGACGGCCCAGTGCCGCCCCCACCCGACCGAACCGCTGAACGACGTCGGCCAGGGCGATGCCTTCGTGGGCATGTCCTTCTGCGCGATCCGCGCGGTGGTCGACGTCGACATCGAGCTCGGCTCGGTACGCGTCGTCGAGCTGGCGCTCGCCCAGGACGTCGGCCGGGTGCTGAACCCGGCCCAGCTTCAGGCGCGTATCGAGGCGGGCGTGACGCAGGGCGTGGGCATCGCGCTCACGGAGAACCTGCGCTCGGCCCGCGGCCTGATCCGCCACCCGGACCTGACGGGCTACTCCCTGCCGACGGCCCTGGACGCACCCGACCTCCGGATCGTGAAGCTGGTCGAGGAACGGGACGTGGTCGCCCCCTTCGGTGCGAAGGCGGTGAGCGCGGTGCCGGTGGTGACATCACCGGCAGCCATCGCATCGGCGGTACGCGCCGCCACGGGCCGCCCGGTGAACCGCCTGCCGATCCGGCCGCAGGCGGCGGTGGTGACGGGGCAGTGACCCCGTCCCGGCCGTCCTGCCGTTTGCGGCGGCCGGGAAGCCGTCGGCCGCGCAGCCGTTGAGCTGGGCAAGCGATTGTGGCGGGGTGGGAATGCTCAAGGATGTGCTGAGCGTCCTACTGGTGTGAAGCGCTGTCAGTGGGCGCGCCGGGACGGGGCGTCAGTGGTGGGCGCGCTGGTCCGGGGGCGTTGTCAGTGGTGGCGCGTAATGTTCTGAGCAGTGGGACGGCCGCCGAACCCGGTGGGCTGGTCGATCGGCTGTTTCCTGCCCGGGGGCTGCGAGCGAGCACATGCGGGGGATTCCATGAGCACGACGATTACGACCTACGCCGGTGATACGGCGATCATCCTGACCGAGACCCAACTGGATCCGTACGTCACACACGCGTTGACGCGCAGCTGGCTCACCGGCCCCGGACTGCCGTGCGGCAGCGGCGTGTTGAGCTTCGCCGAGCTGTGCCGCGAGGGCCTGCGGACGGTGGCGGACTCGACGGGCGACCCGGAAGACCGGCTGGCCGCGGAGCTGCGGGAGCAGCTGGTGATAGGCGGACTGCTGGGCCCCGGCGCCCTGGAGACGGAGTCGGTCCTGCTGGACGGCGCGACGGGCGAGATCTCGACGACGTACTTCCTGCACGACCGCCCCGACCTGATGGACCGCCGCCCGCTGGCACCGTCCCTGCGGACGCTGGTCCGCTTCGCGGAGGCGACGGACGAACTGGCGGGCCTGCGCGGCCAGTTCGCCTCCTACGTCGGCCGCTACGGCCCGAAGGCGGTCGCGGACGCGTCGCGGCACCTGCTGGCGGTGTTCGAGGACGGCACGGACGGCGAGCCCGCGCCGTTCTGGAAGATGGCGGCCCTGATCCGCCCGCTCGCGCTCGTGGCGGGCCGGGCCGGAGTGTCGGGACTGGCCCTGGACCTGCCCCGGCGGCTCCTGGACCAGGAGTTCGGCCAGGGCAGGGTGGTGCGCTTCGAGGAGGTCGACTTCCCCGCCACGCTCACCCACGAGCCGACCCGCCGCTTCCTGCGCGAGGTGGGCCTGCCGGAGGACGGCTACCTGTTCTCCCTCGACACGGACGTCCCCCTCGCGACGCTGGCCGAGTACTACGCCGATGTCGACCCCACGGCCGAACTCCCCTCTCACGCCGCCCACTTGATCCGCCTCGGTCATCTCGTCGAGGACAACAGCCTGGTCATCGACGGCGAGACGGGCGCGGTCCTGAACTGGAGCGAGCCCGAGGCGAGGCTGTTCCCGCTGAACACCGACATCTCGACCCTCGCCTTCACGCTCTGGCTGCTGCACCGCGAGCAGGCGATCGACGATGAGTCGGGCCACGAGCTGTCGACCGACACCTACGACCAGCTGGCCATGACGATGCTGCAGGTCCTGTCGACGGTCGACCCGACCGGCGTCACCGCGGCGGACAGGGACGGCCGGCACTACTGGACGGAGGTGTTCCAGGACGAGGCGAGCGGCGTGCTGGAGTCGGTGGGCGGGGTGCGGTGAGCCGGATCGACCGCGCCCCGACGGACGACGTGATCGTCCGCCCGGCCGAACCGGGGGAGTTGACGGCCGTCGCGGGACTGCGGTGGCGATGGATCCAGGAGAACGACGGCGCCGCACCGGAGGACGTCGGCCGAGAGGACTTCATACGCCACTTCGTCCTGTGGGCCGGGGAGAACGTGTCCTCGCACCGCTGCATGGTCCTCGTCAGCGATGACCTGGGGATCATCGGCATGGCCTGGCTGGCGGTCGTCCACCGCGTGCCGACGCCGCGCGCGCTGCACCGGGCGTCCGGTGACCTCCAGTGCGTGTACGTCATCCCCGAGGCGCGCGACACCGGGCTGGGCGGACGGCTGATCACCGAGACCCTGGCCAGGGCGAAGGACCTCGGGCTGGAGCGGGTCACGGTCCACTCCTCACCCCGCGCGCTGCATCCATCATCGAGCTCCGCTCGCGGGCGGCATACGCCCGCCAGGGCTTCGAGAACTCGCCGCGCCTGCTCCAGGCCCGGGTGTCGTCGTAGCGCAGCCCGTAGTGCTGCCGTAGCGCTGGGCCCGCGTCAGGAGGACGTGGAGGTTGCGCGGCGACGGCGTACGGCGATGACCAGGGCGGCGCCGAGGGCTGCTGCGGCGGCTGCGGCGCCGGCGAGGAGCGGGGTGTTGCCGGAGCCGGTGCTGGCCAGGTTGCCGTCGACGGACCCGGATGTGGAGCCGCTGGTCGAGGTGCCGGTCGATGAGGAGCCGGTGGTTCCCGTCCCGCCTGTCCCGCCGGTGCCGCCGGTGGACTGGCCGTCGGGGGCGTTGCCGTCGCCGCCGGTGCTGGAGCCGCCGTCCGTCGGGTCGTCGGAGGGGGTGGGGCCGGCCTCGTTGTCGGTGGGGATGGCGACGCGGATCTGGGCCTTGTCGTTGGCGGGATTCCTGTCGAAGGCGGGGTGGATGTCGTACACGGAGGTCGCCTTCACCTCACCGGTGGTGGTCTTGGTGTCGTCCCCGATCTCCAGCATGAACGTGAAGGAGAGGGACTCGCCGACGTCGATGGTGTGGTCGGCGGGCCAGCACACGTACCTGGGCCTGCCCGGCGTTCCCCCGGGCCCGGACGGGCCGTCGATCGCGAACGGTGCGCATTCCTCGGGCACCTGGGAGGCGAGGGTGCCCGGCGGGATCTGCACCATGAGCGCCGGCTGGTCGTCGCTCTCCTGGTTCTGGATCCAGCCGGGGCCGTCGTTGCGGAGCTGCACCGTGACGGACTGCCGGTTGCCTGCGAGGGCCTCGGTGTCCTCACCGACGGCGACGAGGTCGGCGGAGCTGTCCGCGGTCAGGTTCAGCCGCCGGTGACTGCCGTCGAACCCCTCGCCCGGGGCCTCGCCGGTGGGGCCGGTGCCGTACTCCACGGCCTCCATCAGCGCGTGGGGCAACGCCTTGAACCGGACCGGAGTCTCGACGGAGGCGCCGGGCTCGATGACGGTGTCGAGCTCGCAGAGGGCCTGTCTGACCTGGTCCTCGACGGTGGAGTAGGTGCAGCCCTGCACGACCTCGGGGAAGTCGAGCCCCCGGGTCAACCGGATCCGGAAGGTGAGGCCGTCCGCGGGTGCGGTGCCGTTGTTGGTGACGACGACCTTCTTGTCGTACATCTCGCCGGGCTTGGGAGAGGTACGCGGCAGTTCCGAGATCAGCAGAGAGGGCTTCCCCTCCTCGGCATACGCCGCCGGAGCGGCGACCGCGGGAACGGCACCGACGATCGCGGCAGCGGCCACCAAGGCCGTCGAGGGTCGGATGAGCGGGCGCGACTGCTGACGCACGGTTGGTCTCCTCGTCGGAACAGCAAGCACGGCGACCGGACGTTCGCCGTCCAGTCGTGTTCTGGACACCTGACAGGCGTCCAGGGTTGTGCTCCCGTTCGAGGAGAGGACGAACTGGAGGCCGTGGCGGGATTCGAACCCACGTAACTCGCTTTGCAGGTTTGTCCGGGCTGGTCAGAGTGTGATCCAGGGCCGTTCAAGCCCGTTCATTACCGTCGCCCCGCCCGGAGCGTGAACCGTCATGAACGGCTCCGGACGGGGGTGAATGAGACGGAAACTGAGACGGAGTAGCGCGCGCTGACCTGCGTATCTGTGACTTCGAACGTCAGTGGCGAGTGGCTTCCAGAGCCGTGATCACAGCCGCAGTGTCACCTGTGTACACGACGTGCGGTTCGTCTGTCTGAGGGGGGATGAACCGGGTGCGGTACCGCTGAAGGTCGCTCTCAGAGAAGTAGATGGAGTTGGGATCGTTCGCGTGGAATTCGTTGCGCTTGCTGATCCTTGCCCAAAGCTCGTCGTGGGTCGCTGCGAGATAGACGAGCACAGGACTGGCGCCGGCGTCTGTGGCGATGACTCGCCATCGGGCCCGATCCTCCGGGGTCCAAAAGCCGTGGTCAACGACGACATCGTGCCCGGCCTTCAGTTGCTCCCTGAGTTCCGCCGCAACGTCTTCGAGGACCGGCCGCTCAAGGGTGGGGAAGGTACCTCTGGGGAAGTCCACGCCGTAGACGCCATGACGGCGGTACATCTCTTCGTCTGGGCACAGCCGTACGAACCCGCGATCTGTGAGATCGCGGGACAGGGTGGTCTTGCCGGAGCCGGGGAGTCCGGCCATCAGGACGCAGAACGGTGGGCGTGGTGACATCGGTCTCGTCATGGTCTGGGAGATGGCGGCCATCTCTGCTTCGGCTTCGAGCGTGATTGTGCCAGCCCTGCGGGCTGCGAGTAGTGCCCCTAGGCGGTCTTCGAGCACGCTCGTGAGCGTGTCGTCCATGACCGTCACGGGGATACCTCCGATTCTGTGCGCCAGGTGCGGCCAGGTCCCCCGAGGTCCACACCGTATTCCACGACGTTGCCCTCGCTGTCGATGAACTTCGCCGTCATTACGACGACGGGTTCCGTAGGCGGGTTCTCCGGGTCCAACTCCAAGCGCTGGGTGTCTTCCGCTGTCAGCAGTCGCGCTGAGGCGGTGTCGATCCGATGACTGATTGGAAGGCCGGTCGCCTCGGCGATTAGCTGGAGGGAGGTTCCCCCGGTCAATCGCTCGCTCTCCGCCAACTGCGGGATCAGCTTCCCGTATCGAGCCGGAATCCAAGACGTACTGTGCGCCACGATGCCGTGTCGATCCCGGTACACCCGGCTCCGACGAATCACGTCGGAGCGAGGCTCGATGCCCAGAGCCTGCGCCACGTCCAGAGGTGCAGGGACCACGCCCGCCTTGTGCGAGTCAGACCGTTCACCGGACCCCCAACTTGATCCGGTACGACGGCCCCGGTCCTGGCGCTGAGATCCCGACGACATCGGGGCCGGCTGGTCTAGGACTTCCGTTCCGATCCCGTGGATGCCCCGGACCATTCCTTCGTTGCGCAGCTTGCGCAACGCCTTCTCGGCCGTGGCCGTGCTCACGCTCCACTCTTCCGAGAGGTTCTTGATGCTCGGCAGGAGCGTGCCCGGCGGTAGCTGGCCGGACGTGATCAGCTCCGCGTAGTGGGCGGCAATCTTCGCGTATGGCGCTCGATTGTCGGCCTGACCGGCCATTTCGCCAGCTCCCTCGTCTCGGTTCCCTGAGGTTCCCTAGCTTACCGCTTGACACCGCAGGGAACCCTAGGGAACCTTAGGGATGTGCCCGCCGGTCGGATCCCGATCGACGGTCAATGCGCCCCGGTATGCCCGCACTTGAGGCGGGCTTGCCACGCAAGATCAGCGTCAGCGCCCGGAGGAAAGCCCGCAGAGGTGAGTACGAAGGCAGCGTCAGTTGGTTGAGAACTCAATAGAGATTCAAGTCTGGCGGGGGTGTGATTCCCCGTCTCCGCAACGGCCCGGGTGATGGCCGTCGGCGGCCACTTCGAGGCGGGTGAACCTGTCCCGCCCCGCGTGCCAGCTCTGGAGAAACAGCCGTGGGGATCATCCCTTCATTTCTGGAGGTCAACCCCTCGGGTGCCACCTGGTGCGCGCCGCCCTGTTGGCGTCAGAGCAGTGACGATGACGCGCCCGACTCTTCCGGCTCGGGACCGGTGCTCCGTGGCAACGGCGCACCGGTGAAAGCCCGGTCTCACTTCCTTCTGGCTTCGCAGCGTCGATCGCTGCGGCCGGTTGCCTCCGCCGTTCGTCTCGTACGAGCGGCGCTGAGGGGAGCCGGAACACCCCTTCTCTTCCTGGAGTCCCCATGGCTGTTGTCGAGATCGTTTCGTTCGGCTACCTGCACGCCGCTCCGCCGGTCGCTCACCTGACCATCGACCTGCGTCACCACTTCCGCGACCCGCACGTGTCGCCGGAACTGCGGTACATGACCGCCGACGACGAGCCGGTGCGTACCGCCGTGCTGAACACCCCCGGCATCACGGACCTGGTGGAGGCCACCGCCACGGCGGTCACCGCGTTCGCCTCCGGCCCCTCCGCCGGAACCGTGACCATCGCCGACGGATGCGCCGGCGGCCGTCACCGCGCCCCGACCTTCGCTCGCGCCCTGGCTGAGCGGCTGAGCGCCGCCGGACACAGCGTGAGCGTCTCCCACCGCGACATGGCCAAGGCCGTCGTCCAGCGCTGACGCCCGCCCTGCACGCAGCCCTCGCCGGACCGATCCCGGGTCTACGCCTCGAACGCGGGCGAGGGCACGCACCAACCAACCCATTCACCGATCGAGAGGAAACGTCATGGCGGAGCACCGGTTCTTCACATCCGGCAGGAACGACGACCCGAACCGCATCGGGCTGGTGATTGTGGAGGACGTGGACAGCGAGGCGGATGCGTGGCAGGCGGGCTCGGCCTGGCTGGCTGAGAACGGCCGCGGTGAGTACCTGCTCCCCGACGAGAGCTGACGAGAGACGTCACAGCCCCGGTATCCAGCCGCGAGGGCGCGGGATCGAATCCCGCCCGGGGCACTCCGGCCGCTGATCCGCGGCCGCGCCGCACCGCCTGGGTGCGGCTTTCCCCACCAACGGCGCGCGCCCCCGGAGCTGGCACTCCGGGGGCGCTGTTCGGGCCGTAACCACCTGTGGAAGGAACCACGACCCATGAGCCCCATCGTCACTGTTCAGGACGCTGTTACTGCGTTCGCCGACTACATCGAACCCACGGACGCGGAACTGGACGCGATCGAGCAGGAGATGCCCGTGATCCTCGCGGACGTCGACCTGCTGGACGCGCAGATCATCACCCTGGACCGCACCCCGACCGAGCTGGACGCCCGCCGCATCCGCCGCGCCCGCCGCCGGGTGCTGACCGAGCGCCGCGAGCTGGCCAACCGCACGGCCGCCGTGACGCTGCCGGGGGGCGCGGCATGACCCCCGTCAAGCTGACCCGCATTCAGGCCGGGGTGCTGGCCGCCGCGTTCGTCCCGATGCTCGCCACGGGCGTGTTCGGCGGGATCGGCACCTACAGCAACATCGGCCACGCCTACGGCAAGGGAACCGCGCTCGGTGCGCTCGCCGCCGGTGAGGGCGCCACCGCTGTCCTCGCCCTGGTCCTGCTCGGCTTGACCATGCTGGGCCAGTCCTCCCCACGCATCGTGCGGGCGGGGTTGTGGGCGTTGCCGGCGGCTGCCGCTGTCATGGGTGCCATGGCCGCGCCCGACCTGGGGCGCACCGTCATCTACGCCCTGACCCCGATGGGAATGTCCGTCGCAGCGGAGGGCATGGCGTTCCTCGCCCGGCGGATCGTCGTGCACACCGATGGCCGTGACGCGGAGCACGAGCGGCGCACCGCCGACCTGGTCCAGGCACTCGCCTACCACCGCGCTCGCGCCGCTCAGCATCCGACTGGCTGGGTCAGGAAGTGGTCGGAGCTCAAGTCGTGGCGGTTGGCCCGCAGGGTCGGCGTCGGCGACACGGCGCTCGGATCGAGGCTGCTGGACGTGCAGCGCGACCGGGTCACGGCCGGTGCGGATGCCGCGCTCGCGTCGATGTTCGGCGGCATGATTCCCGCTCCCGCCCTCGATCCCGCACCAGTCGCGAATACGGAGGAATCCACCGAGACCGCAATGAAACGGTCTATGGCTGAGCTGCGGGAATCGACCCCGGACCCGGTAGTCACGTTGACCCGGCTGACCGTGCCGGAACCGGTCGCGGTCGACCTGGGCAAGTCGATTCCGCCGCTCAAGCCGATGCCCGCGATCCCCGCCCCGATCGCTCCCGTGATCGAGACGCCCGCGCGGAGCGTTCCGGCAGAGTCGACCCCACCGCGTCGGGCGACCGGCAGGATCCCCGACGCTGCCCGATCCCCCCGCCCCAAGCGCACCCCGGATCAGCTGCTCGATGAGGCACGCAAGGCCACCGCCGGATGGCCGGATGCCAAGGTGACCGGCGAAGGCATCCGCCGTGAGATCCACACCTCGCCCGCCAACGCCCGCAAGCTGCGGGACACCCTGCTCGCTGAGCGGGCCACCGCCACGACGGTCTGATGGCCGCGCTGCCGGTGTACCGGTGGCATCTCGCCCCGGACGGCTACGCCACCCGCCGCCAGCTCCGCGCACGCGGCCTACGGCCCGGCGGGCAGGGTGTGGCCGCGCAGCTGGAACGGCCGCGCCGACGGCGCGGGCCGCTGGTCGCCTACCTCTACAAGGTCGACCTGGCCAAGCCGGTACGGCCGATGACCCCAGCCCGGTGGGCGGCCCTCGCCGCAGCGAACGCTGCCCGCCGCCGCTGCCCGAGCTGCCGGCGTGACGCCGGATACGTCATCCCCACTTCGCTCGGCACCTGTGTGCCCTGCGCCTTTCCCGGCCCGCACGGGCCCGATGGGAGTACCTGACATGGGCAACTCTGAGATCCGCCGCCTGGACCGCGAGATCCACAAGACGACGAAGAAGCTGGAAGCGGTGCAGCGGGGTGAGTGGTGGCCGCTGACCAGCCGTGAACGGCTCGACATGGCGCGCGCGATGGCCGGAGGTGCCCGCAGCGTCCACCGGGGCCGCAGCACGGCAGGTGCGGAGGACCGGATGGACTCCGTCGGTTCGGCTGTCGAGAGGCGGCTGAACGCGGAGCTGTCTGCCCTGCACGGCGAGCGTCAGCGACTGATCACCGAGGCCGCCCGCGCCAAGGCCGCCAAGAAGTCTTCCCGCTGGTTCTGACCAGCCACAACGCCGGGGCGGGGCGCCTCTTTCCACGGACACGACCCGCCCCGGCACCCTCCCGCTACAACTCCCGCCCCCAAACGGGCAGTCAGGAGCACTCCCAGCATGACCGAGAACGTCGTCCACCTCCACAAAACCCCCGACTCCCCGCCTGCTGACGACACGGCCCCCACCGTGCTGACCGTCGTCCCCGACCCGCCGCAGGCGGCCCCGGTGCCGTTGTGGGTGCGCTCCGGACGCGCCATCAAGACGGCCGCCACCCACGAGCGCACCAAGACCGCCGCTCGCACCGTGGTCCGCCACGGGCTCTACACGTTCAACGGGGGCCGGATCGTGGCTCGCCGCACGTGGGACGGTCGTACCGGTGCCCGCTATGAGCGCATGATCCGGGCGGCCGAAGCCGCGGGGAACCATGAGCTGGCGGAGGAGTGGGAGGAGCGGCTGCAGCGCTTCCGCGACGCTCGCCACCGCCGCCGCATGGACCTGCTCCACTCCCCGGTAGAGGCAGCCAAGGGGGTCGCCGTCGGCACCGGGATGGGCATCGGGACGCTGGTCGCGCTCGGGGTG